>JBDSIY010000112.1:0-3736 GCA_039917735.1 Novosphingobium sp. | reverse complement strand
CCGCCGCCTTTGGCAAGCCGCCGGCACGTTACAGGAAAGCCCCGCAGAGGCTTATCTGTCGGCAAGAGGGATCACGCAGTTTTCGCAGGAGCTGCGCTTCCATGGCAAAACGCCGCTCGGCCCTCGGGGCGCCGTCCGCTTCCTACCAGCGATGTTGGCCGCTGTTCGCACCGATGTCGGCGTTGTCGCCGTCCATCGGACATTTCTGGATCCGGCCCGAGCCCGGCTTGCCCGGTTCGAGCAGCCCAAGCGCGCGCTAGGCAGACCAGGTAAAGGGGCCGTGCGTCTCGCCGCGCCTCAAAACGGCCGGTTGGGCCTAGCCGAAGGTGTCGAGACTGCTCTGTCGGCAATGCAGATCTTCGATATCCCTTGCTGGGCAACGCTCGGCAACGAGCGCTTCGGGCTTGTCGCGATCCCGCCGAGCGTGCGGGAGCTATTCCTGTTCGTAGATCACGACGCTGGTGGCGCGGTGGCTGAAGACCGTGCGCGGCAAGCTTACGCGCTCGAGGGCCGACGGATCGTGACGCGGCCACCGGACCTCACGGGTGCCGATTGGAACGACGTCTTGATGAACCTTCAACCCGCCCGGGCCTGACCGACGCACGAGAGGGGAGAGGGCCTTTGGCCTGATGAGGCTTGGGGTGATCGACCCGGGGCCTCGTCAGGAGGTCCTTATGTCCATTGCTTCGCCGGCGTTCGCCTTCGAGCCTGTCGCCGAGCCGCTCGTCCTTGCCGCCGCCCGGTCGCTTTGCGCTATGATCGCCAAGGACGAGTGCATCACGCGCCCACTGCTCAGCCAGACGATGAGCGATCATCTCGGTGGCAGCGATGCCGAGGGCCGTTGGTCTGTTCGCGATGCCCATGCCGCGCTCGAACTCGCCCAAGTGCTCTGGTTGCAGGGTTGTGCTTCCCTCGATCTTGGCTCGTCCGTTGCTGCAGCAGAGGATGCGTTCGCCCGGCTCGATGCATTGATCCCGAGCCAGACCAGACGCTGCGATGAGCAGATCAAGCTTCAGCAGTTCGCAACGCCACCGCGGATCGCATGGCTTGCCGCGCGGGCCTGTGGCATTGCGGCGGCAGAGCTCGTCCTCGAGCCATCCGCCGGCACCGGCATGCTGGCGGTCTGGGCGGAGAAGGGCGGTGCGTGCCTGGCGCTTAATGAGTTTTCGCCGCTGCGCCGCACCTTACTGGCTTTGCTCTTTCCCTCCGCGCGGCTCTCGGGCCATGACGGCGAACTGATCGATGAGCACCTCGATCCGAACGTCACCCCGAGCGTGGTTGTTGCGAACCCGCCGTATTCGCACGGGATCGAGCGCGGTCACGACGGCCGGACCGGTGCTCGCCACCTGCGTTCGGCATGGAATCGCCTATCTTCCGGCGGCCGGATGGTCGCGATCATGCCCGAATGGTTCGACGTCGGCCGCTTTCTGGCGAGCATAAGTGGTGCTGCGTCGCTCCGCCTCAATGCGACGATCGAACGCGGCTTCGTCCGCCAGGGAACCTCGATCACCACCTGCCTCCTGGTGCTCGACAAGTTCGACACCGGTGACAAGCCGGTCGCCGGCGCTCCCCGTGACTTCGCCGAGCTCAGCGCCCTGGTCGATGTGCTGCCCGCGCGCGAGGGCGCATCTCCGGAACCCGTCCCGGCCATTCGCAGGCCGGCTCCACCGCTGCGCCTGATTGCCGCAGGCAGAAAGCCGATCCCGTTCGCCGCAAGGCCGGTCGCCGCCGCGCCGTTGGTCATCGACCTCGCCTACCAGCCGCTCGAAGCCCCCGCGCCGATCGCCGAGCAGGCCGGGCACTATCTCCCGTACCGTCCGAGCCGCATCGCAATTGCCGGCGCGTGCCAACATCCGACCCCGCTTGTTGAATCCCTAGCGATGGGCTCGATCACCGCGCCGGTGCCCGAGGCCGTTCCGCAGCTTCCTTGCCACCTCATCGCCGCGGGCATCCTCTCGGCGGCGCAGGCTGAAACGCTGATCTATGCCACCAGCGCCCATACGCGCGATATTCCCGGCCGCTATGAACCCGACGATAAGGGCTGCACCCTCAGGCCCGCCGTCGAGGGCCAGTTCTACCGCATGGGCTATTTCCTCGGCGACGGTACCGGCGCCGGTAAGGGTCGCCAGGTTGCGTCGGTCATTCTTGACCGCTGGGTGAGGGGCGAGCGCCGCCATATCTGGATCTCTAAAAACGAGGCACTGCTCGAAGATGCCCGGCGCGACTGGACGGCGCTTGGCGGCCTGCCGATCGACATCCAGCCACTCGGCCAATGGAAGCTCGGCTTTCCGGTCGGGATGCGCGACGGCATATTGTTCGTCACCTATCCGACGCTACGCTCCGGCCGGGCCGACGCCACCCGGCTTGATCAGATACTCGGTTGGGCGGATGAGGATTTCGACGGCGTCATCGCATTTGACGAGGCGCACGCCATGGCGAACGCCGCAGGTGGCGAAGGCTCGCGAGGCAAGGTGAAGGGCTCGGAGCAGGGTATCGCCGGCGTGCGCCTGCAAAACCTGCTGCCGCGCGCCCGCGTGCTCTACGCCTCGGCCACTGGCGCCTCGGACGTCAACAACCTCGCTTATGCGACGAGGCTCGGGTTGTGGGGTCCCGAAACCGCTTTCGCGACCTGTGAGACCTTCGTCGCCGACATTCGGGATGGCGGCATCGCCGCGATGGAACTCGTCGCCCGCGATCTCAAATCGCTCGGCCTCTACACCGCGCGGGCGTTGTCGTTCGCAGGCGTCGAGTACGAAATCCTCGAGCATCGCATGACGGCCGGCCAGATCGCCGTATACGATGCCTACGCCGAAGCCTGGGCGATCATTCACGCCAATCTGCGCGAGGCGTTGGAAGCGACGCGCATCGTCGATGAAGACAGCGGCGAGACGCTGAACCCGGGCGCCAAGGCCGCGGCGCTCTCGGTGTTCGAAGGTACCAAGCAACGGTTCTTCGCGCAGCTGCTGCTCTCGATGAAACTGCCAAGCCTGCTGCCGGCGATCGACGCCGCGCTCGTCGACGGCAATGCGGTCGTCGTTCAGCTGGTCTCGACCGCCGAGGCAATGCTCGACCGGCGCCTGGCTGAGCTGACAGACGGAGAACGCGAGGCGCTTGAGATCGACCTCAGCCCGCGTGAAGCCGTCGTCGACTACCTCGCCAGGAGCTTCCCGGTGCGCCTGATGGCCGTGTTCATTGACGAGAACGGCGATCCCCGCTCCGAGCCGATGCTCGATGACGAAGGCCGACCAGTGCTGTGCCGCGCGGCGTTGGCCGCGCGCGAGCGCATGATCGAGCAGCTCTGCGCGCTGCCGCCGATCGCAACCGCGCTCGACGCGATCATCGAGCGGTTCGGCGTCGACAAGGTCGCCGAGGTCACCGGCCGCTCGCGGCGGCTGATCATTGGTCAAGACGGCCGGCAGAAAGTCCAGTCGCGGTCCCCCCGTGCCAATCTCGCCGAGACCCAGGCGTTCATGGACGGCGACAAGCGCATCCTGGTCTTTTCCGATGCTGGCGGCACGGGCCGCAGCTACCATGCCGACCTTGCCGCAAAGAACCAGGCGCGCCGCGTCCACTTCCTGCTCGAACCAGGCTGGCGGGCTGATGCTGCGATCCAGGGGCTGGGACGCACCAACCGCACCAATCAGGCCTCGGCACCGTTGTTCCGCCCGGTGACCACCGATGTGCGCGGCGAGCGCCGGTTCATCTCGACGATCGCGCGGCGGCTCGACAGCCTTGG
>JBDSIY010000111.1:0-129603 GCA_039917735.1 Novosphingobium sp. | reverse complement strand
CCGTAGGTCGGCTTGATCCCGGCGATGCCGGTGAAGGCGGCGGGCTGGCGGATCGAGCCGCCGGTGTCGGTGCCGGTCGCCGCCGGGCACAGCCGCGCCGCCACCGCCGCCGAGCTGCCGCCCGAGGAGCCTCCCGGCGCCAGCATTGCATTTCCGCCGTCGTTGCGGCGCCATGGCGAGATCACCGGGCCGAAATGGCTGGTCTCGTTCGACGATCCCATGGCGAACTGATCGAGGTTGAGCTTGCCGAGCATGCCCGCGCCGGCGTCCCACAGCTTCTGCGAGACGGTGCTTTCGTACTGCGGGGTGAAGCCTTCCAGGATGTGGCTCGCGGCGGTGGTCTGGACGCCCTGCGTCGCAAACAGGTCCTTCATGCCGATCGGTACGCCGGCGAGTGGACCGAGCGGCTCGCCGGCGGCTCGGCGCGCATCGGTGGCGCGCGCGGCCTCAAGCGCCTTTTCGGGGGTGGGGACGATGAAGGCGTTGAGCGCCTGCTGGGCCGCCACGACGTTGGCGTTGAACGCTTCGGCGACGGCGACAGCGGTGAAGTCACCCGCTTTCACGCCATCCCGGATCGCGGCGACCGTGAGTTCGGTGAGGTCCGTCATTGCGCCCGGCCATGTGCCAACGCCCGCCCCATCACTCGATCACCTTGGGCACGCCGAAAAAACCGTGCTCGGCCGCCGGGGCGTTGGCGAGCACCGCCTGGCGGATGCCGCCGCCGGTGAGCGGATCGGCATCGATGACATCGTCGCGCAACCGGAGATGGTTGGGGATCACCGCAGTCATCGGCTGGACGCCGGTCACGTCTACCTCACCGAGCTGCTCGACCCAGGCAAGGATGCCGTTAAGCTCGGGCACCATCGCGGCGATCTCCGCCTCGCCCAGCCTGATGCGGGCGAGCGCGGCGATCTTGGCGACGGTGGCGGTATCGACCGACATGGTTGGGGTACCGTCAGGGGTAGGGCGGAGCGGCCGGAGCTTGCGCACCCGGCGGCGGCTCCATCCCCGGCGGCATCGCTCCGGGCTGCGCGCCTTGTGCGCCCTGCATCTGGCGAAGCTGCTCCATCAGCCGCTGCTGCTGCTCGATCTCGGTGCGGCTCTTGAAGTCGAGCAGATCGATATCGAAGGTCAAGTCGGTGTTCGGCGGAATATCTCCGACTCGCTTGTCGCCATAGGCGAGCGCGGCGGGGATCAGCACCCGATACCGCCCGCCGCGCTGCATCTGCTCAAGCGCCTTGGTGAAACCGGGCACGACCTCGGACAGCGGCAGCACCGCCTGGCTGCCCTGGTCGAACATCTTGCCGCTGGGGAGCATGCCCTTGTAATTGACCAGCGCGACGTCCTCGCGCGTTGGCGAGGGGCCGGTGCCGGCCTTGATCGTATCGACATCGACCGAAGCGGGCATGGCGGCATAAGCGATGCCGCCACCGATCAGCGCCAGAGCCGCGACGCCGATCCACAGCTTGGACAGCGCGCCCCCGGCAATCGGCTGCAGCGGCACGCGGGTGATCTCGGTCATGGGCTATCCGGAAAAATGCAAAGGGCGCGGAGCGGATCCGCGCCCTGATGGCGCAACCGGTGCGCCGCTGCAAGCTGGTGCGCGAAGCCTACTTCCCGCCGTCGCGCTCAACCCGCTTGCGCTCGAGCTTGCGGGCCCGGCGAATCGCGGCAGCCTTCTCGCGAGCGCGGCGCTCGGACGGCTTCTCGTAATGACGGCGCAACTTCATCTCGCGATAAACGCCCTCGCGCTGCAACTTCTTCTTGAGCGCGCGCAGAGCCTGATCGACATTGTTGTCGCGGACGAGAATCTGCATAAACCGGCATACCTCACAAACGAAACGCGGGGCCCGCTTTCCTCGCGGGAATCGCCCGAAGATGGATGACGACAACGATGCCGGACCCGCAAGGGCCGGATCGCAAGCGGCGCCGCTAGCAAAGCGCCGGTGACTTGGCAAGCGCGGCTTGGCCAGTTGCGGCTTTGGCTGGCGCGGCGATTGGCAGGAGCACCGCGGCTCGCTATCGGCGCTGTGCAGATGAACCCGCCTTCCTTCCTCGTCGCCTCGCTCATGGTCGCCGCCGGCGGCGGTTCCGGCGCGTGGCTGCGCTTCGTGGTCGGGCGAGGGAGCGTTGCGCTGCTCGGGCCGGTGGCGGCGAGCGCCTTTCCCTGGGCGACGCTGACCTGCAACGTCGCCGGCAGCTTCGCGATGGGGCTGCTCGCCGGATGGCTGGCGCGGCACGGCAGCCAGGGCGAGGGCTGGCGGCTGTTGCTCGGCGTCGGCGTGCTCGGCGGCTTCACCACCTTCTCCGCCTTCAGCCTGGAGTTCGCGACGTTCATCCAGCGCGGCGCGTCCGGCCAGGCGCTGGTCTATGTGGCGCTGTCGCTGCTGGGGAGCTTCGCCGGACTGTTCCTCGGGCTGATGCTGATGCGAGTGCCGGCATGACGGAGACCGGAATCAGCGAGGCAGTCCGCCAGTTCACCGTTCAGCCCGATGACGACGGCGTGCGGCTCGATCGCTGGTTCAAGCGGCACCTGCCGGACGTCGGCTTCGCCACCGTTTCGCGCTGGGCGCGCACCGGGCAGCTGCGAGTCGATGGCAAGCGCGCCGATCCCGCCGACCGGCTCGCGACGGGTCAGCAGCTGCGCGTACCGCCGGGCGGCGGCGCCCGGCCGACTCCAACCCGACCCGGCCGTCGCGCGCTGAGCGAGGATCAGATCGAGCGGGCGCTGGGCCTCGCGATCCATCAGGATCGCGCGGCGATCGTGCTCAACAAGCCGCCCGGGCTCGCGACGCAGGGCGGCAGCGGCACGACCGAGCATGTCGACGGGCTGCTCGACGCATTTGCCCCGGAAGGACCACGCCCGCGCCTCGTCCACCGCCTCGACAAGGATACGTCCGGCGTCCTGCTGATTGCCCGCACGCCGGGCAGCGCCGCGTTCTTCGCCAAGCGCTTCGCCGGGCGCTCGGCGCGTAAGACTTACTGGGCGCTGGTGGTCGGTGTGCCCTCGCCCGACGAAGGGCTGATCGAGCTGCCGTTGGGCAAGCAGCCCGGCAGCGGCGGCGAGAAGATGATGGTCGACCAAAGCGGCGAGGGCAGGGCGGCGCGCACCCGCTACCGGGTGATCGAGCGCGCCGGCAACCGCGCCGCCTGGGTCGAGCTGCAGCCGCTGACCGGCCGCACCCACCAGCTGCGCGTCCACATGGCGGCGCTCGGCCATCCGATTGTCGGCGACGGCAAATACGGCGGGCAGGAGGCCTTCCTCACCGGCAGCATCAGCCGCAAGATGCACCTCCACGCGCACCGGCTGGTGATCGATCACCCCGACGGCGCGCCGCTCGATATCACCGCGCCGCTGCCCGAACATTTCGCGGCGAGCATGGTCCAGCTCGGCTTCGACGAGAGTGCCGCGCCCGAGCGGCAGCAGCCCGATCCGGAGCCTTCGCGCGCGACCAAGAAGGCTGCGGCTAAGGCGCACGCCAAGGATATTCGCAAGGAGCGGCGCGGCGAGCGGCGGCGGCGGGGCGGCGCCGCACCGGCGCGCGGCAAGCGCTAGGATGACAATCCGCCTCGCTGTGTTCGACTGCGACGGCACGCTGATCGACGGCCAGGTGAGCATCTGCGAGGCGATGGAACATGCCTTCGCGCAATGCGGCCTGCCGCCGCCGGCCCGCAGCGTCATCCGCCGCTCGGTCGGGCTGAGCCTGCCGCAGGCGGTCCGCAGCCTGGCGCCGGATGCCGGGGAGCCGACCTATGGCGCGCTCGTCGAAGCCTACAAGCGGGGCTTCGGCAGCGCCCGCGAGGCCGGCACCCTGGCGCAGCCGCTGTTCCCCGGCATCGCCGAGACGCTCGACGCGCTGCGGGCGGATGGCTGGCTGCTCGCCGTCGCTACCGGCATGTCGCGGCGGGGGCTCGTCCATTGCCTCGCAGCGAACGGCGTCGCCGATCGCTTCGTCAGCTTGCAGAATGCGGATCGCCACCCCTCCAAGCCGCATCCGGCGATGCTGCAGGCGGCGCTCGATGAGGCCGGGGCCGATCGCGCCGACGCGGTGATGATCGGCGATACCCAATATGACATGGAAATGGGGTGGAGCATCGGCGTACGGGCGATCGGGGTCGAATGGGGTTACCACCTCCCCGCCGAGCTTCGGGCCGCGGGCGCCGAATGGGTCGCGGCGACCCCGTCCGAGTTGGCCGAGCATCTGCTGCGATGAGCGAGGATCCCGCCAAGCGACGCTTCTTCCTGATCCAGGCGCTGCGCTGGATCGGAGTGGCGCTGGTGATTGTCGGCCTGCTGGCGCTCTACCAGCGAATCCCCCTGCCCCGTGCGCTGGGCACTCCGCTGGTGCCGCTCGGTGTCGCCACCGCATTGATTGCGCCGAAGCTGCTGGCGCGACGCTGGCGGAGTCCGCGCCGATGAAGCGCTTCTACCGAGAGGTGACAATCGCTGAGGCGGACGGGGGCTGGCGGGTGCTGCTCGATGCGCGTCCGATCAAGACTATGGGCAGCCGTGCGCAGATCGTACCGACGCGGGCGCTGGCCGAGGCGCTTGCCGACGAATGGGCAGGGCAGGGCGAGACGATCGACCCGGCCGGCTTCGTCCTGCGCGACCTTGCCGATTATGCGATTGACGTGGTGAGGCTCGAGCGCGATCGAGTTATCGGCGCGGTGCTCACCTTCGGGGAAACCGACACGCTGTGTTACCGCGCCGATCCCGACGAGCCGCTCCACCGTCGCCAGCGCGAGGTGTGGGAGCCGCTGCTCGCAGAGGCGGAACGGCGCTGGGGCGTGCGGTTCGAGCGGGTCAGCGGAATCATCCACTGGCCTCAGCGGCCCGGTACGCTGGCGAAGCTGCGCTCGGTGCTCGGCGCGCTCGACCCGTTCACCCTCGCCGCGTTGCAGACGCTCGCGAGCCTGACCGCGTCGCTGGTGGTGGCGCTCGCGGCGATCGAACCCCGCTCCGACGCCGAGTCGCTGTGGGCCGCTTCCGAGCTTGAAGAGGAGTGGCAGGCAGCGCTGTGGGGCCGCGAAGCCGAAGCGGAACACCGCCGCGCCCGCCGCTTCGCCGCCTTCACAGCGGCGGTTCGGTTCTCGAGGCTCGTTAGCGCGGAACCCTGACGCGAGGAAGGCCGTTTCCAGCGCATCAACTCCGACAGGAGATGGGAGCATGCCACGCGGCGACAAGGACGCCTATACCGACAAGCAGAAGCGCAAGGCCGAGCATATCGAGGAAGGCTACGAGGACCGAGGCGTTCCGAAGGATGAAGCGGAGCGGCGCGCCTGGGCGACGGTCAACAAGGAATCGGGCGGCGGCAACAAGTCGGGTTCGGGCCGGGGCGTGCCGGATACCACGGTGTCCTCGCCCCGGGGCGGGGAAGGCGGCGGCAAGGCGAATGCCGAACGCAGCGCAGCAGACCGCTCGGCGTCGGCAAAGAAGGGCTGGGAGACGCGGCGCAAAGGCCAAAGCTGACCCGGTTCAGCCCGCGCCAAGCGCCTCGATAACATCGTCGAGCCGGGCCGGATCGCCCATCGCCAGCACATGGCCGGACGAACCGGCGTGCAGCGGATCGCCGTGCCAGTCGCACATCGTGCCGCCGGCCCCCTCGACGATCGGCACCAGCGCCGCCCAGTCGTGCAGCTTGAGGTTGGCTTCGCAGACCAGGTCGAGATGGCCCGAGGCGAGCATCGCGTAATTGTAGCAATCGCCGCCCATCACCATCTGCCGGTGATCGGTCCGGGCGGCGAGGGCCATGAAGCGCGCGCCCTCGTGGTCGTCGAAGTAGTGCGGGCCGGTGGTCGCGATGGTGGCCTCTGCAAGCCGGGCGCAGGCGCGGGTGGTCGCGGGCGCGTTGTTGAACACGGTTGGGCGGCCGCTCGCCCCCAGCCAGCGTTCGCACAGGATCGGCTGGTCGATCACCCCCAGCACTGGCCAACCCTCGATCACCAGCGCGATCAGCGTTCCAAAGATTGGTCGTCCGGCCAGGAAGGCGGTGGTGCCGTCGATCGGATCGAGCACCCAGCTGCGGCCGGAGTTTCCTTCATCGACCCCGAACTCCTCTCCGATCACCGTATCGCGCGGCGCCTCGGCCTTGAGGATGCGGCGCATGGCCGCCTCGGCCGCGCGATCCGCCAGCGTCACCGGGCTGGCGTCATCCTTGCGCTCGGAGTCGAGCCCGGATCGGAACAGCGGCCGGATCGCCGCGCCGGCGGCGTCGGCCAAGCGTTGCGCAAGCGCGATGTCGACGTCCTGATTCATCCACGGGGATTGGCCGCATTGCCACCATTGCGCAACATTTCGGCGACGCTGGTGGCCATTTCGCTGAAATCCGCGTGGCTAGGCTCGACAGATCGCCACGATATGGGCCATGTGTTGCGCACGGCCTTGGGCATTTCGGCGCCGAATCGCTGCGGGTGGTGTTGGAGATGGCGAAGCGGTTGCGGCCAGGGGTGGACGCGGCGATCGTATCGGCGCACGGCGTCTCACGCGACGGGCAGGCGTTGTCCTACAATCGCGCTCCCGCCGCCGATCTCGCGCCCTGGGTAGAGCGCCTTTACGCCGCCAAGATGGAGCTGCCAGCGGACCATTGCCTGACCTGCGGCATCTTCAGCGACGCTGCGTTCGTTCGCATTCAGCTTGCCGGTGAATGGACCGCATACACGGCGGACGGCCCGATGTCGCTATCGCCCGGGGCGTTCTACTTCGGCCCGAATACGCGCCGGATGCCGATCAGCGTCCGGGGCAGCTTCATCAGTCTGGGGGTGTCGTTCCGTCCCGGCGGCTGTACGGCGCTCAAAGGGCCGCGGGTCAGCGAATATCTCGACCGGGCCGTGCCGATCGACGCGTGGGGGTATTCTTCCGAGCGCGTGCTCCCTGGATACGCGGCCGATGACGACCCGGAAAGCTGGCTGCGTCAGCTTGAAGACGGCGTCCGCAGCCGCATCGCGGTGATGGAGGCGGGTACGCCGGATCCAATCGCCGCACGGTTCGAAGACATGGCCTTCACCAATCCTTCGATCAGCATAAACGAGTTCGCGCGCGCGTGCGGCGTCGACAAGCGGACGGTCGAGCGTATCATCCGCCGCGATTTCGGCCTTTCCCCGAAGCAGGTGCTGCGCCGTTCCCGCGCGCTCGACATGGCGAGCCATCTGCGGGGCGTGGCCGACGAGGAGGAGGCCGAGGCACTGATGCTGCGCTACTACGACCAGAGCCATCTGATCCACGAGTTCACCGAGCTGTTCGGCATGTCGCCCGGCCAGTTCGTTACCACCCCGCAGCCGCTGCTGACGCTGGTGCTCGAAGCCCGCCAGGCCCGGCGTCTGGAGGCGATCACGCGCATCACGCCGGGCGCGATTCGGCCGTGGGAGTAACGCGTACCGTCCCGTACCCAGCCGCGGCGAAATGCTCAGTCGAAAAGGCTTGAGACTGAGCTTTCGTCGGCGATGCGGCGGATGGCCTCACCGATCAAGGGGGCGATGGTGAGGTTGCGAATGCGGCTCGAATCGCTCGTTGCCTCGGTTGGCAGGATCGAATCGGTGATCACCAGCTCCTTGAGCGCGGAGCCATCGACCCGCGCGACGGCCCCGCCCGACAACACCCCGTGGCTGATATAGGCGGTAACGTCGGATGCGCCGGCGTCGAGCAGCGCCTGCGCCGCGTTGCATAGCGTCCCACCTGAATCGATGATGTCGTCGATAAGGATGCAGGTGCGCCCCCGGACCTCGCCAATGATGTTCATCACCTCGGACTGGCCGGGGCGGTCGCGCCGCTTGTCGACGATCGCCAGCGGCGCATTGTCGAGGCGCTTGGCGAGCGCCCGCGCGCGCACCACGCCGCCCACATCGGGCGAGACCACCATCAGCTCCTGCATGCCGTAACGCGCCTGGATGTCGGCGGCCATCACCGGCGCGGCATAGAGATTGTCGGTGGGGATATCGAAAAAGCCCTGGATCTGGCCGGCATGAAGATCGACCGACAGGACGCGGTTGGCCCCCGCCTCGGTGATGAGATTGGCCACCAGTTTCGCCGAGATCGGCGTGCGCGAGCCGGACTTGCGGTCCTGCCTCGCATAGCCGAAATAGGGCACGACCGCGGTGATCCGACGCGCCGAGGCGCGCCGCAGCGCGTCGATGCAGATCAGCAACTCCATCAGATTGTCGTTGGCTGGGAAGCTGGTCGATTGCAGCACGAACACATCCTCGCCGCGGACGTTCTCGTGGATCTCGACGAACACTTCCTCATCGGCGAAGCGCCGCACCGTGGCCTGGGTGAGCGGCATTTCGAGATAGGCGGCGATCGCAGCGGCGAGCGGCGCGTTGCTGTTGCCAGCCAGGATCTTCATCGCGCGCGCTCCACCCCGACAGCTGCCCGGTCGAGGCCGTAGCCCAGCGTCATGCGATTGCAATACGCAAGTCTGGTCCACTTGCCCCGATACTGCCACGCTGGTTCAGCATTGCTGAGCCAATATCAGAGCCGGTGTTCGCCTTTGACCCAGCGGACGGTGCCCGAAGAAGCGCGCATCACCACGCTTTCGGTGGTCATGCAGCCCTTGCGCCGCTTCACTCCGGCCAGCAGCGAACCGTCGGTCACCCCGGTGGCGGCGAAGATGCAGTCGCCGCGCGCCAGTTCCTCCAGCTCATAGATTTTGTTGAGGTCGGCGATGCCCCATTTGCGGGCGCGGCCGCGCTCGTCGTCGTTGCGGAATAGCAGCCGGCCCTGGAACTGCCCGCCGACGCAGCGCAGCGCCGCTGCGGCGAGCACGCCCTCCGGCGCCCCGCCCGAGCCCATGTAGATGTCGATGCCGGTGTCTTCGTTGGTGGTGGCGATCACCCCGGCGACGTCGCCGTCGGGGATCAGCTGGATGCCGCAGCCGATCGCGCGCAACTCGGCGATCAGCTCGGCGTGGCGCGGCCGGTCGAGCACGCAGACGATGATCTCGTCGGGCGCGACGCCTTTCGCCTTGGCCACTGCCTTGACGTTCTCGGTCGGGCTCTTGTTGAGATCGATCACCCCCTTGGCATAGCCGGGGCCGACGGCGAGCTTGTCCATGTAGACGTCGGGCGCGTTGAGCAGATTGCCCTCCTCGGCGATCGCCAGCACGGCGAGCGCGTTGGGTCCCGCCTTGGCGGTGATCGTCGTGCCTTCGAGCGGATCGAGCGCGATGTCGATCTTCGGCCCGGTGCCCTGCGCCGATCCGACCTTCTCGCCGATGTAGAGCATCGGCGCCTCGTCACGCTCGCCCTCGCCGATCACCACGGTGCCGTCCATGGCGAGTTCGTTGAGCGCGGCGCGCATCGCCTCGACCGCCGCCGCGTCGGCCGCCTTCTCGTCGCCCCGCCCGATCAGTTTCGACGCGGCAACCGCCGCCGCTTCGGTCACCCGCACCATTTCGAGCACGAGCACACGGTCCAACACGTCACTGACGGGAGTTTTCAAGGTCATGGCGGGTCCGGAATTGTGTGGTGGGGGAAGTGCGAGAGAGGTCGACTGGGCTTAGCCAGCACGATCGGGCTTGTCGAGAACCGAGGCGCACCCGCGCCGTCATCCCGGCCGCGCCATTCCTCAAGCACCCAGAATGTGCATGACCAGCGGCGGGGCGGTAAGGCTAGGCGATCCCTCCACCAGGCGCAGCGCCTCGCGCACGCAGGACTCGGGGCCCTCATGCGTCACCATCGCCACCAGCACGTCGCCCCCCCCGGGCTCGCCCGCGCCGGTCTCGCCTTTCTGGATCAGGCTTTCGATCGAGACGCCGGCGTCGCGCATCGCGGCGGTCAATTCGGCGAGCACGCCGGGCCGGTCGGCGACACTGAACCGGATATAGCTGCGCGAGGCGCGGCGGCCGCTGTCGGCCGGCGGCAAGGCCTCGAGCTCGCCGACGGGGATCGAGAAGGCGGCGCCGATCTCGCCCCGGGCGATGTCGATGATGTCGGCGACCACCGCGCTCGCCGTCGGCCCGTCGCCGGCGCCGGCGCCCTGGAACTGCAGCCGCCCGGCGAAATCGCCCTCGACGACGACCGCGTTGGTGGCGCCATCGACATGGGCGAGCGGATGATCGATCGGGACGAGCTGCGGCTGGACGCGCTGGAACAGGCGGCGCTCGCCACCCGCGCCTTCCGTCTCGGCCATGCCGATCAGCCGGATCACGAAGCCCAACGCCTTGGCCTGGGCGATGTCGGCGGCGAGGATAGGGGCGATGCCGGAGACTTCGACCGCGCCGAAGTCGACATGCGCGCCGAAGGCGATCGCCGCCAGGATTGAAAGCTTGTGCGCGGCGTCGATGCCCTCGACGTCGAAGCTCGGGTCGGCCTCGGCGTAGCCCAGCTTCTGCGCCTCGGCCAGCACCTCGGCGAAGCCGCGCCCCGTATCCTCCATCGTCGAGAGGATGTAATTGCAGGTGCCGTTGAGGATACCATAGACCCGCGCGATGGCATTTGCAGCTGCGCCTTCGCTCAACCCTTTGATCACCGGCACGCCGCCGGCGACCGCCGCCTCGAACTTGAGCGCCACCCGCGCCCGCTCGGCGGCCCCGGCGAGTTCGAGCCCGTGATGCGCGATCATCGCCTTGTTCGCGGTGACCAGCGACTTGCCGGCGGCGATGGTGTCGCGCGCCAGCGTCAGCGCCGGCCCGTCCGATCCGCCGACCAGTTCGACCACCACGTCGACATCGTCACGCGCGGCCATCGCCGTCATGTCGTCCTCCCAGCCGTAGCCGGAAATGTCGACGCCGCGATGCTTGGCGCGATCACGGGCGCTGACCGCCGAGATGACGATCGGCCGCCGCGCGCGGCTGGCGATCAGCCGCGCGTTGGTCTCGATCAGCCGGATGACCCCGGCCCCCACCGTGCCGAGCCCGGCGAGCGCGATTCTGAGCGGTTCGGCCATGGTGCCCCTTTCGCGACGCGCGCCTAAGCGAGCACTCCGCGAAAAGCCAGAGGCTTCGACCAGCGAGCGCTGCGCTTATCGCCGGTTGCGCTGGCAGTTCCCGAGGTCGCTAAGGATCATCCGATAGTCCGCTTCCGCCTGGGCCCGGGCTTGGGCGGAGTCCGACAGATTGGCCGACGGCGGCGCCGATCTGGGCAGGAAGCAGGCGAGCCGATACCAGGCGAGCGTTTCGCGCGCGGGCGGATTGCCGATCTCGGCGGTAAGCTCGGAGAAGGACGCGCCCCAGCGCGGCGGGCGGTCCTGCCGCCGCTCGACGGTCAGCGAGGCGGCGGTGCCATCGGCGGTGGAGAGGAAAATCTGCGTGGCCCCTTCGCCGACGAGATTGCCGGGAACCTGGATGAGTTCGCGCACGCCGGTGATCCGCGCCGGAACGTCGGGGGCGAGCAGGGCAGTCAGGATTGGGCGGAGCCGGGCCTCGGTCGCGGCGTCCCAGAGGAGCAGCGCATCGGGCGCGACCAGCGCCAGCTCGCCGGGTCGTCCCGGAACGCGACGCGCGAACAGCAGCACGTCCTGCTTGGTGATCGCCGGCGGGCGGCCGCGCGCGTCGAGCGGCAGATCGGCCAGGAACGCCAGCCGCTCGCCGAGCGGCGCGGCGCCGGTGAGCAGCGCCCTTGTCAGCGCCTCGACGTAGAATCGACCCCGGCCGGGGCGTAGGCCGGGCGAACGGGCATCCTCGACCCGGACGAGCCTGCGCACCTTCGCGCGGATCACCAGCGGCGCCGACTCGGCGAGATCGGCGAGATCGGCGTAGGTCGGTCCGGCCGTCATAGAGGGCGGCGCGGACCGGAAAGGCTCGGGCTGCGCCCCCGCCGCCGCCGGTGAAAACGCCAGCGCCGCGGCCGCAAGCAGCGGGTACGGGCCGGAAGTGCGTCCGGGCGTAGCCATGGATGATCGAACTCCGGTGGTTTTTCGAAATAGCCGCGCTGTGAGCGCGGTGGGTTAAACGTCATACAGAGCAGTGTGGGTGAATTGGCCGTTAACCTCGGGTTCCCGCCGATAAGGCGTTGCACGGGTCAGGCATCGCCGCTAAAGCTCCGGTCGAACGGGGCCAAGGTCAAGAGCTCCGAAGCTCGATCCGTCGTTAATCCGATGGCGAGCAGAGAATATCCGTCAGGGTGGTGATGGTGACTTCGGTGCCGGGTGGGCAAGTTGATCCGCCGGTGCACCATAGTGATCTGATCCGTGGCAATACAGATGGAGTGGGTGCGACTGGATGGCTTACGCTGACCAAAAGATGAGCGGTAACAAGCTTACTGCTCTTATTATCGTTGCCTTGATTCACCTCTTGGTCGGTTACGCGCTCGTAACCGGCCTCGCCTATTCGGCGGCGCAGAAGGTCCTGCAAAAGGTGACGACCGTCGACATCAAGGAAGAGGTCAAGAAGGAAGAACCACCGCCGCCGCCGCCTCCGAAGAAGGAGACAGCGCCGCCACCGCCGCTCGCGCCGCCGGTGAAGATCAACATTGCTCCGTCGCCGCCGCAGATCGTTACGGTAACGACCCCGCCGCCGCCGGCGCCGATCATTCTGGCGCCGCCCCCTGCCGCTCCGCCGCCGGCGCCGCCGCCGCCAAAGGTCGCCGCGACCCGTGCCGTACCGCGTGGCAGTCCTGGCAGCTGGGCGACCTCGAACGATTATCCGTCGCGCGCCCTGCGAGAGGAGCGTGAGGGAACCACGGGCTTCCGCGTGTCGATTGGAACGGATGGGCGCGTGACTGACTGTCAGGTCACCAGTTCGAGCGGCTCACCCGACCTCGATGCAGCGACCTGCGACAACGTGACGCGTCGGGCACGCTTCAAGCCCGCCACCGATTCAAGCGGGCAGCCCGTCGGCGACAGCTATTCGAACCGCATTCGCTGGGTTATTCCGAAGTGAGCGCCGCTTGAACCCCGCACTGCATGACCGACTAACTTCTTGAGAGGACCATACGCATGCTTATTGATCTCCTGGCGGCCGCGGCGCCCTCTGCGCCACAGAACAAGTTCGGATTCGCCGAAGCGCTGCAGCAGGGCGGGTTCATCGCCTATGCGACGGTGATTATCCTGGCCATCATGTCGTTTGGCTCGTTTTATATCCTGTTCACCAAATGGTTCGAGCAGGGCAAGATTCTGCGCCAGTACCACGACTTTCAGGGAACCTTCTGGCGTGCGGGATCGCTGCGCGAGGGTTCGACGAAACTCCAGAAGGACAGCGCCTGGCGCCAGCTCGTCGATGACGGCCTCAACGCCGAAGAGCAGCACAGCAAGATGGTCGATGCCATGGAAGCGCATGACTGGCTGCACGGCACGCTCGCCCGGTCCGAAGCCGCGGTCAACGCGAAGCTCGCCTCCGGCCTGCCCTTCCTGGCGACCGTGGGCGCCACCTCGCCGTTCATCGGGCTGTTCGGAACCGTCGTCGGCATCTATCGCGCGCTGGTCGCGATCGGCATCGCCGGGTCGGCTTCGATCGACAAGGTGGCGGGTCCGGTCGGCGAGGCGCTGATCATGACCGCGCTGGGCCTGCTGGTCGCGGTGCCCGCCGTGCTCGCCTACAACTACCTGCAGAGCCGCAACAAGAAGATTGCCGGCCTGCTCACCGGCTTCTCGACTGACGTGCTCGCCAACATTAACTCCAAGGGCCAGGTCAAGCCGCTGGTCATTGCCCCTGGGAAAGCTCCGGCTCCGGTGGCCAAGCCGATGACGGCGGCTGCCAAGCCCTGAAGTCGATCAGAGCATGATGTCGGGAGTGGCCAGCCATGCCCTCCCGATCGACGACCAGGCGGCGGCGGATCGCAGCATGCGGGTCCGCCGCCAGCTCCCTCGGACGCAATACAGGATAGGATAAAGCACCATGGCAGTGGCAGTAGGCGGCGGGGACGAAACGCCGATGTCGGACATCAACACCACGCCGCTGGTCGACGTGATGCTGGTGCTGCTGATCATCTTTCTCATCGCGGTCCCGGTGGCGATCCAGACCATCGAAAAGCTGAAGCTACCGATCATCGTGTCCGCCGAATCGAAGGACAAGGTCGAGAACCTGCTGCTGACGGTGAGCACCACCGACGCGGGCGGGCGCAGCGCCGGCGAGCCGGGGTTCGAGGGGGCTTCGCGGAACGGCCAGTGCCGGGTGTATTTCAACAACATCTCCCCGGTGACTTCGGAGGAGTTGCGCGATCAGGCGTTCAAGCGGCTCGACGCGATCGTCAAGCGCGAGGGAGGCCCCGAGGCGTTGATCGCAAATCCCGACAAGATTCCGCAGGTGCATATTCGCGGCGACGTCCAGGCGCCCTGGCGCTGCGTCGCCGGCGCGATCTACAACGTCCAGATTTCCGGATATCCGACGGTGGGCTTCATCTCGAATCCCGTCGATCCCAACGGCTGAGCCGATCTTTAACCGCCCACGTGGCGGCACAGTTCAGGAGTATTTCCCATGGCAATGTCAGGCGGCAAGGATGATGGCTCGCCGATGATGGAAATGAACACGACGCCGTTGATCGACGTCATGCTCGTGCTCCTCATCATGTTCATCATCACCGTTCCGGTCGCCACCCACTCGGTCGATATCGACCTCCCGGTGGCAACACCGCCGACCAACATCCCGCCGCCGGACACGGTCAAGAACAAGGTGTCGATCTCGCCCAACAACGAGATCCTGTGGAATGGCAACGCCGTCGCACCGGGTCAGCTGCTCAGCCTGCTGCAGCAGACGTTGCGCTATCCGGTCGAGCCCGAGCTGCAGTTCCAGCCCGATCCGAATGCCAGCTATGATCTGTCGGCCAAGGTGCTCAACATCATCAAGGGCTCCAAGGTCACCAAGTTCGGCTTCGTCGGCAACGAGCAGTTTTCGGAGTTTTCCAAAGCCGGCGGCTGATTTCGCGGTCTTCTCTCAAGATAGACGAACAAGGGGCGGAGCGATCCGCCCCTTTTTGTTATTACGGTCTTCCTGCATTCCCAATGGCGATACGCTCTTCCTACGCGACTCATCGCAGCGATCCGGCCATACGGCTTCGGTGGGCCTCGGCCTCGCTTCCGTTCAATCCGGCCGCATCGCCAGCGAGGCCAGGCTCTCGGCCTCGACCAGCAGGACATCATCGGCGGCGCCGGAGGGCAGCGTCTCGCGGCCGATCATCGATAGCGCCGGCACCGACAGCGGGCTGATGCGGTCGAGGCGGACGTGGTCGATCTCGCGCGCGGCGCGGTCGAGCAGATCACCGACGCGCCCGATATCGGTCATCCGGGCGCGCGCGTCGGCCCAGGCGGCCTGGATCAGCAGATGGTCGGGCTCATATTTGCGCAGCACGTCGTAGATCAGGTCGGTCGAGAAGGTCACCTGCCGACCGCTCTTGCGGCCCGATCGGCCCAGGCCCGGCTGTTGCCGTTCGACCAGGCCCGAGATGACGGCGACCTCCCGAAACGCGCGGCGCAGCAGATAGGACTGCTGGACCCAATCGACGAATTCATGCGTCAAAATATCGGGCGAGAGCAGCTCGGCCGGGTGCTCGACCGGCTCCAGCCCCCACACCGCCAGCGTGTAGTCGGTGGCGACGAACCCCAGCGGACCGAGGCCGCGATCCTCCATCCGCCGGGTGATCAGCATGCCCAGCGACTGGTTCGCGTTCCAGCCCTCGAAGGTGTAAAAGCTGGTGTATTCCTTGCCGTGGTGGGGAAAACTTTCGACCAGCAGGCGCCCGGGTGCGGGCAGGTGCGAGCGCCAGTCCTGCACCTCCAGCCATTCGCGGACGTCGTCGGGAAAGCGCCCCCATCCGGCGCGATCGGCAAGCAGCCCGCGCACCCGCTCGGCAAGATGAGTCGAGATCGGCATCCGGGCCCCCATGTAGCTGGGAATCGTCGCCGATCGCCGCGCCGCGCGCACGATCAGCTCGGGCTCGCGCAGCGCCTCAAGTTCGAGGTCCATGCCGGCGAATCGGAAGGTGTCGCCGGGCCGGAGGGTGGCGCCGAACGCCTCCTCGACCCGCCCCAGCGAGCGGCCGTTTCGGAAGCGCACCTCCAGCATGCCGACATCGACGATGATGCCGGCGTTGATGCGGTGGCGCGCAGCGTGTTCGGGATGGGTCAGCCGCCACAGCCCGTCCTTGTCCAGCGTGATGCGGCGAAAGCGGTCGTAGCTGCGCAGCGCGTAGCCGCCGGTCGCGACGAAATCGACGACCCGGGCGAAGGTGGCTTCGTCGATCCAGGCATAGGGCAGCGCCGAGCGCACCTCGCCGAGCAGCGCTGCGGCCTCGAATGGCCCGGCGCAGGCGCGGCCCATGACATGCTGGGCCAGTACGTCGAGGCCGCCTGGCCGGAAATCCTCGCCGTCGCGCTGGCCTTCGGCCACCGCCTCCACCGCCGCCTGCGCCTCGAGGAATTCGAAGCGGTTGCCAGGCACCAGTATCGCCTTGCTGGGCTGATCGAGCCGATGGTTGGCGCGGCCGATCCGCTGCAGCAGCCGCGACGAACCCTTGGGCGCGCCCATCTGCACGACCAGGTCGATGTCCCCCCAATCGACTCCGAGGTCGAGGCTGGCGGTGCAGACCAGCGCGCGCAACTCCCCGCGCGCCATCGCGCCTTCCACCTTGCGCCGCGCCTCCTTCGACAGCGAGCCGTGGTGAATGCCGATCGGCAGCTTGTCCTCGTTCTCCCGCCACAGCAACTCGAACAGATATTCGGCCAGAAAGCGCGTGTTGGTGAACACCAGCGTCGTGCGGTGCGCGCGGATCTGCTCGTAGAGTTGCGGGATCGCCCAGCTCGCCGCGTGTCCGCTCCAGGGGATGCGTTCCTCGCGCGGCAGCAGGATCGTCAAGTCGGGCGCCGCGCCCTGTTCGCCCTCGATCAGCCGCACCCGGTCGATCTCGCCCCACGGCGCCAGCCAGCCGCGAAACGCGTCGGCATCGGCGACGGTGGCGGAGAGCGCGGCGCGGCACAGGCCGGGGGCGATCGCCTGAAGCCGGGCAAGCGCCAGCGCCAGCAGGTCGCCGCGCTTGCCGGTGGCGAAGGCGTGCACCTCGTCGATCACCACTCGGGCGAGGCCGGCGAACATCGTCTCCGCCTCGGGGTAGCTCAGCAGCAGCGACAGCGATTCGGGCGTGGTCAGCAGCACGTGCGGCGGCCGCGCGCGCTGCCGCGCCTTGCGATCGGACGGCGTGTCGCCGGTGCGCGTCTCGACCCGGATCGGCAGTCCGATCTCGGCGACCGGGGTCAGCAGATTGCGCTGGACGTCATGCGTCAGCGCCTTGAGCGGCGAGACGTAGAGCGTGTGCAGCCCCTCGGGCGGCGGCACTCCGGCGAGCCGCGAGGGAGTGAAATCGGCCAGCGTTTTGACGAAGCCGGCGAGGGTCTTGCCGGCGCCGGTGTCGGCCACCAGCAGCGCGTGATCGCCGGCATCGGCGGCGGCGAGCATGTGGAGCTGGTGGCTCCGCATGCGCCAGCCGCGCGCGGCGAACCATTGCTCGATCTCGGGCGGAACCTGCGCCATCGGGTCGGTCACGGCCAAGCGCTACGCCGCGCGGGTGTGGCAGGCAAGGCGGCGCACTGGCTGCGAAGGCGAAGTCGCGGATGATGGTGCGCAGCCGCTCCCCTGCAGGAGTGGGCGTTGCGGCGGAAACCGTCAAACCGCGCGCCGCACTCCAGACAGCGCCAGCTCATCGTCGATCGCGCCCAACAGTCGCTCCAAACCCGCCGGATCGCGGCCTTCCGCTCGCGCGGTGAGCATCGCCTGGGTGTTCGAGGCGCGCAGCAGCCACCAGCCATCATCCGTCGTCACCCTCACCCCGTCGGTGGTGTCGACAAGCGCTCCCCCCGCTTCCAACCGCTCGCGCACCTCGTCGACCACCGCGAACTTTCGGTCCTCCTCCACCGCGAAGCGAAGCTCGGGGGTGCTCGCCAGCTCCGGCACCTCCGAGCGCAGATCGGTTACCGAGCGGCCCAGCCGCACGCTGGCCGCAATCAGCTGGACTGCGGCGAACAGCGCGTCGTCGAAGCCGTACCAGCCGTGGCCGAAGAACATGTGGCCGCTCATCTCGCCGGCGAGAGGGGCCGCCAATTCGTTCATTTTGGACTTAAGCACGCTATGCCCGGTCTTCCACATCAACGGCCGCCCGCCGAGCGTGGCGATGCGATCGAACAGCGTGTTCGAGCACTTCACATCGGCGATGATCGTCGCGCCGGGCAGCGCGCGCAGCAGATCTTCGGCATAGATCATCAGCAGCTGGTCGCCCCACACTACCCGCCCGAACCCATCGACGACGCCGATGCGATCGCCATCGCCGTCGAAGGCCACTCCGAAATGGAGGCGCTTGGCGGCGACGAGCGCCTTCAGATCGGCAAGGTTGCGCTCCTCGGTAGGATCAGGATGGTGGTGAGGGAAATGGCCGTCGACATCAGTGTAAAGCAGATGGTGTTCGCCGGGCAGCAGCGCGGTGAGCGCCTCGACCGCGGGCCCAGCCGAGCCGTTGCCCGCATCCCAGCCGATTCGCATGCCGGCGAGCGCGCCCGAATCGAGCCCGTCCAGCGCTTCGAGCAGCCGGCGGACATAGGCCGGGAGGATTGCGCGGCGCTCCACGCGGCCTTGGCACACCCCTGGGTCTTTGAGCCACTCACCCGCCGCCGCCACCCGTCCGAGCTCGACGATGTCCGCGCCGAAAAACGGCTGTCCGCCAAGTACCAGCTTGAAGCCATTGTGCTCTTTGGGATTATGGCTGCCAGTTACCTGAACGCCGCCGTGCAGATCCGCGGCTGAAGCCTCGGCATAATAGAGCATCGGCGAGGGGCCGAGGCCGATTTCGACGACATCGACGCCGCTGGCGGTGAGCCCCTCGACCAGCGCCTGCTTGAGGGCAGGCGAGCTGATTCGCCCGTCATAACCGACCGCGACGCGGGTGCCGCCGGCGCGGCGGACCAGGGTCGCAAAGCTTCGGCCGATCGCGCGGGCGTCCTCGACGCCGAGTGTCTCGCCGACGATGCCGCGAATGTCGTATTCGCGCAGCACGCTGGGGTGGAGCGCGTGGCTCATCCCCGATTCGGCGTGCGGCGCGCCAGTTCTCCCAGCAGCAAATCCCGCGCGGCGTCGGCTGCCTGTACGGCCTCGCCACTGCCGCCGTGATCGGGATGGACGCGGGTCAGCAGCCGCCGATGCGCGGCGATGATCTCAGCCCGATCGGCGTGGCGGCGCACCTCCAGCAGACCCCGCGCGTCGGCCACGAGCCGCGCCGTCGCGGCACCAGGCCCGGCAAAGCCCGGCCAGCGCCCGATCAGCAGGCGCCAGGCGAGCACCGCCAGCACCAACAGCGCGAGCAGCTTCATGCCTGGCGGACGAGCGGTATTTCTTCGGACCCCTCCGGCGCGGCCTGCGCCGGCAGTGGCAGGTTGAGCCCGGCGATCAGCGCGCGCAGCTCCTGCCGGGCGACGAGGTGGCTGGTGCCCAGCTCCCCCAGATGCCCCTTGTCGAGCAGCGTCAGCCCGGAGGGGAACAGCTCGCGATAGACCACCCGCTCCGACAGGCCCTGAGCGAGGCGGAAACCGACGCGCTTCGACAATTCGCGCAGCGCTTCGTCCAGGCGGCGCATGTTGCGCGCCTCGACATGCTGGGTGCGGTTGCGCAGCACCACCCAGTCCATCTCGCGCCGCTGGTCGCGGATCGTCGCGACCGCCCGCTTCTTGCGCGCTTCCCAGATCAGCTCGGCGTAGAACGACAGCTTGCGCACCTTGAAGGTCTCGGCGTCGACCTGCCCGATTAGGTCGAAATCGACGAAGCTGTCGTTAAGCGGGGTCACCAGAGTGTCGGCGGTGGTGGCGGCGTGCCGGGCGAAGGCATCGTCGCGGCCGGGCGTATCGAACAGCAGGAAGTCGTGACCTTCGCTCAGCTCGGCCGCGAGCGCCTCCAGCGCTTCGATAGTTTCGCCGGTGAACACGGCAAAGCTCGCCTCCGGAAGGGCGATGCCGCGCCGGCGCTGGGTTTCGGCGCGGTTTTCCAGATAGCGGTGGAGCGTGCGCTGGCGGGGGTCGAGGTCGATCGCCGCGACCTTGGCGCCGTGGTAGGCGAGCGCCATCGCGACATGGACGGCGGTCGTCGACTTGCCGGTGCCGCCCTTTTCGTTGGCGAAGACGATGCGGTGCGGGGAGGATGGGGAGGACAAGAGACCGACTCGCTTTTTTCCGCAAGGCTTGTGGGCTGCCGCGCCGGGGCGCTAAGCAGGCGACCGATCCGGCCGCCCGCCGGTGTTATCGGAGGGCACGTCCCCATGCAAACCATCGACCGGCTTGATCCACTGCGCGATGCGGTCCGCGCGCTGCGCGAGCGCGAGCACGGGCGGGTGGCGCTGGTGCCGACGATGGGCGCGCTCCACGAAGGCCATCTGACGCTGGTGCGCGAGGCGAAGGCGCGGGCGGAGAGCGTCGTCGTCTCGATCTTCGTCAACCCGCGCCAGTTCGGTGCGGGCGAGGATCTGGCCGCCTATCCGCGCCGGCTCGAACGCGACTGTGCGATGCTGGTGGCGGAAGGCGTGGCGCTGGTGTGGGCGCCTGCGGTCGAGGTGATGTACCCGGCGGGATATGCGACCAATATCGCGGTGTCGGGCCTGGGCGACGGGTTATGCGGCACGGCCCGGCCGGGGCATTTCGACGGCGTCGCCACCGTGGTCTGCAAGCTGTTCCAGCAGGTGCGGCCCGATGTCGCGCTGTTCGGCGAGAAGGACTGGCAGCAACTCGCGGTGATCCGGCGCATGGCCCGCGACCTCGATCTGACCCGCCCCTTCGCGCGCGACATCATCGGCGTGCCCACCGTGCGCGAGGCGGATGGCCTCGCGATGAGCTCGCGCAACGCCTATCTCAGCGCCGACGAACGCGCCCGCGCCGCCGCCCTGCCGTCGGCGATGCGCGAGGCGGTTGGTGCGATCGAGCGGGGCGAGCCGGCCGCACCGGCGCTCGCTGGCTTGGCCGCGACGCTGTCGGAAAGCGGCTTCTGCTCGGTCGATTATGCCGAACTGCGCGATGCGGAAACGCTCGCGCCGATCGAGCGCGCGGGGTCTACCGAGGCACGGCTGCTTGTGGCGGCGCGGATCGGTAAGGCGAGGTTGATCGACAACATGCCAGTGCGGAGCACCACTGCCGGTTGAGGTTCACCCCGCCGCTCAGCCGCGCTTGGTCAGCACCACCTGGACCACATCGATGCCGCCGCCGCGAAAGCCACCCTCGCAATACATCAGATAGTAGCGCCACAGCCGCGTAAAGCGCGCGTCGAAGCCGGCAGGCAGCCCTCCCCCCTCCACCGCCACGTCGAAGTTCGCGCGCCACAGCCGCAGCGTTTCGGCGTAATCCCTGCCAATGCGGCGCTGTTCCTGCCAATCCAGCCCCCGCTCGGCGGCCAGCTTGCGGAATTCGCTCTCGCGCACCAGCATGCCGCCGGGGAAGATATAGGTCTGGATGAAGTCGGCGGAGCGGGCGTAGCTCTCGAACAGCGGGTCGGCGATGGTGATGAATTGCAGCGCGGCGCGTCCCTCGGGGCGCAGGCAGCAGGCGATGCAGTCGAAGAAATCCGGCCAGTAGCGCGTCCCCACCGCCTCGACCATTTCGACGCTGACGATGGCGTCGAATTGGCCCGCGACGTCGCGATAGTCGCGTTTCTCGAACGATATACCCGCACTGGCGTGCCGCTCCCGCGCCCACCTCAGCTGCGCCTCCGACAGGCTGATGGCGGTGACCTGGCTGCCGCGCGTCGCAAGGTGGTGGGCCAGCGATCCCCACCCGCAACCAATCTCGAGCACGCTTGACGCTCCGGCCACCATCGCGGCGATATCGGCCATCTTGCGGCGTTGGCCTGCTCCGAGATCGCTGGCATCCCCGATGAAATGCGCGCTCGAATAGCTCATCGTCGGGTCGAGCCATTGGGCGTAGAAATCGTTGCCGAGGTCATAATGCGCCTCGATGTTGCGCCGGGATCCGGCGCGGGTGTTGCCGCGCAGCGCGTGGGCCAGCCGGGCGATCAGCCGCCACGGGCCGGTGGCGCGAGCGTTGTCACCGAGGGTAACGCCGTTGGCCATGAACAGCGCGAAAAGCGCCACCGGGTCCGGGCTTTCCCATTCGCCTGCTTCCCAGGCGCGATACCATCCGACCGAGCCACCCATCGCCAGCCGCCACAGCGCGCGGGTGCTATTGAGCCGGACCTGGACGGCGAAACCCGGCGCGCGGCCGCCGAGCAGCCGGGTGGAGCCGTCGGGCATAACCGCCCGCAGCGAGCCTGACGCGAGCCCGGCGTCGATCCGGTCGAGGATACGGGTGACGATCCGCGACCATCCGGGCACGAGCCATCGCAAGCCCCTCCGGGGCGGGTTCGCGATCCCCCCGGGTTGCTCTACGCTATCGGCCAACTGCGCGTCCATCCGCCCGCCTATGCAGAGACGGGCGGGAGTTGGGAAGTGGCCAGCGGACCGGTTCCGCTAATCGCTGTCCCGGATGCTTCGATAAGCGGCGAGCGCCCGTTCGCGCGCTTCGCGGTGGCCGATCAGCTTCGCCGGGTAGCCGGGCGGGCGAAGCGATTCCGCAGGATCGTGGATGTCCTCGTCCGATAGCCCGGCGAGCTCGGGCACCCACTGGCGGATATAACCTGCAGCGTCGAACTTCGCCGACTGGCTGAGCGGCGCCATGATCCGGGTGAACAGGCTGGCATCCACCCCGCTCCCCGCCACCCACTGCCAGTTGGTCGCGTTGTTGGCGTAATCGCCGTCGATCAGCGTGTCCCAGAACCAGCGCTCACCGATCCGCCAGTCGATCAGCAGATGCTTGATCAGGAAGCTGGCGGTGATCATCCGTACCCGGTTGTGCATCCAGCCGCTCGTCCACAGCTGGCGCATGCCGGCATCGACGATCGGATAGCCGGTGCGGCCCCGGTGCCAGGCGTGCAGATCGGCGCGCGCGGCTGCGTCACGTTCCGGGTCACGCCAGGGGAAGGCGCGGAACGCCGGGCGGTGGCTGTCCTCGGCGTAACCAGGGAACTGCGCGATCAGGTTCTGCGCGAAGTCGCGCCACAGCAATTCCCCGCGAAAGCTGTCGACGCCGGGGCCCCGCCGGCCGGATAGCGCCTCCCACACCCGCGTCGGCGAGATTTCGCCCCAATGGAGATGCGGCGACAGGCGGGAGCTGCCCTCGACCGAAGGATGGTTGCGGTCCTCGGCATAGTTATCGACGTGGGCGAGAAAGCTGTCGAGCCGGGCGCCCGCTGCCGCTTCGCCCGGCTTCCAGCTGTCGCGCAATCCCCCGGCCCAGTCGGGCGCGGTCGGCAGCAGTTGCCAGTCGGCCAGCGCGTCGCTCCGGGGCCAGCGGTCCGGCCCGGCGAATTTTGCCTCTGGCAGAGGCTCGCGCGCCGGCAGCTCCCGCATCGCCGCCCGGGCAAAGGGCGTGTAGATGCGGAACGGTCCGCCCGCGCCGGTAGTGACGCTCCCAGGCGGCAGCAGATAATTGCTGTCGTGGAGTACGAGATCCAGCGCGCCGCCGAGCGAAGCCTCGGCCTCGCGCCACCACGGCTCGTAATGGTGGATCGCGTGGACCGCGCCGGCGCCGACCTCCTCCGCCAGCCGCGCAACCTCCCGCGCCGAATTTCCCCGCCGCAGGATCAACTTCGAGCCGCGTTGCTCCAGCGTTTTCGCCAGCGCGGACAGGCTGCCGTGCAGCCACCAGCGCGACGCGCTGCCGAGCTGGCGCTCGCCGGCTCCATCGTCGTCGAGCACATAGACAGGAATGACTGGCCCCGATTGCGCGGCAGCGTGGAATGCGGGATGGTCGCGCAGCCGCAGATCGCGGCGCAGCCAGACGATCTGCGGTGATGGCATCAGTTATCCCCAGGATCGGAGGCAAGGAAACGCAAACCCCTTACGCGAGTTTCACCGGCGCATGGTCATTCCTTCCAAACCGCCATCGCTTCCCGCTCGAGGGTGGCGCATTGATCCGAAGAAGGCGCTGCTCGCGTCGCTGTTCTGCTGGCTCGGCTTTGCGGGGGTGGTGGTCGCGGTGAATGCGGGCGCCACCGGCGGTTTCGATCGCGTGGGGTTGATGATCTGGCGTTCGCCCGTGGTGCTGACACCGCTCGGTCCGGTGTGGCTGCTTGAGGCGGTGCGCGACCTGACCGCGCTCGGCGGTGTGCTGTTGCGCAATGTGTTCGCGCTTGGCGCAGTGGTGGCGCTGCTGTTTATTAGCTTGCGGCGCGAGGCCGCGCTGCTGGCGCTCACCATCGCCAGCGGCTGGCTGGTCGATGGCGCAATCAAGCATGCGGTCGGTCGTCCGCGCCCCACCATCGTCCCGCACCTGACCGAAGCCGGCGGGTCGAGCTTTCCGAGCGGGCACAGCTTCAATTCCGCCGTTGTCTACATCGCCATCGCGCTCGCCTTCGCCACGCTGAGCACTCGGGAGGCGGTTCGCATCACGATCATCGGCGCGGCGCTCCTGGCCAGCCTCGTGATCGCCTGGAGCCGGGTGTGGCTTGGCGTGCATTTCCCGAGCGACGTTGTAGCCGGCTGGCTCGGGGGCGCCGGATGGGCGTTCCTGGCGCAGGCGCTGCTGTATCGTCCCGCAAAGGCGGCGGCAGAGGCTACCGGAAACGGGGCGCAGGCCTGATCAAGGGAGATCCACGCTCCCCGCCTGCGGGCGCGGGCGGAACCCGCTTGCCGCACCTGATCCTTTAGACCGGATCGGCCGCCGTGCCGCTGACTGTCCAAGTCTGGCCCTTCGCGAGCAGCCGGGCAAGGTCGGCTGGCTTGCCGAAGACCGCCTTGGCATCCTGGCCGAGCACCGACTGTTCATAGGTCGGGCGCGGATCGTCGTAGATCACGCCGAGCGCCATCGGGAATTCCTCGGACGGCATCTCGATCAGCATATGGGCGATGGCGCGGTTCTTGACATCGTGCACCACGACGCCCGCTGCCCTCCAATCACCGCCCGGCACATCGACCACTTCGAGGTGAAGGTGATCGAGGTTGAGCGTGATGCCCTTGATGCCACCGGACTTCTCGCTCCCGAACAGCATCGGTTCGCCGTCCTTCAGCCAGAGCTGGCGGCCTTCCGCCCCCTTGGGCGCGGCGAAATCGTCGAATACGTCCTTGTTGTAGACGATGCAGTTCTGAAAAATCTCGATGAAGGCCGCGCCCTTGTGGGCGTGCGCCGCCTTGAGCACGTTCGGCAGTTCCTTCGACACGTCGAACCCGCGCGCCACGAAGCGCGCGCCTGCCCCCAGCGCGAAGGCCGCGGGCCGCGCCGGCCGGTCGACCGAACCAAGCGGCGTCGTCGGGGAGGGGGTGCCGAGCCGGCTGGTCGGCGAATACTGCCCCTTGGTCAGGCCGTAGATCTCGTTGTTGAACAGCATGATCTGGCAGTCGAGGTTGCGGCGCAGCACATGCATCAGATGGTTGCCGCCGATCGACAGCCCGTCGCCGTCGCCGGTAACGATCCAGACGTCGAGTTCCGGATTGGCGAGCTTGATGCCGGTGGCGAAGGCCGGAGCGCGGCCGTGGATGGTGTGGAAGCCGTAGCTCTCGATGTAATAGGGGAAGCGGCTAGAGCAGCCGATGCCGCTGACGAACACGGTCTTGGCTGGATCGGCGCCAATCTCGGGCAGCGTGCGCTGCACCGCCTTGAGGATCGCGTAATCACCGCAGCCGGGGCACCAGCGAACCTCCTGGTCGGTCTCCCAGTCCTTGAGGGTGGTGGTGATGGGGGTCATGTCGTTCATGGGCTTACTCGCTGGCTTCGGCGCCGGCCGGGGCGGTGTTGGGGCCGTCGGTGTTCACCGCCTTGATGCTCGGCAACTGCGTGGAATCCGCATCGACCTCGCCGCCCTTCTCGCCGGGGCCGAAGAAGTGGTTGATCGCCTCCTCCAGCTCGGCGATGGCGAAGGGCTGGCCGCTGGTCTTGCCGAGTGGCCTGGCGTCGATCAGGAACTGGTCGCGTAGCACGGTCTTGAACTGGCCGGTGTTCATCTCGGGCACCAGCACGTGGTCGAAGCCCTTGAGCAGCGGGCCAAGGTTGGCCGGCAGCGGCCAGACGTGGCGGACGTGGATGTGGCTGACGTCAAGGCCCTTGCGACGCGCTCGGCGCACCGCCTGGTGGATCGGCCCGAAAGTCGATCCCCAGCCGACCACCGCCAGCCGCCCGGTCTCGCCGCCGAGGTCCACTTCCTGCGGCGGGATGGCGGCGGCGACGCCATCGACCTTGTCGCGGCGCGCGTCGGTCTGCGTCTGGTGGGCGCCCGGAGAATAATCGATGTTGCCGGTGTCGATTGCCTTCTCGATGCCGCCGATGCGATGCATCAGGCCGGGCGTGCCGGGCCTGATCCACGGCCGGACGCCGCGCGCGTCGCGGCTGTACGGGAGCACCGGCCCCTCGTCTGGTTCGGCGAAGCTCACCGGGAAGGGCGCGAAACTGGCCGGATCGGGCACCTTCCACGGCTCGGCGGCATTGGCGATATAGCCGTCGGTCAGCAGCATGACCGGGGTCATGAACTGCACGGCGATGCGGCAGGCCTCGATCGCGCAGTCGAAGGCGTCGGCCGGCGAGCGCGCGGCGATGACCGGCAGCGGAGCATCACCATTGCGGCCATAGACCGCCTTATAAAGGTCCGACTGCTCGGTCTTGGTGGGAAGGCCGGTGGATGGGCCGCCGCGTTGCGAATTGACGATCACCAGCGGCAGCTCGGTCATCACCGCCAGCCCCATGGCCTCGCCCTTGAGCGCGATTCCGGGGCCCGAGGACGAAGTGACGCCGAGCTGGCCCGCATAAGAAGCGCCGATCGCCGCGCAGATCGCCGCGATCTCGTCCTCGGCCTGGAACGTGGTGACCCCGAACTCCTTCATCTTCACGAGATTGTGCAAGATCGCCGAGGCGGGTGTGATTGGATAGCCGCCGAAGAACAGTGGCAGTCCGGCAAGCTGCGCGCCGGCGACCAGGCCATAGCTGATCGCCTCGGCGCCGGTGACGGTGCGGTAGAGCCCCGGCTCGCTCTCAGCCGCAGCGATATGCATCCGGGGCAGCGGGCCGGACAGCTCCGCGGTCTCGCCATAGGCGTGGCCGGCGTCGAGCGCGGCGACATTGGCTTCGGCCGCGACCGGGTTCTTGGCGAATTTGTCGCGCAGCCACTCGTGGATCGGCGCTCGGGGACGTTCGAACATCCACAGCGCCAGGCCCAGCGTCCACATGTTCTTGCAGCGCAGCGCTTCCTTGTTGCTTAGGCCAAACGGCTTGACCGCCTCCAGCGTGAGCGCGCTGATGTCAAATGCGAGCAAATCCCATTTGGCGAGGCTGCCGTCCTCGATCGGGTTGGTCTCGTACTTCGCCTTTTCAAGGTTGCGCCGGGTGAACTCGCCGGTGTCGGCGATGATCAGCCCGCCGGGCTTCAGCGCATCGACATTGGTCTTGAGCGCCGCCGGGTTCATCGCCACCAGCACGTCGGGCGCGTCGCCGGCGGTGGTGATGTCGGTCGAGCCGAAGTTGATCTGGAAGGCGGAGACCCCGAACAGCGTGCCCTGCGGCGCGCGGATCTCGGCGGGGAAGTCCGGGAAGGTGGCCAGATCGTTGCCCGCCAGCGCGGTGGACAGGGTGAACTGGCCCCCGGTGAGCTGCATGCCGTCACCCGAATCCCCGGCGAAGCGTACGACCACCGCCTCGGGCGCCGCTACATCCATCGGGCGCGCGGCGGCTCCCGGCACGAGCACCGCGGTTTGTTTTTCAGGCGAAACTGTTGCCATGATATCCTCTGCTGGCGCCGGGCCGACCCGGGGGCTGCGTGTAACGCAGCTAGTGCGCGTCAGCCGCACCGCAATCTAGAAAATCTCTCAATCACAAAACCCTGACCTTGGAAGAGAACCGGGCGAGGCGCTAGTCAAGCGCGAAGCCGCGCCGTAAGGCCGGATTTGCACTATCGTGGGAATCATTGCCGATGGCTGAATTGCGGCAAACGGCCGCGCCGGCATGACCGGCGAGGAGCTGGCAAGCCTGCCCTACCGGCCCTGCGTCGGGGTGATGCTGGTCGACGCCGAGCGCCGGGTGTTCGTCGGTAAGAGGATCGACAATCGCATCGGTGACTTCTGGCAAATGCCGCAGGGCGGCGTCGACGACGGCGAGGATCTGCGCGCGGCGGCGCTCCGCGAGCTCTGGGAGGAAACCGGCGTCACCGGCGAGAAGGTGCAGATCGTCGCGCAGGCCCGCGAGGAAGTGGTCTATGACCTCCCCGACGAGCTGATGGGCAAGTTGTGGGGCGGCAGATTTCGCGGCCAGCGCCAGCGCTGGTTCCTCGCCCGCTTTACCGGCAGCGACGCCGACATCGATCTTGCCGCGCATCAGCCGCCGGAGTTCTGCGAGTGGAAATGGGTCGATCCGGAAAGCCTGCCGGAACTGATCGTGCCGTTCAAGAAGGACGTCTACCGGACCGTGCTGCAAGAGTTCCTGCCGCTGATCTGATCGGCGGGGGCTAGATCAGTTCGAACCCAGCGCCGGGGTCTTGGGTGGGGTGACCTCCGCCGTCACCACATGCTGGATCGGCCCTCGCGCGATCACGGCGGCGAGTTCGCGGGTGGCTTCGCAATTCGCGCCGCACAATCCCTGTAACCGCGACAGGTTGCGCCGTGCTTTTTCGATGGCGCCCTTCTCGGCGAGCGCCTCGCCCTCGCCGGAGATCGCCTTGAGGTTTGCGGGATCGACCTGCAGCGCCTCACGATAATAGTGCAGCGCCTTGCCCTGCATGCCCTGCCGCCGGGTGGCCTGGGCGAGCGGGACGAGGATCTGGGGATTGCCGGGCTGGACGGCGAGCGCGGCTTCGAAGGCATCGACCGCCTGATCGTTCTGGCCGGCGCCGAGCGCCGCCTGGCCCTGCACCAACAGCACTCTGGCGCGCGGATCGAGCGCCTGCGGCGCGGCGGAATAGCCGACGCTGGCCGTGACCGCGGCCAGCAGCGACAGGGCGATGACGGCGGGCGTGAAGCGCATCAACAAGTCCTTGGCCGAATGTTCGGGCGATCGGGTGAATCGGGACATCCTCGCCGAGCCTATCATACGCGCCGCAGCCGCGCGATGTAAAAGCCGTCGGTGCCGTCATCCCACGGGGTAAGCCGGACTCCGGGTCTCCGCGCGGTGCCGGCGGGAAGCACCGGCGCCTCCGCCTGCCAGCCAGCGTTTCGGGCAAGAAACTGCGCGACCTGATGCGGCCCCTCGGCATCAAGCAGCGAGCAGACGACATAGACGAGCCGCCCGCCCGGGGCGACGTAGTGTGTGGCAAGACCCAGCAGGCGTTGCTGCGCGGCGACATGGCGGGCGAGGAGCGCCGAGGTCAGGCGCCAGCGCGCCTCGGGGTTGCGGCGCCACGTTCCGGTTCCCGAGCAGGGTGCATCGACCAGGACCGCATCGGCGCGTTCGGCCCAACCAGTCAGCGCCTCTGCCTCGCGGCCGGGATTGAGCAGGATCGTCTCGGCGACGTAGGCACCGGCGCGCGCCGCGCGCGGGGTCAGGCGGGAGAGCCGGCCCCGATCGGTATCGCAGGCGATCAGCGTGCCCCGGTTTGCAAGTGCTGCCGCCAGCGCGAGCGTCTTGCCCCCGGCGCCGGCGCAGAGATCGACGATGGTTTCGCCGGGTTGCGCATCGAGCGCCAGGCAGGCCAGTTGCGAGCCGCTGTCCTGCACCTCGATTCGCCCTTCCTGAAAGGCATCCCACTGCTCGACCTGGGTGCCGGGGGGCAAGCGCAGCCCCTGCGGCGCGGCGGTCCGCTCGGCGTCAACCGGCAGCATCAGCGAGTCGCGATCGGCCTTGAGCGTGTTGACGCGGACGTCGAGCGGGGCGCGGGCGAGCAGCGCCAGGGCATCCGCGCCCGCGACGCCGCTCTTGGCCAACGCCGCTTCTAGCCAGGCCGGAGCCAGGCCCGGCCCGGCGATCGGCTCGTCCGGTGCGTGCGGCAACGGCCCATGGCGCGAACCGTCGAACAGCGTAGCCAGCGCCGGATCGCGGCCCGCTAGCAGAAGCATCGCCGCGCGGCCACTGGCCGGAACCTCGCCGCAGGCACGGATCGCGGCGAACACCAATTCGCGCACGGCGCGCCGATCGGAGCTGCCGGCGAAGCGGCGGGGGCGGAACCATTCGGCGATGATCCGGTCGGCCGGCGCGCCGTTGCTCCGCGCGGCGGTGATGATGCCGTCGAGGATCTCGATCGCTGCCTGGACGCGCGCGGGGGGCGTCATGGGCGGCGGCCCCAAAACGCGCGTTTACCGCGAGGGATAATTCGGTGCCTCGCGGGTGATCGTCACGTCGTGGACATGGCTCTCGCGCAGCCCCGCATTGGTGATGCGGATAAAGCTGGCCTTGGTTCGCAGATCCTCGACGTTGCGCGATCCGGTATAGCCCATCGCCGCCTTGATGCCGCCGACCAGCTGGTGGATCACGTCGCGCGCCGGTCCCTTGTAGGGCACCTGTCCCTCGATCCCCTCGGGCACGAGCTTCATCTGGTCCTTGATGTCGCCCTGGAAGTAGCGGTCGGCCGAGCCCCGGCCCATCGCGCCGACCGAGCCCATGCCGCGATAGCTTTTGTAAGCGCGGCCCTGGTACAGGAAGGTATCGCCCGGCGCCTCCTCGGTGCCGGCGAGCATCGAGCCGACCATGATCGTCGAGGCGCCCGCCGCCAGCGCCTTGGCGGCGTCCCCAGAGCTGCGCACGCCGCCGTCGGCGATCACCGGCACGCCGGACTTCTCGGCCTCTTCCGCCGAGTCCATGACCGCGGTCAGCTGGGGAACCCCGACCCCGGCGACGATCCGCGTCGTGCAGATCGAGCCCGGGCCGATGCCGATCTTGATCCCATCCGCGCCAGCACCGATCAGCGCGCGCGTCGCCTCGGCAGTGGCGACGTTGCCGGCGATCACCTGCGCCGCGTTCGACAGCCGCTTCACCCGCTCGACCGCCAGCGCGACCTCGCGGTTGTGGCCGTGCGCGGTATCGATGATGATCACGTCGCATTCGGCGGCGAGCAGGGCCTCGGTCCGCTCGAAGCCCTTGTCGCCGACCGTGGTCGCCGCGGCGACGCGCAGCCGGCCGGCGGCGTCCTTGGTGGCGTTGGGATAGGTGACCGCCTTCTCGATGTCCTTGACAGTGATCAGGCCGATGCAGCGGAAGTCTTCATCGACCACCAGCAGCTTCTCGATCCGGCGCTGGTGGAGGAGCCGCCGCGCCTGTTCCTGGCCAACGCCGATATCGACGGTGGCCAGCTCCTCGCTGGTCATAAGCTCGCGCACCGGCTGCAGCGGGTTGGCGGCGAAGCGCACGTCGCGGTTGGTGAGGATGCCGACCAGCCGGCCGTTCCTCTCCACCACCGGAATACCGCTGATCCGGTTGGACTTCATCAAGGCCTGCGCCTCGCCCAGCGTCGCGTCGGGGGCGATGGTGATCGGGTTGACCACCATCCCGCTCTCGAAGCGCTTGACCTGGCGCACCGCCGCGCATTGCTCCTCAAGCGACAGATTGCGGTGGAGCACGCCGATGCCGCCCATCTGCGCCATCAGGATGGCCATATCGGCCTCGGTCACCGTGTCCATCGCCGAGGAGATAACCGGGATGTTTAGGCCGATCGAGCGGGTCAGCCGGGTGCTAGTGTCTGCCTCGGTGGGAACGATATCGGACTCGGCCGGCCGGAGCAGCACGTCGTCGAACGTCAGGCCGAGGCGAATATCCATGGTTGGCGCGGTTCCCTTGAATCGTGCCGGGGGCATCTAATCGAGTGCGCCCGTGAGCGCTATAGCAGTGAGTGAAAACAGCGGGGGCCTGGTTCCTGCCCGTGCCGGGGAGGAATTGCAGTCAACCCGGCGCCACCGGGACCCGCTTCAAATCGGCGAACCAGCGCGCCAGGGCGATGTAGAACGCCACGTCCTCGGCCGCGCCGCCCAACTCGATCGGGTGCTTCAGATCGTCGCTGGGGCGATGATAATCGGTGTCGAAGAAGTGTTCGAGCCGCTTGAGGTCGGAATAGGCGCTGGTCACCATCACCGTCGGGATATCGTGCTGGAGCAGCGCCCAGCCATCCTGGCGCTGGACATAGGCGTTGGCATCGTCGTTCTCGATCAGCCGGCGCTTCTGGCGCCTTGCCACTTCGGTGATCTGCGGATCGAGCTTGGTCATTCCCCGCCCGACGATCGCCAGCGGCGAACCGCGAGGAGCGATCGCCGAGGTATCAATGTTGAAGGCGGCGACGATCTGCTTGAGCGGCAGCGGCGGCTGTTCGGCGAAGGCATGCGCCCCCAGCAGCCCAAGCTCCTCCGCCGTGGTGGCAAGAAAATAGACGTCGCGGTCGAGCTGCGAACCCGACGAAAGCCGCCGCGCCACCTCGGTCAGCACGGCAACGCCGCTGGCGTTGTCAACCGCGCCGTTGCAGATCAGATCTTCGGCGGGCGGTTCGGCGCAAATGCCGAAGTGGTCCCAATGGGCGACGAACAGCACGGCCCCGGCAGCCGGTCGCTTGCCCGGCAGCTTGCCGATCAGATTATGCGTAAGGATCGTGGTTTCGCGAGTCGTCGCTTCGAGCGTGGCGGTGATTTCCAGCGGAATCGGAGCGAAGCCGGACTGGGCCGCCCGGCCCTCGAGTTGCTCCAGCGTCACGCCGCTGCCGCGCAGCAGGCTTTGCGCGCCGGTCCGGGTGATGAAGCCCTCAAGGTCGCCGCCGGTGTTTTCGTCGGCGAGGGCGTAGCCCGACCGCTTGCGCCGTGCTGCGACATACTCGAGCGTGCGATCGCCATCCAGCACCGTCAGCACCGCCGAGGCGCCGCCGGCGAGCAACTCGTTCTGGCGCTTGCTGTCGTCGATGCCGGCATCGAGGAGCAGCGCGACGCGACCGGCGAGTTCGGTGCGGCTGAGCGGCTGGCGGCCACGATCGGTGCCGACGAACAGCAGCGGCGCGTCCTTGACCAGGCTGCGCTTGCCCGAGGTCACCATCCACACCGCGTCGCGCCGGACGTATTGCATGCGCCCCTTGCGGCTGAACTGGGCGCCGGACCCGGCCGGCTCGCGGGCGACCAGGGTCACGGGCGCGAACCATTCATGGCCCGGGTCGTTGGTGCCCGAAGTCAGCCCGATGTCGAACCACTGCCGGGCGATATAGCGCAGCGTGCGGCTTTCGCCGGGGGTGCCGGGCTCCCGGCCCTCGAAGGCGTCGCTCGCGAGCACCTCGATATGCGCCATCAGCCGCAGCTCGATGTCGTCAGCACGGCCGCTTGCGACGCTCGGCATCAGCGCCAGCCCCGCGAGCGGCAATGCATGTAAGACATTGAAGAGTCTAGCGACCCGGCCCCTGGTCATATCGGCAATGTAAAGCACTCGCGCGCCGCGCAAAGCGGAAAAATCGGGATGCTCCGCCGGGCAGGACCAAGGCGCCGGGTACGCCGGGTTATGATCCACCAGCGATCATAAAGTTTGACTTGCCAGTCATCGGCGCGCAGGCCGGTGACACAATCAGCGGGCCAATCGCGCTATGACCGACCATTCCGATGCCGATTTTTACACCGACAGGGCACTGATCGACGATCCGCACGCCTATTTCGATCATCTGCGCGGCAAAGGGCCGGTCACCCTTCTGCCCCATCGCGGCGTAATCGCCGTTACCGGCTATGATCAGGCGGTCGCGGTGTCGCTCGACACCGAGCATTTCTCGAGCGTCAATGCGGTGACCGGGCCGGTGTCGCCGCTGCCGTTCACGCCCGAGGGCGACGACATCACCGCCCAGGTCGCCCTTTCGCGGGCGAAAATGACGTTCGCGGACCAGATCGTCGCCCAGGATGGCGAGCGCCACGCCGCTTTGCGTTCGATCCTGGCGACGCTGTTCACGCCAGGCCGGCTGAAGGCGCTCGAAGCAAAGCTGGTCGAGACCGCCGATCATCTGATCGACGAGTTCGTCGCAGATGGCCGCGTTGATCTCGTCAGCCAGTACGGCGGGCCTTACGCGACGCTGGTCATTGCCGATCTGCTCGGGGTGCCCGCCGCCGACCGGGGAAGATTTCGCGAATTGCTGAAGGACGTGATCCCCGCCGAGATCGGCACTTCGCCGGAAGCGATGGCCAAGGGCCCGATTGTTGACATCGGCAAGCACATCTTCGGTTACATCGCCAGGCGCCGGCTGGCGCAAACCCCCGTTGGCAAGATCGGCGCGGCGCTCGGCGCGCTGCTGGGCCAGCAACCGGCGAGCGCGGGCGAGGACATTCTCGGCGAGCTGGCGATGGCGCGCTTTCCTGACGGATCGAAGCCCTCGCTGATCGACGTCACGGCGTTGGGTGCCTTCCTGTTCGGAGCCGGCCAGGACACCACCAACCGGCTGCTTGCCAACGCTTTCCGGATCATTGCCGAGCGGCCCGACATCCAGGCGAGGCTGCGGGCCGAACCCCACCGTATCCCCGACTTCATCGAGGAGGTGTTGCGCTTCGAAGGCTCGGTGAAGGCCGGGGCGCGGCTCTGCATCAAGACCACAACCCTGGGCGGGCGCGAGATCAAGGCGGGGACCACGGTGATGCTCAGCTACATGGGGGCCAACCGAGACGCCGCGCGCTTTGCCGATCCCGGCGTGTTCGACATCGACCGCCCGAAGCTCAAGCAGCACCTCGCCTTCGGGCGCGGTGCGCATACCTGCATCGGCGCGCCGCTCGCCCGGAGCGAGGTGCGCGTCAGCATCGAGCGGCTGCTCGACCGGCTCGGCAACATCCGCCTTGCCGTAGCGCAACACGGCCCCGAGGGAAGCCGGCGTTTCATCTACGAGCCGACCTATATTTTGCGGGCGCTGAACAGCTTGCATCTGGAATTCACGCCGATCCGCTGAGCGAGGCCACCAGGCCCAAGGAACCGATTCCAGATACTCGCGATCGTCGCGCTCAAGCTTCGCCGGTGTGACAGGCGTGTCGATGTCGTAGCAGCAGACGGTGCCGCGCGCGTGGCCGGCGTAGCGAGCGACATGATTCGCTGCGCCAAGCGGGCGCCCGACCGTCGGCCCTCCGGACCGGTGATCCCGGTCGCCGCGGCCTTCTGCAAGCATCCGCCCGAACAGATGACGGTCGACGACGCCTTCACCGCGCTAGAGGCCTTCATCGCCGGCTAGACGCGGATTGAGAGCCCCCAACCACGCAATCTTGCCTCGTCATTGCGAGGAGCGAAGCGACGAAGCAATCCAGGGCCTCATGTAACTGCCTTGGATTGCTTCGCTACGCTCGCAACGACAAAGTGTGTTAACCTCAAGCCATCGAGCTTGCCGACATCACAAAGCAGTTAAGTCAGGTGGTTAGAAAGCAGCTTGTTCATCTCGAACATGGTGACTTTCTTCTTCCCGAAGATCTTCTCCAGCTTGTCGTCTGCCAAGATTTCGCGCCTGTCTGCCGGGTTCTGAAGGTCTTGTCCCTTGATATAGACCCACATCTTGCTGACGACCTCGCTGCGCGGCAGCGGATCCTTGCCGACGATCTCGGCGAGTTCGGGCGAAGGGGTGACCGGCGCGGTGATCCCGCCGCGTGCGCCACCGGCAGGCTTGTCGGTCGCCTTGACCTTTTTCACGGCGGCTTTCGTTTCCACTTCGCCGCGCTCTTCCTTGCTACGTGCCATTGTGTTCCTCCAGTGCCGGGCAGGAACCCCGGTCATCCTCGGAGACCCTCTTGAGCGAAAACTGGTTTGCGCGAAAGTCTTCAGTTGCAGTTCCGGGCGAGTCGCCTTGACCGGGGGAAATGAAGAGCCTGCCATTCGCGTCTCCTTGGCCGCACGTGCAAAACGGCCAAGGAGAAAATCGCCCGTACGCGGCCAAGGCCGGGCGGCTGGCAGGGACCCTTCAAAAGCGGCGGTGGTGCAGCCGTTTGACGCTCTCATGAGCGCCGCGAGTGTCGGGCGAACCCGCCGCGCATTCGTCCTCCAGCGCCCTCCTGAGCTTCTCGATCTCGACGTCGGTCAGGTGCTCGATGCCGACGAAGCCCGCGCGCGCGCCATCGACCGCCCGCAGCAGCTCGTCGAGCTTGGCCTGCATAGCCGCCGCGTCGCGGTTCTGGCTGTTCTGGATCAGGAACACCATCAGGAAGGTGATGATGGTGGTACCGGTGTTGACCACCAGCTGCCAGGTATTGGACCAGGCGAAGACCGGACCCGACGCGCCCCATACGACGATGATGCCAAGGGCGACCACGAAGGTCAGTGGCTTGCCGGCCGCCCCCGCCACGGCGTTGGCAATTCGAGTAAAAAGCTTGTTCAATGCGCAGGTCCCTGCCGATAGCGACATTGATTTATGTAACGCCAGGCGGAGCGCCGCGCCATCCTCTCAGCGGCCCGCCGATGACTCGCCTTGACCGGGACCGACAGCCGTTGCACGTCCGGTCGCGAAACAAGGGGCGAGCCGATGGCGGACAGGCTGATCTATGTGCTCAACGGTCCGAACCTCAACCTGCTCGGCCGGCGCGAGCCCGAGATCTACGGACGCGAGACGCTCGAAGATATTGCGGCGATGCTGACCGAGCGCGCCGGCACGCTCGGCTGCACGGTCGACATGCGGCAATCGAACCACGAAGGGCAGTTGGTGGACTGGCTGCACGAGGCGCAGGCGCAGGCCGCGCATGCCGTGCTGCTCAACGCCGGCGCGCTCACCCACACCAGCATCGCCCTGTATGATGCGATCCGAGCCATCGTCACCCCGGTGATCGAGGTCCACCTCTCCAATCCGCACGCGCGCGAGGACTTCCGCCACAAGAGCTACATCGCCATGGCGGCAAGGGGGGGCGTCGCCGGCTTCGGCGCGCGCGGCTATCTGCTGGCGCTGGAGGCGGCGGCGGGCCTGTGAGCCGAGGGCGGTTCGTCCGGGTCCGAGTTTAATCCAGCGGAACGCCGGGGAGCTGTTTGGCGGTGCGGATCGTCAGCGAGGTCTTGACGCTGGCGACATTGGGGGCGGGGGTCAGCTTCGAGGTGAGGAACTCCTGGAAGCTCTGCAGGTCCCTGCTGACGATCTTGAGGATGAAATCGATCTCACCGTTCAGCATGTGGCATTCGCGCACCTCGGGCAGGGTGCGGATATGGTTTTCGAATTGCCCCAGCGCTTCCTCGGCCTGGCTCTTGAGGCTGACCAGCGCGAAGACGGTGATGGCAAAGCCCAATTTTGAGGCGTCGAGCTGCGCGTGATAGCCCTTGATTACGCCCTCTTCCTCGAGCGCACGCACCCGGCGCAAACAAGGCGGCGCGGTCAGCTCGACCCGTCGAGCGAGATCGACATTGGTAATCCGGCCATCGTCCTGCAGCTCCGCAAGCAAACGGCGATCGATCCGGTCCAGATTTGCCATCTACGGCCCCACCACTCCCACCGCGACGTGCCCGGCATCGCAAAACGTTAGCCGCCAGCGCTTTTCGCGAACGATTATTAGCTTCTAGTGAAACCCTCCGCCATTGCAACGTGCTCAACCCATCGCCCAGCTGAGCATACGCTTGCGCCCCGCCGAGCGCCGGGCTAACGCGCGTCGGCCCGGCGATATGTCACGCCATTTGGGCCTGTAGCTCAGCGGTTAGAGCTGGCCGCTCATAACGGCTAGGTCGCGGGTTCGAATCCTGCCGGGCCCACCACTCCCTCCAGTCGGCGCAGAAGCGCGTAAGGTTCGGGAGTTCCAAGGCTTCTGCCATCCTGGCGGTGGCACATATCCGTGAAACACGGACGAAGGCCTCACTGCCTAGCGATGCCGCCCCGCCGCCAGGCAGAGCAGCAGGAGACCGAGGCTCGTCCCCCGGCATCGCCCATGGCGACGGCTATCACTTGATGCCCGGCCGCGCGGAAAGCCGCGCGCCGGGCATATCGAAGTTGGGCCAGGGGCGCTGCCTCGGCGATGCTTCAGCGACGGTCGCCCATGAAAGCCAGCAGGAACTGGAACATGTTGATGAAGTCCAGATACAGGCTCAGCGCACCAAGCACGACGGCCTTGCCGACGAAATCGGTGCCCGCGAGCTGATGATACTGCTCCTTCAGGCGCTGCGTATCGTAGGCGGTTAGGCCGGCGAAGATCAGCACGCCAAGCAGCGAGATTGCCATCTGCAGTCCGCTTGACTTCAGGAAGATGTTGATCAGCATGGCGACAAGCAGGCCGACCACACCCATCGCCATGAAGCTGCCCATCGCCGAAAGGCTGCGCTTCGTCGTGTAGCCGACGAGGCTTAGCCCGGCAAAGGCGGCGGAAGTGGCGAAGAAAGTGGTGGCGATCGAGGTGCCAGTGTAGACAAGGAACACCGTCGACAGCGACAGCCCCATCAGCACGCAGAAGGTCCAGAACAGGATCTGGATTGTCGAGGTCTGCATCTTGGCCGCGCCGAAGCTCATCGCCATGACCACGCCGAGGGGCGCCAGCGCAACGATCCACATCAACGGGGTTCCGGCCATCTGCGCAGCCATGCCCGAACGGGCGAACAGCAGCGCGACGACGCCCGACAGCAGCACGCCCGAGGCCATGTAATTGTAGATCGAGAGCATGTAGCGGCGCAGGCCTAGATCGGTGCCAGCGCGGTCCATCGCCCTCCCGTTAAGGCTCGGGGACGCACCAAAGCCCCTGCGGCCGGGCTGGGGCTCGTTCCAGTTTGCCATTTGAAACTCCTTTCCCGAAAGCGCCAATCGCGGATCCGGACCCGCGCAATATCGTCCCCCGCACCGCGACTTTCAACCAAAACCGGACTACGGGCATGTAGCAAATTGTAACCCTGCACGCGGCCTTAGCGTCGCGCGGCGGCCGCCAGTTCCGCGCCGCGCGCCGCCGCCGCCCGCAAGGTCGCATCCACCAACCGCACCATCGCCTGGTCGGCGTCGAGCACCTCCAACCCCGCTTCGGTCGTGCCGCCGGGGCTGGCGACCTTGCGGGCGAGCGCGCCCGGGCTGTCGGGCGAGGCGGCGGCGAGCAGCGCGGCACCCTCGGCCATCGCCATCGCGAGCCGCTCGGCCTGTCGCGTCTCCAGCCCGAGCGCTGCCCCGGCGGCGGCGAGCGCGTCGATAAATCGGTAGACGAAGGCAGGTCCCGAGCCGACCAGCGCGGTGACTGCGTTGAACAGACCCTCGTCCTCCAGCCATTCCGGCGCGCCGAGCGGCGCCATAAGCGCGGTCACCGCCGATCGCCCGGGGTCATCGAGCCCGCTCCCGAACAGCGCTACCGGCGATTTGCCCAGCGCGGCGGCAAGGTTCGGCATGATCCGCACCAGCGCGCGCGCCTGCGGGAGCAGCCTGGCAAGGGTGCGAACCTCTACGCCGGCAAGAATCGAGAAAACCGTCGTTGCCGGACCGCATAGCGGCGCCAGCGCCGGCGCGACGTCGCCGATCAGCTGAGGCTTGATCCCAAGCAGCACCGCCTCGAACTCGTGGCCGTTCAAAGCAGCGACATTCGCGACCAGCGATACGCCCTCGGGAGCGCGCCCCAGCTGCGGGTCGAGGATCGTGAAGCGCGAGGGGGAGAGCCCGCTCGCCAGCCAGCCAGCGAGCATCGCCCCGCCCATGTTGCCGCAACCGACCAGCAGTATCGAGCCCGGCCAGCGCAGATCCGCGCCCGACGCGCCCAAGCCTGCTCCGCTCAAGCTTCGCCCATCGCGTCGACCATCGCTGCCGCCAGCGCCTCGGCGGGGGTCTTGTCGCCCCACAGGATGAACTGGAACACCGGATAAAAGCGGTCGCACTCCTCGATCGCCGCCTCGACCGCGAGCTGCGCCTGCGATGGGCTCAGCAGTCCCTCGTCGCCCAGCATCAACCCGTGGCGATAGAGCAGCACGCCGCCGTTGGACCACACGTCGAAATGCCCGAGCCAAAGCTGCTCGTTGATCAGCGCCAGCGCCTCGAACATTGCCGGGCGCTTGTCGTCGGGCATACGGATGTCGGGCAGGCACAGCAGTTGCAGGACATGGTCCTCCCGGCGCCACACCGCCTGGATTTGATAATTCGCCCAGCTGCCCTGGATCTGGGCGGTGAGTTCGTCCTCGCCGCCGAAGTCGTATTCCCAACCCCGGGCCTCAAACAGCGAGGCCAGCATCTCGATGGGAGCGGCCTCGTCGTCGCGAGTGGCTTCGTCCTGAACGGTTCTCATGCGGATGTGCTCATATGGGAAAATCTTCGATCATTGCGACGGCGTGGATGGAACCGCGATCGCTCCGGAAACAACCTCGGAAGCCGCCCGCGCTGCGCAAAACTTCACAAGCCTGTTCACAAGATGTGGAAAAGGGTGAGGTGCGAGCCGCTTATCAGCGCTCTTCCAGCGAGTCCACGACTTGTCCGGCGGGGCTGACCCAGATGAACGGGCCGACCACCCTGGCCTTTTCAAGCTCCGCGACGAAGGCGCTTGCCTCTGCTTCGCTTCCGAACGGGCCGGCGAGCATGCGGTTCGACGGTCCTGAATCGGAAACAAACGGACGACGGCCCTTGAACGAGTCCGGTGCCTGTCGTGCCAGCCGGCGCCAGTCCCATCCCAGCGCCGGCTTATCGCGGCCGATGCCGAGCTGCACCCAAATCCGGCTCGGATGGGTCGGCGGTGGCGGTTTTGGCGCGGTTCTGGCGAGCTGCGCCGGCTTGGTGCTGGCCGGGGCAACGCGCGTGATATCAACAGCTCCCGGCGCTCGGGCCGCCGGCCCTGGCTTGCCGAGGTCGCTGAAGGCCTCCGAGAGACTGATGCGAAGGGCAGGGGCCGCAGCCAGCGGCGCGGGGGTACGGCCGGGCTCGGCGATACGGGAAAGGCCGGGGACCGAGCGCTCCCCGGGAGCGGGCGTGGGAGCAGCCCGCGAGGTCGCGACCTGCGCGTCGGCAACGATAGGTGCCCGCGATGCCGTCAGTTCGGCGGGCGCACCGGCCTGGCGGGTGGGCAGCGGCTCGGGCGGAGCAGCGCGGGCCGCGAGCGCGGCGGCCTTGGCGTCGCGACCGCGCTGTTCTCTCGCGCCCGGCTCCTCGCCAGCCGCTCGCAACCTCCGGCCCAGCGGTTCGCCGGAAGGGACAAGCTGCCCGTCGGCACCCGGCGATCGCGCCCCTGGCCGGGCTGGCAGCGAGATGCTGGCGATGCGCGGATCGTCGATCCCGATCTCGGAAGCGCGCGGGAAAGCGCCGAAGTTCGCCGCCGCCGCCTGTTGCGCTCGAGTGAGGCGCGGCATGTAGCGCAGGTAAGGCGCGATCGCGGTGGCAAGATCCGGCGGCAGCAGCGACCTGGCGACCGTTACCGCCTGATCGGGCTGGCCAAGGATTGCGAGCACGAAGGCGCGGGTTCGCCAGCCCGCCTTGTCCTGCAACTGCAGCAAGGGCAGAAGCGTCGCCTCGGCGGCGTTCTGGTCACCGGCGATGGCTTGGCTGAGCGCCAGCCGGCGAACGACTTCGGCGTCGGTACCGTTTGCCAGCGCCAGCCGGTAATCGCTCTGGGCACGCGCATTGTCGCCGACCAGATCATAGGCAAGGCCGCGGTCGCCAGCGAGCATCGACTCGCTCGCGCCCGCCTTCCTGGCCTGCTCGAACAGCGCGATCGCCGCGACCGGATCGTTGCTGCGGGCGCGCGCGCGGGCGAGGCCCGCCAGCACCCGCGCATTGCGGGGCACCACCTGATCGGCGCGGTTGAAGAAGCCGATGGCCGCTTCGATGTCACCCATCTCGATCGCCGCGCCGCCGGCATCGATCAGCGCCTCGAGGTCCCGCGGATCGCGCCCGAGGCGGCCGAGCGCGGCATCGAGCCGCGCGGCGCCCCGACCGGGCGGCGGTTGCTCCGACGCGAGGCCGGGAAGCCGACGCGCCGCCGAAGTCTGCGCGAAGGCTGGAGCGATCCAACCCGCCTTGGCGGCGAACCCGTCGGCAATCGCCAGCGCCACCAACATCGCCAGACAACATGGACGGATCGACCGGACGGCCGCGCGGGACGAAGACACTTTACACCCCTTGCTCAGCGCAATCCCAGCCGCGGCGGGGAACGCACCTCACCCGCCATGTGTCACCGCGTCGCTTAACCTGAGACGAACGGCGTGGAAAACCGTCAGCGTAGATCCGCGCCGAAGTACTTGGCTATTGATTGCCCTGCCGGCCGAGGAAGCGCGGAATGTTGATCGACGAACCGTTCTCCCGCTGATCGCTCTCGGGCACGACGGCGCTCGCTGGCCTGCCGCGCTGGAGATTCGCCATCCTTTCGAACAGGGTGCTAGCCTGGGCGGCCGGCTGCGCGGGGGCGGGGGGCGCACGCCGGCGGGCGGCGATCGGCGTCACTTCGGCGTCGGTCTCGTCGAGCTCGCCGGAATCGAGCCGCAGCTCATCCTGCACGGCTTTGGCGGCAGGCACGCTCTCGACCTGGATCTGATCGAGCGCCAGGTCCAGCGGATCGAGCTGGGAGGCTCGGGGCTGCGCGAACGACGGTGCCTCCGCGGTTCCACGAACCTCGGCATCGTCCTCGTTCGCGGCCCTGGCTACGGGCGCGATCCCGGCGGACGAAACGGCGACCGGCCGGACGTCCGAAGCGGGGACCGGCCGCAGCGGAAGCGTCGCGGCCGGACGCGCCGGACCTCGTCCGTTCACCGCGACTGGCCGATGCGCGATCTCCGCCTGCTCGGCGGTCTGCTCGATCCCGGTGGCGACCACCGACACGCGGATCTTGCCCTGCAGCTCGGGGTTGAACGCCGAACCCCAAATGATGTTGGCGTTGGGATCGACCAGCTCGCGGATGTGGTTGGCCGCCTCATCGACCTCGAGCAGCTTCATGTCGTCGCCGCCGATGATCGAGATGATCACCCCCTTGGCGCCCTGCATCGAGACGCCATCGAGCAGCGGATTGGCGATCGCGCCTTCGGCGGCGTCGAGCGCGCGGTTCGGGCCTTCGCCCTCGCCGGTGCCCATCATCGCCTTGCCCATCTCGCCCATCACCGAGCGCACGTCGGCGAAGTCGAGGTTGATGAGGCCCGGCATCACCATCAGGTCGGTGATCGAGCGCACCCCCTGCTGCAGCACCTCGTCAGCCAGGCCGAACGCCTCCTTGAAGGTGGTCTCCGCCTTGGCGACGAGGAACAGGTTCTGGTTGGGGATGACGATCAGCGTATCGACGTGCTTCTGCAGCTCCTCGATCCCGGCCTCGGCCGCGCGCATCCGCCGCGTTCCTTCGAACATGAAGGGCTTGGTGACGACGCCGACGGTCAGCACACCCTTCTTACGCGCCGCCTCGGCGATGATCGGGGCCGCGCCGGTGCCAGTGCCGCCGCCCATGCCGGCGGCGATGAAGCACATATGCACGCCCTCGAGCAGGCGCTCGATTTCGGGCAGCGTCTCTTCCGCGGCGGCGCGCCCCACTTCGGGGCGGGCGCCGGCGCCCAGGCCCTGAGTGATCTGGGGCCCGAGCTGGATACGGTGCTCGACAATGGCGTGGTTCAGCGCCTGCGCGTCGGTGTTGGCGACGAGGAAGTCGACCCCCTCGATCCGCGCGTTGACCATGTTGGCGATGGCGTTGCCGCCCGCGCCGCCGACGCCGATGACAACGATCCGGGGGCGAAGCTCCTCGATCGCGGGCGGTCCGATATTGATGCTCATCTGCACTTCACTCCTGGCAGGTGGGCGAAGGGGTCGCGTCCCAGATCGCCGCCTGATTGCACACTTTGATTCGCTGAATCAAAGCCGGTTGCTCGTTTGTCCACAGTCGCGCTCCCAATTGCGGACGGCTTGTCATCGAAGACGCACGGTGCGTCTCAAATGTTTGAACTCGCTAGAAATACTCCCGCAACGCTCGGCCCACGCGGCCAACCAGCCCCAGTCCCGAATACCGCGTTGTCGGCTGATAGCTCGCGCCGGCGGTGCGGATGTCGACCGGATCGGCGGCGGCATAGAGCACCAGCCCGGCCAGCGTCGCGAAGCCTGGCTTGAGATGGGTTTCGGCGAGGCCCGGAAGCTGCGGGGCCCGACCGATCCGCACCGGCCTGCCCAACGCCGACTGGGCAAAGTCGGCGAGTCCGACCAGTTCGGCGCCGCCGCCGGTCAGCACCACCTGCTGGCCGCGCTGACCGGTATAGCCGAGGCCCTTGAGCGCCCTGGAAATCTCCTCGGTCAGCCGACCCAGCTGGCCGGTGATGACCGCGATGAGTTCAGCGCGGGGGATGCGGTTGCGATCGTCGGCGTGCCGCGCGACCGGCCCCGCCACCTCTTCGCCAGGACCGTTGACCGGGATCATCTCGCGATGGTCGGTCGGGCTGGCGAGCGCCGAGCCGTTGACGCATTTCAGCCGCTCAGCCTGCAAGCGTTTGATCCCGAACGCCGAAGCGATGGCATCGGTGATGTCGCCCGAACCCATCGGCACCGTCGCCAGGCCGACGAGCATGCCGCCGGCGAATACGCCGACGTTGGTCACCTCGGCCCCGACCTCGACCAGCGCCACGCCGAGCTCGCGCTCCTCCGGCGAGAGGCAGGCGTGCCCCGCCGCGATCGGCGAGCCGACCACCGCCTCCACCTCGAGATGCGCGCTTTGCACGGCTTCGATGATGTTGCGGATCGGCGCACCCTCGGCGAGCATGACATGGATGTCGACCCCGAGCCGCTCGGCATGCAGCCCCTTGGGGCTGGCGACGCCATGGGCGCCATCGAGCGTGTAACAGGCGGGCTGGGCATGGAGCACCATCCGGCCGTCGGGCTGGATCGCATCGCGCGCCGAAAGCAGCAGATGATCGATATCGTCCTGCTCGATCCGCCTGCCGCCGATATCGACCTCGACCTGCGCCACCTGGCTGGTAAGGCCCGCGCCCGAGCAGCCGATCCACACCCGCGACGCGCCGGTGTTGGCCATCTTCTCGGCCCGCTCGATGGCGTCGCGCACGGCATAGGTGGCGTCGGCGATATCGGTGACATAGCCGCGCCTGATGCCCTGAGATGCGCGGTGGCCGGAGCCGAGCACGATCATCTCGCCGCCTTCGGTAAGCCCGGCGATCATCGCCGAGATGCGGAAGGACCCGATGTTGACGGCGCTGAACACGCGGGAAATGCGGGGCGAAGGCATGGTTATGGGCTTTCCTGTTTGCGTGCGGCCAGGGCGAGCGCGGCCTGCTCCTGCGCCAGCCCCGGAACGCGCAGATAGACGCGATCGGGCGCGCGCATGTCGAATGCGGCGACGCGGCCGCCGAGCAGGCGGTTGGTGCCGTCGAGCCGGGCGAAGGCGAGCAGCGCGGTGGCCGAGGCCCGGTCACCCTCGGGCAGCGCCAGCACCTGTCCGGTCCGGAATGTCAGGTTCCATCGCCGGTTGCCCACCCACTCGGCCTCGCGCAGCTGCGGCCGCAGCGCCGGCGCCGCATCGATCAGGTGGTCGAGCTCGCCGACATGCGTCCCCGATCCGGGGCCGGACACGATGAGCATCTTGCCGACGCGTTCGGGCGCGATGACATCGAGTTGGTGGCCGTCCGCGTCGATCAGCATCAGCCGGCCCCCCGGCTTGCGCAGGACCGCATGCGGCACGCGCTCGACGATATCGACGACAAGCGTGTCGGGCAGCTGGCGGGAGACCCTCGCATCGGCAACCCACGGCTGCCGCAGCAGCTCGCTGCGCACCGCTTCCAGATCGACCAGCGGCATCGCCCGCTCCCGCTCGCCGAGCACCCGCTCATAGACCTTGAGCTCGTTCATCCGCTTGACGCCCCGCACTTCGACCCGTCGCACCTCGAAGCCGGCATCGGCGGCGACCTGCGCGAGGTGGCCGGTCGCGAAGGCGGGCAGCCCGGCGGCGGCAGCCACCGCCCAGACCAGCCCGACCGCGACGGCGAAGATCAGCGCCAGGAATACGCGATGGAGCTGCGCTTCGCTGAGCGGCACGAACGCCATCATCCGGTCGAGCACCGAGCCGGTGGTCGCCTTGGCCTGGCGCATGCGGCGGGCGTTGCCCTGCGCCGCGGCGGATTTGCGCGCGCTCGGCGCCTTGCGCGTGATCGTCGTGCTCATGCCGGTTTCTTCACGCGGGCCCTGCCGGCCAGCGCCTCGGCGATGATCGCCTCGACGAGATCGCCATAATCGAGCCCCATGTGACGCGCCTGCTCGGGCACGAGGCTCAGCGGCGTCATCCCGGGCTGGGTGTTGACCTCGAGCAGGAACAGCCCGTCGAGTCCCTGGGTGTCGTCCCAGCGGAAGTCGGAGCGGCTGGTGCCCCGGCAGCCAAGCAGATGGTGCGCCCGCAATGCGATGTCGCGGCAGGCCTCGGCGATCGCCTCGGGAACTTCGGCCGGGCAGACGTGCTCGGTCAGCCCGTCGGTGTATTTCGCGTCGAAATCGTAGAAGCCCGACTTGGGCCGCAGTTCGGTGACCATCAGCGCGCGGTTGCCCAACACCGCCGTCGTCAGCTCGCGCCCGCGGATATAGGGTTCGGCGAGCAGCTGGTCGAAATCGGCCCAGGGCCCGCTGGCGTCCCGCGCGATCGGGTTGCCGAAATTGCCCTCATCGGTGACGATCGCGACACCGACCGACGATCCCTCGTTGACCGGCTTGAGCACGTAGGGGCGGGGCAGCGGATCGCGGGTGAACAACTCTTCGCGTCCTACGATGCGGCCGCCGGGCATCGGAATACCGTGCGGCGCCAGCGCCTGCTTGGTCAACTGCTTGTCGATGGCGATGACCGAGGCGGCGAGGCCGGAGTGCGTGTAGGTCAGGCCCATCAGGTCCATCATGCCCTGCACGGTGCCGTCCTCACCCGGGGTGCCGTGAAGCGCGTTGAACACGACGTCCGGCCGGGCCTCGGCGAGACGGAGCGCGACATCGCGGTCCATGTCGATGCGGGTGACGCTGTGGCCGCGCGACTCCAGGGCTTCGGCAACGCCCGCGCCGCTCATCAGCGACACCGCGCGCTCCGACGACCAGCCGCCCATCAGCACGGCGACGTGAAGTTTGGGCAGGGTCACGGCCGGCCCACCCGCTGGATTTCCCATTCGAGGTCGACGCCCTGCGTTCCCCGCACCCGCCGCCGCACCTCTTCGCCGAGCGCCTCGATCTCGCCGCTGGTCGCGCCAGCCTCGTTGATCAGGAAGTTGGTGTGCTTGTCGCTCACCCGAGCACCGCCGAGCGCCAAACCTCGGCAGCCGGCGGCGTCGACCAGCTCCCAGGCCTTTGCGCCGGGTGGATTCTTGAAGGTCGAGCCGCCGGTTTTCGAGCGCAGCGGCTGCGAGGCTTCGCGCGCCGCGGCAATGCGGTCCATCTCGGCTTGAATCATCGCCGGCTCGCCAGCCCGGCCGCGAAACCGCGCCGCGACGACAATCGCGCCCTCGGGTAGCTCGGAATGGCGGTAGCTGTAGCGAAGCGCCTCGACCGGCAGGTTTACCCGCTCGCCCCAGGGCAACACGACATCACAATCAACCAGGATGTCCTTGACCTCGCTGCCATAGGCACCGCCGTTCATCCGGACGAAGCCGCCGACGGTGCCGGGGATCGAACGCAGGAACTCGAGCCCGGCAACGCCAGCGTCGCGAGCGGTCGACGATACGAGAATCCCGCTCGCCCCGGCGCCGCAATCGAGCGTCGCCGCGTCCAGCGTCGAGACCTGCGCGAAGCTCTTGCCGAGCCGCACGACAACGCCCGGCACGCCGCCATCGCGGATGATGAGGTTCGAGCCGAGACCCAGCGCCATCACCGGCACCTGCGGCTCGAGCTCGGTGAGGAAACCGGCGAGATCGTCCGGGTCTTTAGGTTCGAACAGCCAATCGGCGGGGCCGCCTGACTTGAACCAGACGAGCGGGGCGAGCGGCGCGTCGGGAGTCAGCTTGCCGCGTGGGGCCACCCCCCCCAACCCCCTCCTCTTGAGTGAAGGGGGCTTGCCGGTCGCGCCATGAGAATCCCCCTCCTCTTCAGACGAGGGATGTGGGGGGCGATGAAGTGGTCGAGCGATCATGCCGCGACCCTCCGCCCGGCCACGGCTCCCGCAAGCCCGGCCGCCCACCTGGTGATGTCGCCGGCACCCATGCAGACGACCACGTCGCCCGCCTCCAGCGCGCCCGCAAGCACCTCGGCCAGCGCCTCGGGGCCAGCGATCACCTGCGCGGCGCGATGGCCGCGCGCCTTCAGTCCGGCAGCCAGCGACTCGGCATCGACGCCGGCGATCGGCGTCTCTCCGGCCGGATAGACCGGAGCGACATAGACGATATCGGCGTCGTTGAAGGCGGTCTGGAACTCGTCCATCAGCGCCTGGAGGCGCGTGAAGCGGTGCGGCTGGACGACCGCGATCACCCGACCGGCGATGCCCTCGCGCGCGGCGGCGAGCACCGCCCGGATCTCGACCGGATGGTGCGCGTAATCGTCGATGATCGCTGCGCTGCCGCTACCGAGCGGCACCTCGCCGACCCTGGAAAAGCGGCGCTTTACCCCGCCGAACCGCGCGAAGCCGGTGCGGATCAATGCGTCCGCGCAGCCCATCTCGAGCGCGACGGCAATCGCGGCGAGCGCGTTCTGGACGTTGTGGCGGCCGGGCATCGGCAGCTCGATGCCCTCGATCCGGCGGAACCCGCCGTCGCGCTGGCGAATCGCCACGTCGAAGCGGTTGCCGCAAGGGATCGGCGTCACATGCTCGCCGCGCACGTCGGCCTGCGCCGAAAAGCCATAGGTGATTACCCGGCGGTCGCGCACCTTGGAAATCACCGCCTGGACCTCGGGATGGTCGATGCACAGCACCGCCGCGCCGTAGAATGGCACGTTCTCGATGAACTCGACGAAGGCGCGGCGGACCCCCTCGAAGCTGCCGTAATGGTCGAGGTGCTCTGGATCGATGTTGGTGACCACGGCGATCGTGCCGTCGAGCCGCAGGAAACTGCCGTCACTCTCGTCGGCCTCGACCACCATCCAGTCGCTGGCGCCGAGCCGGGCGTTGGAGCCGTAGCTGTTGATGATACCGCCGTTGATCACTGTCGGATCGATGCCGCCGGCGTCGAGCAGGCAGGCGACCATCGAGGTCGTCGTGGTCTTGCCGTGGGTGCCGGCCACGGCGACGGTGTTCTTGAGCCGCATCAGCTCGGCCAGCATCTCGGCTCGGCGCACGACCGGGATGCGCGCCTCAAGCGCGGCGGCGACTTCCGGATTGTCACGCCTGACGGCCGTCGAGGTGACGACCACGGCGCAGTTGGCGACATTGGCGGCGGCATGGCCGATCGTCACGGCGATGCCGCAGTCGCGCAGGCCTTCGACGACATAGCTCTCGGCGATGTCAGAGCCCTGCACCCGGTAGCCAAGGTTGTGCATCACCTCGGCGATGCCGGACATGCCGATGCCCCCGATGCCGACGAAGTGCACGGCGCCGATATCGGTGGGAACGCCCTTCATTGCGACGGGTCCAGGAGGGGCGGGGCGAAAACCACCCCCCGGCCCCCTCCTCTGAAGAGGAGGGGGAGAGGACTGGCGCGCTCGCGCAGCTCTCCCCTCTTCGGAGGAGGGGGTTGGGGGTGGTGATGCGGGCTGGCGCTGAGGCCGCGCTCATGCTGGGCAATGCCGGGCTCACGCGCCAAAGCCTCTTTTCCCGTAACCGCGCTCGCCGCCGCACCCACTCGGATCACATCCATCATCGGCGCCGCGCCGAAGCTTTCGACGAGCTCGGCGAGGTCGGCGGCGGCGTTGGGATGGCCGCAGTTCCAGGCCGCGTGCGCCGCTCCGGCGAGCGCCTCGGGCGGCTGCGCCAGCGCCTCGATCTGCCGGGCCAGTTCGGGCGCCGTGAACCTTTCCTGCCGGATCGAGCGGGCACCGCCGGCGCTGACGATCTCGCGCGTGTTGGCCGCCTGATGGTCGTCGGTGGCGATCGGCAGCGGCACCAGGATTGCGGGCCTGCCGACGGCGGTCAGTTCGGCAATGGTCGAGGCGCCGGCGCGGCCGATGAACAGATGCGCGCGCGCCAACTGGCCGGCCATATCCTCGAAATAGGTGGCGAGCTCGGCGGCGACGCCATGCGCACGGTAGCGTTTCCGGACGCCCTCGATGTCCTCGGGACGGCATTGCTGCGTCACCCGCAGCCGGCCGCGAAGCGCCTCAGGGAGCAGCCCCAAGCCCTCCGGCACCACTTCCGACAGCACCCGCGCGCCTTGGCTGCCGCCGGTCACGAGCAGCTGCAGCGGGCCATCGGCGGCGAGCAGCGGGAAGCCTTCCCCGCGCAGCGCCAGAACCTCGGCGCGGACCGGGTTGCCGACCAGATGGACCTTGGCAGTATGGCTGGGCGCAAGCCGGTCCACCGCGGCGAAGGAGGTGGCGATGGCGTTGACCCTCCCCGCAAGAAAACGGTTCACGCGGCCGAGCACCGCGTTCTGTTCGTGGATCACCGTGGGGATGGCCGCACCAGTGGCGGCGAGCAGCGCCGGCATTGCCGGATAGCCGCCGAAGCCGACCACGGCCGCCGGCCGGAAGCTGGCGAACAGGCTCAGCGCCATCCGTCGCCCCTGGAAGATGGCGCGCGCTGCCTTAACCCAGCTCAGCGGGTTCCTGCCCTGAAAGCGCCCCGCCGGGAGCTGATGCGCGGCAAGCGCCTCGGGTTTGCCGGGGATAGCCGCGCCGCGCGCGTCGGTGATCAGCGCGACCTGGTGGCCGCGCCGCAACAGCTCGCTGGCGAGCGCGAAGGCGGGGATCAGATGCCCGCCGGTGCCGCCCGCCGCGAGCACATAATGGCGGCTGACCGCGCTCATGAGCCGCCTCCAACCGCGCGCATGCCCACGTCGCGCATTTTGGGTCGCTCGCGCTTGATGAAGGGGTTGCGGCGGGTGATCGCCAGCAGCAGCCCAAAGGTCAGGCACATGGCGACGGTGGACGAGCCGCCGTAGCTGATCAGCGGCAGCGGCAGGCCTTTCGAGGGGAACAGCTGCAGGTTGACGAGGATGTTGATGAAGGCCTGGGAGCAGATCTGGGTGGCGAGCCCGGCGGCGGCGAGCACCGTGAACAGATCCTCTTCCTCGACCAGCCGCATCAGCACGCGCACCGCGACGGCGAGGTACAGCAGCACGACGACGCCGCATGCGAGGAGCCCGAATTCCTCGCCAATTACCGAGAAGATGTAGTCGGTGTGCGCCTCGGGCAGCGACAGCTTGCGGACACCCAGCCACAGTCCGCTTCCCGTCCAGCCGCCCGCCAGCAAGGTGCGCCGGGCGAGGTCGACCTGGTCGTAAGCAGTGCCGCCGCCGATGAAGGCATCGATGCGGTGGCGGGCGTTGGCGTAGAACAGATAGGTCGCGGCGACCGCGGCGAACCCGCCCAGCCCGACCAGCATCAGCCGCCGGATCGAGAGGCCGGAGAGCAGCATCAGCGCGAGCCAGACAGCGCAGAACAGCATCGTCGATCCGAAATCGGGCTCGATCATCAACAGCGCGGCGACCAGCGCGAAAGCGCCGAGGCTCATCGCCATCACCGGCAGGTTCGGATCGCGCGCCCGCCACGACATGACCCAGGCCATGGCGATCGAGAAGCCCGGCATCATGAACGCCGACGGCTGGATCGAGACACCGATGTTGAGCCAGCGCCTGGCGCCGTTGATCTCGCCGCCGACGATCGGCACCAGCATCAGTCCGACGAGCATGGCCGCGGCGAGCAGGATCCCTAGCCGACGGGCACGTTCCTTGGACAGCACCGAGCCGCCGAACAGCGCGAGCAGACCCGCCGCCTGCCACTTGAGATGCAGGTAAAAGAAGTGGAGGTCGCCGAGCCGCTGGTTGCCGACCGACAGCCGCCGGGCGCTCGCCGGCGAGGATGCGGCGACGGCGGCGGCGCCGACGGCCATCAGCAGTAGCGCCAGCAGCAGCAGGGGCCGGTCGATCTCCCGCCACCAGATCGCGAAATCGCTGACGCGACGCCGGCGCTGACGCGAAGGCCGCGCCCCCGCCGAGCGTGCGACCGGGTGGGGCGGCGTTGGCAAGGGCGGATGTGTCGCCATCAGTCGGACCCTCCCGGAACCGTGCCCTGGGCGAGGTAGCTCTCGACGATCAGGCGAAAGGCGTCGCCGCGCGCCTCGTAGTCCCGGAACTGGTCGAAGCTGGCGCACGCTGGCGACAGCATGACCACGTCGCCGGGCCGGGCCGTGGCGATGGCCTGGCGGATCGCCTCGGCCATCAGTTCGCTGCGGTGGACCTTCATGTGCGGCGCCAACAGCTCGGCAAAGGTCGGCCCGGCCTCGCCGATGACATAGGCGGCGGCGATGTGGCCAAACCACGGCGCGCATTCGTCGAGCCCCTCGCCTTTCGGCAAGCCGCCGAGGATCCAGTGGATGCGCGGATCCGGGTTGGGGGGAAAGGCCGCCAATGCCGGGGCGGTGCTCGCCGGATTGGTCGCCTTGCTGTCGTTGATGAAGATGACGCCGCCCGCCTCGGCAACGCGCTCCAGCCGATGCGGCAGGCCGCGGAAGAGGGGCATCGCCGCCAGCCACTGGTCCGGCTCAAGCCCCAGCGCCTCGACGATCGCTACCGCGACCGCCGCGTTCTGGAGGTTGTGTGGCCCCTGCAGTGAGGGCCATTCGGATTGCAGCCCGGCGAGGCCGGACCCATCGACGCGCCGTACCGCGCCCGGCGCGTGCGCAAGCTCGGCCTCCGCGGCGATCGCCAGTGTCGTCACGTCGGTCCTGCCGAAGATCGCCTGGTGTGCCGGCGACTGCATCGAGAAAATCCGCGCTTTCGCCCGGACATAGCCCTCGAAGCCACCGTGGCGATCGAGGTGGTCGGGTGTAATGTTGAGCAGCGCGGCGACGTCACAATCCAGGCTCTCGGTAAGGTCAAGCTGGTAGCTCGACAGCTCGAGCACATAGACGCCGCTGCCGTGCTCGTTCGGCGTCAGCTCATCCTCGCCCAGGATCGGCACGCCGATGTTGCCGCCGATCCGCACCGGCACGCCGGCGCTCTCCAGCAGATGCGCCACCAGGGCGGTGGTCGTCGACTTGCCATTGGTGCCGGTGATGCCGACGACACGGTGCGGTGGCAGCGTCGGCCGGGCCTGGGCGAACAGTTCGATATCGCCGATCACCGGCACCTCCGCCCGTGCCGCCGCCTCGGCGATCGGATGGCGCGCCAGCGGGATGCCGGGCGAGACGACCACGGCGTCGAAGCCGACGAGGTCGCCGGTCGCGGGATCCAGGAGCTCCACGCTTTCGCCCAGGTTGGCCGCGAGCGTCAGCCGGGGCTCCTCGCGCGCGTCCCACGCCGTCACCTGAGCTCCGCTCGCCAGCAGCGTCTCGACCGCCGCCAGCCCCGAGCGGGCGAGCCCGAGCACCGCATAGCGCTTGCCGGCGAAGACGGGGGAGGTGATCATCGCGCGCCGATCACCGCAGCTTCAGCGTCGACAGACCGACCAGCGCGAGCACGATCGAGATGATCCAGAAACGGATTACCACGGTCGGCTCGGCCCAGCCGAGCTGTTCGAAATGGTGATGGATCGGTGCCATCCGGAACACGCGCCGCCCGGTTCGCTTGAAGAAGAACACCTGGATAATGACCGAGGCTGCCTCCAGTACGAACAGCCCGCCGACGATGGCGAGCACGATCTCGTGATGGGCCGCCACCGCGATCGCGCCGAGCGCGCCGCCGAGCGCCAGACTTCCGGTATCGCCCATGAACACCGCCGCGGGTGGTGCGTTGAACCACAGGAAGGCGAGGCCGGCTCCCATGATGCCAGCACAGATGATCGCCAGCTCGCCCGCGCCAGGCACATGCGGGATGCCGAGATAATGCGCGTAGTCGAACCGGCCGGCGAGATAGGCGATGATGGCGAAGGCAGCCGAGGCGATGATCACCGGCATGATCGCCAGTCCGTCCAGCCCGTCGGTCAGGTTCACGGCATTGCCCGCGCCGACCATCACCAGCGCCGCGAAGGCGTAATAGAACGGCCCCAGCGGGATGTAGCGCTCAAAGGTGAAGGGGATGTAGAGGTTGGTATTGAGCTGGCCGACGATGAGCCAGGATGCGACCCCGGCGACGATGAATTCCAGCAGCAGTCGCACGCGCCCCGGCACACCCTTGTGGCTGCGCTTGGCGACCTTGTCGTAGTCGTCGAGGAAACCGATGCCGCCGAACCCGGCGGTCACCGCCAGGCAGGCCCAGACGAACGGATTCTTGAGGTCCATCCACAACAGCATGGAAAACAGCAGCGCGGTCAGGATCATCAGCCCGCCCATGGTCGGCGTACCGCGTTTGGCGAGGTGGCTTTGCGGCCCGTCGGCGCGGATCGGCTGCCCTTTGCCCTGGCGAACACGCAGCATGTTGATGAAGCGCGGCCCGATCAGCAGGCCGATCAGCAGCGCCGTCATCAAGGCCGCGCCGGCGCGGAAGGTCTGGTATCTGACCAGGTTGGCCAGACCCTCGAAATGCAACCATTCCGCGATCAGGTAGAGCATGGGGCGGCGGCCTCTCCCGGCTTGACGAGTTCTGCCACCAGGGCACTCAGCCCCACGGAGTTCGAGCCCTTGACGAGGACGACGTCGCCGCGCTCCAGTCCGAACTCCCGCAGCGCCTCGCGCGCTTCGTGGACATCGGCGCAATGCGCGAAGCGAAGGTGCTTGCCAAGCGCGGCCTGGACCGATTTCCCCAGTTCATCGGCGTCGAGCGCCGCCGCGAGGGCACCCATCTCCTCGCCGACGAGCAGAGCGAAGTCGATCCTGGCCTCGACCACCGGCCGCGCCAGCGCCGCGTGGAAGCCCGGCGCATGGGTGCCCAGCTCCTTCATCGCGCCGAGCACCACGATCCGCCGGTTCGCCGGAGTCGCGCCAAGCTGGGCCAGTGTTGCGCGCATCGAGGCGGGATTGGCGTTGTAGCTTTCGTCGATGAGCAGCGCGGTGCCGCCGGATACCGAGATGGTGCTGCGCGCGCCCCGCCCGGGCAGGCCGTCCATCTCGGCGAGCGCCAGCCCGGCCGCGCCGAGATCCCCGCCGACCGCACGGACGGCGGCCATCACCGCCAGCGAGTTCAGCACCCAATGATCGCCCGGGGCGCTGACCGTGTAGCAGATACGCCGATCGGCCATGTCGGCCGTCACCAGCGAGCCGCCGCCCCCTGCGGGCACCGCGTCGAGCAGCCGGACCGTGGCATGCGCGGCACGGCCGAAGGAGACGACCTCACTCGCGTGCCGCAGCGCCTTCGCCCTCAGCCGCTCGAAATGAACGCTGTCGGCGGGGATGATGGCGGTGCCGCTCTGCTCAAGTCCCTCGAATATCTCGCCCTTGGCGTCAGCGATCGCCGCTTCCGACCCAAGCATCTCGATATGCGCGGGCGCGATCGCGGTGACCAGTGCGACATGCGGGCGGACCTGGCGGGTCAGCGCGGCGATCTCCCCGGCATGGTTCATGCCCAGCTCGAAAATGCCGAAGTCAGCTGAGGCCGGCATCCGTGCCAGGCTGAGCGGCACGCCGACGTGGTTATTATAGCTTTTCAGCGAGCGATGCGCGCGGCCGCGGCTGGACCGGTCAAGCGCGGCGAAGATCGCCTCCTTCACCCCGGTCTTGCCGACCGAGCCGGTCACCCCGATGATCTGCGCGGTGCTGCGCGCGCGCGCGGCCGCGGCGAGCTTGGCCAGCGCCGCGTTGGTGTCCTCGACGAGGATATGCGGGAACGGGATAGGCCGATCGACCACCGCCGCCACCGCACCGAGCGCGAAGGCGTCATCGATGAAACGATGGCCGTCCATGCTCTCGCCCTTGAGGGCGAAGAACAGATCGCCTGACTGAACGTCGCGAGAATCGATCTCGACGCCGGCGATTTGGAACTCGCTACTTGCCCTGCCGGCCATCGCGCGCGCGGCCGAAGCAGCGTCCCACAGCGCCAGCGCCGCGACCTGAGCGTGCTCGCGCGGCCAATCCAGAATGCGCATTGCCGCGCTCATCGATCACTCTCCCCTAACCCGACACCCAATCCGCCCGCGCATTCGCGCGCGACGGCAACATCATCGAACGGCAGCACCCGCATCGCATCGCCGCTGCCGATGAGCTGGCCCTGCTCGTGGCCTTTGCCGGCGATGAGGACGATGTCGTCCCGCCCCGCCTCGGCAACGGCAGTGGCGATGGCGTCGCGGCGATCGCCGATCTCACGCAGAAGGCTCCGCTCGGAAGCACCAGCGAGCACCTGCGCGCGGATCGCCGACGGGTCCTCGCCGCGCGGATTGTCGTCGGTGACGATTGCCAGGTCGGCCTCGGCTGCGGCGATGCGGCCCATGTCGGGGCGCTTGCCTTTGTCGCGGTCGCCGCCGGCACCGAACACCAGGATCAGCCGTCCACCGACGTGCGGACGCAGCGCGGCGATGGCGGCCGAGAGCGCGTCGGGGGTGTGTGCATAATCGACATAGACCGGGGCGCCGGCGGGCGTGATCGCCGCCCGCTCCAGCCTGCCGCGCACCGGCTGCAGCCGGGCGAGCGCGTCAAAGGTGGCATCGGCATCGCCGCCGGTGGTCAGCACCAGCCCGGCGGCGACCAGCGCGTTCGCCGCCTGATAGGCACCGATCAGCGGAAGCTCGATACCGCGCCGCCTGCCGGCGTGCTCGATTTCGAGCCGCTGGCCGAGCATGCCCGGCGTTGCCGACACCAGCCTTATGCCCTCGCCCCGCTCGCCGACGGTGAACAGCCGAAGCCCCCGTGCACGCCCATGCGCGATCGCGCGAGGCGACCAGGCGTCATCCGCCCAGACCACCGCCGCGCCCTCGTGACCGACGACCTCGTCGAACAGCCGCATCTTGGCGGCGAAGTAGTCGTCCATATCGGCGTGATAGTCGAGGTGGTCGCGGCTGAGGTTGGTGAAGGCTCCCGCTGCCACCGCCAACCCCTCGTTGCGGAACTGCGACAAGCCGTGGCTCGACGCCTCATAGGCGACGTGGGTCACGCCTTCGCGAGCGAGGCCGGTCATGTTGGCGAGGAAGGTGACAATATCGGGGGTGGTGAGCCCGGTCGGCACGGTCTCGTCGGGCGTGGTAACGCCCAGCGTGCCGATCGAGGCGGCGCGCACCCCGGCCATCCGCCACAGCTGCCGGGTCAGCTCAACGGTCGAGGTCTTGCCGTTGGTGCCGGTGACCGCGACGATCGTTCCCGGCACGGGGACGAAGAATCGGGCGGCGAGCTGGGCGAAGGCGCGGCGCGGCTCGGCGTCGGCGATATGCGCGGCGCCCTTCACGCAGGCCTCGGGTCGCGCGACCACCGCCACCGCGCCGCCAGAAACGGCGGCGGGAATGAAGTCCTCGCCATTGACGCGCGCGCCGGGAAACGCCCCGAACACGGTGCCTGGCGCGACCTTGCGATGATCGATCGCGAAACCGGTGACGAGCGGGTCGGCGTCAGGTCCATTGAGTCGGGCTTCAACCGGCAGGCCGGCACTCGCCGTGAGCGCGGCCAATCTCACTGGAGGTCCCTCATTCCTCGGCCTTTCCGGGGATCAGCGGCTTGAGGTCGGTAATGTCGATGTCGCGGGTTTCGTCGGGCATGACGCCGAGCATCGGTCCGATCCGCGGCACCACCCTGCCAACCACCGGCGCCGCGTTCCAGGCGGCGGTGCGCTGGAACGAGGTCGCCTCGGTGCCCTGCGGCTCGTCGAGCATCGCGATGACGACATAGCGGGGATGGTCCATCGGGAAGGCCGAGGCGAAGGTCGCGATAAGCGAGGTCTTCTGATAGGCGCCGCCGCCGGCGCCCGCCTTCTCGGCCGATCCGGTCTTGCCGCCGACGCGGAAGCCCGGCGCGTTGGCCTTGCGGCCGGTGCCATACACCACGATCATCCGGAGCAGCTGGCGCATCCGCGCACTGGTCGCGGGCTTGAACACCTGGCGGCCCGCGGAGACCTCGCTCGGCGCCAACTTGCGCAATGTCGCCGGGCGCCAGACGCCGCCGTTGACGAGCGCCGCGTAAGCGGACGCGAGATGCAGCGGAGTGACGGCGATGCCGTGCCCATAGGCCACGGTCATTGTCGTGATCCGCGGCCACACACCCGAATGCCACAAGGGAAAGCCGCGCGCCGGCAGCTCGATCGCCGCCCGGCCGTTGAAGTTCAGCAACTCCATCTTCGCCTTGAGCCGGGCGCCGCCAAGTTCGTCGGCGATCTGGGCGGTGACGACGTTGGAAGAATGGATCAGCGCCTCGGCGACGTTGAGCGAGGCGCCCATGCGGTGGCTATCATGGATGGTGAAGCGGCCGACCTGGAACGGCGTTGCAGGGTATCGGCGCCCGATATCGGTGACGGTGCCGGCGTCGAGCGCGGAAGCGACGGTGATCGGCTTGAAGGTCGAGCCGAGCTCGTAGACCTGGTTGGTCATCCGGTTGAAGATGTTGGGCGTACCCGCCTGATCGATCATATTGGGATTGAACGCCGGCAGCGAGCATAGCGCCAGCACTTCCCCGGTATCGACATCGAGCACGACCCCGGCCGCGCCCTTGGCGTTCGCGGCGAGCATGCCCTTGCCGAGCTCGTCCTCGAGCGCGCCCTGCACCCGCGCGTCGATCGACAGCACCTGAGACTGGGCGCGGGCGAGCGGATCGGTCAGCTGGCGTTGCAGCACCTGCTCCATCCCGACCTTGCCCTGTCCGTCGGACGAGACGAAGCCGAGCACATGCGCGGCCATCGATCCTTGCGGGTAGTAGCGCTCGGTCTCGCGCGGCGATTCGAGTCCTGGCTCGCCGATCGCGTGCACGCGGTTGGCTTCCTCCGGCAGGATCCGCCGCCGCAGATAGCCGGGCTTGCCGCTTGCCAGCTGGCTGGTAACAGCCGCCTCGTCCAGATCGGGGAAAATCCGGACCAGCGCCGCCGCGACCTCCGCCGGCCGGTGCACCAGCGGTGACCCGCCGCCCAGCGCCTTGGGATTGTACCAGAGCGAATAGGCGTCAATGACCCGCGCCAGTGGAATGCCGTTGCGGTCGACGATCTCGCCGCGCATCGGCACCAGCGCATCGTTGAAGTTCGCTGCGGCCGAAGCCGAGCCGAGTAAGCCGAGGAAGCCGATGCGCAGGATCGCGCCCACCGCGACGGCGACGAAAGCGGCCATCACCCACTGCGCCCGCCACTTGGCGACGAGCAGCGTGCGCTGCCGCACATTGACCAGTTGGCCCCGTCCGCTGGCGATCGTAGCCGCCATCGGCATCGGCGCGGCGAGCGTGCTCACTGCTCCTCGACCTTGGGTGACCGGACGCGGGTCAGGCGGTCGGCAAAAGCGATGTCGAAGCCGGTCTTCTTCGCTTTCGGCGGGGCAGGGGAGGGCGCCTTGGCGGGCGTTGCCACCCTGGCGACAGCGAGCTGCACCGGTGCAACATTCGCCCTGGTGCGTGCACTCGCCGGAGCCTTGGCGGGGGCGGCCATCCTGGCCACGGCAAGCCGCGCGGGTTGGACGCTGGGCTTGGGTTGAGTGCGGGGCCGAGCGTCCGCCGGCCGCGCCTCCGCAACCGCGAGCCGAGCGTGCTCACCCTTGGCTTTCGGCTGAACGCCGGTCCGAGCCGCAGCCGGCTGGCCCTGCGGCGCAACAGCGAGCCGCGCGAGTTCGGCCTTCGGCTTTGCCTCTGCATCGGGCCGAGCCCTCGTCCGTTCGGCTGCGACTGCCACGGCAAGCCGCGCCGGTTTGGCTGGGGCAGGGCGCGCAGCGACTTCCGTGCGCGCCTCAGCATTCGCGACGACCGGAGCGGCATCGTGGCGCAGCAGGTTGGTCGCAGGAGCCAGGGCAGCCTGGGCGACGGCGAACGGCGTACCGATCGCCGGGAACGTGCCCGACCTGGCCTTGCCATCGGCGCTGGCGACCAGGATCGGCGCGGGTGCATCAGGCGCGCGCGGCTCGCCCAGTGCCGCCAGCTGCCGCTCGCCCTCGATATATTGCGCGGCAATCGGCGCGACATAGCCGAACTGGACATCGTTGAGCGCGGTCAGCTGCTGCTGGTTGGCGCGCGTCTGGAACTCTGTTTCCAGGAACAGCTTGTCGCGCTTGAGCGCGACGATCTGCCGCTCTGTCAGTCGCACCTGGCTCTTTACGGCGTTGACCCGGAAGGTCAGCGCCACGGTCAGCGCAAGGCAGAGGCTGAAAACGATGGCCCAGCCGATCGACTGAGCGCGGTCACGGGTCAAATTCATGCTGCCTTCCTTTCGCGCGGAGGTGCATCGGTGCGGATTGCGGTGCGCAGGGTTGCGGAACGGGAACGGGGGTTGCGGGCAATCTCGGCCTCGCTCGGCCGCATCGCCTTGCCGACGGCGGTGAAGGTCGGCGCAGGATTGGCGGTTGCCTCGGGCAGGTGTCTGGACGCGGTGGCGAGCCCGCCCGAGGCAGTGCGTAGGAACCGCTTGACGATGCGGTCCTCAAGACTGTGGAAACTGACCACGGCGAGCCTACCGCCGCTGTTCAACAGCGCCTCGCTGGCGGCGAGCCCTTCTTCCAGCTCATCGAGTTCGCCGTTGATGTGGATGCGGATCGCCTGGAAGCTGCGCGTCGCCGGGTCGCGGGGTGCTCCCGGCCGGTGCCCGAGCGCCTTGCGGATCACGCCGGCGAGTTGTCCTGTCGTCGACAGCGGCCGCGCCGCGACGATCGCCCGGGCAACGCGCCGGGACTGCCGCTCCTCGCCATAGTTGAACAGCACGTCGGCGATCTCGCTTTCGCCGGCGGCGTTGACGAAATCGGCGGCACTGGGTCCGCTCCGCGCCATCCGCATGTCGAGCGGGCCGTCAACGGCGAAGGCGAAGCCGCGCGCCGCCTGATCGAGCTGCATCGACGATACCCCCAGGTCCATCACCACCGCGTCGACACGGGCGACCCCGACTTCGGCGAGCGCGCTCACCATTTCGGAGAAGCGTCGCGGATGGAGGATAAGCCGCGGCGGACTTTCGCCGACCTCGGGCCAGCGTCCCGTGTTTTCCCGTGCCGCCGCGATCGCATCGGGGTCGCGGTCGAAGGCGTGCAAGGTCGCGCCCGCATCCAGCAGCTGGCGCGTATAGCCGCCCGCGCCGAAGGTGGCGTCGACGATGAGCATGCCCGCGGCCGGCGCCAACGCGGTGATCGCTTCGTCGAGCAGCACCGGGACATGTGCCGCACTCATGGCCTGGCCGCCTTGGCGAGCGTGTCGGCCTGCATTTGCCGGCAGGCGGCCTGCGAACCCTCGAAGCCCGCACCCATCTTGTAGATCTCGTCGGGACTGAACAGGACGAAGAAGGGCCCTGCCGCCTGGAAATAGAGCTGGTCACCGATGCCGCAGAGATCGGCGAGATGCTGCGGCAAGACGAAACGGCCGCTGTCGTCGAACGGCACTTCGGCGAAGCCGTAGAGCTGCATCGCCCGCATGTCGCGATCGTAGAACTGGCTGAGCTTCTCCGCGCTTGCAGCCTCGCGGTCCATCTGCGCCTCGAAGTCGTCGCGGCGCGAGAGGCCGAAGCCGGTCAGGCAGGTCCAGCGGTCATGCTTGGCGAGGCACAGGACCGGCCGGCCGTCGCTGGATTCCTTGACGGTCTTGCGGAATGCGGGGGGCAGCACGAATCGGCCCTTGTCGCGTTGCAGCGAAAAGCCCTGGCCGCTGTAACTGAATGGCTGCGACGCCATTGTGCCCCATTCTTCTCGCAAGAGGGTTGCCGGCACGGGATGAATCGCCCCGCTTCCGGCAGCGCGCAGGCGCCGCCGGCTCTCCCTTGTGAGAGCGAATACGAAGTCATCCCGATGGAGCGTCTATCTACGCCCGTCGGAGGGGGGTGAAAAGGGCTTTTTACGGGAAATCGCGGGAATTCAGGGAATTGTGGATTTCCAACCAGTTAGCCCTGGTTCCGCAGCTCGTCCGGGCGCGATTTGCCTCATGGAGAGTGAAGTTCCGCCAAAGTGGCGCCTTTTTACTATCTCCGCCCCGATTGTTTTGCGCCGCTTTCCCAGAACATCCCGGGAACAACGGTTAATTGCGGCCAAGCTGTTCGCGAATCGGAACTCAAGAGGCGCCTGCTCTATCACTGTACCTGCTTGGCGCGCGGCACTCCGGCGCTCGAGTCGGCAGCCGGCGCAACCCCGATGTCGGCGAGCGGATCAGCCGGCTGGTCGATCACCTCTCCCGCAGCCGACGGTGGATCGGACGGATACTCGACCTCGACGAGCCGCGCGCGATCCATGATGATGTTGGCCAGGCCGACGATCAGCAGAACCGCACATAGGCCGAACAGGCCGGTCTGCAGCCGATGCACGGCCTGCGAGCGCAATTCTCGCGCCGAGGGCGGTGCGAAATGCTGAGGCGCGCCGACCGCACGCCCCGGGTGGGACTGGGGTTTTGAAGCCATCGGGCGGGCGCTTACCCTATTCGGCCAACCATGGGAATACCGGCAGGCCCTTCGCCTCCAGCCACTCCCGGTTGTAGAGCGAGGAGAGGTAGCGAAAGCCGGTATCGCACAGGATCGTCGCGACACGCGGGCTCGGGCATCCCTGGGCGACCAGCATGCGCCCGAGCGCGATCGCGCCGGCGACATTGATGCCGGAAGAGAGGCCGAGGCACAGCCCCTCTTCCGCGAGCAGCCGGCCGACCCATTCGATCCCTTCCGCGTCGGAGATGCGGAACTGCGCGTCGATCGGCGCGCCTTCCAGATTGGCGGTGATGCGACTCTGACCGATGCCCTCGGCGACCGAGCTGCCCTCGGCCCGCAACTCGCCATGCGCGAAATATTCGTAGAGCGCGGCGCCATGCGGGTCGGTCAGCGCGATGGTGATGGCCGGGTCGAACGCCTTGAGCCCCATGCCGACGCCGGCGATCGTGCCGCCGGTGCCAGCGGTGCAGGTGAAGCCATCGATCCGCCCGTCCATCTGCTCCCAAAGCTCGGGCGCGGTGCCCTCGATATGCGCCTTGCGGTTGACGATGTTGTCGAACTGGTTCGCCCAGACCGCGCCCTCGGTCTCCTCCGCCAGCCGGCGCGAGGTGTGGACGAAATGCCCCGGGTTGGAGAAGGGCGCGGCCGGCACCAGCAGCAACTCGGCCCCGAGCGCGCGCAGAGTGTCCATCTTCTCGCGCGACTGCGTCTCAGGCATGACGATGATCGTCTTGTAGCCGAGCGCGTTGGCGACCAGCGCCAGGCCGATGCCGGTGTTGCCGGCGGTGCCCTCGACGATGATCCCGCCGGGGCGCAGTAGGCCCTTCTCCTCAAAGTCGCGGACGATCCACAGCGCCGCTCGGTCCTTGACCGAGGCGCCGGGATTAGAGAACTCGCACTTACCCCAGATCTCGCAACCCGCAGTCTCGCTCGGTCCCTTGAGCAGGACGAGCGGCGTGTTGCCGATGAGTTGAAGCGTGGTGCGCCAGGTTGGAGGGCCGGTCATATCCGGCAGGTTAGGGCCGCCCGACCACTGCTGCAAGCCGGCCGGCGGCCGCGTTCAGTCCTCCTGGGCGATCGTGACTTTCATCCCGGCCAGGGCATCGGTGATCGGGATCTGGCAGGACAGGCGCGAATTCTCGTTGCGGTGGTCGGAGCTGTCGAGCAGATCGTTCTCGTCCTCGCTCATCCTCGGCAGCTGATCCTTGAAGGCGGGATCGACATGGACGTGGCAGGTCGCGCAGCTGCAGCAGCCGCCGCACAGCGCCAGCAGTTCGTCGAAGCCGGAGTCGCGGATGACTTCCATCAGCGTCCGGCCGACGGTCGCCTCGACGTTGCTTTCCTCGCCCGACTGGTTGACGACCGTGATCTGCGGCATGCGGCCATCCCCTTCGATCGGCGCTGTAACGTCCTGGGACGGGCTGCTAAAGACTGCCGCCGGCTTTGGCAAGCGAGGGCAAGCAGGGGCGCATGGGACTCGAGGCAGAGGCGATCCGCGAGGGGCTCGACGCGATCGCGGCGCGCGAACCGGCGATTGCCCGCGCGCTGGCGGTGGCCGGCTATCCCGAGCCGCGCATCCGCGAGCGCGGCTATGTCACGCTGCTGCGCACGATCGTCGGCCAGCAGGTCAGCGTCGCCGCGGCGGCCTCGGTATGGAACCGGCTGGAGGCGCTGCTGGGGCCGGGGATGCCGGCCGAAGCGCTGCTCGCGGCCGAAGTCGATGCGCTGCGTGCCTGCGGCCTGTCGCGCCAGAAGCAGAGCTATGCGCGCAGCCTGTGCGAGCGGGTCGCCGGTGGCGCGATCGATCTCGCCGCCCTTCCCGAAGACGACGAGGTTGCGATCGCTCAACTGGTCCAGATCAAGGGCGTGGGCCGCTGGTCAGCGGAGATCTACCTGGTTTTCGCCGAGGGCCGCCCGGATATCTGGCCCGCTGGCGATCTGGCGGTGCAGGCCGGACTGCACAAGCTGCTGGGCCTGCCGGCGCGACCCGACGAAAAACAGACCCGCGTGCTCGCCGAAGCCTGGCGCCCGCATCGCGGCGCCGCCGCGATCTTCACCTGGCACTGCTACAACAACCCCGCGCTCTGAGGCGGGTGAAGGCGCCACTCTACCCCCGCGCGCCACGCTGGAACAAGGGCTGCGGGCACACCTCGTAGCTCGGATCCTTGTCGCCCAGCCCAAGCAACCCGCCACCGGTGAACGGGCGGCGGATTTGCAGATCGTAGGTTACGACGCGCCTGGAGAACCGCCACTTGCCGTCGGTGCAGCGGCGGTAATTGTCGATGTAGCGCACCGCCATGAAGTCTTCTTCCTGCCCTCCATCCGGCGCGGGGACGACGTGATAGGCGAGCGCATAGACCTCGCCATTCCCCTCATCGCCCTCGACGCTCACCAGATGATTGCAGACGTGGTGGCCGCTGTAGGGCATGTAGGGCAACGCACGCTCGATGAAGGTGCAATAGTCCTCGGCCGACCCATCGAAGCTGTCGCCGTGGCTGTCGGTGGCGTCATCAGTGTAAAGGTCGCGCAGCAGCGCCACGTCCTTGCGGTCGATCGCACGCGAATAACACAGCACCAGCTCGCGGATCGCGTCCTTGTCGATCAGCTGCCGGAGCGCGGTTTCCAGAAGCGTCGTCGGGTCATGCAGCGCCATCATTCCTCTCCTCTAAATTTCGGCTGCGCAGGTTTGTCCAAGCACCGTCATTCTTCGCTGGGCGGCCGAGCTTCAGGCCGACTGCGCCGCCTTGCTCGGTCAGCACAGCTCGCGCGGCTGGCGCTCGTCGCCGGGTTCGCGTCGCGCCAACGCCGCCTTTCCCTTCGGGCAATGTTGGCCGAGCGCCGGATCGAGCGCCACCGCCTGCGTCGACCGGACACATCGCATCGCGCTTTCGCCGCCGCCCGAAACGCGCAGGAAGCCGTTGCTGGCGCGCTGGAAACTGCGGCCGCGCAATGGTCCGCTGGTCATCGTCACCCGCTCGCCGGTGAGCAGATAGACGCCGCGCCCATCGGCGGCGCGATAGCTCGAATCGCCGATCACCTCGAAGTCGGCCTCGGGCACATGGCGGCCGGCGAACGTGAACGGGTCGGAAGCCTCGCCTGGCACCTCGCAGACATAGGCGCCTTGCGGCAGCAGGCCGATGGCGCCGCCTGGCACCGCCGTAGCCGGGGTGGCGGCGCCGATGATCGCGGCAGTGAGACAGGCGAGAAGGACGCGGGCCATGGCCTTGCGGCTATCACCGGCGCCGCCCGATTGCCAGCGCCGCATCGCCGCGCTAGGGCGCGCGCTCGCTCCCAGCGGCTCACTTCCTCCAGAGGCCCTTCCCATGAAGATCAGCGGCGTCGACATTCGCCCCGGCAACATTCTCGAATATGAGAAGGGCATCTGGAAGGTCGCCAAGACCCAGCATACCCAGCCCGGCAAGGGCGGCGCCTTCATGCAGGTCGAGATGAAGAACCTGATCGACGGCCGCAAGACCAACGTCCGCTTCCGCAGCGCCGACACGGTCGAGCGCGTCCGGCTCGATACCAAGGATTTTCAGTATCTTTTCGCCGATGGCGACGCGCTGGTGTTTATGGACACCGACAATTACGAGCAGATCCAGCTTCCGGCCGATCTGGTCGGCGATGCGGCGGCTTTCCTCCAGGACGGCATGACCGTGCAGCTGGAGATGTACGACGAGCGCCCGATCTCGGTGGCGCTTCCCGATCAGGTCGAGGCGACGATCGTCGAGGCCGACGCGGTGGTGAAGGGCCAAACCGCATCGTCGAGCTTCAAGCCGGCGCTGCTTGACAATGGCGTCCGGGTGATGGTGCCGCCGCATATCGCCAGCGGAACGCGGATCGTCGTTGATGTTTATGAGCGAAGCTACGTCGGCAAGGCCGGGTGATTGGTGAGCAGCACTGGCGACCCTTGCCGCGCCACGCCCAAGCTTGATGGAAGTGAAATAAGCAAATGCCCGTCTCCGGCCTTGTCCGTGTCATGGAAAAGGCGGCCCGCAAGGCCGGGCAGCGGCTGCGTCGCGATTTTGGCGAGGTCGAGCATCTGCAGGTCAGCCGCAAGGGTCCGGCGGATTTCGTCTCGAAGGCCGATCAGGCGGCCGAACGGACGATCTACGACGAACTGAGGGTGGCGCGGCCCGACTGGGGCTTTCTGCTCGAGGAAGCCGGCGAAATCCTCGGCGACGCCACCAAGCCGCGCTGGGTGGTCGATCCGCTCGACGGCACCAGCAATTTTCTCCACGGCATCCCCCATTTCGCCGTCTCGATCGCCGCGCAGGAGCCGAAGCCCGACGGCTCCGGCTGGGGCGATGTCATCGCCGGCCTGGTCTACCAGCCGATCACCGACGAGAGCTTCTGGGCGGAGAAGAACCGCGGCGCCTGGCAGCAGGACGCTCGCCTCAGGGTGTCGGCGCGGCGGCGGTTGGACGACAGCCTGATCGCCACGGGCATCCCTTTCGCCGGCCACGGTGACATTGACGAGTGGGCGCGCGTCTATCGGGAGTTGGCGCCGCAGGTCGCCGGCATCCGCCGCTTCGGCTCGGCCGCGCTCGATCTCGCCTGGGTGGCGGCGGGGCGCTACGAGGGCTTCTGGGAGAGCGGCCTCAGCCCATGGGATACCGCCGCCGGATGCCTGCTGGTGCGCGAGGCGGGGGGCTTCGTCACCGACTGGCGCGGCCGCTCGCTGCCGATCTGCGACGCCGAACTGCTCGCCGGCAACGATGCGATGCACGCCCGGCTCCACAAGATCCTCGCCACCGCGCTCAAGGCCTGACGGCAATGGCCCGCATGGCCCATGCTGGTAAGCGGACCGACGATAGGCCCGGCGATCGCGGCTGTGCGAAATTATAGACGCCAAGGATCGCGAGGGTGGCATGCTAAAAGCGGGTGCGATCAACGTCCCGCGCGCTCGCCCCGCAAAAATCGCTGGCCAAGCGAGCACGCCGGACTAGAATCAGCATCGGCGACGTTCTCGGCCGGCGATGAGCGGCATGCCGTCGAATGCCGAAACGCGGGCGTGGTGAAACTGGTAGACGCGCCGGACTCAAAATCCGGTTCCGCAAGGAGTGTGGGTTCGATTCCCACCGCCCGCACCATTCTTCCTGGCCTCTCCGCCAGCCGCGACGCGCGGTAGCTGGGTCAGGCCGGCGGCGCCAAGCCGCGGCGCTCGGCGACCAGTGGCGCCGTTGGGGTGACGCATCGGCGGTCAGGCCGCCGGTGCCCGTTCAAGGTTCGAGAGTATTTCCGGGACCGGCGACGTCCGTTCTGCCGCCAGCTGCCGCCACTCCCGATAGAGCTTGCCGTGAAAGTCCAGAAAAACTAGGGATTCTGCCAGTCGGGGAGTGGCGCAGCCCGGTAGCGCGTCTGCTTTGGGAGCAGAGGGTCGCAGGTTCGAATCCTGTCTCCCCGACCATCCTTGTCAAACCTCGAAATACCCTCTTGGCGTGGCCGATCTGACAAAGCGCATCCCCCCGGTCGGACCGAGCCGTGGCACCAGCGACCGTCCGCCGGGCGCTGGACCGGCGCTCGTCTGGGGGGTAAGGGCGGGACCGTGCCGGCTTAGCTCAGTTGGTAGAGCACCTGATTTGTAATCAGGGGGCCAGGGGTTCAAATCCTCTAGCCGGCACCAGGGCTGCGACCGCTTCGCCAACCGTGAACGCCCAGCGTAGATTTTACGCCGGGCGCTTAGCCATTCCGGGGAACGGCGCGGTGAAGGCCGGTGCGGAACCAGCCCTTCGAAGTGCGAATTGGGTAGCTGGCGCCGACGCCGCCCCTAAGCGATCGATACGGTTCAGCGCAGCAGCTTCTGCCCGGTGCCGAGGAGCTGTGATTTCACCTTTCCGGCGAAGAGCGCGGCCCATCCTGGCAGATCGATGATGGCGTGAACGCGGGTGTCGAGGATATCGAGCCGCGCCCCGATCCGCTGGCCCATGGCTTCGACGACGAAGGTCAGCGTGTCGCCGTCCCATTGCTGCGACTTGAGCGCGCCACCCGGGATGGCTTTAGCGATTTGGCCCAACCCGCTCTCGATCCTCGCGCGCGCGTCGGCCCGCCCGAGTTGGTGGGGAATGTCCATGGTAAGCGGATCGGGCATGTCGAGCCTCTACCAGCGTTTGGGGCTCACGTCGGCAGCCCGGCGCCTTTCATTGTAGCGCTTTAGCGCATAGCCGCCGGCGGCGGCGGCAACCCACCCGAGTGGCCCGAACCGGCGGCCAAGGGCCACGGCCGCGGCGCCCAACAAGGCGCCGCCCGGCTCATTCACCCCTGCAGAGTGTTTGGCCGCCCTGGCGCCGGCCAGGGCTCCGATGATCTTTCCAATCATGGCAATCTCCTATTCCTGCAGTGCAAAAGCCCAGTACCGACCGATCGGTTCCGACCTCCGCATCCAGAAGCAGCTGCCCCGGCTTTCTGGCTAAGGAACTTTGCCGATTATTCGGCGGGAACCGTCTCCTGCGGCGACAAAACCCCGGGACCGCGAAGATCGAGCCCCGGCATATCGCCGGCCTGGCGCCAGTCATCCTGCATCTGCTGGAAGTCGTCCCAGCCCAGGCCCCAGCCGCGGAACAGGAACCACTTGGCTTCCTTGTCGCCCTCGTTGGTGAAGTAGCTCGGCGTACAATCGTTGAGGATGCCGGACAGGTCGAGCGCGATCTCGTTGAAGCGGTTGATGTAGCTCTCCTGCGCGTCCTGAGTGGGCTCGACGACGGCGATGCCACGCTTCAGCGCCTCGCTGATGATCCAGGCGGCGTGATACCCCTGGCGTCCGAACTGCAGCGTCGTCGTGCCGTTGAGGCCGCCCTGCACATAGCCGGTGAAGAACATGTTGGGGAAATTATGCGCCATCGTACCCTGCCAGGTGCGCGGGCCGTTGCCCCAATAGTCGTAGATCGACACGCCGTTGCGACCGGCCACGTCGTCAAAGCCCCAGCGGCGCCTGAGATCGCTGGTCACCTCGAAGCCCGAGGCGAAGATCATGCAGTCGATCTCATATTCGACGCCCTGCGCGACGAAGCCCTTCTCGGTCATCGCCTCGAGACCCTGGGTCGCGGAGACATCGACCAGCTTGACGTTGGGAAGGTTGAAGGTGGGATAATAGTCGTTGTTCGAGAGCGGCCGCTTGCACATGAAGCGATAATACGGCTTCAACGCCTCGGCGGTCTCCTTGTCCGCGACGATGGTGTCCACGCGCCGGCGCACGCGCTCCATCACCCGGAAGTCCATCATCTCGCGCCGCGCCATGAACTCTTCCATCGAAAGTTCGGGCCAGCCCTCGGCCTCGCGCTCGGCGTTGAGGTTGCGATTGATCTCGGTCCAGAAATCGCAGATCAGGTCGGGCTCGTCGCGCGCGATCACCTCGTTCGCGGCGTGGAGGAAGTTCTGCTGCCGCCGCGCCTGCCACCCGGGCGTGAGCGAGGCCGCCCATTCCGGATCGGTAGGCGGATTGGGCCGCGCATCGACGCCGGATGGCGTCCGCTGCAACACGTAGAGCTGCTTCGCGTATTCGCCGAGATATGGGATAGCCTGGATCGAGGTCGCGCCGGTGCCAAGGATGGCGACGCGCTTGTCCTTCAGCTTGTCCAGCTCGGCGCTGCCCCATTCGCCGCCGGTGTAGTCATAGTCCCAGCGCGAGGTGTGGAACTTGTGCCCCTTGAACTCGTGGAGGCCCGGTACTCCCGGAAACTTCGGGGTGTTCAGCGTGCCCCCCGCCATAACCACAAAGCGCGCCCGGACCTGGTCATCGCGGTCCGTATCGATCCGCCAGCGCTGGATCTTCTCGTCCCATGCGAGGTTGGTGACGAGCGTGTGGAAGATGCCCTTGTCGCGGAATCCGAACTGATCGATGATGAGCTGGATGTAATCGTAAATCTCTTTCCCGTCCGAGAACTTCTTGGACGGCAGCCAGCCAGTCTCCTCGAGCAGCGGCAGGTAGCAATAGGCGTCGTTGTCGCACTGGATGCCGGGATAGCGGTTCCAGTACCAGGTGCCGCCGAAATTACCCGCGTGATCGATGACGCGGAAGTTGGTCACGCCCGCCTGGCTGAGGTGATAGGCGGCGAGGATGCCGGTCCAGCCGCCGCCCAGGATCGCGACGTCGATGTCCTCGCTCAGACAGTCGCGCGGCACCACCGGCATGAACGGATCATGCTCGTTGGTGTCGTGCGTCAGATGGTCGCTGGGAGCCGCATATTGCTCGCCATGCTCCGGGCGGATGCGCTTGTCGCGCTCCTGCCGATACTTCTCCTTGAGCGCCGGGATGTCGATCTGCTCGGGGGGCGGGACGTCGGTTGTCTGGCAGGTCATGCGTGCTCCACGTCGCGGCTGCTATCCTCTGCCGTCATTCCGCCGCCGGGCTTTCGCGGGGAGTGCGGGCCGACCGGCCTATGTAGCCTTTGCTATCGGCGACCCTGTTGCGCGATGCTGAACCCGAGGTCAATTGCACATCACGTCCGGCGGGCGCGCGGCGCCCTGCACAGGACCGTGGGCGATCGGTCCGGCCCTGACGGTGCGCAATCCCGATGGCGAGCAACGCGCGCGGTCAGTCGATCGACTCGATCTCGTCCGTATGGACCTTGAAGGAGGTCAGCAGCGCCGTGCCGAATGCGGTGGTGAGCGCAGTATCGGTGGCGTCGCGACCGCGCGCCATCAGGATGCGGCCGATGCGCGGGCGGTTGTGGCGGGCGTCGTAGGTGTACCAGTCACCGTCGATATAGACGTCGAACCAGGCGCTGAAATCCATCGGCGCATCGACCGGCGGGATGCCGATGTCGCCGAGGTAGCCTGTGCAATAGCGCGCCGGAATGTTCATGCAACGGCACAGGGTGATCGCCAGATGGGCGAAATCGCGGCAGACGCCCTGCTGCTCCTGATAGCCGTTCCAGGCGGTCTTGTCGCTGCGGGCGAATTCATACCCGAACGTAACGTGATTGTGGACGAAGGCGACGATCGCCTCGACCTTGTCGCGCGCGGAGACGATGCCGCCGAACTGCGCCCACGCCACCTGCATCAGCCGGTCGGTCTCGCAATAGCGGCTGCCGAGCAGGAACAGCAGCACCTCGTCAGGCAGTTCCTCAACCGGCATCTGCGGCGCGTCGGGCGCACGCACATCCTCCAGCCCGGCGTCCTCGATGATGAAGCTGGCCGAAAGCGTTACCCCGCCCGGCGGCACGGTAAGCCGGGTGCAGGTGTTGCCGAACAGATCGACGTAGTCATACATCGGTACGTCGGGCGTGGCCTGCAGACGATGCGGCGTCTTCAAGTCCTTGTTCCGCGATGGGTGGACGCTTAGCAAGGCGAGCATCGCCGTTGGCGTACTGGTCTCGTAACGTATCTCGTATCCCGCGCTGATGAGCATCAAGTGGTTTCCTGATTGGCGCCGCCCCGGCGGCTGTTGACGGCAACGCGGGACGAGAGATTTTGTTCATCGGCCATGTGGATGTCGACCGTCACTTCCATGCCCTCATAGCTGCCCGGCGGTCCGCTGAAAGTACCGGACAACGGGATCGCCTGATAGGGATCGCGGGCGATGGCGACGCGCACCAGCCCGCGGTTGCCGATGATGCCGTTGGTCGGATCGAATTCGACCCAGCCGGAGCCGGGCAGGAATACCCGCACCCAGGCGTGCGTGTTGCCGCCGCCGACCACGCCCCCCACCAGACCCGGCCCGCGCGTCGGGTTGTAGACATAGCCGGAGACAAAACGGGCGGCGAGACCGAGCGACCGCACCGCCTCGATCATCAGCACGGCGAAATCCCGGCAGGTGCCCTGGCGCAGCTTCAGGGTCTCGATCGGCGTCTGCGTGCCCTTGGCGTGACGTGCGACATAGGTGAAGTCGCGCTTGATGCCGAGCGCCATCGCCCGAAGCATCGCGACTGTCTCAGGCGTGCCGTCTCCGCGCAGGAACCGGTGTGCCCAGCTATCGACCACGCGCCCTGGATCGAGATGCTGCCGCTCGATCGAACGCAACAGATCCGGCATGTCCTCGGTCGAATAGGTAAAGGGGAATTGACGCGCATATTCCTCGATGCCGACGTTCTGATCCTTGGGCGGCGCGTGCTCCATCTCCACCGTGCTCACCACGCTGAGCCGAGTCGCGCGCCGATCGAACCGGGCGACCGCCACCGAATTGCCGAGCACATCGTGAAGCCAGCGCAATTCCGCTGGCTCGGGGTCGATATCGAGCCGGGCTTCGATCAGCCGCTGGTCGAAACTCTCGCGCGGCCGCACAATGATCCGGTGTTCGCCGAACGACACCGCCTGCCGATAGTTGTAGCAGGTGGCATGGCGGATCGTCACAATGGGCATGAGGCGCAAATTTCCAGATGACCAGACCAGACCCACTCGGCTGCGGGCCGCTGCTCGGCCGCGATGATCCGGCTCCGGTCGCCCGTGTCAACCCGCAAGGTCGCTCGCCGTTCCTGCTGCTCGGCGATCATGCGGGGAGGGCGATCCCTCGGGTGCTCGGCGACCTGGGGGTGTCTGGGGACGATCTTCGCCGCCATATCGCCTGGGACATCGGCGTCCGCGGGCTGGGCGAACTGCTGGCCGGGACGCTCGACGCGGTGTTTCTCCACCAGCCCTATTCGCGGCTGGTGATCGACTGCAACCGTGGCCCAACCGCGCCGGACGCGATCCCCGAATGCTCCGACGGCACCGAGATTCCTGGAAATCGTGGCCTTTCGGCGGCGGCGCGAGAGCAGCGGATCGCTGAAATTCATCGCCCCTATCAGCAGGCGGTTGCCGCCGAGATCGCGCGTCGCGCCGACCGTGGGCTCCCGACGATCCTGGTGTCGCTCCACAGCTTCACCCCGGTGATGCGCGGCGCGGCGCGCCCGTGGGAGGCGGGGGTGCTGCATTCCGGCGCCTGCGATCGGTTCGCCAAGGCGCTGCTCGCCACGCTGCGCCAGCGTCATGACGCGCCTATCGGCGATAACGAGCCCTATCAGATGGACGGTATCGATCACACCGTGCCGTTCCATGCCTTTGCCAGCGGCCTGCCCTATGCCGAGATCGAAGTCCGGCAGGATCTGATCGGATCGCCGGAGGGCCAGCAGCGCTGGTCGGCAATCCTGGCGGCGACGCTGGAGGAAGCGCGGCGTCAAACCTCTATGCCTTGAGGCCGGGGGTGGTTGGGGCATGCCGCCGCGCATCGTGCTTGCAATCGCGGCACAACGGGGTTATCCGCGACAAATCCCGACATTGTCATGCAAGGTTTGGGCTGGCGCCGAAAGGGGCCGGCGCGAAACTTCGTTGCGCGGTGGCACGGGTTCATCGGAGTTTTGCTTGGTCGATCTGGAGCGCCTTGTCGCAGTGATCGAGCCGGAGGTCGCGGCCCTCGGCTTCGCGCTCGTGCGGGTCAAGCTGTTCGCGCACAGCGAAGCCGGCGGTGACGAGCCGACGCTGCAGATCATGGCCGAGGATCCGGCCACCGGCCAGCTGGTGCTCGACGATTGCGGCGCGCTGTCCCGCCGCGTGTCCGACCGCATCGATGCGCTGGAGGCAGATGGCGAGGTGCTGATTGCCGACGCTTACCGGCTTGAGGTCAGCTCGCCCGGGATCGACCGGCCGCTGACCCGTCCACGCGATTTTGCCGACTGGACCGGGCACGAGGCGCGCATTGAACTGGAAAACCCGGTCGCGGGCAACCGCAAAGGGCTCCAGGGCGAGCTTGTCGGCATCGAGGGTGATACCGTCACGCTCGACGACAGGAAGTCCGGGCCGGTGTCTTTCGCGCTGGCAGACATCCGGTCCGCCAAGCTGGTCTTGACCGATCGGCTGATTGCCGCCACCCGCCCGCTCGACGCAAGCGGCGCCGATCACGTCGAAGAAGAACCCGACATCGAAGCCGCCATGCTTCAGCAACAGGAAGACTAACCCGATGGCCAGTGCGATTTCCGCCAACCGCGCCGAGCTGCTCGCGATCGCCAATTCGGTCGCGACCGAGAAGATGATTGACAAGTCGATCGTCATCGAGGCGATGGAAGAGGCGATCCAGAAGTCGGCCCGCAACCGCTATGGCGCCGAGAACGACATCCGCGCCAAGCTCGATCCGCGCACCGGCGACCTGCGGCTGTGGCGCGTCGTCGAGGTGGTCGAGGAGGTCGAGGACTACTTCAAGCAGATCGACCTCAAGTCCGCGCAGAAGCTGCAGGACAGCGCCGCCGTCGGCGATTTCATCGTCGATCCGCTGCCGGCGGTCGATCTTGGCCGGATCGATGCGCAGGCCGCCAAGCAGGTCATCTTTCAGAAGGTCCGCGATGCTGAGCGCGAGCGCCAGTACGAGGAGTTCAAGGACCGCGCCGGGGAAATCATCACCGGCGTGATCAAGTCCGTCGAGTTCGGCCACGTCATCGTCAACCTCGGCCGGGCCGAGGGGGTGATCCGCCGCGATCAGCAGATTCCGCGCGAAGCGGCGCGGGTCGGTGAGCGGGTGCGCTCCTGGATCATGAAGGTCGAACGGCAGAACCGCGGCCCGCAGATATTCCTCAGCCGCGCCCATCCCGAATTCATGAAGAAGCTGTTCGCCCAGGAAGTGCCCGAGATCTACGACAGCATCATCGAGATTAAAGCCGCGGCGCGCGATCCCGGCAGCCGTGCCAAGATCGGCGTGATCAGCCGCGACAGCTCGATCGATCCGGTCGGCGCCTGCGTCGGCATGAAGGGCAGCCGGGTCCAGGCGGTGGTGCAGGAACTGCAGGGCGAGAAGATCGACATCATCCCCTGGAGCGAGGACACCGCGACCTTCGTGGTCAACGCGCTCCAGCCCGCGACCGTCAGCCGCGTCGTCATCGACGAGGAGGAGAGCCGCATCGAGGTTGTGGTGCCGGACGACCAGCTCAGCCTGGCGATCGGCCGGCGCGGCCAGAACGTGCGCCTCGCCAGCCAGCTCACCGGCAGCCAGATCGATATTCTCACCGAGCAGGAATCCTCGGAGAAGCGCCAGCGCGAGTTCTCCGAACGCTCGAAGATGTTCGAGGAGGAGCTCGATGTCGACGAGACGCTGTCGCAGCTGCTCGTCGCCGAAGGATTCACCGAGCTGGAAGAGGTCGCCTACATCGAACTGAGCGAGATCGCCGGAATCGAGGGCTTCGACGAGGAGCTCGGCGAGGAACTGCAGAGCCGCGCGCAGGAGGCGCTGGAGCGGCGCGAGGAAGCCAACCGCGAAACCCGCCGCACGCTCGGCGTGGAGGACGCGCTGGCCGAGCTGCCGCATATCACCGAGGCGATGCTGGTCACGCTCGGCAAGGCCGGAATCAAGACGCTCGACGACCTTGCCGACCTCGCCACCGACGAGCTGATCCCGCGCAAGCGGGTCGAGCAGCGCCGTCGCGAGGGTTCCACCCCACGCCCGCCGGGGCCGCGCCGCGAGGCTCGCCCGGAGGACAAGGGCGGTGTGCTCGGCGATTACGGGCTCAGCGAGGAACAGGGCAACGAAATCATCATGGCCGCGCGCGCGCACTGGTTCGGGGATGAGCCCGGCGCCAGGCCAGATACCGAGGAGGCCGCCAATGCGGAGTCCTCGCAATGAGCGCCTGACGTCCGACATCCCAGCGAACGCGCCGGAGAGGAGATGCATCCTTTCCGGAGACCATGGCGCACGCCAGGGCTTCATCCGGCTGGCGCTGTCGCCGCCACGGGGCGAGGGGGAGGGCGCCGGTCCCGCCGGCGCCTGCGAGGTGCTTCCCGACGTGCTGGCGCGGGCGCCGGGGCGTGGCGCCTGGATCGGCGTATCGCGCGAGGAACTTGAAACGGCGTTGGCCAAGGGCAAGCTCAAGGGCGCGTTGATGCGAGCCTTCGGCAAGTCTCTGGAAGGCACCCCGCTGGCGATTCCCGCCGACCTGCCCGATCGGATCGAGGCCGCGCTGCTGCGCAGCTTCACTGATCGGCTGGGACTGGAGCACAAGGCTGGCAGGCTGCTGCTCGGTTCCGACCGCATCGCCGAGAAGGCGCGGGCCGGCCGCGTCGCCTGGCTCGGCCATGCCGCCGACGCGGCCGAGGATGGCACGCGCAAGCTCGACCAGGCGTTCCGGGTGGGAAGCGAGCGCAGCGAAGCCGGCGGTGTGATTCTGCCACTGGACCGGGCGGCTCTGTCTATGGCATTGGGCCGCGACAACGTCGTCCATCTGGCGCTGACGGACAGTGCGGCCGCGAACAGGATTTCCGCGCCGCTCCAGCGCCTCCTCCGGTTCCGGGGGCTGGTCGAAGGGCAGGCCGAAACGATCGACAAGAACTCTAAGCGGCAGGCGGGTTCCGCCGCGCCGCCAGACGTGATGATACCCGTGTCCGCTCGGGCACAGGCTATTGAGATTTGAAGGGCGTGACGTGAGTATGAGCGATATCGACAACAAGCCGACGCTGGGGCGCAAGCCGCTGGGCCTCAAGCGCTCGGTCGAAGCCGGCGAGGTCAAACAGACCTTCAGCCATGGCCGCACCAACAAGGTCGTGGTCGAGGTCAAGCGCCGCAAGCTGATCGGCAAGCCCGGCGCGGAAATCACCGAGCCGGTGTCGGCCCCCGCCCCGGTCGCTCCACCCCCGGTGCCGACCCCTGCCCCGCAGCGCCCCGCGCCGGCGCCCTCCGCCGCGACGCGGCAGGAGATCCAGACGCGTCTGCTGCGCGAAGCCGAGGAAGCCCGGCTCGCCTCGCTCGAAGCCGCGACCCGCCGCGAGGACCAGGAACGAGCGCGGGCGCTAGATCTCGGACGGAACCGTGCCGAGGACCATCGTCCCAGCGGCGAGGCCGGCCCGAGCACCGAACCACCGGCGCCGGCCGACCCCGCGCCGCCGGGACCGGTGCTGGCCGAAGCCGCGCCGCCGGCTCCTGAAGCCGTGGAAGCGCCTGTCGCTGCCGCTCCGGGCGCGGGCGAGGCTGGCGAACCAACTGGCGAAGGGCCGGCCCGCCCAGCCATCCCGGCGCCGCGCCGCTTCACCCCGGTCCCGTCCGCCGCGCCGGCGCCCAAACGGCCCGAGCCCGCCAAGAAGGTCGCGCATCCGCGCGAGAAGGTCAGCGCCGACCGCCGCCAGGCGGGCAAGCTGACCGTCGCCCGCGCCCTGAACGACGACGAGGGCGCGCGCGCCCGCAGCCTGGCGGCCCTCAAGCGCGCCCGCGAGAAGGAGAAGCGCGCCCATTTCGCCGGCCGCTCGCAGCCTCGCGAGAAGCAGGTGCGCGATGTCATCGTGCCCGAGGCGATCACCATCCAGGAACTCGCCAACCGCATGGCCGAAAAGGGCGCGGACCTGGTGAAGGCGCTGTTCAAGCTCGGCATGATGGTCACCGTCAATCAGACCATCGACCAGGATACCGCCGAGCTGCTGGTCGAAGAGTTTGGCCACAACATCCAGCGCGTTTCCGAAAGCGATGTCGATATCGACGCCGCGGCCGATGTCGACGCCAGCGAGACGCTGAAGGTGCGGCCACCCGTTGTTACCATCATGGGCCATGTCGATCACGGCAAGACCAGCCTGCTCGACGCGCTGCGCGGCACCGACGTGGTGCGCGGCGAGGCCGGCGGCATCACGCAGCACATCGGCGCTTATCAGATCGCCACCAAGGGCGGCGAGCTGATCACCTTCCTCGATACGCCGGGCCACGAGGCCTTTACCGAGATGCGCGCGCGTGGGGCCAACGTCACCGATATCGTTGTGCTGGTGGCGGCGGCGGACGACAATATCATGCCGCAGACGATCGAAGCGATCAATCACACCAAGGCCGCGAATGTGCCGATGATCGTCGCCATCAACAAGGTCGACAAGCCCGAGGCGAACCCCAAGCGCATCCGCGAGCGGCTGCTCGAGCATGAGGTTGTGGTCGAGGAGATGTCCGGCGATGTCCAGGACGTCGAGATTTCGGCCAAGACCGGCCAGGGGCTGGACGAGTTGATCGAGAAGATCCTGCTCCAGGCCGAGCTGCTGGAGCTGCGGGCGAATCCCGATCGCCAGGCGGAGGGCACGGTGATCGAGGCCAAGCTCGACAAGGGCAAGGGCCCGCTTGCGACCGTTCTGGTCAGTCGCGGCACGCTCAAGGTTGGCGACATCTTCGTGGTCGGCACCGAAAGCGGCCGGGTGCGGGCGATGCAGGACGACAAGGGCCGCCCGATCAAGCAAGCCGGTCCCTCGGTGCCGGTCGAGGTGCTGGGGCTGGGCGGAGTACCGCGCGCCGGCGACACCCTGACCGTCGTTGAAAGCGATGAGCGGGCCCGCGAGGTCGCCGCCTATCGCCACGAGCAGGCGACCGCGCGGCGCACGGCCAGCGGGCCGGCAAACCTCGAAACCATGTTCTCGGCGCTCAAGGCCAAGGAGATCGTGATCGAGTTCCCGGTGCTGGTGAAGGCTGACGTTCAGGGCTCGGTCGAGGCGATCAACACCGCGCTCAACAATCTGTCCACCGCCGATATCCAGGTGCGGATCCTGAATTCCGGGGTGGGCGCGATCACCGAGAGCGACGTGACGCTGGCGGCCGCCAGCGGCGCGCCGATCATCGGCTTCAACGTGCGGCCCAACGCCAAGGCGCGCGAGCAGGTCGCGCGCACCAAGGTGCGGCTGCTCTACTACGATGTGATCTACCACCTCACCGAGGAGATCGCGAAGGAGATGGCCGGCGAACTCGGCCCCGAGCGGATCGAGACCGTGGTCGGCCGCGCCGACGTCAAGGAGGTCTTCCCCGCCGGCAAGCGTGACAAGGCGGCCGGCCTGCTGGTCACCGACGGCTTCCTGCGCAAGGGCCTCAACGCCCGCCTGACCCGCGCCGATGTGATCGTCTCCAAGACGACGATCGCCTCGCTGCGGCGCTTCAAGGACGATGTCGCCGAAGTGCGCACCGGCCTGGAATGCGGCGTGATGCTGCAGGACACCAACGACATCAAGCCGGGCGACGTTCTCGAAGTGTTCGAGGTGGAGCTGCGGGAAAGGACGCTGTAAACCGCAAGCGTGAAAGTCGCCGGTCTTGCCTTCAGAAGCGAACTTTCGGCGCAGCTCAGGCTGTGCTCTTGGTGGCTGGGAGTATGTCTCGCCGTCGTGTTCGTCGCTTCGCTGTTGATTGGGCCCGGCGGCTATGGCGGCGCATTATTAGCGCTTGTTCTTGGCGCTCCGGTTGTCGGACTTTCATGGCTGGCCTTGCAGATCGCGGCAGTTCGGGAAGGCTGGCCCCTGTTCTCGCCAACTGAGCGAGCACTGGGGCCGGCGATATGGGTGACGCTAATGCCAGCTCTTGCCGCCGTTCTTTTCGTCGTGTTGGCGCTCCCGGTAGTGTGGTTCTCCGGTTGGATTGAGCCTTACGCTGTTCTTCTCACAAACAAGGTCCATTACGACCGTGAAGTCGATCGTCAAAGGCGCACTCACATGAGTGCGCGCGACACTATCCTAGTTTGGCAGTGGGGCGGATCCGTCGATTCTGATCTCGACATAGTATGGGACTCGTTCGATCGCCCGGCTCAAAGGCTCAAGCAACGACAGAAGGGCGGCGACGCGACTTGTCGTCACTTAATGAGCCACTATTACAATTGCGGGATTTGGTACTGATGCCCCGCCAGCCTGCCACGCCCGAAACCCGCAGCGTCCGCCTGCTCAAGGTGGGTGAGCAGCTGCGCCATGTGCTCGCCGAGTTGCTCGTCCGACAGCAGGTCCATGACGCGGTGCTCACCGCGCATCAGGTGAGCATCACCGAGGCACGGATGTCGCCCGATTTGCGAAACGCGACAGTCTTCGTGCGCCCGCTGCTCGGCGAGGACATGGAGGCGGTGCTGCAGGCGATGCGGGCGAACACCGCGTATTTTCAGCGGGAGGCGGCGCGCAGCCTCAAGCTCAAATATGCAGCCAAGCTCAAATTCGTCGCCGACGAAAGCTTCGACGCGGCCAGCCGGATCGACCAGCTTCTCGCCGATCCGCGCGTCCGGCGCGATCTTGGGCAACATGACGATGGCTGATTTCCCATCGCCGCCGGCCTGAGCCTATGGCCAAACTCTATTTCTACTACGCCAGCATGAATGCGGGCAAGTCGACCCGGCTGCTCCAGGCCGATTTCAACTATCGCGAGCGGGGCATGCGCACGGCGCTGTGGACGGCAGCGGTCGACGACCGCGCGCTCAGATCGAGCGGCATGGCGATCGAGAGCCGCATCGGCCTCGCCGCCGAGGCCGAGCGCTTCGATCCCGCTACCGACTTCTGGGCGCACGTTGGGGCCACCCATGCCGCCGCGCCGATCGCCTGCCTGCTGATCGACGAAGCCCAGTTCCTCACGCCGGCGCAGGTCTGGCAATGCGCGCGGATCGTCGATCAAGCCAATGTACCGGTGCTCTGCCATGGATTGCGAACCGACTTTCGCGGTGAGCTGTTCGCGGGATCGGCGGCGCTGCTGGGGATCGCCGACGCGCTGATCGAGCTCAAGGCGGTTTGCCACTGTGGCCGCAAGGCGACGATGAACCTGCGCCTCGACGCAGGTGGTGAGCCTGTCAGCGAGGGCTCGCAGACCCAGATTGGCGGCAACGACCATTATCTGCCCGTGTGTCGCCGCCATTTTGCCGAATCGCTGGGGCGCTGGGGATGAACGACACCCTGTTCCAAGCGGCGACGCTGATCATTCCGCTGGTCGTCGCGATCGTGTTTCATGAGGTCTCGCATGGCTGGGCGGCGCGGGCGCTGGGGGACCCGACCGCGCAGGAGCAGCGCCGGCTCAGCCTCAATCCGCTGCGTCACGTCGATCCGCTCGGCACGATCGTGCTGCCCGCCATTCTCGCGCTGATCAAGGCGCCTGTATTCGGCTGGGCCAAGCCGGTGCCGGTGAACAAATATCGGCTAAAAAATCCGCGCACCGGCATGATGCTGGTGGCGGCGGCGGGGCCGCTGACCAATCTGGTGCTCGCGGCGTTCGGCGCCATCGCGCTGGGACTGCTCGCGCGCAATGCCGGTGTGTCGTTCTCAGGTGAGTTTCCAGGAGGTGCTCGGTTCCTCGCCGCGAACCTTAACAACTTCATCCTGATCAACATCTTCCTCGCGTTGTTCAACCTGCTGCCGGTGCCGCCATTCGACGGCTCGCACATCGTCGAAGGCTTGCTGCCGCGCCGGGCGGCGCGTGGTTACGAGCGACTGCGGCCGTTTGGCTTGCCGCTGATGTTCCTGTTGCTGCTGGTCCTGCCGATGATCGCGCCCGGGCTCGGCATCGTCCAGAACCTGGTGCTGCCGCCGGTGGTCTGGGCGGCCGATCATTACTACGCGCTGGCGGCGCAGGTGGCTGGAGGCTGAAGCTTAGCCCCTGACGCGCTTGTCAGCGTCTTGGGAAAACCCGCGCGTTGGCGATGCGCCGCTGGAATTAGGCACTTCGGGCGCGGCTCGGTCCGTGGTCAGCAAGCCAGGGCAAATGCCTTGGCCGGGGAGGTTGCTCGCGTGGCGGAGGCAGGCAGGCCGCCGATGATCGCCCATCCGACGCAATGTCCTGGAACCGGGATATCGGGCGCGATCACCCGGAGGAAACCGGACATCGCCAGCTCGTGCACCACGCGCCGCGCCTCGCTTTCGTGATCGCGCGGCGGGCGAAGTTAGCCGACCATACCGGCGTCGTCGGTCGCCATGCGGAAAGCGAACAACCAGTTCATGAAGTCCGCCCAGGTCGAGTGGGAGGCATCGAGGAGAATGGCTGCCGATCCGCGCATGGTGATTCTGGCCTGCTTCATGATCCGGGCAGATGGCGGCCGCGCGCCTGCGCTTCGCCTTGCCCCTGTCATGGTGAGCGCAGCGGAGCCTTCGATCAAACAGTGTTGGATTCAATTGGACCATTCGCGACCGGCACCGCCTTACCGCAGACCGCCTTCACGTCGCGGCGAGGACGCCGACGGCGATCAGCGCCCACAGGGCGACATCGACGGCGAGGATAAGGGCCAGGCTGATGCGAGCATCACGGGGTGTCCGACCCAAGGCGGTGGCCATGGTTCGTTCCTCTCTCAATTCTCCCGAGCTTGGGCTCGGGCGCAAATAGGCCCCACCAACATTGCTTAGGTATGCTTTTGGGAAGTTAACAGCCGCGCCGCAGCCGCTCGTCGTTAGGCCGGCGCAGCTTGCCGCACTGTGTCCCGCCCTTTACAATTTCGGCCAGCGTCGCCATAGGCGTGCTGCATGATCGACCCAGCCCGCCTTCCTCTGCGACTTATCCGCCCTTGGGCGTGAGCTGACGCGTCATCCTGGCGCGGTGCGGCGTCCAAGGGATCATCGATTGAACCGGGCACTGCTCGCCTCAGGCGAGCCGCAGGCCCAGGGTTCGCCCCAACAGCCGCAGACTTCAGGCGAGTTGCCCCACATGACCATGCTCAAGGATCCCTCGGTCAAATATCGACCGTTCCCGCCGATCAACCTGCCCGACCGCCAATGGCCGGGCCGGACCATCACCAAGCCGCCGCGTTGGCTCTCCACCGATCTGCGCGATGGCAATCAGGCGCTGATCGACCCGATGGGCGCCGAAAAGAAGACGCGCTTCTTCGACCTGCTGGTGCGGGTGGGCCTCAAGGAGATCGAGGTCGGCTTCCCGGCCGCCGGCGCCACTGAGTTCGACTTCATCCGCGGCCTGGTCGATTCGGGCCGGATTCCCGCCGATGTGCTGGTGCAGGGGCTGACCCAGTCGCGCGCGGATTTGATCACCACCTCGTTCGAGAGCCTGGCGGGCGCGCATGCGGCGATCGTCCACCTCTACAACGCGGTCTCGCCGCTGTGGCGGCAGGTGGTCTTCGGCCTGGAAAAGCCGCAGATCCGCGACATCGCGGTCAACGGCGCCAAGGTGATGCGCGACCAGGCGGCGCGCTTCCCGCAGACCGACTGGCACTTCGAATACAGCCCGGAGACCTTCTCCACCGCCGAGCTCGATTTCAGCATCGAATGCTGCGAGGCGGTGATGGCGGTGCTGTGCCCGACGCCCGAGCACCCGATCATCCTCAACCTGCCGGCGACGGTAGAGGCGGCAACGCCCAACATTTACGCCGACCAGATCGAGTATTTCTGCCGCAATCTGCCCAACCGTGACTGCGCGGTGATCAGCCTGCACACCCACAACGATCGCGGCACCGGTGTCGCCGCCGCCGAACTCGGGCTGATGGCGGGCGCCGACCGGGTCGAGGGCTGCCTGTTCGGCAATGGCGAGCGCACTGGCAATTGCTGCCTGGTGACGATGGGGCTCAACCTCTACACGCAGGGGGTCGATCCCGGGCTCGACTTCTCCGACATCGATGAGATCATCCAGACGGTCGAATATTGCAACCAGCTGCCGGTCGCGGTGCGCCATCCCTATGGCGGCGAACTGGTGTTCACCGCCTTTTCGGGCAGCCACCAGGACGCGATCAAGAAGGGCTTCGCCGCGCAGGAGCAGCGCAACGACCAGCTCTGGGCGGTGCCCTATCTGCCGATCGACCCCGCCGACCTCGGCCGCAGCTATGAGGCGGTGATCCGGGTCAACTCGCAGTCGGGCAAGGGTGGCTTTGCCTGGGTGATCGAGCAGGACCAGGGGCTGAAACTGCCCAAGCGGATGCAGGCGGATTTCTCCAGGCACGTCCAGGAACTCGCCGACGAGTTGGGCCGCGAACTCTACGCCGAGGACATCTGGGCGGTGTTCCGCCGCGTCTATCGACTCGACCAGCCACAGCACTTCCAGCTGGTCGATTACGACGAGGCGCGGGGCGTGGACGGCAGCCGCGTGTTCACCGGCAAGATCGGCGTCGACGGCAGGGTGCAGTCGGTGTCCGGGCGCGGCAACGGGTTGATCTCATCAGTGCTGGCGACGCTGGCGGAGAGCTTCGGCGTCTCGCTCGAGGTGCGCGACTATTCCGAGCACGCGATGGCCAAGGGATCGGACGCCCGCGCCGCCGCCTATGTCGAATGCGTGACGGCCGACGGGCGGACGATCTGGGGCGTCGGCATCGACGAAGACGTGGCGACCGCTGGGGTGCGCGCGGTGCTCAGCGCGGCGAACGGCGGTGGTGTAGACTGCGACCAAGGGGTGCGGTGACTGTCGGCTATCGCCCAGTTGCGGACATAGAGCACATGTGGGATGCTGCGCGAATGAAGCCATGGAATATGACCGTCGGGATTGCCGTTGGATTGGTGGTGGGGGTCCTGCTCTGGTGGGGTAGCTACGTCCCGACCGACGGCATCTTACAAAACCCGCAGCTTGTTATAGTTCCTGCGGCTATCGCGATCTTCATCGTTTCGGTGCGGAACAAGCGAAGGAAGGTCGGTCCCTACGATCCTAAGGTTATCGCCCGAAATAAGCGCGGCAGGGTGTAACAGAAGGTCTGCTTTCCACCCAATCTCAGCCATTCCGCCTTAAGGCGGGCCGGGCCGCCAAAGGCCTGAGTTGCCAGTATGCGCTCTTCCCTCGACCCCGTCACCCCGCCTTCTTCGGCAGCTGGATCTCCGCCACGCCGGTGCACATCGTCGTGCCCTTCTGGCTCTTCATCACATGCTTGACCTGGACGACATGGCGGCCCTCCTCGTCGACCAGCTTGTCGACCACCTCGGCGGTCTGGATGGTGATGTCGCCCGACAGCGCCGGCCCGCGATAGTTGGCGGTGGAGTGGACGACCATGCCGTGCTCGCCCGCCCAGCCGGCGAGATAATCGGTTACCCAGGCGCCCATTGATGCGCCGTAACCATAGGCGCGGGGCATGCCGATCCGCCTTGCGAATTTGGGGAACAGATGCCCGCGCGAGGGGCCGTAATAGGCGCCGTCGGTCAGTTCGGGATTGATCCGCTCCATCACCGGATCGTTCTCGTGCCCGGCCATCTCCTTGGTGAAGCCCAGCGCCTCCAGATCGAGCTGGCGACGGTCGAGCGTACCCCAGGTGGTGAACACGTAGGAGCGCCACTCGGTGGCGAAGCTGGCGACGGTGTGCGGGCCGAACACGCGCTCGGGCAGCTGATCGCCGACATTCACGTCATCCCACCAGCGCTCGCCGTGGCCGAGATCGTGCAGCATCTGGATCCAGGTGAACTTGCGATCCTCCAGCGCGGCCAGCTCCTCGTCGCTCCACTCGGGCTCATCGAATTCGGCGGTGTTGACGGTGTCCCCGCCCGCCGCGGCGGCGTAGCGGATCGCGGTCGAGCGCTGCTTGGCGACCAGCTCGCCGGCCTGATTGCGGTAGAAATTGTCGCCCCGCTGGAAACAGGTCTGACCGAAGCCGGTGTTCTTGACGACGTAATCGAAGGGGATGCGCTCGTTCGTCACGAACTCGCCGCCGAATATGCGCGGGCCATAGTGCCAGAATTCGTCGCCGCCGAACAGCAGGTGCGATTCGGGGATGCAGCCGACGCAGGAGGGCGCGGTGCCGTGGCCGTCGTCGGTGGCGATGGGAAAGCTCTGCGGCGCGACGAGACGGCCATAGCGGCTGTCGGCGGCATAGGCGGGATCGAAGTGGAGCAGGTTCGGGTAATGCATCGCATGCACCCAGCGACGGATGTCGTTGTTGCCGATCGGCTCGCGCAGCGGCGAGGAATCGATGACCTTGCCGAGGTATTGATCGATGTCGGAACAGTCGAGCGTCGCTACGCTGGTGGCCATGGATGCTTCCTCTTGGTTGCGGGTTCCGGCTGTTTCCACCCGTCCGGTCGGTCCCGGTTGTGGGGGCGATAAACCCTTGGGTCTGAAGGTGTCAAAGCATACTGCCGTGCGGGAAGTGCCATCGTCAGGGCCGATCTTCCCACCGGAAACCAACGCCGGGACGCTGGCGTTGGGCCGTGAACAAACGGCAAACCCTGGAGCATCGATGACCGAGGCATCGGAGCGGATCGACCAGTTGCAGGGAAAGATTGGGCGCGGCTCGGTGCGGTTCGAAGATTTTTCCGCCGTGGATGCGGGCCCCGGCCCGGCGTTGGGGTGATGGTTGGAGCCGGGCAGCTATGTGATGACCGTGTTCGACACCCGTGAGGGGACAATCATCGAGCGGCGGACGCTTTCTGCGAGCGATGGCGGGCTTGCCATCGAGCAGCTGACGCTTGGCGGCGACCTTGCCGTCGCGGTCGCGAAGGCCGCGTGATCACGTGCGCGCGCTCGACGGCGGGCATTTGCGGCAGCGACCAGGCAGGATCGTGTTGACGCCGGTCAAGTCCAGACCGCTCGACTCAGGGGGAATCCGGAGAATCCGGAGGTGCGCTCGACCACCGCGTCCCCGCCGCCGGATCCCGGCCATAGACCTCCTTCTGGAAGCGGATCGCACCGGCTTCGGGACGGGCGCTGAGATAGATGACATAGACGGGCACCGGTTCGGGCATATCGATCGGCTCTCGGTCGCGCGGCGCGTGCGGACCTCTCAGGCAGGCTGCGCGCTGACCCGCGCTGAGGCTTCCAGCGCGCCCCACAGCACATCGGCCATCGCGTCCAGCTCGGCGAAGTCGAGCCGGGGGCCGCCGAGCTGGCGGCGATTGAGCGTCAGCGGCCGGCGCACCGGATCGAGCAGACGCCGGCGCAGCGCCCGCTGCAGCAGTTTGATGCGCATCGTTGCCTCGTCGCGGGCCGCCAGCGGTGCGCGCCCCCGTCCCCGCGCCCAGCCATGCTCGATCTGGCCGATGCGTTCGCCGACCATCGCATTGTACGCACGGTGCGGGCCGCGATGCAGCGGCAGGCCGATGCGTAGGGCGGCCGGATCGTTTGCCGGCAGCAGCAGGCCGTTGACCCGGAAATCGTCGTAGCCGATGCGTTCGCGGCCGACATCCTCGAACAGCGCGCCAAAGCAGCGTTGCGACAGCAACTGGCGGGGCAGCAGGTGATGCCGCTGCAGCCCGGAATCGTAGCCGGCCTGGCCCGGTCGATTGACCGCCCGAAACGGAATTCGCCGGCGGGGCACCACGGCGCTCGCGCTGTTAACGGCCGCGCCAGACGGTCACGCGCCGGCCGTCGCTCGACGGCTCGGCGAGGATGAGCTCGCCGGAAGGCGAATCGAGCTCGGTGAAGCGGTCGATCGGTCCGTGCCGGGTGATCTGATCGATCACCCGGACCGCCAGCTTGGCGGTATCGCCGAGCATCTCCCCCGGCGCCGGCTGGACGCGGATTTCTTGGCCGGCGAAATAGGCAAGCCCGACGCTTTCGACGCCGCCATCCGGCTGCTGGGCCAGCGCGGTCAGGCCCAGTGCCGGGAATGGGCCGCCGGCGAGCCAGCTGACGATGATCCGCACGAAATAGTTCGGGTCCATCCAGCTCCGAGCCGGACCCCAGCTTACCACCACCACCGGCAAGGACAGCGCCAGGTTGGCGGCAAGGCCCGCCATCGTGCGCATTACCGGTGCCATGCCGCGCCCCGCGGCGATGTGCGGCCCGGGAATCAGCGCGACTGCTTCGAGCTCGGTGGAAGCCAGCGCCTCATCGATCCCGAAGCGATACGCCGGTTCATCGACGCCCAGCGACACGGCGGGAGCCAGGCCGTGGAGCTCGAAGGTGAGGCCGCTGGCAAGTAGCTCCACCCAGCCTTCCTGGTCCGGCGGGCGATGGCTGATCCGCGCATTGGGTCCGCCAGGGTCGGGCGAGGCCAGAATGCGGTCGATCGCCTCTAACGCGGGCCGCTGCCGCGCCGCGAACAGCAACGAGAGGCCGGGTGTCCGCTGTTCCAGGTGCTCGCCTTCGGCAACCGTTTGCATTCGCGACCGAATCCCCTCGGGCGCGGACTGTGGCACCATTGCGGGGCGGCCGTCGAGTCTCGCGGATCGTTCCGGCGCCTGGTTGGCGCGGATTCATCGCCGAATCGCGCCAATTCGTCACGGGACTGTCGCTCACGGCGTCAGAACACTCCCAGTGCAAGACCTTCAGCCAGCGCCGCGCCGAGATCGCGGCAGTCGTCGAGCGCTGATTCGGGCACCTGCTTCTCGGCCAGAATCGCCGCCGGAGTTTGCGCCCCGAGGTTGACGATCAGCGGATCGGCCACCCGCCGCAGCCGCCAGCCGGTGACGATGCGGTCGATCTGCGCCTGCGCGCCCCGGCCGTCCGATCCAGCGGCGACCGCCGTCGCATAGGGTCGGCCTTCGATCCGGCCGAGCAGGGGGTAGTAGCAGCGGTCGAACATCTCCTTCATCATTCCGGTCAGCGCGCCCAGGTTCTCCGGGCAGACGAACAGATAGCCGGCGGCGGCGAGGAGACGTTCCGGCTCGGCTTCGGCGGCGGCGAGCAGCATCGCGCGCTCGCCCGCGCCAGCCAGCGCCGCATGCGCCATTGCGCGAGCCGCGCCCGTGCGGCTGTGCCAGACGATGGCGAGTGGCGGGTGGGCATTTGCTCTCCGCTGCATGCCTGGGCTCTCCTGTCACCGCTTCCTTTTCATAGCGCAAATAACCGGGGAAATATCAGGATTAGCTGGGCGATTTGCGGACAAGCCCTGCCTTGGCGGCTAGTCCGAAGGTCGATCATGACCGCCAGACCTCCCACCGTGCTCGGCGTCGAAAACTCGCTGTCGGGGCGGCGTTGGCGCTGGCGTGGTGGCCCGATGGACCTGGCCGAGGCTGTCGATGCGCAGTTCCTGCCGCAGGCCGATCTTGTCGCCCAGCTGTTGCTGTCGCGCGGCGTCGCGCCCGACGATCTGGAACGCCACCGCAACCCCTTGCTGCGCGCCTTCCTACCCGATCCGTCGCACTTTCGCGACATGGACGCAGGCGCCGAGCGGCTGGCGCAGGCGGTGATCACCGGCGAGACGATCACCGTCTTTGGCGACTATGACGTTGATGGGGCGACCAGCGCGGCGCTACTGATCCGGCTGCTGCGCATGCTCGGCCACGATGCCGGTCACTACATTCCGGACCGTCTGCTTGAGGGCTATGGCCCGTCGGGCGAGGCACTGGTGCGGTTGGCGCGCGAGGGCAGCAGCCTGATCGTGACGGTCGATTGCGGGGCGATGGCACATGAGGCGCTGGCCATGGCCGCCGATGCCGGCGCCGATGTGATCGTCGTCGATCACCACAAATGCAGCGCCGAGCTGCCGCGCGCCGCCGCGCTGGTGAACCCCAATCGGCTCGACGAAGGCGAGGTCGGCGGGGCGCACGGCCATCTCGCCGCCGTGGGGGTCGCCTTCCTGCTCGCCGTGGCGACGGTGCGCACCCTGCGCCGCAGCGGCTATTTCGACACCCGCGCCGAGCCTGACCTGTTCGCGCTGCTCGATCTCGTCGCGCTCGGCACCGTTGCCGATGTCGCGGCGATCACCGGCCTCAACCGCGCCTTCGTCGCGCAGGGGCTCAAGGTCATGGCGCGGCGCGAGAACATCGGCATGGCGGCGCTGATCGATGTGAGCCGCCTCAACCGGGCGCCGCTGTGCAGCGACCTCGGCTTCGCGCTCGGCCCGCGTATCAACGCCGGTGGCCGGGTCGGCGAGGCCAGCCTGGGGCTGCGCCTGCTGACCACCGCCGACCCGGACGAGGCGCGCGCCATCGCCGAGCAGCTCTCTCGCCTCAACGAGGAGCGTCGCGCTATCGAGGCCGCCGTCCAGGAGGCGGCCGAAGCCCAGCTCGCCGGCCAGCATAACCGCGCCGTGCTGATGCTCGCCGGGCGCGGCTGGCATCCGGGGGTGATCGGCATCGTCGCCGGCCGGATCAAGGAGAAGACCGGCAAGCCGGCGGTGGTGATCGCGCTCGACGACGACCCCGACGGCCACGCGAAGGGCTCCGGCCGCTCGATCGCCGGGGTCGATCTCGGCGCCGCGATCATCGCCGCGCGCGAGACGGGGCTGCTCGTCGCCGGTGGTGGCCACGCCATGGCGGCGGGACTGACGCTCGCCCCGGCCAAACTCGCCGCGCTGGCGGACTGGCTCGACGCGCGCCTCGGCGCCGAGGTCGCGGCATGCGGGGCGAGGTCGGCGCTGCTGCTCGACCTGGCGGTGGCGCCGGCCGGGCTAAACCCGGCGCTGGTCGAGACGCTGGAGAGCGCCGGGCCCTACGGTATGGGCTGGCCCGCGCCTCGCGTCGCGATCGGCCCGGTCCGGGTGATCAAGGCCGATATCGTCGGCACCGACCATGTGCGGCTGGTCGTGCGCGGGCAGGACGGCGCGAGCTTCAAGGCCATCGCCTTCCGCGCAGCGGAAAGTGACGTGGGCCAGGCGCTGCTGCACGGCTCGCGCGACCGCCGGCTGTGGCTCGCCGGCCGCGCCCGGATCGACGATTGGGGTAGCCGCCCGCAGACCGAGCTGCACCTTGACGACGCCGCCTGGGCGGACTGACCGGGCCGTTTGACCACGCACCGATACGGCGTAGGATGGCTACTAACGCACTTGACCCCCCAAGCGCGCTTGCCTAATTGCCCGGCCTGCCATCGGCGCGAGCCGCCATGGCCCCTTCGTCTAGCGGTTAGGACGCGGCCCTCTCACGGCTGAAACACGGGTTCGATTCCCGTAGGGGTCACCAGACTCGCCGCCGAAGCCGAGGCCCAAAAGCCAAGGCCCCTTCGTCTAGCGGTTAGGACGCGGCCCTTTCACGGCTGAAACACGGGTTCGATTCCCGTAGGGGTCACCAGGCGATACGATAAGGGATTCGACATGGCGGAGTCCTATCGCTCGACGCCAGTGTTCGACGAGACCACGCTGCCGGCAGCGCTCAGGGCGCGGCACAACACCAAGGCCGGGGTTTGGGGAATGATCCGCGTGCTGGAAGGGCGGGTGAAGCTGACCTATCTGGACCCGCGCTTTGAAAGCTTTCTCGATCCCGGCACGCCGGGATTGCTGCTGCCCGAGCAGCCCCATTTCGTTGAGCCTCTCGGCGCGATGAAGATGCGGGTCGATTTCTACAAGGAACCGCCGTGTTAACCGTTACCGAAACGCGGTGATCCGGCCGCTGTCGTCGAGGAAGTAGATCGTCTGGTTGGCGACGACGGGCGCCAGCGAGACGCTGTCGTCGAGCCGGGTGAAGGGCGTCACCGCCCCGTCCATGACGCTCGCGACCGAAATCTCGCCGCGTGAATTCGCCAGCCACAACCGATTGCCGGCGAGCAGCGGACCGGTCCAGAAAATCTCGCCCTTGCGCTTCTTGGCGTTGCGGTAGCGATCGAGCTGGGTCAGCCAGCGCACTTTGCCGGTTTCGCGCGCGATGGCGAGAAGCTTAGCCTCATCGGTCAGCGTGAACACCCAGTCGCCCGCCACCGCCGGGGTCGAAATGCCGGCGAGGTTGAGCTCCCAGATGCGCTGGCCGGTGACCAGTTCGTAGGCAGCCATGCGCCCGCCCTGGCCGAGCGCGTAGACGCGGCCCTGGTCGATGATCGGATCGGCGTCGACATCGGTGAGGCTGCCGACCTGGGTAGAGATCGAGGTGCGGGCGAGCGCGTCCGCCCACAGCTGCCGGCCGTTCTCATAGCGATAGGCGATCAGCTCGCCCGAGCTGTAGCCGGCAATCACCGTGCCCTGGCCGGCGGCGGGAGCGGCGACTCCGAACACGCCCGCCTGCGTCGTCGAGCCGGACTGGTTCCACAGCACCTTGCCGTCAGCAACGTCGAGCGCGAAGATCTGATTGTCCTGCGTCATCACATAGACGGCGCTGAAGGCGATCGTCGGCGAGCCGCGGAGCGGGCCGGCGGGGCGAACCTTCCACAGCTGCTCGCCGGTTTCGGCATTCAGCGCGGCGACATCGCCCATCCCCGTCGTCACATAGACCTTGCCGTCGTCGTAGCTGGCGCCACCGCCGAACACCGATCGCGAGGCGGAACCTTTGACGTCGAAGCTGCGCGTCCACCGCGCCGCGCCGCTTGCGGCGTCGAAGGCGTGGACAAGTCCTTCGGTGTCGATCACGAACAGTTTGCCGCCGCCGATCACCGGTGCCGCGGCGAGCCGCTGCTTCGGAGTCGAGCCGGCGATGCGGGCGGTCCAGACCTGGGTCGGCGCGGCAGCGAGCGCCAGCGTGCCATACGCCTTGTTGGCGGTTCCCCCCGCCTGCGGCCATTCGGCATTAACCGTGTCGGCCGGCAGCACAACCGCCGACGCGGCGAGCTGATCGTCCACCTTCGCGCCTGACTGGATGCGCGACAGGACCGGCACGCGCTCGCCGACGGTTGGCGTCTTGGGCTTGCCCTTGCCGCCGAACACCCCGCAGCCGCCGAGCGACAGCGCCGCCGCCAGCACCAGGGCAACGGCCATGCGGCCTCGAGGACGGCGAAGCGAGCTTCCGGGCATCATGCGTATAGTCTCACTTTCAATGCGTCGATTCGGGTCATTCGGCTGCCGGGCCCGCCCCGGCGCCCTCTTCGGACGCCGCCCTGGCGACATCGTCCACCGCATCGACCCCGAGTAGCCCGGCGAGCTGGCGGGCTCGGCGGCGTAGCGATTGTGGCGTGGCTTCGTCGCGCGCGATCGAGGCGAACAGCGGCCCGGCAAGTTCGCGCTGGCCCAGCTTCAGATAGGCAATGCCGAGCAGTTCGCCGGCGTTGCCAAACCAGGCATTGCCGGGCACCGCCAGCGGCTTCAACCGGTCCACCGCCTGCTGGGGCGGCAGCGCGTCGAAGCCGGCCGAGACTTCGCGCAGCGTCGCCAGGTCGCGGAACGGCTTGGGGGCATCGCTATCGGCGGCGACCGCCGCGAACAGCTTGACCGCTTCGGCGGACTTGCCCTGCTGCTCGGCGATCGCGGCGCGCATCAGCTTTGCCGCCGCGCCGCTGCCGGTCTTGTCCGCCGCCGCGATCGGCGCGAGCTGCTGGTCGGCGTCGTTGAGCTGGCCCGCCTCGACATGGTCGAGTGCCTGGACCAGCTGCTCGCCGTTTCGGTCGATCTGCTCGCGGCTGTGATGCTGCCACCAGAGGAAGCCGGCGAGCGCGATGAGTCCGGCGAGCACCGCGCCGACGATCATCGGGCCGAAGCGCTTGGCGAAACCAGCCATCTCGTCCTGGCGGACGGCCTCGTCCACTTCGCGCAGGAAAACGTCGCCCTGCGCCTGCCTGCTGGCTGGCAGCTGGCCCGGGGTCTGGCCAGGAGTCGGGGGGGATTGCGGAGGAAGCGCCAAGGCGAGGGGTTCTATCGGTTGGTTGCGATTGTGGCGGGGTGTTTAGCGGAAGGCGGGGCCAATTCAACGGCAATGATTATCTGCCGGTCCCTCGCCGTCCCAGCGTTAAGGCCAAGTGAACAGTGCCCGCTCAGGGGAGCGAGGGACGCCGAAGCGCCTGCGCATAGACGCTGCGCAACTTCGCGATCATAGCCTTGGCATCGTGCTCGGCGCGGGCGTGCCGGCGGTTGGCCTCGCCGATCCCGCGCCGATCCGCGCCATTGCCGGCGAGTTTGGCAATTGCCGCCGCCAGCGCCTGCTCATCGCCCGGTGGGGTCAGGAGGCCGCGGTTCTCCTCGGCCAGCGTCTCGGCAAGTTCGCCGATGTTCGGGGCGAGCACGGCGAGACCCGTCGCCATCGCCTCGATCACCGCTTCGGGGAGACGATTGCGATCCGACGACACGGCGAACAGATCGAACAGCGCGATCGCCCCGGCGTGATCGGCAATATCGCCCGGCAAGTGGAGGCGATGCGCAACCCCGAGCCGCAGCGCATCGGCGCGAAGGGGTTCGCGTTCCGGCCCCTCGCCGACGACCACCAGTTGCCAAGGTTCGGGCAGTTCGGCGAGCATGCGGACCAGCCGGTACAGCTTTTCCTCGGGCTGCAGCGGGGCGACTGCGCCGAGCCATAGCTCGCCCTTGCGCTTGACGACGCGGGGCAGGGCGTCGGGCCGGGGTTTGCGCGTCTCGGCCGGCAGAACGGTGCCAAAGCCGATTCGCCGCACCCGTGCCGGCGGCTGCTGCCAGGCGCCCAGCGCGAGCGCCTCGACCTGGCGCGAAGGCACCACCAGCGCCGCCGTCCGCCCGAGCGCGACCCGCCGGACCCAGTTGCGCCGCCATGACCCGCCCGCCAGCTCGCCTGCATCGAGGCCGTCTTCGTGATGGACCAGCGGCGGCAGGCCGAGGAACTGGCCGAACAGCGTGTGCGCCATCGGCGCGTCGATCGCCTCCCAGCCATGGCTGAGCACGAGGTCATATCCCTGCATCGCCCGCGCGATCCGCTGCAGCCGGCCCGGCGTAGGGATGCCGGTGAGCGCGGGAAAATCGTCGCGGACGGAGACGGCGATGCGCGGGTGGACCGCACCCGCCGCCGCGACGATCGCATGCTCGACTTTGGGGCCGACAGCCTCGATCAGGCGTTCGGTCCGTCGCGCCGCGACGCTTCCGTCGCAGCGCGCGCCGATGTGGAGAATGCGCAACCGACGTTCCGGCCGAGAGCTGGTCAGCCCGCCGCGACCCGGTCGAGCAGGCGAGCGATGCCGGCCACCGCCTCCGGCTCGTCGAGCGTCGGCGCGTGACCGACGCGGGGCACGGTAACGCATTCGGCCTCGGGCAGCCGGCGCGCCATCTCGTCGAAGGTCGGCTGCGAGAGCAGCGCCGATAGCTCCCCGCGCAGCAGCAGCACCGGCCTGCCCGCCAGCGCGTCAACACCCGGCCATAGATCGGGCGGCGGCGCATCGGGGTCTGCTTCGAGCAGCGGCTCGGCGATCTTCATGTCATAATCGAAGACGATTCGGCCATTGCTGCTCATCGTCATCACCCGCTTGGCCATCTCCAGCCAGTCTGCGGTCTGGTAGTCGGGGAAGATCGGCCCGTGCACCTCCTCCAGCGCCCTGGCGGCGTGCATCCAGGTGGGGAAGCTGCGCCCCTGGCCGACATATTCGCGGATCCGGTCCATCCCGCCGCGTTCTAGCACCGGGCCGATATCGTTGAGCGCGGCGCCGGCGATTCGGCTGGCGTCGATCATCGCCAGCACCATCGTCAGCAGGCCGCCGAGCGAGGTGCCGATCGCGACGAAGCGGGTGATCTGCTGGTCGGAGAGCAGCAGCGTGATATCCTCCACATATTGCAGCGGATTATAGCTGGCGGACTCCCTGGCATAGTCGCTGTCGCCGCGCCCGCGCAGCTCTGGGCAGAGCACCCGCCACTCGCCGGCGATGCGCTCCGCCACGCCCGAAAAATCGCGGGCGTTGCGCGTGAGTCCCGGCAGGCAGATGACCGGCGGACGATCCTCGCGTCCTGGATAGTCGCGAAAATGTAGCTTGAGGCCGTCGTTGCTCGACCAGGTGCGATCCGCGTATTCCGTCATCAGTGACCCCGATGCATTCCCCGCCGCGCCCGCTTGCAAGCGGCGGAGGCGATCGCCACACTCGCTAGATGCGAAGTTCGATCGGTTCAACCGGCCAATCCCCGGATCGGAAAAGCGGTTATGTTCCGGACCCGCGCATCCTTGCCCTCGCGCCGTGGCTGGCGGACCCGGTCTTTGCGGCGGAGTTTCCCGAGCATCGGCTGCGTTTTCGCAACGACGCGGCGGCTGCGACCGTCGGGCTCGACACGTTCGACGACGCGCAGTGGATCGCGCATTTCGGCCGCTTCGAACCGCTGCCCGGCAATCTCCCGCAGCCGCTGGCGCTGCGCTACCACGGCCATCAGTTCCGCGTTTACAACCCCGAGATCGGCGACGGGCGGGGCTTTCTCTACGCCCAATTGCGTGACCGAGCGGGCCGCCTGCTCGACCTCGGCACCAAGGGCTCGGGGCAGACGCCCCACAGCCGCGCTGGCGACGGGCGGCTGACGCTGAAAGGCGCCATGCGCGAGGTGCTGGCGACCGAAATGCTCGAAGCGCTCGGCGTAAATACCTCGAAAAGCTTCTCGGTGATCGAGACCGGCGAGCAATTGTGGCGGGGAGACGAGCCCTCGCCGACGCGCTCGGCGGTACTGGTCCGGCTGTCGCACGGCCACATCCGCATCGGCAGCTTCCAGCGCCTGCGCGCCTTCGAGGAGCGCGAGCACATGGCGGCGCTCGTCACTTATTGCCTTGAGAACTTCCCCGGCCGGCTGCCGCCCGAGGACGCCCCCGGCCGCGATGAGCCGGCGGTGGTGCTGATGCATCAGGTGGTCGAGCGGCTCGCCCGCCTCGCGGGTTCGTACATGGCGGCGGGTTTCGTGCATGGGGTGCTCAACAGCGACAACATGAACATCACCGGCGAGAGCTTCGACTATGGGCCGTGGCGCTGGCTGCCGCGCTGGGACTCGCGCTTCACCGCCGCCTATTTCGACCATTCCGGCCTCTACGCGTTCGGCCGCCAGCCCGAGGCGATCCACTGGAACGGCGCGCAACTGGCGATCTCGCTGCGGCTGCTGGTCGACAGCCAGCCGCTGATCGCCGCGCTCGACCGGTTCGCGCCGTTATACCAGCAGGCGATGGCGGATCGCTTCCTTTGGCGACTGGGGCTGGCTTCGCGCGGCCTGGAGGCGGATTCGGCTCTGATCGGCGCGGCGGAACGGCACATGAGCGCGGGCGGCGAAGCCCCCGACCAGTTCTTCTTCCGCCACCGCCTCGGCCGCAATCCGCCGGATGGCGAGTTCGGCGAACTGCTCGCCGCATATCGGCCCATCGAGAACGCCGATCCGCTTGACCGCTTCGAGGCCCCGCCGACGCTGATCGTCGAGGAGGTCGAACGTGTCTGGTCGGCGATCGACCAAAGCGACGACTGGGGACCGTTCTACGCCAAGGTCGCGGCAATTCGCACCTTTGGAGAGGCGCTGGTGAATACCGTAACAAGTCAAAATTAACCCTGTCGCGCTAGCTCCTGCCGAGAGGTCTCCCGCCACGGATCGAGCCATGCCCACCCCGCTGCCGCGATTTGCGTCACATGCTCCGGACACCGCCGCGCTGCCGGCGTGCGATCCGCCGAGCGCCCGCTCGGAAGCAGAGGAACTTGTCTCCGATGAACCGGCCACCGGGGCCGAGCTCTGGCGCGGCTACCGGGGGGATGTCGACGAAACCGTGACACGGGCACGGAGAGCCTGGCCGGGATGGGCCGCGCAGCCGCTCTCGACCCGTATCGAGCTGGTCCGCCGCTTCGGCAACGAGGTACGCAAGGACGCCGAGGCGTTGGCGAACATGATCGCCCGGGAAATCGGCAAGCCGCTTTGGGAGGCACGCGCCGAAGTGGAAGAGGTGATCGCCGGCGTCGATTCCTCGGTGAGCGGCTACGCCGAACGCACCGCGCAGCGCCGGCTCGATGGCGGTATCCAGGGGCAGACGGCGGTGCGCCACAAGCCGCACGGGGTGATGGCGGTGCTCTCGCCCTTCAACATGCCCGTGCAACTGGCGAGCGCGCAGATCGTCCCGGCGCTGATCGGCGGCAATGCCGTGGTGTTCAAGCCGAGCGAGAAGGCGCCCGCCTGCGCGGAGCTGTTGATCCGCTGCATGTACCGCGCCGGCATCCCCGCCGCGGTCGTTCAGATGCTGATTGGCGGCCCCGCCGAGGGCGAGCGGCTGGTCGTGCATAACGGGGTCGATGGAGTGCTTTTCACCGGCTCGGCACGGGTCGGGCTATCCATTCATCAGCGCCTTGCTGCCCGGCCCGACAAGGTCGCGGCGCTGCAGATGGGGGGCAACAATCCGCTGGTGATCTGGGAAACGCCGAAGATCGCCGATGCCGCGGCGATCGCCGTGCAATCCGCCTTCACCACCACCGGCCAGCGATGCACCGCCGCGCGGCGGCTGATCGTCAAATCCTCGCTATACGAGGCGGTGATCGCCGAAATCACCCGCCTCACCGAGCGGCTGATCTGCGGCGGGCCGTTCGACGAGCCCACACCGTTCATGGGGCCGGTAATCGACAACGCGGCCGCCGATCGTCTCGCCGAGGGCTATGTCGACCTGCTCAGCCGCGGTGGCCGGGCCATCCGCTACCTGGTCAAGAGCGACGATGCGCTGCCGTTCCTCTCGGCCGCGATCATCGATGTGACGGCGATCGAGGAGAAGCCCGACGCGGAGCTGTTCGGGCCGGTGCTGCAGGTGCAACGCGTCGATGATTTCGACGCGGCGATCGCCGAGGCCAACCGCACGAGGTTCGGGCTGGTTGCCGCCCTGGTCGGGGGTACGCCGCAGGAATACAACCGATTCTGGGCGAACACGCGCGCCGGGGTGATCAACTGGAACCGGCCGACGACCAGCGTCACCCATGCGGCGCCGATGGGCGGAGCCGGCTTTTCAGGCAACAACCGCGCTTCAGGCTTCTATGCAGCCGACAACAGCGCCTATCCGGTTGCCTCGGGCGAAACCGACCAGCCGCGCGCCCTGATTGGGCTCGGCTTGAGCGCCGCCTGAGCGGGGAAGACGGACAGGAAAAGGGGACGCCCCCGGGGGGCGGAGAGCGTCCCCTACGCGGCGCCACTCGCGACACCGCGCCCGAAGCAAGCTGACGACTCGGCATCACCCAGCTTGCCCAAGCTGTATCGTCGCGCCGCCCGTTGCGGGCGGCGTGACGCTTGACCTGCCTTACCGGCAGCGGCGCGATTCGCCGCCTCGATCGACCTCACGCCCGAGCAGCGCGCCACCGAGCCCGCCGAGCACCGTGCCGAGCAGGCGATCGTGCCCGCCGTCAATCTGGTTGCCGACCAGCGCGCCGGCCGCGCCGCCGATCAGCAGACCGGTGGTGCCGTTCTTGCGCTTGCAGTAATAGCGGCCGTCACGTCCCCGCCAGGTGCGGGTGTCCTGGTAAACTCGCTCGTCATAGCCGCGTCGGCCGTAGCGATCGCGATTGTAGCCGCGGTCATAATTGTCATACCGGCGATACTGGTTCCAGTTCGTGCCGACCCCAGGAGCGACCGCCATCTGGGGAGACGCCTCGAAGGCGGGCGCCGCGACGGCCGGCAGGGCGCCGCCACAAAGGCTGGCGGTCGCAGCCGCGGCCAGGACGGAAGTCCTCATGGCCTTGATCATAAAAAAGCTCCTTCAATTGTGCGGCGCCGATCCATGACCGCGCCGATCCGTTAATGTTTAGGACGGCATAGCTGAACGATTCGCAACGCGTTCGTCAGCTTTTAGCCGATGCGATCAGGCGAGTGATTTCCGTCGATGAAACGAAACTTGCCGGGAGAAGCGCGGCCCCGTAGGTCGTTGCGCACCCAATGGCCTCGCAAGACCCCTCGTCCGCCCGGCCCAGCGGCCTGAGATTCGCGCTTGGCGCTTATTTCATATGGGGGTTGCTGCCGCTTTATCTGCGGCTGGTCCACGCAGTGCCCGCGTTCGAATTTGTCGGCTGGCGGGTGATCTTCACACTGCCCGTGTGCCTTATCGTCGTCGTGCTGCGGCGGCAGGGTGCGGAGGTGCGCGCGGCCTTTTCGAACCCCCGCGTCGTTGGGCTGCTGACGCTGAGCGCGCTGCTGATCGGCGGCAACTGGCTGGTCTATATTCTCGCCGTCCAGCGCGGCCACATCTTCGCGGGAAGTCTGGGCTATTACATCAACCCGCTGGTCAATGTCCTCGCCGGCACGGTTTTCCTCGGCGAGCGCCTCACCCGGCGGCAATGGACGGCGGTGGCGCTGGCGGCGGCGGGGGTATTGCTGCTGGCGTGGGGCGCGCGTGACATGCTGTGGATCAGCCTGACGCTGGCGTTCAGCTTCGCGGCCTATGGGCTGGTCCGCAAGTTCGCCCCGGTCGGTCCGCTGCCCGGCCTCACCGTCGAGACGGTGCTGCTGCTCGCCCCGGCAATCGGCATCGTTTGGTGGCAGAGCAGCGGTGTCGCGGGCAGCAGTCTTGGCCGCAGCGTGCGGATGGACCTGCTCCTCGCGTGCTCGGGGGTGGTGACGGCGGTGCCCCTGCTGCTGTTCGCCACCGCCGCGCGCCGGATGGCTATTTCGACGCTCGGCTTCGTCCAGTTCCTCGCGCCGACGCTGATGTTCCTGCTCGGCCTGTTCGTCTTCGGCGAGGCGCTGCGCCCGATCCAGCTCGCATGCTTCATCGCGATCTGGACGGCGATCGCGCTGTTTTGCTGGGACCTGTGGGAGCGGCACAAGGCGCCGACGTTGCGACCGCCGGTGTGAATGCCGGGCCGGGCGTTACACGTTGAACCGGAAGTGCATGACGTCGCCGTCCTGCACCACATACTCCTTGCCCTCCTGGCGCAGCTTGCCGGCCTCCTTGGAAGCCTGCTCGCCGCCCAGCGCGACGAAGTCCGCATAGGCGATGGTTTCGGCGCGGATGAAGCCGCGCTGCATGTCGGAATGGATCGCGCCCGCCGCCTCGGGGGCTTTGGCGCCGGCATGCACGGTCCAGGCGCGCGCCTCCTTCGGTCCAACGGTGAAGAAGGTGATGAGGTGTAACAACTCGTAGCCCGAGCGGATGACGCGGGCGAGCCCGGTCTCGGCCAGCCCGATTTCGGCGAGGAAGGCGAGCCGTTCATCCGGCTCCATGCCGACCAGATCGGACTCGATCGCCGCCGAGACGATCACCGCCTGCGCGCCCTCGGCCTCGGCCTTGGCGAACACCCGCGCGGAAAAGGCATTGCCCGTCCCCGCCGCGTCCTCCTCGACGTTGCAAACATAGAGCACCGGCTTGGCGGTGAGCAGCTGCGCCTGCGCGAAGATGCGCGCCTCTTCCTCGTCCTTTGGCCGGGTGAGCCGCGCCGGCTTGCCCTCGCGCAGCAGTTCGAGCGCCTGGCCGAGCACGCTGGCGGTGAGCTTCGCCTCCTTGTCGCCGCCGGTCGCCTTCTTCTGCGCGGCGGGAACGCGCTTCTCCAGGCTTTCGAGATCAGCGAGCATCAGCTCGGTCTCGACCGTCTCGGCGTCGGAGATCGGATCGATCTTGTTGTCGACGTGCTGGATGTCGTCATCCTCGAAGCAGCGCAGCACATGGACCACCGCATCCACCTCGCGGATGTTGCCGAGGAACTGGTTGCCGAGCCCCTCGCCCTTCGACGCGCCGCGCACCAGCCCGGCGATGTCGACGAAGGAGAGCTGCGTCGGGATGATCTTCGCCGACTTGCCGATCGCCGCGAGCGTATCGAGCCGCGCATCCGGCACGCCGACCTGACCGACATTGGGCTCGATCGTGCAAAACGGATAATTCGCCGCCTGCGCCGCCTGCGTCTCGGTCAACGCATTGAACAGCGTCGACTTGCCGACGTTGGGAAGGCCGACGATTCCGCAACGAATTGGCATTGGTTTTCCCTACTCGACTAGTCTTGCAGCCTAAGCGTCACGTCATTCATGAACCGCGCGTCGTCGCCCTTCGCCAGCCACTCCGCCTCGGCACCCACCGCGCCCAGCATGGCCGCCAAATCATCCACCTCCGCCTTGGCGTAATTCCCGAGCACATACCCCAGCACCCGCTCCTTATGCCCCGGATGGCCGATCCCGAGCCGCACCCTCCGAAACTCCGGCCCGAGATGCCGGTCGATCGAGCGCAAGCCATTGTGCCCGGCGGTGCCGCCGCCGCGCTTCACCTTGACCTTGAACGGGGCGAGGTCGAGCTCGTCGTGGAACACCGTCAGCGCCTCGACGCCGAGCTTGTAGAAGCGCAGCGCCTCGCCCACCGCGCGGCCGCTTTCGTTCATGAAGGTCGCCGGCTTGAGCAGCAGGATCCTCTCACCGCCGATCCGGCCCTCGCGCAGCCAGCCGAGGAACTTTTTCTGCTCCGCGCCGAACGGATGCAGCTCGGCGAGCGTATCCGCCGCCATGAAGCCGACGTTGTGCCGCTGCATCGCATGCAGCGGACCGGGATTGCCGAGGCCGACCCAGAGCTGCACCAGACCTCCCCTCCCCTTCAGGGGAGGGGCCGGGGGTGGGGCCTCTCCTCCGGGTCATTCGCTGGGGGCATGCGCCCCACCCCAACCCCTCCCCTGAAGGGGAGGGGCTTAGGAGCCTTATCCCTCGGTGGCCGCCGTCTCGGTATCGCCTTCCTCGCTCCGCAGCGCGGAGGGGGCGACGATCGTGGCGATGGTGAAATCGCGGTCGCTGATCGCGCTCTCCGAGCCCGCCGGCAGTGCGACATCGGTTATATGGATCGCATCGCCGATATCGAGCCCGGTGACGTCGATGGTGATGTCCTCGGGGATCTTGTCCGCCTCGCAGATCAGCTCGAGCTCATGGCGCACGACGTTGAGCACGCCGCCGCGCTTCAGGCCGGGCGAGGCTTCCTCGTTGACGAACAGCACCGGCACCGAAACCTCGACTTTAGAGTCGCGTCCGAGGCGCAGGAAGTCGACATGCAGCGGCCGGTCGGTGACCGGGTGGAAAGCGACGTCCTTGGGCAGCGCCCGCACCGAACTGCCGCCGATATCGACCATGACGATCGAGTTCATGAAGTGGCCGGTGCCGAGCTGGCGCAGCAGCTCTTTTTCCTCGACGTGGATGCTCAGCGGCTCTTGCTTTCCGCCATAGACGACGGCGGGGACCCGGCCCGAGCGGCGCAGTTCACGGGAGGCTCCCTTGCCAGCCCGTGCGCGCGTCTCGGCCGGCAGGGTAAGCGTATCGCTCATGATTATCTGCCTTCTCGAAAATTGGATGAGCCCGCCGCGCCTCCAGGGATGACCATGGCGGGAAGCCGGCGCGGTTAGCGGACGGGCGCGGCAAAGGCAAGGTTCATTCGATTCGCGTGACCCGGTAGCCGCTCGCGGCGAGCAGCGCGGGGAGGCCCTCGGGCCCGGCCATATGCGCGGCGCCGACCGCGACGAAGGGGTGCGCGCCGGCGGCCAGCATCGCCGCGATGCGCGCCGCCCACGCCTGGTTGCGCCGCGTGAACAGCGCCGCGCGCAGCTCGGGATCGGCGAGCAGCCCGCGCCTCGTCTCGCGCTCGATCCGCGCCATATCACCCTTCCGCCAGGCTTCAGCGGCCGAAGTGGTCTCGGAGTCCTGGTCGGTGATCACTGCGGCGAGCAGGTCGCGCTGATCGCGCTCGGCGAGCCGGTCGAAGATGCCGAGCTGGACCTGCGCGCCCTCCAGCTCGACCACAGGCTTGCCATCCGCCGCGGCGATCACGGCGCGGTCGATGCCGTTCACCGTGCCTTTCGCATCGTCGCCGGCGCGCGCCAGCGTCAGCGCCGCAGCCCAGGTCTCGACATCGGTGAACTGATCGTCCCGCATTCCGGCGCGGGTAAGCGCGGCCGCAAGTTTGGCCCGCAGGGCAGGGGCGATGCGCCGGGAGAGCGGCGGCTGGTCAGGGCTGTATGCCAGCCGGTCGAAGGTTTCCGCCATTGCCCCGGCGCTGGCGAGGTTCGCGACCTCGACCACGATCCGGTCGGACTGGGCAAGCGCCTCGTTCACCACCGCCGTTCGCCACCGCGCCGGACGATCGAGCGCGTGGACCGTGCCGAAAAGATAGCCCCGTTCCCCGCCGCTACCCTCTACCTGCCATAGCGCCGGCGCGGCAGGCTGGGGACTGGCGCATGCAGCGATCAGCACGAGGCAGGCAAGGACCGCAGGACGAAAGCCGAAGCGCATGGCCGAGGCTATAGCGCGCGCCGGCCCCGCGTCGATGCTCCGGCACCCGGCAATGGAGTTGACCCCCACCGGGCCATCCGCCACATGCGCGATGCCATGGCCGAGACCTCGCCGCCGCTGTCCTTCCAGGATATGATCCTGCGCCTCCACGCGTTCTGGAGCGCGCAGGGCTGCCTGATCCTCCAGCCTTACGACATGCGCATGGGCGCCGGCACCTTCCATCCGGCGACGACGCTGCGCGCGCTCGGCCCGGAACCGTGGAAAGCGGCTTATGTCCAGCCCTCGCGGCGGCCCACCGACGGCCGCTATGGTGAGAACCCCAACCGTCTCCAGCATTATTACCAGTACCAGGTGATCCTGAAGCCCAATCCCGAGAATCTGCAGGAGCTTTACCTCGCAAGCCTCGCCGAGATCGGTGTCGATCCGCTCGCGCACGACATCCGCTTCGTCGAGGACGATTGGGAGAGCCCGACGCTGGGCGCCTGGGGGCTCGGTTGGGAGGTGTGGTGCGACGGCATGGAGGTGACGCAGTTCACCTATTTCCAGCAAATCGGCGGCTTCGATTGCAAGCCGGTCGCGGGCGAGCTGACCTATGGGTTGGAACGGCTGGCGATGTATATCCAGGGCGTCGACCGGGTCTATGACCTGGCCTTCAACCAGGCTGGCGTGACCTATGGCGACGTGTTCCTGGAGAACGAGCGAGAGCACTCGAAATATAACTTCGAAGTGGCTGACACGGCGTCGCTTTTCGATGGCTTCGCGCGCGCCGAGGCGGAGTGCGGTCGCTGCATCGAAGCGGGCATCCCGCTCGCCGCCTACGACCAGGCGATCGAGGCCAGCCATCTGTTCAACCTGCTGCAGGCGCGCGGCGTGATCTCGGTGCAGGAGCGCGCGAGCTACATCGGCCGGGTGCGTGATTTGGCGCGGGGCTCGTGCGAGGCCTGGATCGGCAAGAACGAGGCGGTCTGGGCGGAACGCTTTCCGGGGTGGGCGGCGTGAGCGACTTCCTCCTCGAACTGCGCTCCGAGGAAATCCCCGCACGCATGCAGGCTGGCGCGCGCGCCAGCCTTGAGAAGCTTTTCCGCGAGGCCATGGCTGCGGCCGGCGTGACCTGCGGGCAGGTCGCCGTCTGGTCCACCCCGCGTCGCCTGGCGTTGATCGCGCGCGATCTGCCGGCATCCACGGAGGCAGGGCACGAGGAGATAAAAGGACCGCGCGCAGGCGCCCCGCCTCAGGCGCTGGAGGGATTTCTCCGCAAGACCGGCCTGACCCGCGATCGCCTCGTCGAGCGGAAGGGCGTGCTGTTCGCGGTGATCGAACGCCCCGGCCGGCTGACACGCGACGTGCTTGCCGAGGCGGTCCCGGCGATCTGCCGCGCTTTCCCCTGGCCCAAGTCGATGCGCTGGGGCGCCGCCTCGCTATCCAGCACCAGCCCGCGCTGGGTGCGGCCGCTGTCGGGGATCGTTGCGATCCTCGGCGAGGATTTGGTCGAGTGCGAAGTCGGCGGCGTCCGCTCGGGCTATGCGACGCTGGGTCACCGCTTCCACCATCCGGGCGAGATCACCATCGGCGGCGCGCATGATTATGCGGACAAGCTGCGCGCCTGCCACGTCATCGTCGACCACGCCGAGCGCGAGGCGCTGATCCGCGACAAGGCCCGCGCCGCCGCCGCCGAGGCCGGGCTGGCGCTGGTCGAGGACGACGGGCTGGTGGCGGAGAACGCCGGCCTCACCGAATGGCCGGTGCCGCTGCTCGGCCGCTTCGACGCGGAATTCCTGGAAGTTCCGCGCGAAGTGATTCAGCTCACCGCCCGCACCAACCAGAAATATTTCGTCTGCAATGTATCCTCCCCGAGCTCGCTCGGGGAGGGGGACCATGCGAAGCATGGTGGAGGGGTCGCCGGGCGGCTGGCCAACGCCTTCGTCTGCACCGCCAACATCGAGGCGGCGGACGGCGGCGCGGGGGTGATCGCCGGCAACCGCAAGGTGCTCGCCGCCCGGCTGTCCGACGCGCGCTTTTTCTGGGAGCAGGACCGCCGCAAGACACTCGCGCAGCACGCCGAGGGGCTGGCGCGGATCACCTTCCACGAGAAGCTCGGCACGGTCGCCGACAAGGCCGAGCGGGTGGCCAAGCTGGCCCGCTGGCTGGTCGAGGAGGGGATCGTGAAGTCCTCCCCGCTCCGCGGGGAGGGGGACCAAGCGCAGCATGGTGGAGGGGTATCCCCTTCCGTTGCCCAGCAGACCCCTCCACCGTCCTTCGGACGGTCCCCCTCCCCAAGCGAGCTTGGGGAGGATAGCGCGCATTTGGCCGATCTCGCCGAACAGGCTGCGCGTCTGTGCAAGGCCGATCTGGTCACCGAGATGGTCGGTGAATTCCCCGAACTTCAGGGCGTTATCGGCGGCTATTATGCCCGCGCCGAAGGCCTGCCGGACGAGGTCGCCGACGCCATCCGCGATCATTACAAGCCAGTCGGGCAAGGTGATGAGGTGCCGACCGCGCCGGTGACGGTGGCGGTAGCGCTGGCGGATAAACTGGATACAATAACGGCCTTTTTGCGTCATAAAATTCGCCCTAGCGGATCTAAAGATCCGTTCGCCCTGCGACGAGCAGCGATAGCTGCAACCGGTATCATTCTAAATAGCGGCTTGAGGGTTTCTTTGAAGCGATTGCTTCTGATTTCTTCGATTTTTGTTTTGTGGACTGATGTAGAACAAGCTCACGAAGCGCTTAGAAAGATTGAAGGTAAGATAAAGGACATCGAAAAGCGCGCAGAAGACCTGAGCCAACCTATAATAGATATGATAAGGCCGGACTATCGATATCGTCCTGAGGAGTTGGTAGTAAAAGAGGTGTTCGGAAATCAAGAGTCTAGGCGCAGCTACCTGATAAGCGGAGGAAGTGTGATCGCTGCGGAGGTCATGGAGTTTCTCATTGACCGCCTCAAAGTCCAACAGCGCGAAGCCGGCGTTCGCCACGACCTGATCGACGCCGTCTTCGCGCTGGGAAACGAGGACGATCTCGTCCGCCTGCTCGCCCGCGTCCATGCGTTGCAGGCGTTCATCGGCACAACCGACGGCGCCAATCTGCTCGCCGGCTACAAGCGCGCCGCGAATATCCTGAAGAAGGAAAACTACACCGCCGTCGCCCCTGCGCAGGCAGGGGCCCATCCGACCTCGCCGCTCACGGAGAGCGTTGACGGTGACGACGAAGCCGGCACCGACCCGCTCGATGTCGATCCCCAGCACGTTCCCCGCACCGGCGAGGAAGACCCCTATGCGCTGGTCGACGATCCCGATCTCGGGCCCATCCTCGCCGCCAAGCTGCGCGAGCGGCGGCAACCCCATCCGCATTACCCGCCCGAACCGGCCGAGGCCGCGCTGATCGCGGCGCTCGACGAGGCCGAGCCGCGCGCCGCCGCAGCGGTCGCGGCGGAGGATTTCTCCGGAGCAATGGCCGCGCTCGCAACCCTTCGCGCGCCGATCGATGCCTTCTTCGATCAGGTAACGGTCAACGACGCCGATCCGGCCAAGCGCCTCGCCCGCCTCGCGCTGCTTGATCGTTTCCGTGCTGCGGTGCACAACGTCGCTGATTTTTCGAGAATCGAGGGGTGACGCGCATCAGCGCGGCTCGCCGCTCGGCGATGGGGCCGTGGTCATGGACATGAGGGTTGATATCACGCCGCAGGTCTATTCCTTCGGAGGCGGCGTCACGCACGACGATCCCCGCGCGCGCGACAAGACCATCGTCGGCGGCAAGGGCGCCAACCTTGCCGAGATGGCCGGGATCGGCCTGCCGGTGCCGCCGGGATTCACCATCACCACCGAGGAATGCGTCCGCTATCTGGCGGGCGGCTCGGACTTTTCCCAAGAGTTGCGCGATGAGGTCGCCAAGGGATTGGTGCATATCGAGAATGCGGTGGGCAAACGCTTCGGCGATGCCGCCGATCCACTGCTCGTCTCGGTGCGTTCGGGTGCGCGGGTGTCGATGCCGGGAATGATGGATACGGTGCTAAACCTCGGGCTTAACCGCGAGACCGTCGAGGGGCTGGCCAAGACCTCCGGCGACGAGCGCTTCGCCTGGGACTCCTACCGCCGCTTCATCCAGATGTATTCGGACGTGGTGCTCGGCGTCGACCACCATCTGTTCGAGGATGCGCTGGAGATCGTCAAGGAAGACAACTACTTCACCAACGATGTCGAGATGTCCGCTGAACATTGGCGGGGGCTGGTCAGGCAATATGAAGGCATCGTCGAGAGCGAGCTCGGCCGGCCGTTTCCGCAGGACGTTCACGAGCAGCTGTGGGGCGCGATCGCCGCCGTGTTCGATAGCTGGGATTCGGACCGCGCCAAGGTCTATCGCCGGCTCAACGACATTTCCGCCGAATGGGGCACCGCGGTCAACGTCCAGGCGATGGTGTTCGGCAACATGGGCGAGACCAGCGCCACCGGCGTCGCCTTCACCCGCGACCCGTCGACCGGCGAGAAGGCCTATTACGGCGAATGGCTAGTCAACGCCCAGGGCGAGGATGTGGTCGCCGGCATCCGCACGCCGCAATATCTGACCCGGCGCGCGCGCGAGGCGGCGAAGGCCAAGGCGCCGTCGATGGAAGAGGCGATGCCCGAGGCCTATGCCGAGCTCGCCCACGTCTTCGAGCTGCTTGAGGCGCATTACCGTGACATGCAGGACATCGAGTTCACCGTCGAGCGCGGCAAGCTGTGGATGCTGCAGACACGCAGCGGCAAGCGCACCGCCAGCGCGGCGCTGGCGATGGCGGTGCAGATGGTCGCCGAAGGGCTGATCGACGAGCAGACCGCGATCCGCCGCGTCGATCCGATGGCGCTCGACCAACTGCTCCACCCGACGCTCGATCCCAAGGCGCCGCGTGACCTGCTCGGCAAGGGTCTGCCGGCCTCGCCGGGGGCCGCATCGGGCGGGATCGTACTCGATGCCGATGCCGCCGAGCGCCGCGCCGCGATCGGCGAGGCTGTGATCCTGGTGCGGGTCGAGACCAGTCCCGAGGACATCCATGGCATGCATGCGGCCAAGGGCATCCTCACCGCGCGCGGCGGCATGACCAGCCATGCGGCGGTGGTGGCGCGCGGCATGGGCCGGCCCTGCGTCTCGGGCTGCTCGGGACTGTCGATCGACATGAAGACGCGGACGCTGCGGCTCGGCCGGCGCGAACTTGCCGAGGGCGACATCATCACCCTCGATGGGGCAAGCGGCGAGATCATGGCCGGTCTGGTGCCGACGATCGAGCCCGGACTGGCTGGCGATTTCGGCGTACTGATGGGCTGGGCCGATTCGCATCGGCGGATGAAGGTGCGCGCCAATGCCGAGACCCCGGCCGACTGCCGGATGGCGCGGCAGTTCGGTGCCGAGGGCGTCGGGCTGTGCCGCACCGAGCATATGTTCTTCGAGGCGAGCCGGATCAGCGCCGTGCGCCAGCTGATCCTCGCCGAGGACGAGGGCGCGCGCCGCGCCGCGCTCGACAAGCTGCTGCCCGAACAGCGCGCCGATTTCCGCGCGATCTTCGAGGAAATGGCGGGGCTGCCGGTAACGATCCGCCTGCTCGATCCGCCGCTGCATGAATTCCTGCCGCACAGCGACGCGGAATTCGCCGAGCTGTCTGACGTGCTCGGCATCGGCGCCGACACGCTGCGGCGGCGTGCCGACGAGCTTCACGAGTTCAACCCGATGCTCGGCCATCGCGGTTGCCGGCTCGGCATCACCTTTCCCGAAATATACGAGATGCAGGCGCGGGCGATCTTCGAGGCGGCCTGTGATGTCGCGGTTGCAGCCGGGTCGGGCTCGGCCGCGCCGGTGCCCGAGGTGATGATTCCGCTGGTGGCGACAAGGCGCGAGTTGCAAATCCTGCGCGAGCTGGTCGAGCGGGTGGCGGCGCAGGTGTTCGCCGAGCGGGGCAGCACGCTCGATTTCCTCGTTGGCACGATGATCGAGCTGCCCCGCGCCGCGCTGATGGCCGAGGAGATCGCCGCCGAGGCGCGATTCTTCTCCTTCGGCACCAACGATTTGACGCAAACCACTCTCGGCGTTTCCCGCGACGACGCGGCCCGTTTCCTCGGTCCGTATGTCGAGAAGGGCATCTATCCACGCGATCCCTTCGTCAGCCTCGATGTCGAGGGTGTCGGTCAGCTCCTGAGGATGGCCGCCGAGCGAGGCAGGGCAGGGCGGGCGGACATCAAGCTCGGCATCTGCGGCGAGCACGGCGGCGATCCCGCGAGCATCGCCTTCTGCGAGCGGATCGGCCTCGATTATGTCAGCGCGTCGCCCTACCGGGTGCCGATTGCGCGGCTGGCGGCGGCGCAGGCGGCGCTGGGATGAACCTACCGGTTCCAGCCGCTTAGGGTGATGATCTCGAACCGCTCGACGGTACGGGCACCACTCTCTCCGGTAAAATCGGCGCGCGCGCGGGCGATGCCGAGCCTGCCGATCGGCGGTCCCGAGCGGGCGAGGACGTTGGAAAGCCCCTGCGCTCGGAGATCGGCGACGAGCCTCGCCAGCGAACCGAAGCTGACATCCAGATGGCGGCCATCGGCCACCGGATCAGCGAACCCCGCCCGTTGGACCAGCTGGGCACCGGCGCGCACGTCGATCTGCGGGTGGATACGCGGGGCGGGGCGCTCGCCGTCCGCCGCGAACATCGCGCGGCGCAGTCGCGGCAGGCTGCCGGCGCCGGGGAAGCTGGCGATCATCATGCCCCCAGGGGCGAGCGCCCGGCGGATGTGCAACAGTGCGCCGGGCAGGTCGTTGACGGTGTCGAGCGTGCCGAGGGTGGCGATCAGGTCGAACCCGGGCCCGGGATAGGGCCGCTCCTCGTCGAAGCCTTGGGCCGGTTCGGCCGAGCGAACCTCCGCGCCTCCCGCCGCCAGCGTCGCCGCAAGCGCGCAGGTGAAGTCACCGAGGATCAGCGCGCGTGCCGGGGCGAGTCGCACGAAGGCGAGGCGCTCGATCACGTCCTCGACCATGTCGGCGATCAAATAGCGGGCCGCATCGGGCCCAGCCTGCAGCGCCAGCATCCGCCGGCGCACGGCAAGGCGGCGCGCGCGCGAGAAGATCGCGGGAGGAACGGCGGTTGCCATAAGGCCCTCTGCACCCCGTCGCCTGCGCCGGGCAAGCGCTTGCGAGTGCGGCGCGGCCGCGTAAGCTGTCGTCATGGCCTTTGTCCAAGCTCTATCCCAGGTGGTCGATCTCGTGTTCCCGCCGCGCTGTCCGCTGTGCGGCGAGGGTCTCCTGGCGCAGACGGGCTTGTGCGCCGCATGTTGGAGCACATTGGCGATCCCCGGGGAGCCCGCCTGCGTGTCCTGCAGCCGGCCGTTCGATGATGGCGCGCTTGCCGGCGCGACCTGCGCGCCCTGCCTCGCCGATCCGCCGCGGCACGACGGCATCGCCGCCGCCACGCTGTACAACGACGCCTCGCGCCGCCTCGTGTTGGCCTTCAAGCACGGCCGGCGCATTGCGTTGGCCCCGATGATGGCGCGCCTGATCGCCGCGAAGCTGGACGCCGTCGATTCGGACTGGGTGATCGTCCCGGTGCCGCTCCACCGCTGGCGGCTATGGCGGCGCGGCTTCAACCAGGCGGCGCTGCTCGCGCGGGAGATCGCCAACCTGCGCGGGGCGCGGCTGGCGGTGGACGGGCTGCTGCGCCACAAGCGGACGCCGACGCTCGGCGGGCTGGGCGCAAAGGCGAGGGCGAGGGCATTGGTCGGCGCGATCACGGTACATCCCCGGCGCCGGGGATTGATCGACGGCAAGCGGATCGTGCTCGTCGACGATGTGCTGACCAGCGGCGCCACCAGCGATGCTTGCGTCGCGCGGCTGAAGCGCGCCGGCGCGCGAGAAGTGGTTATCGCGTGCTTCGCCAGAGTGCTCGACGAGGCGCTCTAGCGGCGCCGCACGGTAGGGGCGGGCTTGGACACCGAAACGCCCGAAGCCTCACGGCTCCGGGCGTTCACGTGACGAAACTGTTGAGGCGCCGCTTTCGCGGAATGGCGATTGCCCCCAGCAACCACCTCGCCTGATCCCTCATCACTGGCTCGCCCGTTTAGCAGGCGTTTTCCCTGAACCCTGGCGCGGTGAGCACCTTTGGATCGTTTACAGCCAGTAGCTGTGAGGCGCTTCTTCTCAAAAACGCGTGAGATGGGAAGAGCTGTTGCATCCAGCCGTGGATTTTGCCGAAGCTCTGTGGTTATCGTGCAACAAACCAGGCACTTCGGGCCGCGGGATCAGGATTTCGTCTATGTCAGAGTGCGAGGTGGCCGAACGCGAGCAGGGAAACACGCTGACGCCGCGGTTCGACGATCGCGGCCTGCTGACCGCGGTGGTCGTCGATTCGCTGTCGGGCGAGGTGCTGATGGTCGCGTTCATGGACGCCGAGGCGCTCGCCCGGACGTGCGAGACGCGATTGGCGCATTTCCATTCGCGTTCACGCGGCAGGCTGTGGCTGAAGGGCGAAACCTCGGGCAATTTCCTGCACGTGGAGGAAATGCGGGTCGATTGCGACCAGGATGCGCTGGTGGTGCGGGTCCGTCCCGATGGGCCGGCCTGCCACACTGGCGCGCGCAGCTGCTTTTACCGGCGCTTGGTGGGGGATGTGCTTGAAATGGTCGATTGAGCCGGCCGATCAGCCTGCGAAGATCTCGTCGAACAGGCTCGTCATCGCCGCCCAGCTCTGACGATCGGCGCTGGCGTCATAGCCGATCGCCGCCATGCCCCGGGCATCGCTGCCGGGGTCGGTGAAGCCGTGCCTGACTCCGCTATAGGCGTGGAAGTGCCACGCCGCGCCGGCGGCGTCCATCTCGTCCCAGAACGCGAGCACCTGTGCGCGCGGCACGAGCGGGTCGGCGTCGCCATGGCACACCAGCAGCCGGGCCTGGATCGCGCCCGCCTCGGCTCGCCTTCCGGTTTCCAGCATGCCATGAAAGCTGACCACGCCGGCCAGCGCCGCTCCGTCGCGCGCGAGCTCCAGCGCCGCCTGCCCGCCCATGCAATAGCCGATCGCGGCGAGGGGCACTCCTGCCGCGCCGGGCAGTCCGGCGAGGCAGTCGAAGGCGGCGCGCAACCGGGCGCGATAGACGGTAACGCTCGCGCGCAGTTCGTTGGCGGCGGCCTGCGCTGCTTCAAAACTTTCCGGCTTGCTTCCGTAGAAATCGGCGATCAGCGCCAGATAGCCGGCCTCGGCCAGCATCCTCGCGCGCCGCTCGATCGGCGGGTTGGCGTTGGCGATGGTCGGGAAGACCAGGATCGCCGCGCGCGGTTCTCCGGTGGGCCGGGCCAGCCGCCCGCGAAGCCAGGTGGCGCCGTCCCGATAGGGGATCGGGTCGAGTTCGGTCATTCGGTCGGCAGGAAATCCGGCACCGAAAGATAGCGCTCGCCGGTGTCGTAGTTGAAGCCGAGCACGCGCGCATTCGGCGCCAGCTCGGGCAGCTTCTGGGCGATGGCGGCGAGAGTCGCGCCCGAGCTGATGCCGACCAGGATGCCTTCCTCGCGGGCGCTGCGCAGTGCCATCCGCTTGGCATCGTCGGGATCGACCTGGATGGCGCCGTCGATGGCCTCGGTGTGGAGGTTGGCGGGAATGAAACCGGCGCCGATCCCCTGCACCGGGTGCGGGCCGGGCTGACCGCCGGAGATCACCGGCGAGAGCGTTGGCTCGACGGCGAACGCCTTCATCCCGGGCCAGCTCGACTTCAGTACCTCGGCGCAGGCGGTGAGATGGCCGCCGGTGCCGACGCCGGTGATCAGCACGTCGATCGGCGTGTCGGCGAAATCATCGAGAATCTCACGCGCGGTGGTGCGCGCATGGACTTCGATATTGGCCGGGTTGTCGAACTGCTGCGGCATCCACGAGTCGGGCGTCAGCTCGATCAACTCGCGGGCGCGCTCGATCGCCCCCTTCATGCCCTTTTCGCGCGGGGTGAGATCGAAGCTGGCGCCATAGGCGAGCATCAGCCGCCGGCGCTCCAGCGACATCGATTCGGGCATCACCAGCACCAGCCGATAGCCCTTGACCGCCGCGACCATGGCAAGGCCGATGCCGGTGTTGCCGGAGGTCGGCTCGATGATCGTGCCTCCGGGGGTCAGGCTGCCGTCGGCCTCGGCCGCCTCGATCATCGCGAGCGCGATGCGGTCCTTGATCGAAGCCCCGGGATTGGCCCGCTCGCTCTTCACCCACACCTCGTGGTCGGGGAAGATGCGCGACAGCCGCACATGCGGCGTGTGGCCAATGGTGGCGAGGATCGAGTCGGCCTTCATGCGTCGGTCTCCCTTCGGCGAAATTGCGGGGCGAATGTGCGGGCTCGCGGAAGTTCCGGGAAAAGCCAGGCCCAAGCCAGGGTGATGACTATCGCACCGACGCCGCCAAAGGCAACCGCTCCGGTCGCGCCCAGAAGCGCCGCGGCGATCCCCGACTGCATCTCGCCGAGCTCGTTCGAGGCGGAGATCGCCAGCCCCGAGATCGCCGAGACGCGGCCGCGCACCGCATCGGGTGTGTTGAGCTGGACCAGACTCGACCGCACGAACACCGAGACCATGTCGGCGGCACCCAGCAGCACCAGTATGCCGAGCGAGAGCATGAAATTGCGCGAGAGCCCGAAGGCGAAGGTCGCCGCGCCGTAAGCCGCGACTGCCCACAGCATCTTGACCCCGACGTTGCGCTCCAGCGGGCGGAACGACAGCAGCAACGCCACCACCGCCGCGCCTATGCCTGGCGCCGCGCGCATCTGCCCGAGACCCTCCGGCCCGACATGGAGGATGTCACGCGCGAACACCGGCATCAGCGCTGTTGCCCCGCCCAGCAGCACCGCGAACAGATCGAGGGTAATGCAGCCGAGCAGGAAGCGGTCGTTCCAGACGAAGTGAAAGCCCTCGACCATCTGCCGCACCGGATGCGAGTGGCGGTTCTCCTCCGGCCGCGACATGGGGTCGATCGCCAGCACCAGCAGGCAGGAAAGCACCAGCAACAGGCCGGCGCACCAATAGGGCAGGGCGGCGTTGCCGGCGAAGAGGAAGCCGGCGGCGGCTGGCCCCGCCACCGAGCCGGCCTGCCAGGCGATGGAACTCAGCGCAATCGCGCGCGGCACCATGCCGGTCGGGACGATGTTGGGCGCGATGGCGCCCAATGCCGGGCCGACGAACACTCTCGCGGTGCCGTGCAGCGCCGCCAGCGCGAACAGCAGCGGCAGGCTGCGCAGCCCGGCGGCGGTCGTGAATCCGAGCGCGAGTGCAACCAGCAGGTCGAGCGCAATGGCGAGCGCGGCGACGCGACGGCGGTCGAAGCGGTCGGCGGCGATACCCGCCACGGGAGTCAGCAGCAGCAACGGCACGAACTGCGCAAGGCCGAGCAGCCCGAGCTGGAACGCGGCGTCGCGGATCGACATGCCGTATTCGCCGCGCGCGACATCGTAGAGCTGATACCCGATGATCACGACCATCCCGGTGGTCGCGACCACCGAGGCGAAACGCGATATCCAAAACTTACGAAAGTCCGCGATCTGCAGCGGCGAGGTCGGCTCGGTCACGTCGCCGCGCATGGCAGCCGGGTTAAGCCCTGCCAAGCGTACAATGATCGGCTGGGTCAAAGCCGGAATTGCACGGCCAGCCGGATGTACCCGGAGTGCACCCGGGGTGAGCGGACTTTCCTGAGCGACATTTCCGCAGGCGCCGGCGCCGCCCGACCGCTGGCCGTCAAAAAGCCTTGCGAATGCCTGCGAAGAACCCGCGACGCGCGCCATATTGCGGCGCGCCCACGCCAACGCCCGATCCGTCGCGGATCAGATAGGACTTGTCGAACACATTGACCACGTCGATGCGGAGCGAGACACCGTTGAGCGGGCCATGGCCTTTGATGTTCTGCGCGATACCCAAGTTCGCGGTGAAATAAGGCCGCAACTTGCCACCGTTGGGAATGCCGCGCGCCGGGTCGTCGGCACGCAGGCCATCGCCATAGAGGAAGTCCGCCGTGGGAACGAGCGTGCCGATACCGTCGGCGATCGTCACCGATCCGCCGCCCGATGCGGTCCAGCGCTGCGAATGGTCGGTAAATATGTAATGACCAGCGATATAGTCGAGTTCGTCCTGGCCAAAGAAGAACTCGCTCGAAACGATGCGCTTGCCCCTCTCCTGGCCGCGCGCGACGTTGCCGTAGAGCGAAAACGGGCCCTGCTCATAGCTCGCGCGCAGCTCGACACCCCAGGCATACCCTCTTGCATAGTTGAACGGCGAAAGCACCAGCGAGGAACCGAACTGCCCTTCGTCGAGCAGGTTGCGCTTGATCTTGTAATAGCTGTCGAGCCCGATGGTAAACGACTTGCCGAGCTTTTGCTGCACGCCCGCATCGAAGTAATGTTCGCGCTCGGCCCGCACCGGATTGCCGTCCTGCACCGCCGATTGCTTGGCCGTTCCGTTGTATTTGACCACCGTCATGGCGCCGACCAGCTCTTGCGGCGGCGGCGTGAAGTTCCGCGCATATCCGGCGTGGAACGTGGTCCCGTCGGCCGGCGTCCACACGAGGTTGAAGCGGGGGCTGAGTTGCTGCTCGCGGGTGTAGGCGCGCACGGCATCGAACCGCGCGCCGAAGTTCAGCGTCAGTTGCGGGGTCACGTTCCACTCGTCCTGGACGTAGACGCCATAGAGCCGGCCGACCTTGCCGCCACTATCGACGATCGTGAAGGGAATGTCCGACGTCTGCCCGCTGTCGTCCACGGGCAGCACTCGCGACGAGACGAGCGAGCGTGTGCGCTCGTTCTGGAAAAAGATGCCGAAGCGCAGCGTGTGGCTGGCCGCGATCTTGTCGCTCGCATCCGCCTGGATACCCGCCGCCAGGCTCGACAGGCGCGAGCGATCCGCGAAGCCGTTGAAGATGATGTCGCCGTTCCGCGGATCGGGATCGTAGCCGGTTCGCGAGTAACGGACGAACGGCGCGACCTGCACGTTCAGGGCATCGCCAGCGTATTGATATGCGACGACGCCGTAGTGCGTGGTCTCGCGCTGGTTGAGGTCGAGGGTAGCCGAATCGAAGGTGGCTCGTCCCTGGACCACGAACTGGGAAGCCTGCCCACGCACATTCGGTATCTGGAACTGGCCTATCGCGGTCCCGCCAAACACGGTGATGCGGCTGGTGTCGGACAGGATGTCGGACAGATAGGCGAAGGCGCGATACTGCCGCGTGCGGTCGTGGATTGCATTGCGGGTGTCGACAGGATTCTCGACGCCGAGATCGTTTTGCAGATAGCTGCCGGATACGAAGTAGTTGAGGTTGCCGCTCGACCCCCGGACGGTTGCGCTAGGCTGATAGGTGCCACGGCCGCCGCCGTAAAAGCCGACGTCGCCGCCGTCATCGAAGGCGCCGCCTTGTGTCTTCAGGTTGACGACACCCGATGTGCGATAGCCATACTGCGCCGGCAGGGTCCCGGTAATCAGATCGATGGAATCGGCGACTCGCGGATCGAACGTCTGGCCGAAGCCCGAGATCGACTCGGGTACGATCACGCCGTTCAACCGGTATTGCAGGTTTGCGTGTTCGTTGCGGACGTGGATCGCCCCATAGCTGTCGAGCGTTACACCTGGCGCCTGCAACAGCACTTGCGTGAGATTGCGGTCTGCACCGCCCGGCTGATCGTCGAGTTGCGTGCGATCGAAGCGGAATTCGCTCGCCCCCAGCGAAGGCTGGATCGCGTCACGCGCCACGTCCAGCCGGCGTGCGATCACGACAATGTCCTGACCGGTCGCGGCGGCGGATCGGGGCGGCGACGCCTGGCTGCCCGCCGGTGTCAACGGATCGGCGAGCGCCCGATCTGCCAGAGGGAGGGCCAAGCAGAGCGTAACGCTCGCGAGTGCGGTTCGAGTCGAAAGCGCGATCTTCATGTCGCCGCCATAATGTGTGATGATATACTATATCAAGACGCAATTGCCGAACTGCCCGGAATCGGGGTTGTCGCGCGCGCTGGAGCGAGATGACGTCAGCTTGCCCCACCCGTTCATCGAGCGAGCGTAGTCGAGACATGCCGCGCCCGTGTCTCGACTACGCTCGACATGAGCCGCTCAAGAAAAAGGCATGTGGTTTAGAAGTTGCCCATTGCGTGGCCGAGTTTGACGGCGCTGGCGGCAATTCAGCTTGCGGCCATCAACCCCGCCGACGCGCCTGCGGGTAGCTGCCGAGCAGGTTCACATATTTGCAGTGGAAAGCCAGTTCCTCCAGCGCCAGGGCGACGCCCGGGTCGCCCGGCGCGCCTTCGATGTCAGCGAAGAAGGTGGTGGCGGCGAAGCTCGCGCCGTTCTGGTAGCTTTCGAGCTTGGTCATGTTGACGCCGTTGGTGGCGAATCCGCCCAGCGCCTTATAAAGCGCCGCCGGCACGTTCTTCACCTCGAAAATTAGCGTCGTCATCGCCGGTTGCTCAGCAAGCGCACGGGGGTGAAGCGGCGCCTTCGCCAGCACCACGAACCGCGTGGTGTTGTCCGCTGCATCCTCGACGTTCTCATCGACGATCTCCAGCCCGTAGAGTTCGGCCGCGAGCGGCGGCGCGATCGCGCAGGCCATCGCATCGCCCTGCTCCCTGACAAAAGCCGCGGCGCCCGCGGTATCAGCGTAGGACATCGGCACGATGCCCCGTTCACGCAGATACCGCCGTGATTGGCCGAGCGCCTGCGGGTGGCTGTATGCGGCTGAGAACGGCCCTCGGCCCAGTCCCATCAGTGCATGGTGGATCGGCATGAAATGCTCGCCAACGATGGCGAGGCCGCTTTCCGGGAGCAGGAAGTGGATGTCGGCGACGCGGCCCGCCTGCGAGTTCTCGATCGGGATGATGGCGCGCGCGGCGCGGCCATCCTTGACCGCATCCAACGCATCCTCGAAGCTGAAACTCGGTAGCGGCAGACAGCCGGGCGCATATTCAAGCGCGGCCCGGTGCGAGTTGCAACCCGGCGCTCCCTGCAGGGCGAGCGCGCGCGGGGAATCAGCGGCGGCGGCCTCGGCCATCCGCTCAACGAGGGCCAGCGCGGGCTCGGGAAAGCTGTGCATCGTGGCAGCGGCGCTTAGGGGGGTGGGGCGCCCGCCGCAATGCCCAACCCGGGCGGGAGTTGAGGCGGCGTTGGGCCTTGCCACGGCGCGCGGCCGACATTAGAGCCTCGGCCATTCGTCGCAGGCATAGACGCGCGGGGCATTCTTCAATGGACGATCGATTCAACACAGTCGCCGGATGGACCTTGTTTTCCGGGATTGTCGCGCTCGGTCTGACGACGCTGAGCGCCCGCTACTACGAAGCGGACAAGAACCCCCGTCCCGAAAAGATGGGCCATCCTATCGAGGGCGTGGTGTCAAGCGAGGGCGGCGAAAAGGCCGTGCCGCTGCCGACCCTGCTCGCCGCGGCCGACCCCGCCAAGGGCGAGCAGGTGTTCAAGAAATGCGCATCGTGCCACACGATCGCCCAGGGGGCTGCTAACGGCATCGGACCCAACCTCCACGGCGTGCTCGGCGAACCGATCGGCGCCGGCGCCGGCGGCTTCGCCTTCTCGGACGCACTCAAGTCGGTCGGCGGAAACTGGGATTTCGAAAAGCTCGACCATTGGCTGGCGAGCCCGAAGAAGATGGCGCCCGGAACCAAGATGACCTTCGCCGGTCTGGAAAGCGCCACCGATCGCGCCAACGTGATCGTCTATCTGAACGCGCAGGGTTCGAACGTGCCGCTGCCCAAGGCAGAGGCGGCTCCGGCTGCCGAGGCATCCGGCGCGGCCGCTCCTGCGGGCGGTGCGCCGGTTGCCGCGGCCGGTGGTGCGCCAGCGCCCGGTGCGGCACAGGCCCCGCTGCCGGTGGGAGCAGCCTCGCCCAAGGTCGGCGACAACAAGGCGGTCGGCAACGTCCACGAGACGCAGGCGCATTGATCCTGGGTTAAGTTCGATCCTCCTCCGAATCAGCTGAGAGACCGTGCGAGGCATGGTGAAGGGGTTGGAGCTTCAATCCGGGGAGTACCCCGCGGAGGGTCACTCCGCCGCCCCCTTGAACCCCTGCGCGATGACGTACCACTCCGAGGAATCCTTGCGGCTCGCGGGCGGTTTGGCGTGCTTGACGGTCGCGAAATGGCGCTTGAGCGTCGCCAGCAGTGCCGCGTCGGTGCCGCCCGCCAGCACCTTGGCGACAAACGCCCCGCCGGGCGCCAGCGTCGTCACCGCGAAATCCGTCGCCGCTTCGACCAGGCCCATCGTGCGCAGATGATCGGTCTGGCGGTGGCCGACGGTGTTGGCGGCCATGTCCGAGAGGATGAGGTCGGGGCGGCCGCCGAGCGCTTCCTCGAGCGCGCCCGGCGCCGCATCGTCCATGAAGTCCATTTCCAGGATGGTGACCCCGGGAATCGGTTCGGTCGGCAGCAGGTCGATGCCGACGACGCCTGCCGCCGGGCACCTTTGGCGCACCACCTGACTCCAGCCGCCCGGCGCGATGCCAAGGTCGACAACGCGCGCCACGCCCCTCAGCAGCCCGAAGCGCTGGTCGAGTTCGAGCAGCTTGTAGGCGGCGCGGCTGCGGTAGCCTTCGGCCTTGGCCTGCTTCACATAAGGGTCGTCGAGCTGGCGTTTCAGCCAGCGCACCGAACTGGCGGTGCGGCCCTTGGCGGTCCGCAGCCGCTGGTTCGGATCGCTCCCTGAGCGGGTCACGCGTGTGGCGCGCCCGCCAGCCCGGAGGCTTCGACGCGCCGCCGGGGCCGGTCGTCCCCGCCAATCAGCCCCCGCAGGATGCCTTCGCGGATGCCACGATCGGCGACGCCGAGCCGGGCGGCCGGCCACAGGTCCAGGATCACTTCGAGGATCGCGCAGCCGGCGACGACAAGATCGGCGCGCTCGCGGCCGATGCAGGGCAGCTGCTGGCGCTGGGCGAGCGGCATCGTCGATAGCCTGGCACTGATCGCGCGCATCGCCTCGGTGGGAACGATGACGCCATCGACGGCGCGGCGATCGTATTGCGGCAGGTCGAGGTGCAGGCTGGCGAGCGTGGTGACGGTGCCGCTGGTCCCGAGCAGGCGCAGCGGGCCGAAGCGGGCGGCATACTCGCGCGCGCCGGAAATGCGCACCGCGAAGCTGGAGAAGGCATCGTGGACGATCGCCTTCATCCGCGCATAGCGGTAGCGGCGCGCAGCTTCGTCCGCGCCCTCGCCGTGCCCCTCGCCCTCGCAGCTTTCGGTGAGCGAGACCACGCCCCATGGCGCGCTCTGCCAGTCGAGGATGCGGGGCACGGTATCGGTGCTCTCGATCAGCACCAGCTCGGTCGAGCCACCGCCGATGTCGAAGATCATCGCCGGGCCGATGCCGGGTTCGAGCAGCACCTGGCACCCAAGCACCGCCAGCCGCGCTTCCTCGCGCGCGCTGATGATGTCGAGGACGATGCCGGTTTCCCGACGCACTCGCTCGATGAAATCCATCCCGTTCTCGGCGCGACGACACGCCTCGGTCGCGACCGAGCGCGCCAAATGGACGCGGCGGCGCATCAGCTTTTCGGCGCAAACATTGAGAGCGGCCAGCGTTCGGTCCATTGCCAGTTCGCTCAGCCGGCCGGCCTGCGCCAGCCCTTCGCCGAGCCGCACCACCCGGCTGAAAGCGTCGATCACGGTGAAGTTCTCGCCGGAGGGCCGCGCGATCAGCAGCCGGCAGTTGTTGGTGCCGAGGTCGATCGCCGCATAGGCCTGGCGCTGGTGCGGGCGATGACCGGGCGCGATGTCGGGACCGGCAAAACTACCCGCGACACCGGCGGGCGAAGCCGCGAGGATATGGGGCGCGAGGTTAGTTACGCGCGCCGGCCCGTCGCCGGTTTCCACCTCTGTTCCGTCAGCTAAGTCCGCCAGCGGAGACAGGGCATACCCCTCGCGGTCGTTGCCGTGGCGCCATTCGGGTTCGGCCGCCCCTTCGCCTGAACTCCTACCAATCGCTGCCGGCGGGATGATGTCCGCCATCGTCAGGTACTCTATCTTTCTCGGCCCGCCCGCGTGGGTGGCACGTCGCGCACATGCTAGTCCCCTGGGCGTCTCCGCACAAGGCGGCTGCGTTCCGGCGTTCCAGCGGCGTGCGTCAAGCCAAGGCGCAGAAGGCCCGCCAGCCGCCGAGTTCGGTAATTTCGCGCGCGTGCTCCACCGCCCAGGCCTCGCAGAGGAAGCCGTCGACCTCGCCGCCGCTCGCGAGCTTGACCTTGCCGATGCCGAGCGGGCTGCGAATGGCGGAAACGAAGCGGCCGAAAGCTGCGGCGGACAGCGACCAGATCTCCAGCTCAATGCTGGAGCCACCCCCGCCGGGCGATCGGGTCAGACCCGGCTTGCGCGGCTGGGTGTCCGGCAGCACGAACAGGCGGTAGTCCTCCGTGGTGCGGCCGCGCCCGACCAGTTGCGCGTCGAGCGCCTGTAGCTCGTGGTTCAGCGGCATTCCCGAAAGATGCGCGCCGACCACGGCGATTTCGATGCGGTCCGTGGCGGTGCTGGCCGGCAAGGGCGGCGGCACGAAGCGGCGATCGATGCCCGAACCGCTTGCCGCGAGCAGATGGAGCCGGTGCGCGAGGGCCCCCAACGCCTCGTCGCTGAAGGCGGGGCCGACCAGCGTCACCCCAAAGGCGAGGCCGGCGCGGGTGAAGCCTGCCGGCACCGCGAGCGCGGCGAGGCCAAGCAGGTTGCAGAAATTGGTATAGAGACCGAGCTCGGAATTGCGGGCCATCGGCTCGGCGAGCATTGCCTCTACCGTAAAGCCGCAGGGCGCGGTCGGCAGCAGCAGCACGTCCGCGCTGGCGAGTTGCGCCTCGCAGACGCGCCGCAGTTGCTCGAGCCGGTGGAAGGCCTTGAAGCTGTCCACGGCGGAGAACCGCGCGGCGCCGGCGAGTACCCTCGCCACGGTCGGCTCGACGGCGGCGGCGGGCACCCCGAGTTCGTCGAGTGCAGCCTGGCGTTCGGCAACCCACGGCCCGTCGTAAAGCAGCGCGGCAACCTCGCGGAACGGCGCGTAGTCGATCTCGACGATCTCCGCGCCGGTGTTTTGGATCGCCTCGTCGTAGAGCGCGGCGTGTTCCTCGTGGCCGAGGAACTCGCGCTCGGCCCGGGCGAGCACGCCGACGCGCATTCCGGTGCGCGGCAATGGTGAAGGCGTCACGCGACGCGACCAAGGGTCGGCGGCGTCATAGCCCTCCGCCACGCGACGGACGACGGCGCCGTCGCTCACCGAAATGGCGAAGATGCTGACGCAATCGAGGCTCTCACAGGCCGGCACCATACCGCGGTTGCTGATGAGGCCGGGGGTCGGCTTGATACCGACGATGTTGTTGATCATCGCCGGAACTCGCCCGGAGCCGGCGGTGTCGGTTCCGAGTGCGAAGCTGGCCAGGCCCGAGGCGACCGCGACAGCTGAGCCTGAACTCGATCCGCCCGAAATGTAATTCCGGTCAAACACGCAGCGCGGCGCGCCATAGGGGGAGCGCGTGCCGTTGAGGCCGGTGGCGAACTGGTCGAGGTTGGTTTTGCCGACGACGATCGCGCCTGCCGCCACCAGCCGCGCGACAACGGCGGCGTCGTGCTCCGGGTTGCGCGCGAAGTCCGGGCAGGCGCAGGTCGTCGGCAGCCCGGCCACGTCGATGTTGTCCTTGACCGCGCAGGGCACCCCCCACAGCGGCAGGCTGTTCGGCTCCGGCGCGCGGACGAGCAGAGCGTCGATCGCCGCTGTCAGCATCGCGGCCGGTGTGCGGGTGATGAAGATCGCGGGATCGGCCGCGTCGATCCGCTCGCCGACCGCTGCGATCAGCTCGTGCGGGGTGCCGCCATCGCCGGCATAGAGCGAGCGGATCGCGGCGAGGTCGAGTACCTTCGGCAGTTGCATGGTCAATTTCCCTCGCCGAGCATCGAGATATGCGCGCTGACCACGCGCCAACCTTCGGCAAAGCGCACCCAGGTCTGGCTCTGCCGGCCGGGCGCCGGAGCACCCGCGCGCTGGAACTCGGCGTTGGCCGTGGCGAAATCCCGGCCGAAGCTGGTGATGACGACACGCAGTAGGCTGCGCGGCGGCGAGCCGCCGACGCGGTTGGAGCGGAATGCCTGGATCGCCTCGATGCCGTAGAGGTTCTGACCCGGTCCGATCCGCACGGTAAGCGGCGAAGGCCAGAACAACGCGTCGAGCGCGTCGAGGTCGTTGTCCATAAGCGCCTGCTCATAGGCGGCGAACGCCGCCTCGACTTCGGCAAGCGTCTCGGGATCGTTGATCAGCATGGCGCGGGTTCCACCGCACGGACCACGCCCGAGCGTTCCAAATGCGCGGCGGCGCGCAGCGCTATGTCCTCGCGCCAGGGCGGGGCGATCAGCTGCACCCCGATCGGCATCGCACCATTGCGGACCGGCACCGCGACGATCGGCAGGCCGGCGAAGCTGAGCGGCTGGGTCATCAGGCCGAGGTTGGGGCGGGCGGGCAGGGCGCGGCCGGCCACTTGTATCGTCTGCTGACCCAGCAGCGTCGCGCTGCATGGCGTGGCCGGCGCGATCAGTAGATCGTGATGTTGGAACAGCTCCATCACCTCCTCGTAAAAGGCCCGGCGGTAACGCTGCGCCAGCAACACCGCATTGGCGGGAAGCAGCGCGCCGGCGAGCAGCCGGTCCCGCGTCGCCGGATCGAAGTCGCCGGCCCGCGTGCGGAGCGCCGCGAAGTGGAGATTGCCGCCCGCTGCGGCGGTCAGGACGAACGCAGCCGCCCGGGCCCGCTCCGCGCCCGGCAGCGCGATCGTTCCGGTCGCGCCCAGCTCTCGGGCGATGAGCGAGGCCGCGTCGCGCCCCTGCGCATCGGCCCGATCGTCGAACCATCCACCGAGCAGCGCCGCGCGGCCGGCGAACCATTCGTCCAATGTTGCGGAGACCGGCTCGCGCGGCCTGTCGGCGCAGGCTGGATCGCCCGCATCATGCCCCTGTACCACATCGTAGACCAGCGCGAGATCGGCGCTGTCGCGCGCCAGCAGGCCGAGGTGGTCGAGGTCATGGACAAACGGAAAGGTGCCGCTGCGCGGCAGGCGGCCGAAGGTGGGCTTCAGGCCGAACACGCCGCAGAACGAGGCCGGGATCCGGATCGAGCCGTTGGTGTCAGTCCCGAGTGCAAAATCGCACAGCCCGGCGGCGACGGCCCCGCCCGAGCCGCCCGACGATCCCCCCGCGCTGCGGCGCGTATCGAGCGGGTTGCGGGTAGCGCCATAATGCGCGTTCTCGGTGGTGAAGCCATAGGCCAGCTCGTCCATGTTCTGAGTGCCGACGAGTACCGCGCCGGCGCGGGTGAGGCGCTGGATGAGCACCGCGTCGGCGCCAGCTGGCGCAAGCGCACGGTTGATGATGGAGCCGGCGAGGGTGACCCTTCCAGCGACGTCGTAGTTGTCCTTGACGCCGAACGGCACCCCCGCGAGCGGGCCAGGGTCCCGGCCGGCGGCGACGGCGGCGTCGATCGCCGCCGCCTCGCGCCGGGCGCGGTCGGCCATGATCCGAGTGAAGCAGTTAAGCCCACGATCACGCTCCTCGATCACCGCCAGCCGCGCCTCGACCAGCGCCAGCGCGGAGCGGCGTCCCTCGCGGATCCAACGCGCCGTCTCGGCGATCCCCGTCCAGCAGTAGGCGGTTTCGGCCAAAGTCACGGGCGGAACACGGCTGCTGGCTCGACCTCGGCCGCCAGCCCCGCGTCTGCGAGCAGCGCGGCTTGATCCAGCAACACTTCCAAGTTGCGAATCACGCCCGGCACATGGCCGGGCGCGATCTCGATGTCGGCCAGCCGCGCCAGGCCGCGCAGCTGTTCCTCGGTTACCTGCATCGACGTGCTTACTCGGCCGGCTGCGTCGCGTGGTGGTGACCGACAACCTCTTCGATCTCCGCGACGATCTGCGCCTTGCGTGAGCAGATCGCCAGGAACACCGCGACCAGCAGATAGGCGCCAGCAACCGCCGGGGTTTTCATCACCCCGATCGCCTCGGCATGGATAAGTCCGAAGAAGGTCAGCACCGCGCCAGCCAGCGCAAAGTACGAAGCCTTCATCAGCTTGCCGTCGATGATCATCACCGTGATCGATCCCAGGATGATCCCGCACAGCGTCGCGCCGCTGCCCAGCACCTGCAGCCCGTGATAGAGGACGCCGTTGTTGGCGAGCGCGTCAAGCCCGACCTTCGCCGCGTCGGTGCCGGCGGCGCCCAGCGCGTTGTTGATCTGGGTCACCCCCCAGTTGGCGATGGTTGGCACGATCGCCAGCACCACCGCCGGCGCATGCCGGTGCGGGCTTTCCTGGAACGCCTGCGCGCCGATCAGCATGCCGATGTAGAGCAGGATCGGCAGCAGCGCGACCGCCGGGATGATCGCCATCATCAGGGCGACGACGCCGAACCAGGTCAGGAACAGCATCAGCACGCCGGTCGCCGCCGAATAGCCGGTGCGGCCGCCCATCGCCTTCCAGCCGGGGTGGCCGATGTAGACGGCGTTGATGAAGGGATTGCCCATCAGGCAGCCGATCAGGCTGATGATGCCGTCCGCGGTCAGCACCCGGGTGGTCGGGAAGTGATCGCCCGCGGCCTCGGCGCTCTCGACGTTGTCCATCGCCTCCACCAGGTCATAGATCCCGAACGGGATCGCCGTGACCAGGATGATGCCGATGTAGCTGAACCCGGCAAGGATGTGGTCGAACGCCGGCATCGGCACATGGAAGCCGAAATCGGTGAGCGCGGCCGAAACCTTCTCGGGGCCGATGCCGCCGATCTCGTAACCGGCGAGATGCGCTCCCCAGGCGATGATCGCGCCGAGCAGGATCGCCATCAACCCGCCGGGAATGCCGCCCGGATAGCGGTAGCCGCCCAGCCAGCTTGCCAGGATCACCGCGAGGCAGGTCACGCCGATCAGCGGCGTCATGAACAGCTGAGCGCCCGGATTGAGCGAGATGAAGGTCAGCGAGATGCCGGCAAGCGAGCCAAGCAGCGCCGCGCGCGGCGTGATCCGCCGGATCATCGGCGCGACGAAGCCGCCGATCATCAGCACGAAGCTCTGCACGAACACCCACGTCAGGCCGGCGCCCCACGCCTGCAGCGGGTCGCCGGTCTTCAGCAGGATCGGCAGCATCACCACGAAGACGACGACGAACATATGCGGGACGCTGATCCCCGAAGGCAGCGCGCAGACGTCGGTGCGGCCGGTGCTGACCGCCAGCTTGCGCGCCAGCCAGGCGTAATACATCGTGCTCAGGAACAGCATCAGCCCGACGGCGGGCAGGATGCGTCCGAAGATGATCGGGTCGGGCAGCTTGAGCACGAAGCGCAGCAGCCCGGTCAGAACCAGCACGTTGACGAGGATGTTGGTGCCGAATCCGAAGAAGGCGTTCCAGTCCCCCGGTGTCCACCAGGGAATTGCGCTCGGCGAGCCAGACTTGTTGGTCGTGGCGGTCATGATGTACCCCCTTGCTTAGGCAAGTTCCGGTTCCGCCGGAGCGGTGAGCGCGGCAATCACGCTCGAGCAATCGCTGACCCAGCCGAAGATTCCGCCCTGGGCGATAATCATCCGCAGCGCCGCTTCGTGAAATTCAGGGAAATAGGAAGCCGTGCCGTCGGACAGGACCAGGCAGTTGATGCCGCGATCGTTGGCCTCGCGCACGGTCGTGTGGACGCAGACCTCGGTGGTGACGCCGCAGACGATGAGCTGGGTGATGCCACGTGCGGCGACGATGTCGGTCAGCTCGGTATTGTAAAAGGCGCCCTTGCCGGGCTTGTCGATCACCGGCTCTCCGGCGATTGGGTAAAGTTCGGGAATGATGTCATGGCCGGCCTCGCCGATGACGAGGATGCGGCCCATCGGCCCGGCATCGCCGATCGTCATCGCGCCGCGTCCGCGCACCCGCTTGGAATCGTGCAGGTCGCTGAGATCGGGCTTGTGGCCCTCGCGCGTGTGCATGACAAAAAGTCCCGACTTGCGCGCGGCCGCAAGCAGCGCCTTGAGCGGTTCGATCGAGGGGCGCAGGCGGGAGACGTCGTTGCCGAGCGCCTCCCCGAACCCGCCCGGTTCGACGAAATCGCGTTGCATGTCGATAATCAGCAGCGCCGCCTTCGCGGGGTCGAGATTGAATTCGTAAGGTTGCGCTGGAACGATCGCCATTGCCTGCCGCCTTTCGTCCGGCGGCGCCCCCCGGCGCCGCCGGTACTGTTCAGATCAGAAGCCGAAGTTGATGCCCGCGCCGAACACGAGTTGATCGCGGTCGTGCTCGCCGCCGTTGAGGATCGCCTTGGCGATGACGAGGTTGTCGTTGATCAGGTGATAATATTGACCGAAGGCGTAGACGCTGGCGCCGGCGCTGCCCTTGAGGAAGGTCAGCGGCGTGCTTGCCCTGAGGCCGGTCGAAACCACGCCGAAGTTCTTGTCGTCGAACGGTCCCCAGTAGGTCTTCGGGCCCACCGTGAACCAGGTCGGCGCGGACAGGGTGAATCCGTCGCCCTTGTAGGTCGGCACCGCGCCCAACTCGACGTCAAAGGTGTTGCCGGCCTTGCCGAGCACCACGGTCGACGATTTGCTGTCGACGGCCCAGAACAGCTTGGCATACGGATTCACCGTGAAGCCGCCCTTGTCCGCATCGGCATACTTCAGGCTGAATTCGACGTTGGTCTCGTGCTTGAACGCGACTTTCGGCTGTCCGCTGATGAACTGGCTCAGTTCCACCCCGGCGGTGAGGCCTTTCGCGACGGGAGCCTCAACGCCGACGAACCAGTCGAATTCGTTGACCGCCGTCGTATTGCGGGTGTGGTCGTACCCTGGATTGAGGTCGGTCCAGGTGCCGCCGTGGAAGGCGACCCCGCCGGGCCCCGCGACCACCAGTCCATTCAACACCTGGATGGTCGTACCCTTGGTGGTAACGACGAGCCCGCGCGGCGTTACATAGTCGTTCTTGACCGAAATATCGCCGAAGCCGTGAAGACTCCAGTCACCGTCGTCGGCCAATGCGACGCCGCTCCATCCGAGGCTGGCCGCCGCCGCAATTCCATAGAATAGATTTCGCATTATCTGGTCGCTCCCTGTTGGTCAGCGCCCAGACACCCTCGCTATTCCCTGTTCCCGTGACGTTTGCCACGCCATCGGTGGTGATATTGCATGCGTAGAACAAAAATTGCATACAATCCACGCATTGGCAACTGGATTGTCGCCATATCACCATCTTTGTATGCAAGACTTGGATATCCGGCGAAAACTCTGCTGGGGATGCGTCGAATGGAGTATTGACGTTGGGCGAAACTGCTGCCGAGCGCCTTGCGCAGGCGCTGGCCGAGGCGATCATCGCTGGAGACTTCCCGCCCGGCAAAAGGCTGGACGAGCAGCAGCTCGCCCAGCGTTATGGGGTGTCGCGCACGCCGGTGCGCGAGGCGCTGCGCCGGCTCGCGACCACGGGGCTGATCGAAGTGCGCCCCCGCCGCGGCGCCATCGTCACGCGGGTGACTCCCGAGCAGCTCGAAGAGCTGTTCATCGCCATGGCTGAGCTGGAAGCGACCTGCGCGCGCCTCTCAGCGCTGTCGATGTCGCCGACCGAGCGCCGGCGGTTGCAGGCGCTGCACGACCGCATGGGCGAACTGGCGCATGCCGGCGACGCCGCCGGCTTCGCCTATGCCAACGATGCGTTGCACACGATGATCTATGCCGGCGCGCACAATTCCGTCCTGGCGGAGATGGCCACCGCGACCAGGCGGCGGCTGCTCCCCTTCAGGCGCGCCCAGTTCCAACTGGAGGGCCGGCCGATGCGGTCGCACGCCGAGCACGAAGCGGTGGTCGCCGCGATTCTGCGCGGCGATGCGCAAGGCGCCCATGCGGCGATGCTGCATCACGTGACGCTGGTTGAAGCGAGCTTCGAGGAACTCTGCGGCGACGCCGCGGCGAGATCGCGCGGGAAAAGCCGGCCGCTTGACGCACTGACCTGATCGCCAAGGACGTGGCTGGCGCGGACAGGCGACGCGCTCTGTTCAGCGTGGTTCGCTCGCATGCCGTGGATCGTTGGCCAGGCATGAACCGCAACCGTGCCGAACCCACCGCCGCTCAGACGTTGACAAACGCCCCGGCACATCGCTATCGGCCCGCACCTACCCGGCGGCGCCTTCGGCGCTCAGCCTGTGCCCAGATGGCGGAATTGGTAGACGCACCGCCTTCAGGTGGCGGCGCTCGTAAGGGCGTGGAGGTTCGAGTCCTCTTCTGGGCACCATTTGTTCTCCTCGGTAGCGTCCGGGGACGTCCAGCAAGCGACTGGTTTTCAAGCACTTTTTCATCGAGAATCGCCGGCAACCGTCCGGGTCTGTCCAGCGGAATCCAGCACAAGAGCAACACGTTTGTTGCTCTTTTTGTTGCTGCTGAGCGGCCCCGGCAAAGCTGG
>JBDSIY010000110.1:0-36827 GCA_039917735.1 Novosphingobium sp. | reverse complement strand
TGCTCGAAATCGACGTCGATGTCGGGCGGCTCGCCGCGCTCCTCGGAGACGAAGCGCGAGAACAGCAGATCGTAGCGGACCGGATCGACCGAGGTGACGCCCAGCAGGAAGCAGACGATCGAATTGGCCGCCGAGCCGCGCCCCTGGCACAGGATCGGCGGGGTGTGGCTGCGGGCGAAGCGCACCAGATCGTGGACGGTGAGGAAGTAGCAGGCGTAGTTCTGCTGGCGGATGAGGGCGAATTCCTCGTCGAGCATCTTGCCCACCTTGGGCGGCAGCTCGCCGCCGTAGCGCTGATGCGCCGCCTCCATCACCATATGTTCGAGCCAGCCCTGCGGCTCCCAGCCATGGGGCACCGGCTCATGCGGATATTCGTAACGCAGATCATCGAGGGTGAAGGCAATGCGGGCGAGCAGGGCGGTGCTCTCCGCCACCGCTTGCGGGCAGTCGCGGAACAGCCGCGCCATCTCGGCGGGGGGCTTGAGGTGGCGTTCGGCGTTGGCGTTCAGCCGGCGGCCGGCCTGCAGCAGGGTCACCTTCTCGCGGATGCAGGTCAGCACGTCGTGGATCGGGCGCTGCTCCGGGGCGGCGTAAAGCGCGTCATTGGTGGCGAGCAGCGGCACGCCGGTGCTGTCGGCCATTTGCATCAGCCGGGCGAGGCGGCGGCGGTCGTCACCCCGGCGTGGCATCGTCGCTCCGAGCCAGACGCGGCTGGGGCAGGCCTGAGCCAGCCGCTCGACGAGCGGCGCGTCGTCGGGCTCGGCCAAGGCGATCAGCAGCAGGTCTTCGGCATGGGTGAGCAGATCGTCGCAATGGAGGATGCAGTCGCCCTTCGTGGCGCGAAGGTTGCCGAGCGTCAGGAGACGGGTCAGCCGGCCCCAGCCATGGCGGGTCGCGGGGTAGGCGAGGATGTCGGGGGTGTCGTCGGCGAACACCAGCCGCGCGCCGACGACGAGGCGGAAGGCGATCTCGGGCAGCCCGGCCTCCCGCGCCTTCTCGCGGGCATCGCGCAGCGCGACATGGGCGCGGACCACGCCGGCGACGCTGTTGCGGTCGGCGATGCCGATCCCCGCCATGCCGAGCGCGAGCGCCTGGGCGACCATGTCCGACGGGTGCGAGGCGCCGCGCAGGAAGGAATAGTTGGTAGCCGCGACCAGCTCGGCGAAGCTGCTCATGCGAACAGGCCGTGGATGTACCAGCGCGGATCGGGTTTTTCGGAGCCGTAAAGCCCGTGGCGGAATACCCAGAAGCGGCGGCCGCGCGCGTCCTCCACCCGGTAGTAATCGCGGGTGAGGCCCTCGGCATGGCGCCACCATTCGGCGGCGACGCGTTCCGGTCCCTCGAAACGGACCACGTCATGCTGGGCGCGGCGCCAGCGGAAGCGGTGGGGAGGGCCGTCGGGCACCTCGGCGATCACCTCGATCGGCTGGGGCGGATCGAACAGATGGATCGGCCGCAGCGGTGGCTCGCCCGGCCGGGGCTCGGGCCAGCCGCCCGTCCGGCGAGGCCCGGCGGCGGGCAGGGCGAGCACGGTCTGCTCGGGGATATGGGTGTCGCGCGGGGCGAAGCGGCGGAGGCACCCGCGCCCCAGCCGCGTGCTCAGCCGGTCGACCAGCGCCGCCATCGCCTCCTCGCCGATCGCGCCGCCTTCCAGTTCGAGCTGGGCGGGGGCGAGCGGTTCGATCGCCGGAACCGACAGGCGGATCATGTCGAAGCCGAAGCCAGGATCGAGCGGATCGGCGAGCGTTTCCACCCGCTCGCCGAACAATCGCAGCAGCAGCGCCGGATCGCGGGTGGGCTGGCCGGTGGCAATGGCGAGATCGCGCACCGCGCCGTCGCTGCGGAACAGCCGGGCGGCGAAGCGGCGCCCGCCCATCCGCCGCTGCTCCAGCGCCCGCGCCGCCTCCTCACCCAGCGCGCCGATCGTGCCGAGCGCATCCTCGGTGCGGGCGATCGGCTCGGCGAAGCGGCGTTCGAAGAACAGCGCTGGGGCTGCGCGGCGCGGGGTGATGCGGCTGTCCGCATGGCCGAGCAGGCGCGCGAGGGTGGTGGTCGCCGCCTCCCCGAAGCGCGCGGCGATCGGGGCGGAGGGCCGCAACGCGAGATCGCCGATCGTCTTCAGCCCGGCGCGGCGCAGCGCCAGTTCGGTCTCCGCGTCGAGGCGGAGCGCGGCGACGGGGAGGCGGAGGAGGGGGGCTTGCTCGGCATCGTTCCTCCCCGGAACGGGGAGGTGGCAGCGCGTAGCGCTGACGGAGGGGTCGAAAGCTCGATCACGTGTGCCAAGGCTGCGAGGGAGAGCATTCGGCCCCTCCGCCCCTTCGGGGCACCTCCCCGTTCCGGGGAGGATCAGGGTTCCAAACCGGGCCAACGCCTGCGCTCCCTCAGGCGAATCGGCGAAGGCGTGGCGCAGGTGGCGGGTGAAGCGTGCCATCCGACGCTCCAGATCACCCGCCAGACCCGCCTCGCCGTGGAACAGATGCGCGCAGCCGGTGATGTCGATGGTGATGCCGTCGGGGGGATCGGCCGCCACGCTCGGGCTGTAGCGCTCGCAGGAGTCGGCGATGCGCTCCAGCCAGGCCTGGTCCGCCGCCGGATCGGACTCGAACACCGCCAGCTCCGGAACGCGCGCCCGGGCATCGGCCAGCGCCAGCCCCGGGGTCAGGCCGAGCGCGCGCGCGCGGGGATCGGGCATCGCCAGCCGGATCGCGCCGCCGATCTTCTCGACCAGCGCGAAGGGTGGCGTTGGGGGCGCGTCACCCGGCGCGACGGAGCGGGACGATGTATGCGTCAGCCGGTCGACGGAGAGAAACGGAAACCATATCCCGAGATGGCGTCGCGGCGGATTCGTCCGCGTCGCGGAAGCTTGCTTGCTCACGATTCCACTCCACCCGCCAGACGCCGAGTTCGGACCGGCCGCGCTGGCGCAACAGCTCCACCTCCAGCAGCGGCGAGCCCGGCGCGTTCGCCTCCAGGGGGGTGGAGGGGGCAGGGCGCACCGCCCAGCGGGTGCGGGCAACGCTGGGCATCGGCTCGGCGGCGATCCGCAGCAGCAGCGCGGTGACGCCGGAAGCCTCGGCCGCCAGCGCCAGCCGCCGGGTCGCGGTCAGGTCGAGGATGCGGGGCGCGCGCCACAGCTCGATCACCGCTGCCGCCACCCCGGCGCAGCGCACGACATCGGCGGCGGCGCGAAGCAGGGCGAGCGGATCGGGCAGCACCCCCAGGATCAGCCGCGCCGGATCGAGCCCGATCTCCACCAGCCCGGGCGGATACAGCCGGCCCGACTGCCGCTCCGCCCACTCCTCGCGCAGCCAGACGATGCCGCCCCGTTGCCTGTCCTCTGGCCCGCCGTCTCCCTCCCCATCCAGACGCCGTGCCAGCATCGCGGCGAAGCCGGTGGCGCTCGCCGCCGCAGCTGCATCGATGGCGAACACCTCGTGCAGCCGCCCCCGCGCCAGCCCGCCGCCGAGCGCCCGGTCGATCCCGGCATGGCCGGTGCGCAGGACACGGGCCGGCGCCTCGGGCTTCTCCTGCCGGACAGCCATGGGATTGCCTTTCAGCAAGCGGAGTCGAGTCACCGAATCGCGGATATTGTTCATGATATGTTCTTATGTCGCCGATAGGCCGGCGGAGTCAACGTCGCAACGCGGTACCCCTCATGAGTCCGCAGAAACCGTTTGCGAAGCGCGGCGATGCGGTGACAGGGTGGACGCGAGCGCGGCCGTGCACTCCATGCGCCGCATATCCGGGAGGAAGCCCAATGGATCGCATGACGGTCAACGGGATCGGCATTGCCTATGAGCTGCTCGGCAAACCGGGAGACGCGGCGGTTGCCCTCACCCCAGGAGGCCGCTTCACCATGGAGGTCCCGGGCTTGCGCGAACTCGCCGAGGCGCTGGTCGCCGAGGGACGCCGGGTGCTGATCTATGACCGGCCGAACTGCGGCGCTTCCGACGCCTGCCTGCTTGGCGAGAGCGAATCCGAGATGCAGGCGGAGGCGCTGTCCGGGCTGATCCGCGCGCTCGATCTCGGCCCGACGGTGATCGCCGGCGGATCTGGCGGATCGCGGGTGTCGATGCTGGCGGCGGCGCGCGATCCCGAGATCTGCTCGCACCTGTGCCTGTGGTGGATCAGCGGCGATCCGATCGGGCTGATGCAACTCGCCAGCCATTATTGCGGCGAGGCGGGAGTGCTCGCCAGCGTCGGCGGCATGGAGGCTGTGTTGACCGCCACTGCCTGGGCGGAGAACTTCGAGAAGAGCCCGCAGGCGAAGGACTTCATCCGCGCGCAGGCTCCGGACAAGTTCATCGAAGTGATGCAACGCTGGGCGGCCGCCTACGTGCCGTCCGATATCACACCGGTTCCCGGCATGAAGCCGCGCGACTTCGCGCGGTTGACCATGCCGGTGCTGGTGTTCCGCAGCGGCCGGAGCGACTTGTCGCACACCCGCGCGACCAGCGAATGGGTGCACCGGCTGGTGCCGCATTCGCTGATGCTCGACCCGCCCTGGGGCGAGGATGAGTGGAATCACCGAGCGGGGGAGACGGCGTCGGGCAAGGCCGGGAACACTCTGTTCACCAGTTGGCCCAAGCTCGCGCCGATCATCCTCGATTTCATCAGGCGCTGATCGGAAGAGGAGGCGCGCCGCCAGTCCGGCTTCGTCTTCCCAACCGTCGATTTTCATGCGAGCAGCGGCTGTTCAGGGAGAGCGCCGTCATGTCCACCATCCACCCCGTCCCGCCCGAATGGGCCAAATCCGCCTATGTCAATGCGGCCGGTTACGCCGAGAAATTCCGGCGCTCGATCGAGGAGCCCGTGGCGTTCTGGCGCGAGGAGACGGCGCGGCTCAACTGGATCAAGCCGTGGACCGAACTTTCCAACAGCAGCTTCAACGAAGCCGACTTCGGCGTCGCCTGGTTCACCGACGGTACGCTCAACGTCTCGGCCAACTGCCTCGACCGGCATCTCGCCGAGCATGGCGATACGCTGGCGATCATCTGGGAGGGCGACGATCCGGCGCAGCAGCGCAAGCTCACTTACCGCGAGCTGCACGAGGAGGTTTGCCGTTTCGCCAATGCGCTGAAGGGGCTCGGCGCAAGGCGAGGCGACCGCGTCACCATCTATCTGCCGATGATCCCAGAGGCGGCCGTGGCGATGCTCGCCTGTTCGCGAATCGGCGCGATCCATTCGGTGGTGTTCGGCGGCTTCTCGCCCGAGGCGCTGGCGGGCCGCATCCAGGATTGCGACAGCGGCTTCGTCGTCACCGCCGACGGCGGTATGCGCGGGGGCAAGCTGGTGCCGCTGAAGGCCAATGTCGATGAGGCGCTGGCCCGCTGCACGTCAGTGGAAGCCGTGCTGGTAGTGCGCCACGTCGGCAACCAAATCGCCTTCGACCCGGCCCGCGACCATTGGTGGCACGAGGCGCGCGAAACCGCCTCGCCCGATTGCCCGCCCGAGGAAATGGCCGCCGAGGACCCGCTGTTCGTGCTCTACACCTCGGGCTCGACCGGCAAGCCCAAGGGCGTGCTCCACACCACCGGCGGCTATCTTACCTGGGCGGCGATGACGCACAGCTATGTGTTCGACTACCGGCCAGGCGAGGTGTTCTGGTGCGCTGCCGATATCGGCTGGGTTACCGGCCACAGCTATGTCGTTTATGGCCCGCTCGCCAACCGCGCCACGGTGGTGATGTTCGAGGGGGTGCCCAACTACCCCGACCACAGCCGCTTCTGGCAGATCGTCGACCGCCACCAGGTGAACATCTTTTACGGCGCGCCGACCGCGCTGCGCTCGCTGATGCGCGAGGGCGACGAATGGGTGACGCGCACCTCGCGTGCGTCGCTGCGGCTGCTCGGCTCGGTCGGCGAACCGATCAACCCCGAGGCCTGGGAATGGTATTTTCGAATTGTCGGCGACGAGCGTTGTCCCATCGTCGATACCTATTGGCAAACCGAGACCGGCGCCTGCATGATGACCCCGCTGCCGGGCGCCCATGCCCTTAAGCCGGGCGCGGCTTCGTTTCCGATGTTCGGCGTCGTTCCGCAACTCGTCGATGCCGAGGGTAAGGTCTTGGAAGGCGCGGCCGAGGGCAATCTGTGCATCACCCAGAGCTGGCCCGGCCAGATGCGCACCGTCTGGGGCGATCATGCGCGCTTCTTCCAGACCTATTTCACCGCCTATCCGGGCAAATATTTCACCGGCGACGGCTGCCGGCGTGACGAGGATGGCTATTACTGGATCACCGGGCGCGTCGATGACGTGATCAACGTCTCCGGCCACCGCATGGGCACCGCCGAGGTAGAGAGCGCGCTGGTCGCGCATGCCAAGGTCGCCGAAGCCGCCGTGGTTGGCATGCCGCACGACATCAAGGGGCAGGGCATCTACGCCTATGTCACGCTCAACGCCGGTGAAACAGAGAGCGAGGATATCCGCAAGGAACTCGTCAAATGGGTGCGCAGCGAGATCGGCCCGATTGCGACGCCCGACGTCATCCACTTCGCGCCGGCGCTGCCCAAGACCCGCTCGGGCAAGATCATGCGCCGCATCCTGCGCAAGATCGCCGAGGGCGATACCTCCAACCTCGGCGATATCTCGACGCTGGCCGATCCGGGGGTGGTGGATACGCTGGTCGCGACGCGGGCCGCATGATCGCGCACACCATCCAGCTGGCACTCACCCCGGTGTTCGTGCTGGTCGCGATCGGCAATCTGCTCAACCTGCTCTCGACCCGGCTCGGGCGTATCGTCGATCGCGCCCGCGAACTGCAGGAGCGCCACGCCATCACCGAGGGGCCAGCGCACGATATGGTCGTCGCCGAGATGCGCCTCGTCGATCGCCGCATGGCCCTGACCCACGGCGCGATCCGCCTCCTGGTGCTGAGCGGGATCGCGATCGGCACGACGGTAACGGTGCTGTTCGCCGAGGAGATGACGAACTACCCGCTCGAGCGGGTTGCCGCGACGATTTTCGTGATTGCGATCGCGCTGCTGATGGCTGCCATGACGCAGTTTCTGCTCGAAACCCAGGTGGCCACCCGCGCGCTGAGCATACCGCCGGATTATCTCGACGACACGCGCGGGCCCTGAGCCAGCGGCACGGTGGAAAAGTTTTTCGACGCGCACTGTGTTCCACTCTTGTTCTAAAAGAACAAACCATATACGACTCGCCTCCATTGACCTTTCCGGATGGCCCGGTAGCAGAGGGGAAATTGACATGGCGGCGCAGCTCAAGCTGATTCCGGAAGGCAAGGACAAGGACAGCATGGACCGGCAGAAGGCGCTGGAGGCGGCACTCGCGCAGATCGATCGCGCCTTCGGCAAGGGTTCGGCGATGAAGCTGGGCAGCCGCGAAGCGATGCAGGTCGAGGCGATCTCCAGCGGCTCGCTCGGGCTCGATATCGCGCTCGGCATCGGCGGCTTGCCGCGCGGCCGGGTGGTCGAAATCTACGGTCCGGAAAGCTCGGGCAAGACGACGCTGGCGCTTCATGCCATTGCCGAGGCCCAGAAGATGGGCGGCACCGCCGCGTTCGTCGATGCCGAGCATGCGCTCGACCCGGTCTACGCCAAGAAGCTGGGCGTCGACATCGACGAGCTGATTGTGTCGCAGCCCGACACTGGCGAGCAGGCGCTCGAGATCGTCGATACGCTGGTGCGTTCGAACGCGATCGACGTGCTTGTGATCGATTCGGTGGCGGCGCTGGTGCCACGCGCCGAGATCGAGGGCGAGATGGGCGACAGCCACGTCGGTCTCCAGGCGCGGCTGATGTCGCAGAGCCTGCGCAAGCTGACCGGCTCGATCAGTCGCTCGCGCTGCATCGTCATCTTCATCAACCAGCTGCGGATGAAGATCGGGGTGATGTACGGCAATCCTGAAACAACGACGGGCGGCAACGCCCTCAAGTTCTACGCCTCGGTCCGGCTCGACATCCGCCGCACCGGCCAGATCAAGGATCGCGACGAGATCGTCGGCAACACCACTCGGGTGAAGGTCGTCAAGAACAAGGTCGCGCCGCCGTTCAAGCAGGTCGAGTTCGACATCATGTACGGCCAGGGCATTTCCAAGATCGGCGAGATCCTCGACCTTGGCGTTAAGGCCGGCATTGTCGAGAAGTCGGGCGCCTGGTTCAGCTACGATTCGGTGCGCATCGGCCAGGGCCGCGAGAACGCCAAGCAGTATCTGCGCGACCACGCCGAGATGTGCGGCCGGCTCGAGGCGGCCATCCGGGCGCACACCGAAGGTCTTTCGGAAGCGATGATGACCGGGGTCACGATCGACGACGAGGGCTGAGTCCTCCAGCCGCGGGCAGCTCCAATCTGGTGAAGCGCCTCCGGCAGGTGGGCAGCGTCCCCCGGGCCAGGGCGGTGGAACAATCATGCCAAGCCATCACGACAGTTCGTCGCCGCTGCTTGGAGGCTCACCGATTCCGCTGCCATGCTTGGGAACCCAAACAACTCCGATCCATTCCCGTATCATCATGGCCACTCCCCTGCCTGTGTTGATCAATCGTTCAGGTGGCACCGCCGCCTCGCTCGGCGACGCGTTGGCCGAGACGATCACGACCGCATTCGCCGAGGCTGGAGCCCGGATCACGCTTGAATTGCTCGATGCCGATGAAATGGCGTCCGCCCTGGAGCGCCATCGTGGAGCACCGGTAATCGCGGTCGGCGGCGGCGATGGTACGATCGCATCGGCTGCCGCCGTGCTCGCCAATTCGCTCACCGCCCTCGCCATCCTGCCGCTCGGTACCCGCAATCACCTCGCCCGCCAACTCGGTGTGCCGCTCGATCTGGCGGAAGCCGCCCAGTCCTCGGTCTGCGGCCAGCGGCGTCGCATTGATCTCGGCATGGCGGGGGAGCGGGTCTTCATCAACAACGCCTCCTTCGGCCTCTACACGCGCTTTGTTCGCCAGCGAGAGGCCGATGACCGCTCGTATTGGCGGGCGACATTGAGTGCCGCCTGGAACGCCTTGCGCAACGTGCGCGCGCAATATTTCACTCTTCGGGTCGATGGCGCTTCCAGCGTGATCGCGACGCCGCTGCTGTTCATCGGCAACAACGAATATTCGATGCGCCCGGGTCAACTCGGCCGACGCGAGAGCCTGACCGAGCACCAGCTCTCGCTTTATGCAGTCGCGGCGAAGCATCCCGGCGAATTGATCGGCCTGGCGACGCGGGCGTTATTCGGGTTCGCCCAGCCGCCTCGCGACTTCCTCGAATATGGCAGCGCGCGCGAAGTTGTGATCGAGGGCGCTGGCGTTATCGAGGGTACATTCGACGGTGAGGTCGCGGTGCTGTCGCTGCCGCTGCGGCTGCGAACCCTGCCCAACGCGCTCGGCGTCGTCACCCCGCCGGAAAACGCCGAACCAGAGCGCACGCTGACTCGCATCCACTGAGTTCCCCCGTGGAACAGGTGCCAAGCGAAGTGGGATGCCCTGCCGAGGAAGGCTTACGCCTTGGCGCTTGTCGGCCGCCCGCCGGTGAATTATCGGCTCTGGGCATGAGTTCCACCAACGAAGTCCGCCGGTCCTTCCTCGAATATTTCGCGGCGAACGGGCATGACGCGATGCCTTCCGCGCCGCTTGTGCCCTACAACGACCCGACGCTGATGTTCACCAACGCGGGTATGGTGCCGTTCAAGAACGTCTTCACCGGGCTGGAAAGCCGCGCCGTGCCGCGCGCCGCGTCTTCGCAGAAATGCGTTCGCGCCGGCGGCAAGCACAACGATCTCGACAACGTCGGCTATACCGCGCGCCATCATACCTTCTTCGAAATGCTCGGCAATTTTTCCTTCGGCGATTATTTCAAGGAGCAGGCGATCCTCCACGCCTGGACGCTGCTGACCCGCGAATGGGGCCTGCCTGCCGAAAAGCTCACCGTCACCGTTTATCACAATGACGACGAAGCCTTCGCGCTGTGGCGCAAGATCGCCGGCCTGCCCGAAGATCGCATCATCCGCATCGCCACCTCGGACAATTTCTGGTCGATGGGCGATACCGGTCCCTGCGGCCCGTGCTCCGAGATTTTCTACGATCACGGCGCGGACATCCCCGGCGGCCCGCCCGGCAGCCCCGACGAGGACGGCGACCGCTTCATCGAAATCTGGAATCTGGTGTTCATGCAGTTCGAGCAGCGGTCGGACGGCACCCGCGCCGATCTGCCCCGCCCGTCCATCGACACCGGCATGGGCCTCGAACGCATCGCCGCGGTGTTGCAGGGCGAGCACGACAATTACGAGATCGACACCTTTCGCGCACTGATCGCGGCGTCCGAAAACCTCACCGGCACGACCGCTCGGGACGAGCGCCGGGCCAGCCACCGCGTCATCGCCGATCATTTGCGCTCGACCAGCTTCCTTCTCGCCGACGGCGTGCTGCCGTCGAACGAGGGGCGCGGCTATGTGCTGCGGCGGATCATGCGCCGGGCGATGCGCCATGCCCATATCCTCGGCGCACGCGAGCCGCTGATGCACCGGCTGGTGCCGTCGCTGGTCGCCGAGATGGGCCAGGCCTATCCCGAACTCGCGCGCGCGCAGGTGCTGATCGAGGAGGTGCTCGAACGCGAGGAAACGCGCTTCCGCCAGACGCTGGAGAAGGGGCTGCGGCTGCTCGACGAGGCGACAGCGGGGCTGGGCGAGGGTGCCAGCCTGCCGGGCGAGACCGCTTTTCGCCTGTACGACACCTACGGCTTCCCGCTCGACCTCACCGAGGATGCGCTGCGCGAGCGCGGCATGGGGGTAGAGCGCGCCGGATTCGACGAGGCGATGGGGCGACAGCGCGCGGCGGCCCGCGCCGCTTGGAAGGGCTCGGGCGAGGCGGCAGCCGGCGAAGTCTGGTTCGACATCGCCGAGCGCGAAGGGGCGAGCGAGTTCACCGGGTACACTGCCACGACGGGCGAGGGCCGGGTGGTGGCGCTGGTCCGCGACGGCGCCGAAGTCACCTCCGCCAGCGCCGGCGAGGAGGTGACCGTCCTCACCAACCAGACGCCGTTTTATGGCGAAAGCGGCGGTCAGGTCGGCGATTCGGGCCACATTGCCGGTACTGGCTCGAACGGCGAGGAGCTGCGGATCGCGGTCAGCGACACTGCCAAGCCAATCGGCCGGCTGCACGCGATGCGCGGCCGAGTGGAAAGCGGCACGCTCCGGGTCGGCGAGACGGTACGCCTCCAGGTCGACGGCGACCGGCGCGACGCGATCCGCGCCAACCATTCCGCCACCCACCTGCTGCACGCAGCGCTGCGTGACCGGCTCGGCGGTCATGTCACGCAGAAGGGCTCGCTGGTCGCCGCCGAGCGCTTGCGCTTCGATTTCTCGCATCCGACCGCGCTCAGCCTCGAGGACATTGCCGCGATCGAAGCCGAGGTGAACGCCGAAATCCGCCACAACCAGCCGGTCGGCACAAGGCTGATGACCCCCGACGAGGCAATTGCCGCCGGCGCGATGGCGCTGTTCGGCGAGAAATATGGCGACGAGGTTCGAGTGCTGTCGATGGGGCGGGCGAGTACCGCCGAGGGTGCTCGCTATTCGGTCGAACTGTGCGGCGGCACTCATGTCTCGGCGACCGGCGATATCGGCGTGTTCCGCATCGTCTCCGAGGGCGCGGTGAGCTCGGGGGTGCGCCGGATCGAGGCACTGACCGGGGAGGGGGCGCGCCGCTGGCTGGTCGCGCGCGAGGAGGCGCTGAAGGGCGCCGCGAGCCTGCTGCGCACCACCCCCGAGGAAGTCGAACCGCGCGTCGCCGCGCTGCTCGACGAGCGCCGCCGCCTGGAGCGCGAGCTTGCCGAGGCGAAAAAGGCGCTGGCGCTGGCGGGCGCAGGTGCGGCCGCCAACTCCGGCAACGCGGCGCCGGCCAACGAGGCAGTAGGCGACGTAATTTTTTCGGGCCAGGTGCTCGAAGGGCTGGACCCCAAGGAACTGCGCGGATTGTTGGATCAGGCCAAGGCGCGGATCGGCTCGGGCGTGGCGGCGGCGGTGGCGGTCAACGACGGCCGCGCCAGCTTCGCCGTCGCCGTCACCGAAGACCTCACCACCCGCTTCAGCGCCGTCGACCTGGTGAGGCTCGGCGTCGAGGCGCTCGGCGGCAAGGGCGGCGGCGGCCGCCCCGACATGGCGCAGGGTGGGGGGCCAGATGGCGCGAAGGCGGCAGACGCAATCGCGGCGGTGAGGGCGGCGCTGGCGGCGTAGAGACGGTGCGCAACCCCTTTCCCGTCCTTGCGCGATCGGCTACCGCGCTGGCATGGGCTTCTTTTCGAAAATCTTCACCTGGTGGGATGGCGCCACCCTAGGCACCTCGTTGTGGAGCTGGCGCAACGGCGAGGAGGTCGGCACCGATGGGGAGGGCAACCGCTATTTCCGTGCGAAGAAGGCCCGGAAGAACGATGCCTTCACGGGCGAGCGGCGCTGGGTAATCTACAGCGGCGCCAATGACGCCAGCCGGGTGGCGCCCGAATGGCATGGCTGGCTGCACGGTAATTATGATGGGGTGCCCGACAGCCATCTGCCGCCGCCGCGCGTCTGGGAAGTCGATTACACGCCGAACGCCACCGGCACCGACAGTGCCTATCTGCCGCAAGGCGCGCTGGAGCGCGGCGGCAATCGGGCGCGCGCCACCGGGGATTACGAAGCCTGGTCACCGGACGCCTGAAGTCCGACCCGGCCACCCGTCCGCCCTTGGCTTGTCGAAGGGCTGCATTTCCGTCAGGCAGTGCGCGCAGTCGCAAGGGAAAAACGGTGCTTCGACAGTCTCAGTACGGACGGGTTCTGGGAGGCATCGCCGGCGCGCTGCTGCCGATGACGCTGCTCGCCGGCTGCGGGCGCGGCGCCGAGAAGCCCGAACCCGCGCCGAGCGAGGTGCCGCGCGCCGTCGCCACCACCGCGATCGGCGCGCCGGCGGTGGAGAGCAGCTATGGAACGCCGGTCAAGGAGCGGGTGGCGACGCTCGGCCTGCTCAACAAGCGCAACAATCTGACCCAGGACGTCGTGCTGAAATCGGGCGAGGAGCGGCGGATCGGCAATGTCGTCATCCGCCTCGCCACCTGCGAAAAGACCCTGCCCTGGGAAAAGCCACAGGAGGAGGGCGCCTTCGTCCAGGTCTATATCGAGGAGCGCGCCAGCACCGCCGCGCCGCTCACCTGGCACAAGGTGTTCTCGGGTTGGCTGTTCAAGAATTCGCCGTCGCTCAACACGGTCGAGCATCCGGTCTATGACGTTTGGCTCAAGCAATGCGCGATGAAGTTCCCCGGCGAGGACGAGGAAGCCTCCGCCTCCGCCAGCAGCGCCGCGCAGGCTTCGGGCAGGGCCAGCACGAGGCGTTTGCCATCTCCGGAGCGATCGCCGGCGCCGCCGGCCGCCGCAGGTCCGCCGAGCCCCGCGCCTGCTCCCACGCCGCCCGCCGCCGAGTAGCCCTGGGCTTTGCGCAGCAGCCGCAGGTAGCGGTGCTGGGTGATCTCGACCGCGCCAAGCGAGACGAGATGCGGGGTAAGGAATTGGCAGTCGAGCAGCTCCGCCCCGGCGCGGCGCAGCGCCGCGACCAGGAAGGCCAGCGCTACCTTGGATGCATCGGGCTGGGTGCTGAACATGCTCTCGCCGCAGAACGCGCCATCGAAGCCGACGCCGTAGAGGCCGCCGGCGAACACGCGTTCACCGTCGCCCGCGACCCGCCAGCACTCGATCGAATGCGCGTGGCCGAGTTCGTGCAGCCGCTGGTAGCTGGCCTTGATGCGGTGGCTGATCCAGCTTTCGCCGCTGTCCGAGCGGCGCGGGGCCGCGCAGGCTTCCATCACCTCGGCGAAGGCGGCATTGCAGCTGAGTACAAAGCGATCCCGGCGCAATGTCCTCGTCAGCGAGTGCGAGAGGTGGAAGCCATCAAGCGGCAGCACCGCGCGGCGGCGCGGCTCGACCCAGAAGATTTCAGGATCGTCGCGACGGTCGGCCATCGGGAAGATGCCGCTGCGATAGGCGAGCAGCAGCAGTTCCGGATCGATGATCGCAGAGGTTGCGGGCGCGTGCACGGGCGCGACCTTAGCAGCCGGCGCGACGAAGTGGGACTGGGTTTTGGGCGATCCTGGATGGCCGCGCTTGCCATCGGCCGCGCCAGACCGTAGAGGCACCGGCGCCCGCAGGAGTGTAGCTCAGTTGGTAGAGCATCGGTCTCCAAAACCGAGGGCCGTGGGTTCGAGTCCCCCCACTCCTGCCAGCTTTTCGGTGAGGCCTGGCGCGCCTCTGCGGCGGTTTTTGGCCATCCTGACCAACCGCGCGCCCGCCGAGGCGCCAGCGCTGGCAATCCTGCTGTCGCTGCTCTCGACGCTCCCCTTCCTGGTAGCGCGCCAGCCGCAGCTGACCGACTACGCCTCGCACCTCGCGCGCTATCACGTCATGCTGAACATCGGGCGCAGTGCATGGCTCGCCCGTTATTACCAGTTCCACTGGATCTGGACCGGCAATCTTGGTGTGGACCTGCTGATGTGGCCGCTCGGCCGAATACTTGGCGTCGAGACCGCCGGGTGGCTGATCGGGCTGCTGATTCCCCCGCTGACCGGGCTGGCGCTGGTAACAGTCGAATGGGTGCTGCGGCGGCGGGTCGGGGTCGGCGCGCTGCTGGCACTGACGCTGATCTGGTCCCCGGCGATGGGCATGGGCTTCGCCAATTTCTGCCTGTCGCTGGCCTTGGCGCTGTTCGCTTTTGCGTTGTGGGTGCGCCTCGACGGATGGCGCTGGCGCTGGCTGGCGTTTGTGCCGATCGGCTTCGCGGTCTGGCTGTGCCATGCCACGGGCTGGGGGGTGCTGGGCGTGCTCGTGTTCGGTTACGAGTGGCACAAGCGCAACCGCCCCAGCGCCTTCCTCGCGCCGTGGCCGCTGACGCTGCCGCTGGTGCCGATGCTGCTGGCGGGCGGGGCGGGCGGAGGAACCGGCGCGCGGCTCTACGGTCCGCACCCCTGGTTTTACAAGAAGGCGGTGCTGATCCAGACGATGCGCGACCAGTCGTTCGCCCTCGACCGGGCGACACCGCTGATCCTGCTGCTGCTCATCCTCGCGGCGATGGTCCTGCGGCGCTTCGACGGACGCCTGGGCTGGGGCGCGTGGCTGATCGGGGCACTGGTGCTGGCGGTGCCGCGACACCTTGGCGGCGGCGATTACGCCGACTATCGGCTGATCCCGGTGGCATTGATGATCGGCTGCCTGGCGATCGACTGGCGTGCGCCGCGCCTGTTGCTGTGGCTGGCGCCGCTGCTGTTTCTCGTCCGGCTCGACCTCACCACCGAGGCCTGGGCACGGAATTCGCGGATCCTTGAGGCCGATCTCAAGGCGCTCGATCAGCTGCCGATGGGCGCGCGGGTCGCGGGCGCGGTGCTGGTCGAGCGCACGGGCTGGAAGCTCAACCCGTTCGAGCATGCGCCCAGCTATGCGACGGTGCGGCGCGACGCGCTGGTAAACTCGCATTTCGCCATTCCCGGCGTGCACATGCTGCAGCTGCGCGAGCGCATCCCGGATTTCGTCGATCCCTCGCACCGGCTGATGCATTGGCCCGGCGAGCCGATCGACCTTGCGCGGTTCGCGCCCGCGCATCACGCCGATTACCTATGGTATTTCGGCTGGTCGCCGCCGACGGCGCTCCCGCCCGGCGCGAGCGTGCTTTATCGGACACGGCACTCGCTGCTCGCCCGGCTTGCAAAGCCGCCGGCCAGCCGCTAGATCGCGGCTTCTTCCGACAAGAGGAACCGCAGCGCCCTTCCCGGCCAGCCTCGCAAAGGCGGCCGGGGCGGCGATGTCCCCTTGGCGGAAACCGACCAACGATCAACGTGGATGCGCGAGCAGCATGGCCAAACCCAGCCCCGGCGAATTCCTGCGACAGGTGCGCGCGGAAGCCTCGAAGATCTACTGGCCAACCCGGCAAGAGACGGTCACCACCGCGATCTTCGTCGGCATCATGATGATCATCCTGGCGGTGTTCTTCCTGGGCATCGATACGCTGTTCGGCGCCGTGGTGCGCTGGCTGCTGTCGCTGGCCTCTTGACCGCCGCCCGCGCTGAACAGGGAACCTCAGAGACAATCATGGCCCGCTGGTACATCATCCACGCCTATTCCGGCTTCGAGAACAAGGTACGGGAATCGATCCTCTCCGAGGCCGAGCGCATGGGCCTGTCCCAGCTCGTCGAGGAGGTCGAGGTTCCGACCGAGACCGTCAACGAGGTTAAGCGCGGCAAGAAGGTGCAGGTCGAGCGCAAGTTCATGCCGGGCTACGTTCTCGCCAAGCTGAACATGACCGACGACATCTATCACCTCGTCAAGAACACGCCGAAGGTGACCGGATTCCTCGGCTCCAGTGGCAAACCGCAGCCGATCAGCGAAAGCGACGCGGCACGCTATTTCGGCGCCGCCCAGGCCGCCGCCGCCGCGCCGCGCAAGACCATCTCGATCAATTACGAGATCGGCGACAGCGTCAAGGTGCTCGACGGCCCGTTCGCCAGCTTCAACGGCGTGGTCGAAGAGCTCGATTTCGATAAGAACAAGGTCAAGGTGGGCGTCTCGATCTTCGGCCGGGCGACCCCGGTGGAGCTAGACTTCGAGCAGGTCGAACTGGCGAAGTAGCGGAAGGTCCCCAATTGGCCGGAGCAGAAAGGTGCTTTGCGGGCGCACCCGCGGCCGCTATCGTCGGCCCGGGATAGTCTCGGGCGGCTCCAGTTGTGCAAAGCGTGCTGATCCTCATCGGACTTGGATGCATCATCGGCGCGATCATCGGCGGCGGGGTCAAGCTCGTGCAGGTCGAACTCAGCCCCGTCACCTCGCTCTGGCGGCAACTGCTTTTGGGAGTATTCGGCATTGGGCTGGTGATCTGGGGAATTAACACCCACCAGCCGCCGCCCTCCGCGGTGGCCGACCCAAGCAAGATCGTTACGTCAGGCGAGCGCGTGGAGCCACCGTTGTTCCCAACGACGAATGTGGGGACAGCCCCAATGGCCCCGGTGCAGAGCCCTCCCAACTCATCGGAGCGTGCGGGGCGCTCGACAGCGGGTGAGCCGGATTACCTCGTTCCGCAATCCGGGAGCCGCCAGCTTGTGGCCGCCGATCTAGCCGGCTTTTCTGGCGCACAACTCCGTATCGCACGCAATGAAATATATGCCCGTCATGGCAGGCGCTTCAAAAGTGCAGACCTCGCGACCTATTTCTCCACCAAGAATTGGTACAGTCCGATCAGTGACGAGGTAACTCTCAGTCCTCTCGAAGCAGCGAATGTCCAGTTCATCCATCGGTTCGAGACTAGCGGCCGCTGACGGAACCTTGCTCATCCTGGAAGCTGTCGTGGCTTGATGCGCGCGCCAGCCTGAGCAAAGGGCAGCGCCTCTGCGCACATCCACGGCGAGTCAATCGTTGGCTCGGACGGTTGCCAAGTGGCGCTTCTGCCGCTATGCGCCCGATCCTTGCGGGAGACGGGGCGACTTGATCGCACTGTCGCATGAACCGCTAACCATGAGGGTTGCCGGCGCTATGCCGCCTGCCCGATAGTGAGAAAGGAAGGCCAACAATGGCCAAGAAGATTACCGGCTATGTCAAGCTGCAGGTGAAGGCGGGCGCCGCCAATCCCTCGCCGCCGATCGGTCCCGCGCTCGGTCAGCGCGGCGTCAACATCATGGAGTTCTGCAAGGCGTTCAACGCCGCGACGCAGGAACTCGAGAAGGGCGTGCCGATCCCGACGATCATCACCGTCTATTCCGATCGCAGCTTCACCTTCGTCACCAAGACGCCACCCGCCAGCTATCTGATCAAGCAGGCGGCAAATCTGAAGTCCGGTTCGAAGGAGCCGGGCAAGATCTCGGCCGGCACGATCAAGCGCTCGGCGCTCTCCGAGATCGCCGAGACCAAGATGAAGGATCTCAACGCCAACGACATCGAGCAGGCGACGAAGATCATCGAAGGATCGGCCCGCTCGATGGGCCTTCAGGTTGTGGAGGGCTGACCGGTGAGCACGCTGACCAAGAAGCAGAAGGCGCTCGCCGAGAAGCTGGGCGACAATCAGAAGCTCTACGCCGTCGATGAGGCGCTCCAGGCGCTGAAAGACCTGTCCAGCGTCAAGTTCGACGAGACTGTCGAAGTGGCGCTGAACCTCGGCGTCGATCCGCGCCATGCCGACCAGATGGTGCGCGGCATGGTGACGCTGCCTTCGGGCACCGGCAAGGACGTCAAGGTCGCGGTGTTCGCGCGCGGCGACAAGGCGGAGGCGGCGCTCGCCGCCGGCGCGGATCGGGTGGGCGCCGAGGACCTGCTCGAGGACATGCAGGCCGGCAACATCGATTACGGCCGCGTCATCGCCACGCCCGACATGATGGGCATCGTCGGCAGGCTCGGCAAGCTGCTCGGCCCGAAGGGGCTGATGCCCAACCCCAAGCTCGGCACGGTGACGCCGAACGTCGCCGAGGCGGTCAAGGCGGCCAAGGGCGGCCAGATCGAATTCCGCGTCGAGAAGGCCGGCATCATCCACGGCGGCATCGGCAAGATGAGCTTCTCCAACGAGGCGCTGCGCGCCAACTTCGACGCCTTCGTCGATGCCATCCTCAAGGCCAAGCCGAGCGGCGCCAAGGGCAAGTATCTCCGGAAGGTCTCGGTCACGTCTTCGATGGGGCCGGGGTTGAAGATCGATGTTGCGCAGGTGCACGGCGGCTGACGACAGCCCATCCGAGGGGTTGCGCCAGTACCGGCGCAACACCCATCTGGAAGGTAGACGGCAGGGCACGCGGCGGGCGCTGAGCGGCTCTCGGCGCGATGCCCCGTCCGCGCGCTGTTTGCGCCAGATGAAGTCGGTGCAGGCCGCAACGGCCATGCCGCGATTGCGCCCATCGTGCCCGCCCCGGCAAAGCGCGGAAAGCGCCGCGTGCGAAACAAGGCGGCCCGCTCGCGACTTGTGCTCCGAATGCCGGCCCGGCTCGCCACTGCCGGACTCGCGATAGGAATTTGCCGCATTGCCAAGCCCGTCATTCCCATCCCCGCGCAAGGCAGCCAGGCTGTGCGTTTGGCTGATCGTGATCGCGGCGCTCGCGCTCGCGATGCTCGCCGCCAGCCGCCCGGCCGGGCCCGGCGGGGACACGTGGCCGCACCGAGCATCAGGCCGGCGCGCGTTCGGGTCCTTGCCCCCGCCACCGAAGGTGACGCCGGTCACCCTCGTCAAGGTGACACCGGACAGCGCGCGCAGGATCAACGCCGCCGTCCCGTTCCTCGCTGGCGCGGTCGCTGCCGCTCGCCCATTCGTCTTCGCCGGCTCGCCGGCGGACCGCGAGCGCGCCACCACCTGTCTCGCCAGCGCGGCCTGGTATGAGGCCGGCGACGATGCCGTGGGCGAACGTGCCGTCGTCCAGGTGGTGCTGAACCGCCTGCGCCACCCGGCCTTTCCCAAGACGGTGTGCGGCGTGGTGTTCCAGGGTGCGGAACGCCAGACGGGCTGCCAGTTCACATTCGCCTGCGACGGCGCGATGGCGCGGACACCCAGCGCCGTGGCTTGGGGGAGGGCGCGGACAATCGCGGTACGGGCGCTCGCCGGAGGGGTCGATAAAACGGTCGGCACCGCCACGCATTACCACACCGATTGGGTGGTGCCTTACTGGAGCGGTTCGCTCGACAAGATCGCCGCGGTCGATACCCACCTCTTTTTCCGCTGGCGGGGATGGTGGGGACGCCCCGCCGCCTTCTTCGGGCGCTATGCCGGCGGCGAAACGATGGACAGCCGCCTGCTCCACCTGGCGGGAGCAGAGGCCCAACCGGATATGGTGACCGCCGGGGCGGCGATGGCAAACGCGGCGCTTCCGCCCGCCGCCGGCGATGGCCCGGCGCTGGCGGCGGCAGCTGTCGCCTATCGCGAGATGAAGGGCAACGCCGTCCGCGTCGCCAACCCCGCCGGCACCGAGTTTGGCCTGGCGCTCGACCCCCACGCCTATCCCGGTAGCTACGCGATTTTCGCCTACTCGCTTTGCAAGACGAAGCCTGCCTGCGTCGTTCAAGGGTGGATCGATCCCAGGCACGTTCCGGCGGTGCTGGGTCCGCCGGAGCGGAGCCTGTACGCGCTGTCGTTCCTTTACCGGAAGGACGCTCGGCGGGGGGGCGAGGAGTTTCAATGGAACTGCCGGCAGATCGCGCGCGAGAACAAGGCGCAGTGCCTGCCCGGCACCGGCGGAGCGATCGCGGCCCGCGACTGACCGCGTCCGCTCGCGACAAGTCGCCCTCACGCAGGGGCGGCCGGGGCGTCCTCACTCAGCGAGCAGGTGCCCCCGCGCGATCATGCCGAGGTGCGTCGTCAACTATTCTGGACCCACGCACGCCAAGACGCTAATCTCCGCCGTGGCGGAGGAGTGGCGGGATGGTGCAGGTGCCGGTCATCGACGCGCAAGTCGTGAACCGCCTTATTTTCGGCTACCATGACCGGCAACGGTTCACCCAGGACACCCCGGTGCTCCCCGAGGTCTGGCAGAAATTCGCTGCCGATCCCAGTGCGCGGCAGGATGTGCTGATCACGCCGTTCCAGGAAAAGCCGGCGCTGGCTCTGCTTAGAGAGCTGCTCGGCCGCGATGCTTCCGGGGAGTTGAGGCAAAACGCAAAGTTCGCGCCGCTCCAGAGCTTCCTGGCCGCGCAGCTGACGTTCGACGAACTGGTTCGCCACCTGCTCCCCCTCACCAAATGGACCGTCGATGCGCTGGCCAACTTCGAAACCCATCCGGTCGCAAACTTCCCCGAGGTCGCGTTCGACGAAGCGTATTTTTCCGCTCTCGAGCCCGAGGGCCGCGCCGCCAAGCTGAGCGAATCCGGCAAGGATGCGGCCCGCACCGTCCTTCGCGGAACACGTCTCGACGTCGCCCGCGTCGTGACGCTCATCGCGGTCATTGACCTGGCGCAGGAGAAGATAATCGGCGGCGAGGGAGGAATAGCTGGTGTCGAACAGCTATGGGAGGAGCGCAAAGCCATTGTTGCAAGGATCGCCATCCTTGTAGAGCAACTGAAGCAGCTGAAACCATCAGGACAATGGGTGTGGCGGATCGCCAGCAATCGGTCGATCCGGCTTTCGGACGAATACTCGCGTTCGACCGTCAAGGCCGACGCCGCGTTTCGGGTTTTCGATGTAAAGTGCGAGAAGATCACCTGGGCAGTGATCGATTCCGGGATCGATTCCAACCACCCGGGTTTCCGTCAAATCCAGGCCGATGGCACCGCCCGCAGCCGGGTAGAACGGACCTACGACCTCGCACCTTTGCGAGGCCTGCTCGATCCCGCTTATGATCCGGCGCTAGGCGGCAGCGTCACCGACAACCCCTGCTTCAAGACGGTGCGGCGGCAGGCCAAGCTCCCGTCGAAAGAAGCCCAACGTCACCTTGTGAACATCTACCAGTCCTATCAGACCGACATGCTGGATTGGTCGTCGATCGAACCGTTGCTGAAGGTCGCTGAACCGCAGGTGCCGACCGATGGCCATGGCACCCATGTGGCCGGGATCATCGGCGCCGACATGCGGGATCCGGACGATCCCGACAAGGTCGTGGTTCGCGGTATGTGCCCGGATATCCGGTTGATCGACATCCGGATCATCTCCGACACGATCGATGATACCGAGTTCGCCGTTATCGCCGCGCTCCAGTTGGTGCGATATCTCAACAGCCACAATCAGTACATTGTGGTCCACGGCGTCAATATGAGCCTTTCAATCCCGCAGGTCGTCGAAAGCTATGGCTGCGGCCACACCCCGCTCTGCAATGAAGCCGAACGGTTGGTCGGCAGCGGCGTCTGCGTGGTGGCGGCCGCGGGCAATAATGGCTACCAGAAGTTCCAGACGGAACGTGGCACATTCCCCGGCTATGCCATCTGCAGCATCACCGACCCCGGCAACGCCGATGCGGTGATCACCGTCGGAGCGACCCACAAACGCGATCCGCACAACTACGGCGTGTCTTATTTCTCGAGCCGCGGCCCTACCGGCGACGGCCGGATGAAACCTGATCTCGTCGCTCCCGGCGAGCGGATCGAGAGCACGCTTCCCGATGGCGAGACGGGGATGCTCGATGGCACCAGCCAGGCTGCCCCGCACGTAAGCGGCGCGGCGGCAATCCTAATGGCCCGCTACCCCGAACTGAACCGGCAGCCGCAACGCATCAAGCAAATCCTGTGCGAAACGGCGACCGACCTCGGCCGCGAACGCGCCTTCCAGGGCCACGGCCTGCTCGATGTGCTGCGCGCCCTGCAATCCTTCTGAAGGAGACGATCCGTGGCGACCGAGTTCTTTACGCTGGAGGCGGTGCCGGCCCGCTATGGCGACTGCCTGCTGGTGCACTTTGGCACCGACGCGGCGCCGGGCCTGGCGCTGATCGACGGCGGACCGTCGCAGGTGTGGAGGCCGTTCCTCCAGCCGCGGCTTAAGGCGATCAGCGCCAAGCGGCCCGCCGGTCTCCGCATCGACTTGCTGATGGTCAGCCACATCGACGACGATCACGTGCTCGGCGTCGTCGATCTCCTCGCCGCGTGGGACAGCGTCAAGACCGCCGGGGAGCAGTGGCCCTACCCGGTGCGCCAGGTGTGGTTCAACAGCTTCGAGCGGATTTCCAATGCCAATGACATCGGCGCGGTGACCGCTTCGGTGACGGCGTCCGTCGGTGCCGATGCGCTTGCCGACATCGATCTCGACTCGCCCGCGATCGTCAACCCGAACAAGGACGAAGCGCGGGCCGGGCTCAAGGTGCTTGCCAGCGTCGGTAACGGCAAGAAGCTGCGCGATTACCTTAAAAAGCTCAACGTACCAACGAATACCGGCTTCGACGGCGATCTCGTCCGCCCCGGCGAGGGACCGCATGTGCCGTACAAGCTGGGCCCCGAGCTGACCTTGCACGTCATTGGGCCGCTGGCGGCGCAGCTGGAGAAGCTGCAGGCGAAATTCGCCAAGGAGCTGAAGCCGGAAGCGGCACTTGCCGCCTACACCGACAATTCCGTTCCCAACCTTTCGAGCATCGTCGCGCTCGTCAGCTACAAGGGCAAGACGATCCTGCTGACCGGCGACGCGCGGGGCGATTATATCATCGAAGGGCTTACTCAGGAAAACCTGCTCGACGCGGCGGGCAAGCTTCACCTCGATGTGCTGAAAATGCCCCACCACGGCTCGGACCGAGACGTCGATCCGTCCTTCTTCGCGACGATCACCGCCGATCACTATGTCGCTTCCGCCGATGGCACTTACGCCAATCCCGATCGCGCGACGATGGAGATGTTGATCGAGCTGCGCGGCGAGGACGCTGATTACACGATCCATCTCACCTATCCGCTCGCCATCATCGATGCCCGGCGAAAGGCCGAATGGGACAAGGATCGACAGGGTGAGATCGACAAGGGGGATGTCGAAGTCCGGCCTCCCTGGGATGCCGCGACCGACGAGCTGCACGCGCTGTTCGAGGCGAAGCATAAGGCTGGTTACAAGTTCAAGCTGTCGGCGCCACTGGCGGCGGGAACGTCGAGCAAGGTGGAATTGCTTGCGCCCGTGCCGTTCTGATCGGCCGACCTGAGCCGGCTGATATCAGCCCGACTTGCCCGCTTCCGTCCGGTGGGTAGTTTCTCAATGGGGTTTGAAGACATCGAACCGACCCGCCTGATCCTCCCAGAACCGGGGGGGTCAAGGTGAAATCATAGCGTTTCAGCGATCGAGCGCCCACTCCGGCTCGGGCCATGTCGGGGCCGGCGAGCCGGCGTCGGCGAGGTGCGGAGCATGTTTGCGGATCGCCGCATCGGCGAGCGCATAGCCCCAGTTTATCAGTTCGCCCTGCTCCTGCTGGTTGAACCGGTTTAGCCGGGTCCTGATCGCGGCCAGCGGCGCGACCCGTTCGGGCTTGCAGTGAAGCGCGTCGCCCAGGTCATAGTTCGCGATATCGGTGTCGATCCCCCAATAGGTTCCGCCGCGCTTGCCCTGCTTGTAGTCCTCGATCAGCGCACGCTTTCTCAGCCCCCGCGATTGGTCGGTCGCGATGTCCAGCGCCCGCATGGTCTGGTGGAGAAGATCGGTCTTGACCTTCTCGGCCACGCCGAACGGCGCGCCGGCATCGCTGACCAGCAGTGTCGAGCAGCGTTTCCATACCGTTTCGAGCCCGAGATTGTCGTAGGCGCCGCCATCGCAAAGGTAGAGCTTCATGGTGAAGGCTGGGTCCTGCGTGTGGATCGCCCCCTCGACCGCCACGAATTTGCCCGGATTGTCGATTATCACCGGCGAGAGCACGGGGGGGAAGGCGGAGGACGCGGCGACCGCCCTGGCCACCGGCAGCCGCGGCGCGTAGATCAAGCCGACCGTGTAATCACCCATGTATTTCTTGGTGAAGCGGAAGCTGCGGCCGGTTTGCATGTTGGTCGCGTTGATGACGAAGACCGGGTTGTCCGGCAGCTGGTCGAGGCGCATGTCGAACAGGTGCTTCGAATAGGCATCCTCCACCTCGCCGGCTGCGTTGGACCAGGGCGAGAGCAGCCCATCGGCGATGGCATGGACATCGATGTTTCGGGTGCAGAACTCGCGAAGCGGCTGACCGACCAGAGCCTCGTACGCATCGACGCTCGGATCGGCCGCCAGCCCGGTCCACACCTGGGCGAGCCGCCCGGCGTTGATCGAGCCACCGGAAATGCTCGAGATCCGTCCCACCTTGGCGAGGATGCCGAGCTCGACCAGCCTTCGCACCGAGCCGACATGGAACAGGGTGGCGCGAAAACCGCCGCCCGACAGAGCAAGGCCGAGCTGGTCAGCGACTCCTTCCGAACCGAATGGCATTACCGCCTCCCATCTTACGCCGTCGCCGGCTCGCCGCGTTGAGATAGTAGACCCCGAGCGTGATCCGCCAAGTACGATCGCATGGGCGCCCGCCTTACTCGAACATCTCGTCGCCGGTCGGTTCGATATGCGGCACGCCGTTGTTTGCCTGGCGAAAGCGCGACAGTTCCCAGTAGAGGCGGCGGCGGGCGCGGTTGAGGTTGCCGAGCGGGCGATGCTCGGCCACGCAGTGCCAGGGATTGTACGACAGGCTGCGCGCGAAGCCGAGCTGCGCCGCGCTGTCGAAACGCTGCCGGGGAATGTGCAGCGTCGCCACCGGAACGCGCGGCGAGAGCTTCTCGGGCCAGAGCACGCCGGCGTGCTCGATCGGCATGCGGAACGCATCGGTTTGCAGCTGCACCGTCATGGTGAACGCCGCATCGTGCTCGCCAAGCGTGCGCGCCATGTTCTCGCGAAGATAGTTGTCCGATGGTCGTCCGGGCAGTCCGGCCACCTTCGTCTCGACCTTGCCTTCGGGCAGGAACGCGTATTGCATCGCCGTGCCCTCGCCGAGCAGATAGGGCACACAGCTGTAATAGGCGGAAGCGAGCGGGTTGCCCTGGGTCTTGCTCCACAGCCCCTGCATCAACAGGTCGCTGAGGTGGGGGCGGTGCGGATCGAGGAAGTACCACAGGCCGAGCTCGCGCTTGCTCCAGTACTGCAGCACCGCATTCTCGCGCACCGTGGGCGTGGTAAACGTCGGGCAGCTGATGCCGGTAAAGTCCTGCGTATGCTGCTCGTCGTCCATCAGCTTGGGGCCGGGCACGTCCATCAGCTTCACGCCGATGCTGAGCACGCCGACGTCGTCGATGTCGGGCGGAGTATGCGGGCCGGGGCCGCCCAGGCGAACCCACGCCGGATAGCTCCGCGCGGAGGCGAAGACGCCGCGCCGCAAGGCGTCGGGAAGGTCCGGCCGCACCACCAGCTCGCCGCGTACCACCCCGTGCGTCTTGGTGTTGCCAGCGCGCTCCATCGTCGCGGGCGGGAAGTCCTGCACCAGGTGCGCCCGCATCCGCTCGATGATCGTATCGAGCAGCGCCGCCTCGTCGGGATCGACCTTCTCCTCCGCCAGGCCGAGCCCGTCCTGCTTTCGCCGCGCGTTGACGAAGGCTTGAACCAGCGCCGTTCCGGGTTTCTGAAGCAGCGCATCGAGGGCAGGCCGGATCCACGGATCGATGCGCTGCTCCGCATAGAGCCCGCGCTGGAGCAGATCGTGAAGCCAGCGTAACGTCATCGCATATCGCACCGCACACGGTGCTCCCTCACCCTCGATCCGGCAAGTCTAGCGACGGATACGGCGATGGGAAGCTGGATCGCACATTGCGCACACACGGCTTGCAACTGGCTCGCGCATGATCGATCATCGCCGCGACATTTGGGGAGAGGGATCGTCATGACCATTACCGTGGCCGAACTGCTTAAGAAATCTCAGGAGGAACTTGACGATCTGTTCCGCGCGGCAACGCCGGGCGAGATTCCGGACGGGGAGGCCAAAGGCACCGCGATCATCGCGCCCGGCACCACTTTCAGCGACGAGATCGCCCAGATCGTCAGCCTGTTTGCCTGGCAGGGCAAGATCTTCGACGCCGAGCACGGCTTTCTGCGCAACCACATCCTGCCTTTTGGGCTCAAGGCGATCGTCGCCAAGGTATATCCGGGACCAAGCTGGCTCGACGACAAGCCCTGCATCGTCATCGACTATTCGGAAACGTCCCTCGTGGCCTCGCGAGTGCGTGACGAAATCCGGTTGATCCAGCCCGGGCTTTACCTGGGCAAGGTCTACTGGGGCAAGAAGCGGCTGATCGACTTCGCGCTCGAAATCTGAAGCATCGCGTGTCACGCCAGTCGCACCTGTTCGTCGCGGCTGAGGTCGCCGGGGCGGCGGTGCCGGCGCTGAAGGCCGATCTCGCGGGCATGACCACGGCGCCGGGCCAGGCGGATCCGGATAACGCGCTGCTGCCGTTCGGACGCATCGAGGGGCTGCATGTCGCACGGCTGATCCTGCTCGAAGACCCCTCGCTTGCCGACCGCATCGGTACGACCGACCTGCCGCCGCACGAGCCGACCCGCCTCGCGCTGATCGCCGATGGCGATGGCAGTCCCGAGGCGATGATCGAGCGGTTCGCCGCAGTCGCGGCCGAGGGGCTGGCGCGCCTGTTCGGCCATTGCGAGCCGGGGCTGAAGCCGGAACACATGGGCGCGTGGCTTCGGCGGCATCGGCTGCGCCCGGCCGCCACCTACGTCAGCTGGCCCGGCCGCAGCGTGCGGCAGGTTGGCGAAGAAGCGGCATTGCACGCCGCTCTGCTCGACGCGCGCCTGGCTCACCCGGAAAAGGCGCCGGAGCAGCTCTGGCCCGATCTGGCGACGGCGGCGGCGGGCGTTGCGCTCAGTCCGATCGACCGTCCGACGCTGGGCGAGCGCCTGGCCGATGCGGCTGATTTCCTGCTCCTGCCGCTGCTCGCCGTGTTCCTCGCGCCGTTCCTCCTCCTCGCCTTGCCGGTGTTGATCATCATGCTGCGGTCGCGGGAGACGACCGATCCGGTGATCGCGCCGCGCCCCTCGCTCGCCCGCAACAGGATGCTGTCGTCGATCGAGGACCATGGCGTCGCCAACCAATATAGCGCCATCGGCTCGCTCAAGCCCGGCCGCTTCCGGCGCCAGCTGACGATCGTCATCCTGTGGATCATCGATTGGGGCGCGCGGCACATATTCCGGAGCGGACGACTGGGGCGAGTCAACACGATCCACTTTGCGAGCTGGACCTTTCTCGACGACAAGCGGCGCGTGCTCTTCACCAGCAACTACGACGGGAGCCGCGAGGCGTATAACGACGACTTCATCAACAAGGTGGCGTTCGGGCTCAATCTGTCGTTCTCGAACGGGCTGGGCTACCCGCGCACCGATTGGCTGATCCTGGGCGGCGCAAGGCACGAACAGGACTTCAAGTGGTATCTGTTCCACCACCAGATCGCGACGCAGGTCTGGTACAATGCTTTCCCAGCGCTCACGTCCTATGACATGGCGCGCAACGCGCGGCTTCGCGTCGCGTTCGAGTCCGCACCCACCGGCGACGCGCTCCGCCGCTTCGTCGCGGAGATCTGAGCCATGGCCGCGCTCGACGAGTTCGGCGACGTGCAGGCGCTGGTACGCTCAGGCTTCGGCTCGCTGGGCGGCGCCCGTTACCTGCTGCTGCGGGTTGCCGATGCGCCGAGCGCCAAACACTGGCTGGCGGCGATCGAGCCGACCCGGGCGATCGAGGTCGAGCGGCGCAACCCGCTCGAAACCGTACTGCAGATCGCCTTTACCCGCGCCGGGCTCGAGGTGCTCGGCTTCGATGACGACGATCTCGCCGCGTTCGCGCCGCAGTTCCTCGACGGCATGGCCGGCGACGAGCGCCGCTCGCACCGGCTGGGCGACGCTGGCGCGAGCGCGCCGGAGTGCTGGGACTGGGGTGTTGGCCAAAAGGAGCCGCACATTCTGCTCGTGCTGCTCGCCAAGGGAGCGCGGATCGCCGACTGGGCGGCGCGGATCGAGGCGGAGGCGCTCGCACACGGCTGTACCCTCCTGCGCTCGCTCCAGAGCTGCCCCGGGCGTGAGGACGGAATCAACCCGCGCGAACCGTTCGGCTTCGTCGACGGCATGTCGCAACCGGATGTCGACTGGAACGGCGAACTGCCGGTGACCGGCGCGATCAACCGCGACTACCGCCCCGGCATCGCGGCGGGCGAGGTGCTGCTCGGCCATGCCAACGAATACGGCTTCGTTCCCGATCATCCCCAAGCCCGGCTTGTCGGCCGCAACGGCAGCTACCTGGTCTACCGGCAGCTCGCCCAGGACGTGCCGGGCTTCTGGCGCTGGCTCGCTGCCGAGGTCGGACGCGAGAAGGCGATCGCCCTCGCCGAGCGGCTGGTCGGGCGGCGCATCGATGGGCGTCCATTGGCCGGGCTCGACCGGGGAGGCGATGACGCCAACGACTTCCTGTTCAAGAGCGATCCCGATGGAGTCGCCTGCCCGCTCGGCGCCCACATCCGCCGGACCAACCCACGCTCCAGCGACGATCCGCTAGGACGACGCGGGTTCATTCGCGACCTCGTCGCCTCGGTGGGACTTGAAGGTGCGGCTGCGGACGACGCGGTCGCCTCGGCGCGCTTCCATCGGTTGCTGCGGCGCGGCCGGCCTTACGGTGAGACGATCAGCCCCGAGCAGGCGATGGACCCCGATCAGCCGATGATCGAAGCGGGGCTGCATTTCCTCTGCCTCAACGCCAGCCTCGCCCGCCAGTTCGAGTTCGTCCAGGGCGCGTGGGCGGCGAGCCCGGTATTCGGCGGCCTGTCGCAAGAGAGCGATCCGCTGCTGGGCAACCGCGAACCGTTTCCGCCGGGGTGCCGCACCGACCTGTTCCGCTATCACGACGACGCCGGGGTGCCGCGCATTTCCCAAAGACTGCCGCGCTTCGTGACGGTGCGCGGCGGCGCCTACTTCTTCCTTCCAGGCATCGCCGGGCTGCGATCGATCGCGACGGGTTAGGAGTCCGCCTCCGCGCCGAGCATGTCGGCGGCGATCTTCTCGGCCGCCATCATGATCGCGGCCGCGATGAACAGCCCGGGAATTTGCGGGAAGATCGAGGCATCGCACACCCGCAGCCCGGTGACGCCATGCACCCGCCCCTGGCTGTCGAGCACCGGCCCGATCGCGGCGGTGCCGCAGGCGTGGTGTCCCCACGCGCTGGCCCGCACTCGCTCGCGGAGCGCGGCGCCGGTGCAGGCTGGTCCCGGCCATTCCTCCTCGGCGACGAGCCCGCGCTCGATCAGCGGCGCCGTGAGGGCGCGCGCCATTTCGACGCCCTCGACCAGCGCCGTCAGATCCGCTTCGCCGCCTTGCGTGAAATTGCGGAACGCGATCCGTGGCGGCTCGCGGGCATCCGGCGAGCGGATCGTGACCGAGCCCGCACGATTCCCGGTCCGTCCCTTGAGCACCGCCCACGTAAAGCCATCGTCGCCGCACCAGGTTTCGCTGGCGTAGCCCGGGCGATAGCCGGAGAAGCGCCCGATCAGCCCCATCAGGACGAGGTCGGGATCGGAGCGCGTCGCCTGCGTCGATCGCCGCAGCGCCGCGACGGCGCAGCCGTTCGAGGCGTACATGCCACGCCCGAACCGCCGCCAGTGCCGATAGAGGCGATCTCCCGCGGCAAAGCGCGCACCGCGCAGCGCCCGCCAGGGCCGGGCGGTGCGGTGGACGACGCCGATCTCGTAGCGATCCTGCAGGTTTTGCCCGACTTGCGGTGAGGCCGCGCGCAGCGGCACGCCGTGGGCAGCGAGCAGCGCCGGATCGCCAATGCCCGAGAGTTGCAGCAGTTGCGGCGTCGCAAAGGCGCCCGCGCAGACGATGACCTCTCTGCCGGCAGCCGCCAAGCCAACGGTATCCGGCGCGATCTTCGCATCACCATGCAATCCCCGGCCACGCTGCCAATCGACGCCGATTGCGCGCTGGCCGTCGAAGCGGATGGCGGTGACGAAGGTGTCGGTGGCGATTGTCAGGCGATCCGGATGGCGTGCCGCGACCGCGCGCAACCGCTCGCGCGTGCCTGACCGGACATGCCGACGGGTCGCCAGCGGCAGGTAGCACAGTGCCTCGCCTTCGCGGGCATCGCCGGTGTTGGGATCGCCCCAATAGCCGACGAAACGCCGCAGCCGGTCGGCCCAGTCGCCATCCCTCGCCAAGCTGGCGATCGCGACCCGGGCGATAGCGCGCACCATCGCCGGGTCGCCGAGCACGCTCAGCGGCATCGCATGCTCGACTGGAAGCCAGCCCGACCAGCCGTGGCCGGTGGTGTCGAACCCCAGCCGTGCGGCGATCCGCGCCGCCCAGCGATGGCGGCAGTTCTCGACCTGCAGGCGATGGCGGCGCATGGCCTCCGCTCCCCAACCCGGATCGCCGGTGAGTTCGGCGAGCGCGTCCCAATCAGCGTCGGGCGGTGGCAGCCAGATCATCGCGTTGTGGGCGGTGCAGCCGCCCAGCGCGGCGGCCCGCGGATAGTAGATGCCCTCGGCGCCGAGGTTTCGGTCTCCGGCGGAATCGGCCCGGTCATCGAAGTGAGAAACGTGGTAGGCCCAGCCAAACGTCGAGTCTTCGGATGCGTAGGCGTGGAAGGCCGGCACCCGGTAGTGCGTGCTGGTCGCGCCGGGCAGGTCGGTTCCCAGCGGGTCCGGTCCGGCCTCGATCACCAGCACGCTTCGCCCCGCCTCGACGAGCCGCGCCGCGAGCGTGCCGCCTCCCGCCCCCGATCCGATCACCACGTAGTCATACGCTGGTCCGGAAGGCGGCGGGGTGCTCACAGCGTCTTGAGAAACGCGATCAGGGCCCGCTTCTGCTCGTCGGTGAGCGGCGTCTCGGTGCCGAAGGCGCGTTCGTCCTCGGTCATGCCGGGGCGATCGTTGAACCGCGCCGTGCCAAAATAGTGGCCGCGATTGACCACGAAATCAGGACATTTGCTAAGCGTCATCAAGGGCTCGCGCAGCGGCGCGAAATGTGTGCGCAACGCCGCATCGCTGGAGCCGTCCGGCCGGTTCGGCAACAGCCGGTTGAACGCGACCAGGAACTTCAGGATCGCCTGATAATGCTGCAATACCACCTTCGGATCGCGGCTCTCGGCGAGGATCTGGAACGAACCGAGCAGGTTGACCGGCATTCCCTTCGGGATCGGCCCCAGTTCGATCGTGCCATTCGCGTCGGTGCGGAGCGACCGCAGCAGCCGTTCCTCCGCCGCGCCCATCCCCGGCACCCGCGGAATCCAGCTGCGCGGCACGTAGACAAAGCTCTGCGCGTCGGTGCGATCGATCACGCCCTCGGCATTCGGCGTCTCGGTGTCGCGTTCGCGGGTTTCGGGCCACAGCATCTGCCGGATCGAAGCGTCGAACATTGCCATTCGGCCGGCAACCGATGGATCGCCGTTGAAGGGTCCGACGCGGTTGTTGAGCAGGTAGGGCGCCGTGGACCACAGCGAGATCAGCGAGGGGACGCGGGTGTATCCGCGGCCGCCGGCCGGCATGGGGTAGGCTTGCCACGCGCCGGTGAACGGGTTTTGATAGCTGGTCGTGCCGATCGACGGCAGGTTCTTGTAGCTCTCCGACGAGAAATTGTCCCAGATATTGCCGCGCAGCGCGTTGGTCGCCAGCGGGCTGCACAGGTTGGTCCGCAGCAGCGTCTGCGGAATTCGCGCATCGCTGCTGAGATAATTGCCGTCGAGGAACCTGGGGTCGGCGACGATCGCGCGCATCCCCTGCTTGAACCGTGGCGACTGCGTCCAATGCCACCAGGAACGGAACCGCTGCATGTAGTCCGCGCCGATTTCGGCCGGCGCGCTTGCGCCGTTGGGGGATGCCGGCTGCTTGCTCGAATGGCAACGCGCGCAGGTGTTGGCGAACACGATGCGACCTTGCGCGACCAGGCCGTCGGCGGCCAGATAGGACGTGCCGCCGGGCGCATCCATCAGCCGATCGGGCCTGGCGGCTTTGAGGAAGAACCGCGCTATGTCCGGCGTGCCGGCCTCGGTGGCGCGCCAATACGCCGAATCGCGCCGGGCCTGGGCGATCGTGATCGCGTCGATCGGCTTGCCGCCGACCACCGGATTGAAGTGTTTCACCCATTCCCGGCCGAACAGGCCGATGTTGAGATAGACCCGGTTGAGCGCGCCAAGCGCACCCACCGAATCGGAGCCGTCCTTGAGGACGTGCGGCGCCAGCGCGAACGGCTTGTCATAGAATTTCGTCAGGGGTCCGTCCTTGACGAAATCGTTGAACTGCTTGTTGTCGATGCTGCCCGCCGCCAGCCGCTCGCGCGCCAGCGCCTTGCCGACATCGAGCCGCGCGCCAAGATTGTAGATCGCATTCATCGTCCGGGGATTGTTGATATTGTCGGTCGAGACCAGCGACGTGTCCAGCGCCCCGGGGCGGAAGGTTTTGACCAGCTGGTACATGAAATTGGAAGGCCGCGCCTCCCACATGAACAGGCGGTCCGCCCACATATACTGCGCGCCGACGGTCGAGTTCAGGTCCGCGAAGGCCGGATTGTTCGGATCCTTTGGAGGATGGATCGGGCTGGGTCCGACGTGGCAGAAGCCGCAGCTCATACCGACGCGGAACGGGCGGATCAGACGCTTGTCCTCGAAGTAGCCACGGTTGTTGTAGTAGTCGGTGGCCTTCCAGTGCTTCGCCGCGGCCTCGTCGAAGTCGGGGTTCGGGAACAGCCGCAGCCCGAGAATGCCGGTCGGCTCGCCGAAGTAGGAGCCCGCCGCCTGCACGCGGCCGAGCGCGCCGCTCTTCACACCGGGGTATTTGGTCGCGTTGGCAAAGGGATCGGGCACGCAGCCGGGGGTGCGCTGATCGAGGTAAAGGCCCCACTTGCCCGGCTTGGCCGCCGCCTCGAAGCAGGGCTCGTTGACGAACCCGAGCTGTTTCCAGCGATTGGCGCGCGCATTGGGACTACCTGGCGGTGCCGCGACCAGCTTGAGCAGATCGAACCCGCCGAAGGTGGGCTCGCTCATGTGGTGCCAGAACCAGTCGTTGTCGCCGGTCCACACCAGCCACATGTTGCGCCCTTTGACCTCGCTGGGCGTGAGGGCGACGCCGTTGTCCATGTCGTGGAAGTAGTCTTCGTCGGCCTGTTGGAAATGGCTATCGGAGAGCCCGTCCCCGGACGCCGTGCCTTTTTGCTGGTGGTCGCACCCCGCCAGCGCGATCAACAGAGCCGAGGCCGATAGCGTGTAGTACATGCGGCGCTTCATGGCATTATCCCCCAAGCCTCGGCCGCCGACTCCCACGCGCGGCAGTCCGATCCCGCCCGAGTGTGCTGGATTGACGCGTGGCTCGTCAAGCAGGGGGGAGCAGGTAAACGCCGACGGTCCCCGGCAAGGTAGATTCCTGGTCCTCCCTGGAGAATCAGAGGGCGGCGGCTTTCGCCGTGACGGGTTTGGGTGTCGAGAGAGAGGCTTTCGGGCGGTCCGTCGCGGAGATGTGCGATGACGCAGGTGCAGGTTCTCGATGGTGATGGGCAAGTTGGCGATCGCGCCGTGCTTGCGCGCATCGTCGCCGAACAGGCGCCATCCGAGGAGCTCGTCTTCGCGCCATTTGGGGGCGAGCCTGGGCCAAACCAAAGGTCGTCAGGGTTCGAGCTGGTCGATGCACCATTCGATCAACAGGCGCGTCTGCTGGTGTCCGCCGGTAATACCAATCGCAGTCTCCAGGCCCAGGATGCTGCCGATCGAGCTAAGGACCATCGTCACCGCGAACGGGCTGACCACGTCGTTAATGACGGCCTGGCGTTGGAACAGTTTGTCTAGGCGTTCGAGCCCCAGGCGGCGCACTTGCTCGCCGAAGGCGATGGTGCGGCTGCGGATCGCCTCGTTATGGTTGGCCATGGACAGGAACTCCATGTTCAGCGTGGTGTCGACCGGATCGGCATGGACCCGCCAAAAGGCGTGCAGCGGTCGGTCCGCCCCAAGCGCCCCCTCGATCCGCGCGCGGTAGCGGTCGATGTGCCGCTGATACGTCGTGACCAGCAGATCATCGAGCGTCTGGAAGTAATAATAGACGAGCTGGTGCTTGAGGCCTGCCCGTTGGGCGACGCTGCGCGCGGTGAGCGCGCCATACCCGTCTTCGCGCATCACTGCTTCCACGGCATCTAGTAGGGCAGAGCGGGTCGAGGAGGTTTCTGCCCCCAATCTGCGGGTCGTTGTCATCTTAGCCCTGCCCTCCTGCAAGCGCCTTGACCGCATCGACCGTCCCCGGTCCGGCCTGCACTTGCCATTAGATCGCGCCATTGACGAAGAAGCAAGGACGGTGCTAACAATTTGGTCAGCAGATAAGATTGGGGAGATCGGCGCTACAAGGGCCGATCTGCTGACAAGGCGGGGCCTGGAGAGCTAAATGCTGGAATCACCGCGGAGCATCGCCGTCTTCGATCCTTCGACCGAGGAGCAGATCGGCGAGATTGCCGATGGCGGGGCGCGCGCCGTCGACGAGGCCGTGGGGCGGGCGCGCGAAACGTTCTCCAGCGGCGCGTGGCACGGTAAACCACCCTCGGAACGTACGCGCATCCTGTTCCGCGCCGCCGATCTGATCGAGCAGCGGGCCGACGAACTGGGCGCCATCGATTCCCGCAACGTCGGCATGGCGCGCGGCCACGCCCGCAACCTCGTCTACGCGGCTGCCGAGCAGATCCGCTATTATGCGGGGTGGTGCACGAAGATTTACGGCAAGTCGGCCGACATGAAGATGGCGGGCGGCATCACCGGCGGCAGCGCCGACCTGCTCGGCTATACGCTGAAGGAACCGGTCGGCGTGGCGGGAGCGATCGTTCCCTGGAACGGCCCCGCGCTCAACGCTGTGATCAAGCTGGCGCCGGCGCTGACCGCTGGCTGCAGCGTGGTGCTCAAACCGGCCGAGGAGACGCCGCTGTCCGCCCCGGTGCTCGGCGAGATCTTGATCGAGGCCGGAGTGCCCGAGGGCGTCGTCACCATCGTCAACGGCTATGGCCACACCGTCGGAGCGGCGCTCGCCGCGCATCCCGATGTCGACAAGATCGCCTTCACCGGCTCGACCGAGGTCGGCAAGCTGATCGTCCAGGCGGCGTCCGGGAACCTCAAGAAGGTGATGCTGGAGCTCGGCGGCAAATCGCCGGTCCTGATCTATAACGATGCGGACCTCCCAAAGGCGATTGCCGGCGCCGCGCTCGGCATCTTCATCAACTCGGGGCAGGGGTGCGTATGCGGCAGCCGCGTCTACGTGCAGCGCGGCGTTTACGAGCAGGTGGTGCAGGGCATCGCCAAGGCGGCCCAGGCGCTGCGGCTCGGCGGGCCAAACGATGCCGACGTCGACATCGGGCCACTGATCAGCCGCAAGCAGCTCGATCGCGTGATCGGCTTCATCGACGAGGGCCGGCGCGACGGCGTCGAGGTCGTTGCCGGCGGCAATCGGCTCGACCGGCGCGGCTACTTCGTTACGCCTACCGTTTTGACCGGGGTGCGCGAGGATATGCGGCTGATGAAGGAAGAAATCTTCGGCCCGGTCGTCGCCGTCGTGCCGTTCGACGACGAGGAGGAGGTGATCGCTTGGGCCAACGATTCGGTTTACGGTCTCGCCGCCGCCGTGTGGACCCAGGACATCACCCGTGCCCATCGCCTCGCAAAAAGGCTCGAGGCGGGGACGATCTGGCTGAACGCTCAGTTCGCCTGGGACCCGGCAATGCCGTTCGGAGGCTACAAGCAATCGGGCTGGGGCCAGGAATATGGTATCGAGGGCGTTGAAGCCTACATGAAGACCAAGTCGGTCTACGTCGGAGTTTAAAGACCCGCCGAGTGGAAAGACAATATGATAGCGGCCTGCCGCGTGTTCCTTGGCGGCCAGTAGCTGCAACCGCAGGGCGCGCAACCATTTCGGGAGCGCGCCTCATGCCGCAGATAGGCAATCGACAAGGCGATGGTCAGCAGGATGAACAGCAGCGCAACTGGTATCGGGTTGCGGATCGCCCATGCCGATATCTTCATCGTGCGACACCAACCACGCGCACGACAGGGCGCCCGCCGCACGGCTGATGCTCTCGTTCATAATTGCCTGATTCGGGGGCAGGGTGAGAGCCGGGGCAGGGGACGTGTCTTCCATGATGCGGCCTGCCTCCAGGTATAGCCCGGCTATCAGCGACAGGAGGGAGGAATCCGAGTAGGTGTCGCTAAGCGGGCGACACACTGCTCCTCGGCCAGAGGAGGTCCAGACGGAGCTTCGTTTAGGGCGCGAGCGAACGCCTCAAGTGGTCAGGCGCGGGCAGCTTTACAGCGTCGTAAAGATCGCCCCGAAATCCCTGGCCCCATTCCCGGCCTCGTTGAACGCCTCGTAAATTTCCGTCGCGTGCCGGCCGAGCGGCACCCTGGCACCGCTGGCCTCGGCTGCATCCATCGCCAGCTTCAGATCCTTCAGCATCAGCGCCGAGGCGAAGCCGCCCTGGTAGCCATTGTCGGCCGGGCTCGCCGCACCGACGCCGG
>JBDSIY010000109.1:0-17075 GCA_039917735.1 Novosphingobium sp. | reverse complement strand
CGTCATAGCCATTGTTCGCCAGGAGTGTCCGCGCGGCCGCCAATATGGTTGCGTCTACCTCCGCATCCCGAGGGCGGCCTCGCCCCGGTGAATCCGCGACCGGTTCACGAGCGGTCTTTGCCACGGGCCGGTCCGTTACCACGGGGAACTGGGTGAGGTTCGCGGTGATGACGGCTCACGCGCCCAGCTTCAGCTGTTCGACCGGATGGTGCTCGCCAGGGGCGCCCGCCGAGGCGGATGCCGTGCCCTCGGCGTCCTGCCTTGCGTGCTTTGCGAACGCCCGCTCGTTGGCGCTCTGGATCACTTCGATGAACCCGTCACGGTTTGCGCGGGCCCAGTCGAAAGACTTCTGTCGGTTGCGATTGTCGCCATTGATCGACGGCAACACGTAGCGCATCAGCATTTCCATTGACCGCTTCTTGTGTTCCGTGGACGACCAGTTCTTGTCCAGCAGCAGCAGGCATCCAAAATCGGGCACTTTCTGCTCAAGCCGATGGATCTGCTCGATCGCATCGTCGGGCGTTCCGACCACGATCTGGTTACCGTCGATCAGCTCCTCGAGCGTGAGGTGGGCAGGGGACTCCTTGAGCTGCTCGGACTGATTCTTGATGTAGAGCAGCCAGCTTTCGTAGCCCTCGCGGACCTGATCCATCGCTTTGTCACGTGTTTCCGCGATGTGAATGTCCGTCGCGCAGCGAACATCGGCGGGGTTCATGTTGCGGCCCAGCTTTGAAGCCTGATCGCAGGCGATCTTCCAGTTCGCCGTGAGCGCGTCATATCCGCCGTGGAGCGTGGAGGCGAGGCACAGCATGCCGGCGCCGAATTTGGCGGCGAGTGACCCGCCATTGGGCGAGAACGTGCTTGCGACGCATATTTCCATCGCATGATTCATAGGCAGCACTTGCGCGTGAGCATCGCGAAGGTCGTACCACCCGTCAAAACTCTCGGTCACCCACTCCCCCTGGAGCAGCCGGGTGATCACGCTGAGGCCCCGTTCGAGCTTGTCGCGTGACTCGCGCGCGTCGAGGCCGAGCATGTAGGCATCGCTGACCAGCAGGCCCGGGCCAGCACCGAAGATAAGCCGGCCGAAGGTGAGATGATCGAGTTGCGCGATCCGGTTCGCCGTCATCAACGGGTTATGGTAGGGGAGCGAGACCACCCCCGTGCCGAGCTTGATCCGCTTGGTCCGCGATGCCGCGGCGGCGATCATCAGTTCGGGCGACGCGCTGTTCTCGTACGAGCCGCTATGGTGCTCGCCGAACCAGAACTCGGCGAAGCCCAGACTATCGGCATATTCGGCAAGCTGCAGATCGCGCTCGAAACAGAGCGTCGGGCTTTCATCCGTCGCGTGAAACGGTGCCACGAACATGCCGGCGCGGAGCGGGGTGGTGCGCATCAGGTTTCCTCTCACATCGTTTCTCTGAAAAGCCCGATATACATTACAGTGTGTACTGTAAATAAAAAACGGGTTTGCACCGTTGCTCGCCAGCCTCGACGCTGGCCATCGGGCCGTTGTAGACGCGACCGCAGGAAACTCGGGGACGACAGGCATGTTGGCAATTGTGAGTCCTCGCAGTTGCTTGCATCATGCATCGAGAACACCGCCGAGGAGAAGCGCCCGTGGGAAACGCCGATGAACGGGTCAACTTTCGCCAGGCACTGAGTGCCTTCCCTACCGGCGTCACCATCGTCACGACGCTCGATGCCGAGGGTGTACCGGTCGGCGTGACGGCGAGCAGCTTCAACTCGGTCTCGCTCGATCCGCCGCTCGTCCTGTGGTCGCTGGCGAAATCATCCAAGTCGCATGATGCGTTCTGCAACAGCGGTCACTTCGCCATCCATGTTCTCGCCGCGCATCAGGAGGATCTGTCGAACCGCTTCTCGCGGGCGGGAGCGGATAAGTTCGCGGACGTGACATGGCGATCCGGCGCCTCCGGCGCGCCGGTGCTCGATCACTACGCCGCCTTGTTCGATTGCACGACCCGATACCTCTACGAGGGCGGCGACCACGTCATCCTGGTGGGCGAGGTGGTGGCGTTCGAGAAGATGGACGCCGCGCCCCTGGTTTTCCACGGCGGACGGTACGCCGAAGCCCGCTCCAGGCCCAGCAACCAGGATCCGGCTCCGGGTGTCGATCTCGAAGCAGGTTCGTTTTCCGACGATTTCCTGCTCTATCTCGTGTCGCGGGCCCATTTCCAGTCATCGTTGCCGACGCGCAGGAAGCTCGAACAGCTCGGCTTGAGCCAGACCGAATACATGGTCCTGGCGCTGCTGAGCATGCAGTCACCAATGCCCGCCACGGACATCAAGGCGCAGCTAGATCATACTGGCCTGTCGCCTTCGACTGAGGCGCTCGACGCCATGGTCGAAAGCGGCCTGTTGCAGATGGAGCGGCAGGATATCGAGCTGGCCGGCCGCGGGCGCGAGGCGTTTCTTGAGACGCTGGCGGTGGCCAAGGCGTTCGAGGAAGATATCACCGTCCGGTTCACCCCGGGCGAGGTCGCCGAAGCCAAGCAGTTCCTGCGCAAGCTCATCGACGTCACCGGCACGGGCGTACCGATCGCCTGGCGCTAGAGATGATGACTTTACACGGAACCGCTCATGTCGAACGAAGTCGAGACACCGCGCGACGTATCTCGACTTCGCTCGACATGAGCGGAGCGGTGCAAGGTAAAGTCATAATACTCTAGCTGATCGGACCGGTACGGCGGCTCAGGCGTTTGCGGCGGGTTCTTCGCGCTTGACGCGCAACGCCGAGCGCAGGGCATCGCGCCGTTCGGCTTCGGAACGTTGGGTGACCGCGGCATCGACCATCCATTCATAACCGTGATACGTGCCGGGATAGACATGAAGCTCGGTTGGCACGCCGGCCGCCATCAGGCGTTTTGCGTAGTCCACGTCCTCTTCGAGGAACAGGTCGAGCATCCCGACCGACAGATAGGCGGGAGGGAGGCCGGCCAGGCTCTCGGCGCGGGCGGGCGCGGCATAGGCGGAGATGTCCGGCGACCCCGGTTCGCAGCCGAGGTGCGAACGCCAGCCGACCGCGTTCGAGCCGCGCGTCCAGATGAACTCTCCGGTATGCGGATTGTCGGCTTCGGACGGCCGCGTGCAGGTCCGGTCGTCGAGCATCGGGTAGATCAGCATCTGGAATACCAGCGGGATCTCGCCGCGATCGCGCGCAAGCAGCGCCACCGCCGCCGCCAACCCGCCGCCGGCGCTCTGACCGCCGACCGAGAAACGCGACCTGTCGAGCCCGAGCCGATCGGCGTTGCGGTACAGCCAGGCCAAGGCCGCGTAGCAATCCTCCGCAGCGCCCGGAGCTGGCGTCTCCGGAGCGAGGCGGTATTCGACCGAGGCAACCGCGCAGCCGACTTCCGAGGCGGTCCGCACGTCGCCAGGACCATTGTCCTCGGCCGAACCGAACATGTAGCCTCCGCCGTGGATGTTCAGGAACAGGGGCAGCGGGCCGCTGGGCGCCGTCGGGCTATAAAGAATGAGTGTGACGTCGCCAGCGCCCTCCGGGCCCGGCACGGAAAGTCGCTCGATGCGGACATCATCACGGCTATAGGTCTCGATCGCGGGCAGCTCGACGGCGATGCTCGCGCGAAAATCCGTGATGGAGCAGGCGCCGAGATCCATGTCGGCGAAAAGCTCGGTTCCGGCAAGCAGTTCCGGATCGACGAGGTGGCGGGTGGTCATGCTTGGTCTCTCGTGAAACGTGCGAAGCAGGGTCAGAAGGTCAACATGACCTTCACGGCCTCAGGCGAGCACTGGACTTCGAACGCCTCGCGGACCTGCTCGATCGGCAGGCGATGCGAGATCAGCGTTGCCCGGTCGACCCGACCGTCGTGCATCATCGCCAGGGCCTCGACCAGCTCCTCCGCGGCATAGCCGTTGGAGCCCATGATGGTCGGCTGCTTCTCGATCAACGGGCCCATATCGATGGTCATCGCCCCCTCGTAGGCGCCGAAGCAGACGATGCGGCCGTCTTTGAGATCGATCAGCCGCAACGCGGTTTCCAGCGGCGGTGGGCCCTTCATGTGCTTGATATAGCCGGCGCAGTCGATCACCACCCCGATTCTTGCGGAGGTTCCGGCATATCCCTCCTCGGTGCCGCAGATCGCGGCGACGGCGGCGAACACGTCGCCGTGCGCGGCATTGACAGCGTGCGTTGCCCCGACTTCGAGCGCCTTGTCGAGCCGCCGCGCCTGGACGTCCACCGCGATGATCCTGGCCGGCTCTAGCCCGCGCGCACGGATCGCCTGAATGACTCCTAGGCCGATGATGCCGACGCCGAACACGACGACATTCTCGCCGGCGGCGATGGTTGCCTTGCGTACCATCTGCAAGCCGTCCGCCAAGGGCTCGGTCGTGGCGGCGACATCCCAGCCGACTCCGTCCGGGATGGCGACGAGCTGAAAGGGGTTCACAGGCACCGGCACGTAGTCCGCCATCCCCCCGCCCGTGCCGGTCACGCCGACCACGCGCTGCCCGACGCTCCAACCGGACACCCCCGGCCCTATCTCGGCGATGCGGCCGGCGAACTCGTGACCGGGAACGTCGCAGCCGTCGGGCGTGCGGCGGACAAGCTTATCGCGGTGGGTGTTCTCACGATACATGTGGAGGTCGGAGCCGCAGATGCCGCAAGCCTGGACCTCGACGATAACCTCGCCTTCGGCGGGCCGGGGGGCAACCGCCTCCGGCTTGAAGGTGATGTTCCCCGGATCGATGAAGTTTGCTGCGCGCATCATGGAATTCTCCCCTCCTCATGGATGGCGCGCGCCCGGCGCTCGGCCGTCCCCAGATAGACGAAAATCGCGGCGGCAATGATAAAGCCGCCGATCATCATCCCCATCGGCAAATGGTAGTTGCCGGTCGCCTCGTAGAGCAAGCTGGCGAGCGGCGTCAGCCCGAACAGGAACGGGAGCGTGAACAGCGAACTCAGCCCGAAGGCTCGGCTGAAGCTCGCCTGCCCGAACACTACCCCAAGCGCGACTCCGAAGGCCGCCTGGACCCCCGCTCCGCAGGCGCCGACGATCACCGCGTCCACCACCAGGATTCCGTAGCTCACCGGCGCCAGGAAGATCGTCCACATGCCTGCTTGAACCAAGGCGTTGCAAACCAGCGCGCGGAAGCCGCCGATCCGATCGGCCAAGGCTCCGAAGATGAACGAGCCGAACAGCCCGGCGCCGCCCGAAATCGCAAGCAAGCTGTTGGCTTCGTGGAAACTTCGCCCTTGCTGGATCAGCAGCGGCACGAAGTGGGCGAGCTTCATCGTGCCGGCGCCCACGACCAGGCCGAGCGCTACCACCATTAACCAGAAGACCGGCGAACGCAGGATCGCGTGGCGATTATCGACCGGCCCGCCCCCCGCCACCGCGACAGCGCCGTCGGCCTCGGCAACCACCGGCCGGTCGCGGACGAACAGCACCAGCAGCAGCACGGCGAGGTCGGCGAGCGCCAGCAAGCGGTACACCTGGCGAATCCCGCTGGATTCTAGTACAACCGCGATCGTCAGCGGCACGATCATCACCAGGACCGGCATGTTGACGATGCCCATCGCCAGGCCGCGTTGCGGCTCGGCCGCCCAGCGCGATGCGAGGGTCATCGAGGGCAGCACCCCGAGCATCGCCGTCGCCGGGCCGAGCAGCACGAGGTAGATGACCAGCAATTGCCACGCCTCGCGCGCAACGGAGGCCAGCCCGAACGCCACCGATCCCAGCACGGCACCGGCCATCATCACGGTCCGGATCGAAACCCGCTCCAGGAGGCGTCCCAGCACCGATGAGGTGATCGACAGCGACACGACCAGCAGCGAGATCGCCAGCGACGACGACGACCGGCTGGCGTGAAATTCGCTCTCGATTGCCAGCACCAGGGTGCCGAAGCTGCCGAATGTCAGGCCGGTGGCGAAGTTCTGAGTCGCCGTGGCGATGCCGACCTGCGCCCAGTTGGTCCGTCCGCTCCAGGACTGATCAGACATCCCCACGCTCCTATCGGTCAATCCTGAGCTACGGCGATGTCGCTATTGCCTCGGCCCCGCGTCCGGAGAGTGCGCGAGCGGTCTTTGCGGCGGGGCCAAGCCCCGCCGCTCGCGAGAGGGAACTACCGCCCCGCCGCTCAAAATTGAAATCCAAGGTCGACGCCGTAGGTCCGCGGCACCTGGAAGGTGCCGATGACGTTTGTCGTCAGGTTCCGCGCGAATTCAAGCTTCTTGTTGTTCGTCAGGTTCTGGATCCAACCCGAGACCTTCACCCGCGTGCCGCCGACAGGCAGGTCGACGAGCGACGCGCGGGCGTTGATATCGAACCTTGAAGCCAGCGTCGTGAGCTGGGTTGTAGCGGCGCTCTTGAATGGGTCCGAGAGCCGCTTGTCCTTGAAGAACCCGTCGAGGCGCAGTGTTATATAGCTGTCGTTCGAGAAATGCGGCGACTCGTATTGTCCGCCGATGCTTAGCGTATTCTTCGGTGCCAGAGAGTTGACCGGACCGTTGATCGGGTCGTCGGACAGGACCTGATGGAGGTAACCGTAACTGGCGTTGAACGTGAAATTTTCGCTCGGCTTGGCGGTGATCTCAAGCTCGAAGCCGTTCTCCTTGCCACGAGGCGAGGAGAACAGAAACGTGCCGCTGGCCGCACTGAAGCTGAGCGTCTGGACGTTGCTGCGCCGGGTGATGAAATAGGCCGCGTTCACCCGCAGGGTGTTGTCGAGCATGCTGGCCTTGATGCCGGCTTCGTAGCTCTTGACGGTTTCGGGCTTGAACAGGGTGCCACCGAGCACGCCGCCTGAAAGGTAGCCGGTCGCGAAGCGGAGATAGGCCCGCACGTCGCGGTTCGCGACGTAGGTGGCGGTGGCGTCGAAGTCCCAATGATCGAAGCTGGCGTTGTAGGTCCCGGCTGGAAGGAAGGCGGGAACCAGGCCGGCCGCTCTAACAATCTCGCGACGATCGTCTTTGGTGTATCGCACGCCGCCGGCTAGCTCGAAGTGGTCGGCCTTGTAGGCGGCATGTGCGTAGCCGGCGATGGACTTGTTGCGGATCGACGTATCGGCGCCGGCGAGGTAATCGCTTGGGACCGGGAAGACGGGGATCGTATTGCCGTTGGTGGGCGTCGTCCGCGGGGTGATCGTCGTTGGCGGGAACAGCACGCCAATGAAGACCGGATTGTTGTCTCTGCCGGTCTCGCGGAAGTAAAAGCCGCCAAGTACGAAGTCGATCTTGCCGAGGTTGCCAAGCACCTGAACTTCCTCGGTGAACTGCTTCTGATGGCGATCTTCGATCGAAGAAATGTTGGTGAAGGGCAGCCCGCCGACGATATAGGCGCCACCATCGATATCGTTGCCGCCCACGAACTCATCGAGCTTGCGGTAGCCGCTAATGCTCTTGAGCGTGATCGCGTCGCTGACGTCGTAGGTCAGCGTCAGGCTGTGCCCCTGAATCTTAAGGTGGGACGCGGTGGTGAAATCCAGCGCCAAGGCGCTTTGGCGACGGGTCGATGGCGGTACGTAGATGCTTGGCGGCGCGGTGTAGAAGGGCGGATTGCCGACCCCGGCAGCGTAGCCGGGGTCGTAGCCGAGCAGCTGCGCTCCGAGTTGGGTGCTGACCTTGTCGGTGTAGTCGAACTTGTAGTCGGCCTTGAAGGCGCCGAGGTCGAGACGGACCGCGGCCGAGACCGCGTCGGTGTTCTCCGCGCCGAAAGTCTTGGCGGACTTTACGGTCCCGAACGGCTGCACGAAGCTGAACGTGCGGCCGGGCGTCAGATTCCTCACATAACCGCGATTTTCGTCGTGAAGATAGGATATGCGCGCGGTGATCGGCCCCAATGCCGGAAGGTTGACGGTGATCTGGCCCTTGCGGCGGGCATAGTTGCCCAGCGTGGCTTGGGCTTTGACCCCGAACTCACCGCTTGGCGCCGAAGTAATGAAGTTGATCGCGCCGCCAGTTGAGTTCCGCCCGAACAGCGTGCCTTGCGGTCCGCGCAGCGCTTCAACCCGCTCGATATCGGCGAGATCGAAGGCGGTGCCGGCGGGCCTGCCGAGGTAAATGCCATCGATGTACAAGCCGATGCCCGCGTCGGCCTCGAACTTCAGAGTTCCGGTGGATACGCCGCGAAGGAAATATTGCGGGGCGCTGGCCGAACCGAACTGGCGCTGCACATCCAGGTTGGGAACGGTCTTGCCGATGTCGGCGAAACCCTTGATATCCAGGGCCTCGAGTTCGGCGGCGCCGATCGCGGTCACCGAAACCGGGACGGACTGCGCGCTTTCCTCCGTGCGCCGGGCCGTCACGACAATGTCTTTGATGCCGCTGCTCTTCTCCTCTGCCGCATTCGCGGCCGGAGGCGTTTCAGCGGCAGCCTGTCCCCAGGCCAGCGTCGGCGCCAAGGCTGCCAAACCCGAGCACGCCAGCAGTGCGCTACGCATCGTCATGATCTCTCTCCCTCAAAGGTACGGCGCATTGCGCGTTATACCGTCCACGCCGCCTTTTGCGGTGATTGCCGAAAAAAGCAAGGCAGAAATTTCGGAAATAGTTACATTATAGCGAAGGGATTGACGATTTGCGTAGAAAGTGGCAGTTCGGGTCGGGCCGGCGCTCGCTTGGGTTGGCAGCATCGCACTCCTGGGGGCCTTGCCGTCGATCAACGTCAGATCGCCCGCCGATGACCGGCCGTACGGAGAGAAGCGGGATGGGGCTTGACTATCCGAGCGCGGGAGCGCCGCGATGCCGGCAGACGATGTGCTCGTCGCCGGCGCCGACGGCCATTCTCCGAGGCGCTAAGGCGTGGAGTTGCCTTGGACCGGGCCGCGACGGCGGCCATTTCAACATCGATCACCGGGCGCGTATGTGGGACGCCGCTGGGCGCTAGGAGGGATTATGGCATCGCGTTTCGACGGCAAGGTCGTGCTGGTCACTGGCGGCGGCAGCGGTATCGGCGCTGCCGCCTGCCGGCAGTTCGCCGCGGAAGGGGCAAAGGTGGTCGTCGCAGACCGTAATCTCACCGCCGCGAGCGCCGTGGCCGCAGAGCTGGAAGGTTCGATCGCGCTTGAGGTGGATGTCGCCGTCTCGTCTTCGGTCGGCGCGATGATGGCGACGGTCCGCGAACGCCTGGGCCGGCTAGACTGCGCCTTCAACAACGCCGGGATTACCGAGGTCACGGTGCTTGGCGATTCGCCGTTGCCAGAGACGCATCTGCTGCCGCTGGAGGTTTGGCGGCGGGTGCTCGCGGTCGACCTCGACGGCGTTTTCCATTGCCTGCAGGCCGAGTTGCCGCTGATGGTCGAGCAAGGCTACGGCGCCATCGTCAACAGCACGTCCCTCCAGGCGCACATCAGCTATCCCCGCACTGCGCCGTACACCGCAGCCAAGCATGGCGTGCTCGGCCTGACCCGGACGATAGCCAAGGAGTATGGCAGCCGCGGCATCCGCTGCAACGCGATCTCGCCGGGGATTGTCGATACGCCGCTCAATTCCAAGGTGATCAATTCGGCGGAGTTCAAGGAAGCGCTGCTCGCGCCGATTCCGCTCGGCCGATTCGCTACACCGGTCGATATCGCGCGCGCGGCCGTGTGGCTGTGCTCGGACGAGGCGCTTTACGTCAACGGGTCGGTGCTGACCGCCGATGGCGGCTACCTGGCCTGACGTATGCGCGCCTGGCGCTATGGTGAATGCCAACGCTTCCCGGGCCGACCTAGAGGGACCGTCCAATCACCTCGCGCATGATTTCGGACGTCCCGCCGTAGATGCGGCTGACCCGCGCATCGCGATAGAGCTGCGCGATCAGATACTCGTTCATATAGCCCGCGCCGCCGAACAGCTGCAGCGCGGCATCGGTGACACGGCCCTGCATTTCGGTGTGCCAGAGTTTGGCCGCGGAAGCCTCGTCACTTGTCAGACGGCCCTCGCAATGGCGCGCGACCGCCCAGTCGAGATGGGCCCAGCCGACCTGGAGTTCGGTGCTGATGCTGGCCAGCTGGAAGCGGGTATTCTGGAAATCGAGAATGGCTTTGCCAAAGGCTCGCCGGTCCCGCGTGAAGGCCAGCGCTTCGTCGAATGCGCGATGGCTGGCGGCCTGGGCCTCGATCGCGATGCTCAGCCGCTCCTGCGGCAGCTGCGCCAGCAGATAGGCAAAGCCCCGGCCATCCTCTCCGAGCAGATTGTCGATCGGCACACGCGCGTCGCGGAACGACAGCTCGGCCGTGTCGCTGGAATGCTGGCCGATCTTGTCCAGAGCGCGTCCGCGCTCAAACCCGGGAGTGTTCCCATCGACAATCAGCAGCGAGATGCCGCGCGAACCGGCATTGTCGTTGGTCCGAGCCACGACGATGACGACATCGGCGGACATGCCGTTGGTGATATAGGTCTTGGCGCCGTTGAGCACGAAGTGCGATCCATCGCGGCGGGCGGTGGTGCGGATTGCCTTGAGGTCCGAACCCGCGTCGGGCTCGGTCATTGCGATTGCACCGATCCACTCGCCGGACACCATTCGCGGAAGATAGCGATCCCTCTGCTCGTTCGACCCGTAGTTCACAATATAGTCGGGCACGATGTCGGAGTGAATCGCGGTGCCGGTTGCAAACCCCGCATAGGCTCGCTCCTCCAGCACCACGGCGTTGAAGCGGAAATCGAGGCCCAGGCCGCCGAACTCTTCCGGCACGCCCGGGCACAGCATCCCCGCCACTCCGGCCGTGGTCCAGAATTGGCGGGGTGCCTGGCCCGCCGCTTCGATAGCGGCGCGATGGGCGACCAGCTCTTCATCGACGACGCGCCGCACCGTATCGCGGAACATGCCGAGAATTTGGTCGGGATCGGTCCGTGCCAGCCTGAACATTGCCTCGCTTCCGGCGTAGGAGATAGGGGGCCGGGGCCGCCCCCCATCGCTCGTCTCAGTCGCCTTTCGTCAATTGCCGATCTCATACTTGCCGTGGGCCGACAAATTGCCGAACAGGTCGTTGGTGATCCACCGCTCGGCGTAGCGCCAGGTGCCGTCGACCTTCTCGAACACGTCGCGATAGTCGCCTGTGATGATCGGTTGCAACGGCAGATCGGGGGTCCCTTGGACCACCAGGACCGTGCTCGTGGCGCGCGCCCTGTGCGATGATTCGGGCTCGACGATGACGTTGCAGATCAGGTGCCGGGTGCGCGGCACGCCATCGTAGAGCCGCACGAAGTCGGTAAACATTTTCGTCACCGCCGCCGGGTCGGCGACGATCGGCTGGTCGAGGCTCTCGAAATGCACGGCGGCATCCGCGAACAGGCGACCGAGACCTTCAAGGTCGCCGCCGTCGAGGTATCGGGGATAGCAGTGCAGCAGCTTCTGGATCGCCAGCCAGTCGGCAACTTCAAACATTTCATCCTCTCCGATCAGGGTCAGCCGCGCGCGACGGCCTCGACCCAACCCCAGTGGTCCTCGGCCGGCGCTGCTACGAAGCCCAGTTGCGTTCGCGCCTCCGCGCAGGGAACGTCGATCCAGTCCTCCCAGCGAATCATGAACAGCGGACGGGCCTGTCGACGGCCGACCGCGTGTCCAACAGCGAACCCCTCCAGCATCGCCGGCACGGCGTCCGGATAATGGCAAGCCATGCGCATCAGGCTGGTCGAGGCGAGGAACATCGGCTGGAACGAAAGCTGGCTGGCGAACTCGGGGGTGAAGTAGTCGAAGATCGCCACGGCATTGGCGACGATCAACGCGATTTCGCCGACCTGGCTGGTGTCGAGCCCGGTGAGCATGTGCTCAATGTCGTGGTTCTGGACGCGCCGCTTGTTCAAGTAGGCGTAATCATCGGCTGGCGGACCACGGAACATGAAGTCGATTTCGAACCCGCTTTCGGCGAGGAATTGGCGGATGCGGGCGCCGACAGTGCCTTCCTCGCAACCAGACAGATCCGTGGCAGACCAGTCCGACACGAAGCGCTCGTCGAGCCACGCCGCAAACTCGGGCAGCCGTTGCCGCTCCGCCTCAAGCAACTGGAGCATGCGCTCCATGTCGGTCTCCTCGGCGAGGGCGCGGTTCAACTCGGGGATCAGGTAGGCGGGCGGAAGATCGTGGCCATCGCGCTTGAGGCCCATCTGCGCATAGACGTCGCGGAACCTGGGGTTGTTGAGGAAGCGCGAGGTGCTGACCAGGATCGAGCTCGCCACCGGAGCAACGTTTCCCGTTAGATAGGCTGCGTCCTCGCCGACGATTTCCATCGCCAGCGCTCTACTTTCCACCCGTGGGGTCGAAGCGTTCCGAGTAGAACGCGAAGTCGCCGGCCAGCGAGTCGGCGTCGATGCCGAAATCGGCGACATCGTATTTGTGCGAGGGTCGGTTGTCGCGCTTGTTGCCAGCCAGCCAGCGCGACCAGGCCGCTTCGTCGGCGGCGTCGGGGGTGATGCCGGCCGCTTCGAACACCGCTCGGGCGTTGCCCAGGGGGTCCTCAAGCAGGCTGCGATAGTGAACGTCGACGAAGCGTTTCTCCGCGTCCTCGCGCGCCGCCAACATATCGACGAGGTTGCGCCGCAACCGCGCAGTCCAATGCGCCGCCTGCTCCTTGGCGAGATCCGCATCGGTATTTCCGCCGGTGAGCGACCCCACCATCGAGTACCAGCTGCCCATGACATGCTCGACCCGGCGATGCGTCATCGCCATGACCGCGTTGGGAAAGACATCGAGCACGGTCTGCACCGCGGTCAAATGGTGCGGGCACTTGAGCACCCACTTGCTACCGCGCCGCGCCGGGTCTTGCCATTGCAGGATGCGAAGCCATTCGAGCAGCTCGGCATAGGCCGGGCGCTGGTCGGCATCGAGCAGCCACTTACCGTAACTCGGGAGGTAGAGCATCGATTCGGGATTGTTGGAGACGAATGACTGCTCGATCAGCGACAGCTCCTCGTCGTAGGCATGCGCGTCCAGCGGATGGATCGCCTCGAACCCGGCCGACGAATCGACCAGCTGCCGCGCCAGGGCCTCGGCATCGGCCTTGCGCTCGGCAACGTCAGCGGCATTCGCCTGTCCGCGAGGCAGCGGATAGATCGTCTCCCACCACAGCGTCGCGGTGGCCTTGGGTGAAGCCGCCAACAGCCGTTGCAGCATGGTGCTGCCCGTGCGCGGGAGGCCGACGATAACCACGCCCACGTCGACCTCTTCCTCGCAGATCTCTGGATGGCGCTTCAGGAGCTCGATCCGCCGCAGGCGATTCTCGAGCGCATTGACGAGCCGCGCCGAGTGGGTGGCGAGACCTTGCGCGTTGAGTTGCGCTTCGTCGCGCATCGCGCGGGTCAGCACCGTCAGCGGTTCGAGGAAGTGGTCGGGTCCGAAGTCGGCCAGCCCCGTCCCGGCACGCGCCCGATCCATCAGGTTGTCCGGAGTCAGATTGTCGGTATCACGCATATCGTGCATCCAGTCGCACATAAACTTTCATTTGCGTAGTGAAGCACCGTCGTTTAGAACGCAATACGCAATTTATGTCGCACCGGGCAAGGGCGCGGCGAGGCTATGGGAGAATTAGATGTCGTACCCGCGCGAAGAGGTCGAGGCAGCCATTCTGGGGCTGCGCGAAGCCTTCGTCGAGGCCGAGAAGCGCAACACATGGGCGTGGATCGCCGATAAGTTCTATCACGAGGACGCGACCTACTACTGTCCCTACGGAGGAGCGATGCCGGTATTCGCGCGCAGTCGCGAGGAGATCCGGGCAACGCACTATGGGCGCGACATGGACGTCGGCTCGGGCTGGGCGGGTTGGAGCTTCCCGATCACCGACTTCGCGGTCAACGGCAACAGCATCCTCAGTCGCTGGGTCAACCGGGGGCCGGGCAAACGCCCCGACGGCAGTTTCTACGAGACCGAGGGGGTGAGTTTCATCACCTATGGCGGCGACGGCAAGTTCTCCGCGCAATATGATCTGTTCGACATCGGCCACCAGATGAAGCTGTGCGACGAGCTCAAGGAAGCGGGGCTGCTGGACGAGTCGCTGGAACGCGACTGGGTCGCGCCGATGAAGCGGCGGATTATCGACAATCTTATGATCGGAATTCAGCCCTCATAAGGGAGTAGAGGATGCGAGTCATTCGGCGGCTCGACCACAAGGCCTCTGGCCCCCGCGGCCGGCCTTTGTAGTCGTTCGCGGGATGATTGAGGCCGGTAGGCGCGAGCCTAGCAAAGGGCAAAAGACGCAGCCGGCCGGCCGGGCGACGACGACAATCGCGCAACAGCATCGGCAACGCAGCATAAGGCCTCGGCTCGATTTTGGGGGATGCCATGAAGATCGGCGTGTTGAAGGAGTTGGCGCCGGACGAGCGCCGGGTGGCGGCGACGGCTGAAACGGTGAAGAAGTTCATCGCTTTGGGGTGCTCGCTATCCGTCGAGGCGGGAGCCGGCACGACGTCATGGATCGCCGATGCCGACTACGAAGGCGCCGGCGCCACCATCGCTGATCGCGCCGAGGTTGTGCGCGACGCCGACATCCTGCTGTGCGTGACCGGCCCCGAAGTGGACACGATCGCCGGGATTGGACCGGGAACCTGGATCGTCGGCAATCTCGACCCGTTTGGCGAGCGGGGGAAGGTCGATGCCTATGCCGCGCTCGGCGTCGAGGCGCTGGCGATGGAGTTCATGCCGCGCATCACCAAGGCGCAGTCGATGGACACGCTGTCCTCGCAATCCAACCTAGCCGGCTACCGCGCGGTGCTCGATGCCGCTACCGAGTTCGGCCGGGCGCTGCCGATGATGATGACGGCGGCCGGCACGATCGCCGCCGCCCGCGTCTTCGTGATGGGCGTCGGCGTTGCCGGGCTGCAGGCGATCGCCACCGCGCGGCGGCTCGGCGCGCAGGTCAGCGCCACCGACGTGCGCTCGGCCACCAAGGAGCAGATTCAGTCGCTCGGCGCCAAGCCGGTGTTCGTCGAGAGCGTCGCCGGCATCGAAGGCGAAGGCGCCGGCGGTTATGCCAGTGAAATGTCGGCGGAATACCAGCAGGCGCAGGCCGAGCTGGTCTCGTCACACCTCGCCAAGCAGGACATCGTCATCACCACCGCGCTGATCCCCGGCAAGCCGGCACCGCGCCTGATCAGTGACGCACAGCTGGCGACGATGCGGGCAGGCAGCGTGATCGTCGATCTCGCGGTCGAGCAGGGCGGCAACGTCGAGGGTGCGATTGCCGGCGAGATCGTCGAGCGGCACAATGTCCGCATCGTCGGCCACCGCAACGTCCCCTCGCTGCTGGCCGCCGATTCGTCGGCGCTGTTCGCGCGCAACCTCTACAACTTCCTCGCCGCCTTCTGGAGCAAGGATGCGGGCCGGCCGGTGCTGCCCGACGACGACGAGATCACCAAAGCGGTCCGCCTGACCCAGGGCGGCAGGCTGGTCAGCGCGCGGTTGCTCGCCGGCCAGGCATAATTGGGAGGGGATCGACATGCATGAGGCAGCAAACTCGACCACGGACATGCTGTTCGTCTTCATGCTCGCCGCGTTCCTTGGCTTCCAGCTGATCAAGCGGGTCTCGCCGCTGCTGCACTCGCCGCTGATGAGCCTGACCAACGCCATCGCCGCGGTGGTGGTGGTCGGCGCGATCATGATCACCGGCGAGGAAGGCGCGACGACGCTGGGCAAGACGCTCGGCTTCATCGCCGTGCTGGCCGCGACCATCAACGCCGTCTCCGGCTTCCTGATCACCGACCGGATGCTCAAGATGTTCCGCAGGAAGGAAAAGTGAGATGGACGCGCAGCTGCTGACCCAGGCCGCCTATCTCATCGCTTCGGCGCTGTTCATCCTCGCCCTGATGTGGATGAACAGCCCCAAGACAGCCCGTCGCGGCGTCCGCGCCGGGGAGATCGGCATGCTGCTGGCGGTGGTCGGCACGCTGATCCACCACGAGGTCGTCAATTACGAGCTGATCCTGATCGCCGTCGTCATCGGCACCGCCATCGGCGCGCCGATGGCCTATCTGATGCCGATGACCGCGATCCCGCAGCGCACCGCGATCAGCCACGCCTTCGGCGCGCTCGCGGTCGGGCTGATCGGCGCGGCCGAATTCTACAAGCTCCACGCGGCGCAGCCGCCCGGCAGCTTCGTGATGTGGGCGCTGATGTTCGAGATCCTGCTCGGCTTTCTCACCTGCACCGCCAGCGTGATCGCCTTCGCCAAGCTGCAGGAGATCATGCCGACGCGGCCGATCATGTTCCCGATGCAGCAGGTCTTGAACCTGCTGGTGTTCGTCGCCGCGATCGGCTGCGCCGGGGCGTTGATCTTCAGCCCAGGCGATTCGACGCTGTTCCCGGCGTTTATCGCGCTCTCGCTGCTGTTCGGAGTCTTGCTCGTCATCCCGATCGGCGGCGCCGACATGCCGACGGTGATCGCGCTGCTCAACTCATACGCCGGCCTCGCCGCCAGCGCGATGGGCTTCGCGCTCGGCAACAAGCTGCTGATCATCGTCGGCGCGCTCGACGGCTCCTCCGGCTTCATCCTGGCGCTGATCATGTGCAAGGCGATGAACCGCAGCTTCACCAACGTGCTGTTCGGCGGCTTCGGGCAGGTCGCACCCAGCAGCACCGGCGCGATCGAAGAGCGGCCAGTGCGTTCGATGACCGCCGAGGAGGCGGCACCGATGCTCGAGATGGCGAGTTCGGTGGTGATCATCCCGGGCTATGGCATGGCCGTGGCGCAGGCCCAGCATCGCGTCGCCGAGCTCTACGAGCACCTCGAGGAGCTGGGGATCGACGTCAAGTTCGCCATCCACCCGGTGGCCGGCCGCATGCCCGGGCACATGAACGTGCTGCTCGCCGAGGCGGATGTCCCCTACGACAAGCTGATCGAGCTGGAAGACATCAACCCGGAGATGCCGCAGATCGACGTGGCGCTGGTGATCGGCGCGAACGACACGGTAAATCCCGCCGCGCGCGACGATCCCAATTCGGCGATCGCCGGCATGCCGATCATCGAGGCCGACCGGGCCAAGTCGGTGATGGTGGTCAAGCGCGGCATGAGCGCCGGATTCGCGGGCATCGAAAACCCCATCTACTATAATGAAAACACGCAGATGCTGTTCGGAGACGCCAAGAAGATGGCCGAGCATCTGACCAAGGAGCTGCAGGAGCTGTGAG
>JBDSIY010000108.1:0-9390 GCA_039917735.1 Novosphingobium sp. | reverse complement strand
GCCGGAGCGTTCATGGTGCGCGAGTGTCCCCCTGGGGTGTCCGCCTCTCGCGCGCTGAGCAAACATCAAATCGAGTGAATTGTTTTCGCGCTCTGTCAGAGCGGCAACGGGCCGCATCAAGGGGCCGAGTGTCACGTTGGCGAAGCCCTGCGCTTTCAAAAAGTCCCCAACCGCAAGCAATGCGTGGGCGACCGCATCGCGCTGATCCTGCAAATCATCGCTTTCGTATAGCTGAGCATCATCGACCAACTGGGCGTGCAATTTGTCCAGCGCCGCGACCCGCCCACCAGCCGAACGCTGGCGCGCATAACGACCCTGCCGGGTTTGTCGCGTGGCCTCGGCATGTTCGGCCTCGGTCGGCTTCCGAAAATCTGGCTTGTCGCCCATACCGCCTCCCTCGCGGCTCCCAAGGTGAGGTGGGGAAGCGCGTGGGATGCGCGCTTGTCGGCTGGCCGGCCTATCCCCACGCAGATATTGCTCCTTCGGTCGATTGCTGGCCACTGACGTTTGGCGGCAATCCCCAGCCGGGGCCTATTTATGCTCTGCGAGTCCCCTCAACTTCTCAAGTGCCTTGGCGCGTTGGATGGGAGGCAAGCGCGCGAGCATCGCTTCAACTCGCTCAGCGAAGGCCATTTGTTCGAAGGCTTCCCGTTGCCATCCAGCAATCACAAGAGCATCGGCCCGACTGGCGCACCAATGGCGGCGCTCATCATGCCCAACGCGGCGCGCAACGGTATACCAGCGGTCGCTTACGGCGAAGGGCAGGACGATGGCATCGGCCTCGCTCATGCTATCGCACTCGAAACGGGATGATGGTCGCACCCCGGCTGGCACGGCGTTCGGCCTCCAGCCGCCGCGCAATCGCATGATTGAGCGCCGAGTCAATTCTGGCGCGCGCCGCAAGAAAGCCGGCCGTGCCTTCACTCGCGGAATCAAGCAAAACTCTAATCGTGTCGCTCAGCTCTGCCAGCTCTAGCGGACTGTAGGCAGCCAACTCCAATTCAAGCGGCGATAGCACTTCACCCATCGTGGGATTCCCATTTCTTGCTTGCCCGGCCAAAGTCAAAGATCGACTCCCATGCTCGTAAGTGAGCCGGATTGGTCGGGTCGAAGGGTGGCACGTCCGCGCGCAAGCGGGGCAGCGGCTGGGGAAAGGGAACGACGTTGCCGGGTGAGCCACCCAGCTTGTCGGGACGCTTGCTCATGCCGCGCCCCGTATCGGCGTCACGTTGGCACCAGCCGCGCCGTCGCTGCCGCAATAGGTGGCCCAATCGTCCATGAGCCGGCGCCGCTTGTCGAACAGGTCGCCGCGCCGATAGGCCCGCTCCACCTTGTTTTCGATGGTATGGGCCAGGGCCATTTCGGCAACCTCATGGGCATAGCCGGTGCACTCTGCCGCCCAATCGCGGAAGGCCGAGCGGAAGCCGTGCGGCGTGGCGTCAACCTTCATCCGGCGTAGCAGCATCGCCATCGCCATGCCCGACAGCATGTTCTCCTTTTTGCCGGGGAACAGCCATTTGCTCCCCAACGGTTTGAGGCTTTCGACAATGGCGACGGCGCGCGGCGACAACGGCACGCGATGTTCTTTCGCCGCCTTCATGCGGCTGGCGGGCACGGTCCAGACGGACTTTTCCAAATCGACCTCTGCCCAGGTCGCGCCAAGCACTTCGCCCGAACGTGCGGCGGTCAATATCGTAAACTCCAGCGCCAGCGCCGCAACCGCCACCCGCTCGCGCAGCGCCACCATGAACGCAGGCAGCGTCCCATAGGGCAGCGCCTTGTGGTGGCCGCGCGTAAGCCGTGAACGTGCCGGAAGAATTTGCGCGATGTGGCCACGCCAGCGGGCCGGGTTCTCGCCCGCCCGATAGCCCCGAGCCTTGGCCGCATCGAGGATCGTTTCCATCCGGCCGCGCACTCGGCTGGCGGTTTCGGCTTTGTCCGTCCAGATCGGCTCAAGGATTTGCAGAACGTGGGCAGTGTCCACCTCCGCAACCGGCAAGTCGCCGATCACCGGATAGACGTAGCTGGCCAGCGTGTTGCGCCATTGCTGGCGATGCTTGTCATTGCGCCAGCTGCCCTCATTGGTGGCGATATAGGCCTCGGCAACGGCCTTGAACGTGATCCCCGCAACCTTTGCGGCCTGAGTTGCCGCCAGCGCCTCAGCGGCCTCCCTATGGCGCTGCGCTAGGGGATCGGTCCCCGCCTTCACTTTGAGCCGCAGCGCCGATGCAGCGTCCCGCGCAGCCGCCAGCGTAATTCCATTCGCACCAGCCGGGCCAAGCCCAACGTCACGCGAATTGCCATTGAGCATGAAGCGATAGACCCACGATCGCGCTCCGCTTTCCTTGACCAGCAAGTGCAGCCCGCCGCCATCGGCATGGCGACCCGGCTTGGCATTCTTCACCGCCAAGGGTGTCAGGGCATTGTTGAGCTTCCGGGGCATTCGGCCGTCTCCGTTCCCAAATCCGCTCCCCGATAGTAGCGCGGTTTTATGGGAACGCAAGCGAACGTCTTGGGACGCTCAGGGATGCCGTTCTTTGCTAAACGTCCCTATTTTAGCCGTTTTTCGGGTTGGATGCGAACGCCGCCGGATGGTAGTTTGGCGGACTCCGTCTCCGCCATGCATAAGTCATTGATATAGAAGGATTTTTTCTCTCGCGGAAAGTGGCGCAGTTCGGCGCCGTTTGCGGCTGAGTGCGAGGTCCGGAATCGAGTGCGTGAGTCTTTGCACGCGAAGGGCTGCTCGGGCGCCGGGGATGAAATGAGCGGCGGCGCCGAAGCGCCGCCAGAAGGTTCGCGCTGGAGATCAGGCCCAACTTGGTGAACCCAGTAGCTGCAGCTGCTTGTCCCACTCGCATGGCAGGTCGGCGGACTTGAGCATCTTGCGGCAGTGTCAAAGCAAATGCACCGTCTGGCGAGCAGGCGGCGCCGGCGCTATCAGCCGCACCCATGCCCCGTCCGCGTAAGCCCGCCAGCCCCTTCCGCTATTTTCGCTCGTCGCCCGAGGTGATCCGCTTGGTGGTGATGATGTACATCCGGTTCCCGCTGAGCCTGCGGAACGTGGAAGACCTGCTGTTCGAGCGCGGCATCGACCTGTGCCACGAGACGGTGCGGCTCTGGTGGAATCGCTTCGGTCCCATGTTCGCCGCTGACATCCGCCGCCAGCGGGTGAACCGCATGCGGAGCTTTCGCCAGTGGCGCTGGCACCTCGACGAGATGTACGTCAAGTTGAACGGCGATATGGTGTATTTGTGGCGCGCCGTTGATCACGAGGGCGAGATCCTCGAGAGCTTCATCACGAAGAAACGGGACAAATCCGCGGCTCTGGCCTTCATGAAGAAGGCGCTGAAGCGCCATGGCCGGCCCGAGGTAATCGTCACCGACGGGCTGCGATCCTATCCCGCCGCGATGCGTGAACTCGGCAATCTGGACCGTCGCGCAATGGGCCGCTGGCTCAACAACCGGGCCGAGAACAGCCACTTGCCATTCCGACGACGAGAGCGGGCGATGCTTCGGTTCCGGCAGATGAAGACCCTCCAAAAGTTCGCCTCCGTCCACGCCAGCATGCACAACCACTTCAACGCAGAACGCCACCTCGTCGATCGCCAGACCTACAAGACCCGCCGCTTTGCCGCCTTGGCCGAGTGGCAGTCGCGGATGGCCTGAATTCCTGCCCTTCCGGCGAGAGGCGCGTCAATCGGAGACAAGTTGCCGTCCGACTGACAGCACCGTTCGTCACGCTGCGCCGCGGGTTCTGAGGCGCGGCGCGCTCGCGGCGAAGTGCGGGGGCGCCTCGTCGCGAGCGACCTTCTTATGCGCGATGCAGCAATGGCTGGCCGGCGCGAATGGGGTCGTCCTCGGCCGTTCCGGACACTTTGCCGTAACCTGGCGGCGCGAGCAGCACGATGGTCGAGCCATGTTCGAACCAGCCGAGTTCGTCGCCCTTGCGGACGGTGAGAGCAAGCGTTGCGAACGAAGCGCCACCACGCAGCAGGCCGAGCGCATGAAGGCGGATGCCGGCGACCAGGACCGCGGCGACCGGCACCAGCAGCAGCGGGCTGCCGTCGGCAAGGCGCGCAGAGATCGTCGCGCGCTCGTTGCGGCAATAAAGAGCGGCGACCCGAGCGAGCGCGGGAGGGTTTACGTTCCAGCAATCTCCGGGGATATGCGTGACCGCCTCAATGGTTAGATCGGCGGGCGCGTGGAAGCGGTGATACATGCCGGCGGTAAGGCGCAGTGTCGCGAAGAAGCCGCCCTCCATCCGCGAGGCAATCTCCTCACCCGCCAGTTCGCCGAGCGTGTAAGGCATGCCCTTCACCTGCAGCATCCGCCCGCTCACGATCACGCCATGCGCGCCGAGGATCGCGTCGCAGGGCGAGCAGAGCACGCCGGGATCGGAATCGAAGCTCCGCGCGCCAGGTCGCAGGGCGCGGGTGAATCCCTGATGCAGCGAACGGAACCGCGGTTCGGCGGCGTCGGACAGGTCGACATCGCAGAACGATTTCCAAGCGAGCAGAGCCAGCGGCGCGACCGGCCATGCCTCAACCTTGCTGATTCGGCCGATGACCCGCGTCGCCAGGCGGCGCGGCAGGCGGTTGGTGACGAGGAAGTTTAGCGCCTGCGGCAGTGTTCGGCGGCGGGCTGTCACGCGATTGTCACCCCATCGTCATAGCGGCGGGCGCAATGGTTCAACGGCTTCTGTTGCTTTCCGGAGCGCTGCTGGGCGCGGTCGCCGTAAAATGCGTGCCCGCACGCCTTGCGCTTTCGCGCGCCAAACACCCCGGCCTCACGGGACATGCCCGCGTGGCTAAACGGCTCGCCGGCCTCGTCCCCAACCACGAGTACGACGGGGCAGCGTTCTTCCGCGCCGATGCCCCCCCAGAGGTCATCGCGGCGCAGCGGGAGTCTGGCTTCGCGCGGCTCTCCGCCTCGTTCAAGCAGCGCGAGAAGACGCTGGCACTGACCGCCGAGACCCGCGTCCATCTGGCCGACCTGCAGTTCACCAGCCGCTACCGCGTGCCATATCCGTTCAGCCGCGTCGTGCGCGAGGCGCTGCCGGTCGGCGCCTTCGTCGCCAGCTCGGATGGACCGGTGCTTCACGATCTTGACGGAAATGCGCTGCTCGACCTGACCGGTTCCTACGGCGTCAATCTGTTCGGTCATGAGTTCTACAAACAAACGATCGCCGAGGGAGCGGCCGCCGCCGGCGAACTCGGGCCGGTGCTCGGGCAATATCACCCGCTGCTCGCCGACACGGTCGCGCGGCTGGCGGCGCTTTCGGGCATGGATGAGGTTTCGTTCCACATGTCCGGCACCGAAGCGGTGATGCAGGCGGTGCGCTTGGCCCAGTACCATACCGGGCGCGCGCGCATGGTACGCTTCGCCGGCGCTTATCACGGCTGGTGGGGCGATGTGCAGCCGGGCATCGGCAACCCAGTCCCCGCCGATCGCACGCTGACCTTGGCCGAGATGTCGGAGCGGACGCTCGCCGTGCTCGCGCGCCGGCGTGACATCGCTTGCGTGCTCGTCAACCCGCTGCAGGCGCTTCACCCCAACGCGCCGGCCCCCGCCGACAGCCACCTGGTTGACAGCGCACGCGCCGCTGTCCTCGACCAGGCCGCCTACGGCGAGTGGCTGCGGGCGCTGGCGGAGACCTGCCGCGAGGCCGGCATCGTGCTGATCCTCGACGAGGTGTTCACCGGCTTCCGCCTGGCGAAGCGCGGGGCCGGCGAATATTTCGGCGTGCGGCCCGATCTGGTGACCTATGGCAAGACGCTCGGCGGCGGACTGCCGATCGGGGTGCTGTGCGGGCGTGCCGAGCTGATGCGCCGCTTCAACGAACAGCGGCCGGTCGATATCTGCTTCGCGCGGGGCACGTTCAACGCGCATCCCTATGTCATTGCCGCCGCCAACGCCTTTCTGCGGCGGCTCGACAGCCCTGAGATCGAGGCGCTCTACGATGGCATGGACGAGCGCTGGGCGGAGCGAGCGCGCACCCTCAACACCAGCCTTCAAGACGCCGGATTGCCGGTGCGCGTCGCAGCTCTGACGACGATCTGGACGGTCACCTACACGCGTCCATCGCGCTACAATTGGATGCTCCAATATTACCTCCGCAACGAGGGACTGGCGCTGAGCTGGGTGGGCACCGGCAGGATCATCTTCAGCCTGGATTATGACGACGCGCGTTTCGCCGAGGTAGTTGCGCGCTTCGTGCGTGCCGCGCGGACGATGCAGGAAGATGGCTGGTGGTGGAACAGCGGCGAAAGCAACCGGGACATCCGCCGCTCGGTGATGCGCGCGGCGCTGCGCACCCGGCTGGGGCGGAACTGAGCGCTTCCTCACCCCAGGGCGTCAACCCGCGCGGGCGATGCTGGCGTCGATACGCTCGCCTTTCAGCAGCCGCAGCGGCGCCTTGTGGTAAAGCTTGATGTCGTGGAACGGGTCGGTGATGATCTTCACCGCCCAGGTCACCCCGGTCCACGGATCGCGCGTGAAACACAGCTGCAGCGTGCGGAACAGCAGCCCTGCCGCGGCGAGCGCCAGCCACAGGATGCCCAGCGATCGCGCGAACCCGGCAAAGCCTTCATAGGGCTCGAGCGTGCCGAACAAGGTCGGATCGATCAGCAGCGGGATCGGGCATAGCGCCCACAGCGCCATGAAAACCCACTTGCGCGCCAGATTGTAGCCGACCTTGACCTCTTCCTTGTAGGCGTGGCTCACGCCATTGGCCTCGTCGAAGTCCTTGGGCTCGAAGAAGAAATGCCCCGATTGCCGGCTGAGCATCGCGACCAGCCAGCCGAGGAGCGAAGCCAGCGCCGGATCGTGGAACACGACGATGTAGGCGCAGATAAAGGCGCTAGCGCTGACGAAGTGCAGGCTTTGGTTGATCAGGCTGTGGTGGTAATAGCGATGGTCGTCCCAGCGCTGTTCGGCCAGTCGGTCGCGAAACCCCGCGGTGGGATGCGTCACTTTCATCGTCATTGCGCCTTCAGCTTGGTGTAGCGAACGAGTGCGAAGTGGCCCAGCGGCGGCAGCGCCCGGCGCTCGAGCAGGGCGATGTCCGCCCGGCCTGCCGCCCAGGCCTCGTACCGCGCCCAAGGAAAGTCGGTGCGGAAACCAAGCCGCGTCGTTACCGGCATCAGCAGCTTCTCGATCGAGCCGCGCATGCCCTCCTCGGCTCCGACCCGGGTGGTAATGACGATTTCCCCGCCCGGCCGCGCCACGCGAATCAGCTCGTCAAGGGCCCCCTCGGGATTCGGGCAAGCGGTGATGACATATTGTGCGACGACGACGTCGAAACTGTCGTCGTCGAAGTCGAGCCGCTCAGCATCGCCGATCTCGATCGACTCAATGTTGCTGAGCTGCTCGCGAGCGGCGCGGGCTCGCGCCTTGGCCAGCATCGGCTCGGAGATGTCGATTCCCGTCACGCGGCTGGTCGATGCGTAGGACGGGAGCGATATGCCGGTGCCGACGCCCACTTCAAGGATGCGCCCGCCGATACGATTGGCAACAGAAGCAGCTTGGGCACGGCCCTCGGCGAAAACGGGTCCGAAAACCATGTCGTAAACCGGGGCCCAGCGGGCATAGGCGGTCGCTACCCCGGCGGTGTTCATCGTTCTGGCCATGCTGTTCCCTAATCTGTTGCAAAGTGCCAAATGCGACAGACACATTGCAACTTAGAGACAGCCGCTGGCCGAGGCAGATGTTCACCGCGAGGATTGCACAGCATCGCTCACAACGTCGGCGAGCCGGCGTGCGGCCGTGGAGCTGAGCGCGTCGACGAATAGGTCCGTCGCGTGCTGCCAAGTGAACCGCCTCGAGAAATCGGCGGCATCGTCACGATCGAGCATCACGGCGCGGGCAATCGCATTCGCGAGATCCTCGTCCAGCGCGGCGATCGGGCGAGGCAATTCTCCCTCTGGCCCACGGCCTTGCGCGCCGACGATGTCCAGCGGACCGGCGACCGGGTAGGCGGCGAGAGGAAGGCCGCAGGCCAGCGCCTCGAGCAGCACCAGGCCGAAGGTGTCGGTGCGGCTAGGGAAGACGAAGCAGTCCGCCCCGCAGTAAGCGCTGGCGAGTTCCTCTCCCTCCAGCGGGCCAAGGAAATGTGCATTGGGAAAGCGTGTGCGCAAGCTCCGCATCGCGGGACCGTCGCCTACGATCACCTTTGAACCCGCGACCGGCAGTTCGAGGAACGCTTCAAGGTTTTTCTCGGCCGCCACCCGTCCAACGTTGAGCATGATCGGGTGGGGTAGCGCGGCGAGCGCCGGGTGCGGATCGCGGCGCGGATGGAACAGCCCATTGTCGATGCCGCGCGTCCACGGTCGCGCATGTTCGATCCCGCGCTCTGCCAGCTCGCGCGCAAGGCTTGGAGTGGCGACCAGCACCGCCCCGCTCGGCCCGTGAAAGCAGCGCATCAGCGGCCAGAAGCGCTCGGCGCTGATACCGGTCCGGACTTCGGCGTAATCGGGAAACCGGGTGTGGAACGCGCTGGTGAACGGCACGCCTCGGGACAAGCACCAACCCCGTGCGCTCCACCCGATCGGACCCTCGGTGACGATGTGGACGATGTCGGGAGCGAAGCGGTGGAGCGTGCGGCGGGCGCCGAAGCGGGGCGCCAGCGCCAGCCGGATCGAGGCATAGCCCGGCATCGGCACGGTCAGGAACCCTTGCGGGGTGATCAGCTCGACCTCAAATCCGCGGCAATCGAGTTCGGCCACGGTCGCCGCCAATGTACGGCCGACTCCGTTGATCTGTGGAAACCAAGCGTCGCTGACTATGGCTATCCTCACGCCGCCGACTGCTCGGCGAGAGCCTTGGGGATATTTGCAAATGGCATCGGGAGCACCTTAAAGTTGCTGCCCGTTGCAGGTAATGTCGTGGTGTTTCGCGTGTGTGACGGTTGAATGCTCCACCTCTGCTTTCGGTGTTCGGCACGCCTGCTAATGCAGGTCGCCCCTGTCGGATGGATCGTCTCACCCGGCGCCGCGACAGTCGCTTCTGTTGCGCTGCTGGCATGCTTGGAAGCTGGGCGCGGAATCCAGATCATAGCAGCGTGCTCTGGGCACGACGGACTACTCCGGTGGGGCACCTCCATCAACTCGATGATCTGAGCGTCGGGCCGGCGTCGCCGTTTTGGGCGTAGATGATGGCCTGTGGCGGCTTCATTCGCCCATTCCCGGCGGCGTTTCCGGATTTCGGGCGCACCTATCCCATCGCAGCCCTTCGCTCGTGCAAGATCAGGCGGCTCATGTTGTAGGCTAGGCGGCGTGGACGAATTTGAGCCAGTATCTGGCAGTTGCGATGTGGACCATGCTGAGGAAGGTTTCGGCGAGTTGATCGTAGCGGGTGGCGATGGCCCGGTTGATCTTGAGGTGGCCGAACATG
>JBDSIY010000107.1:0-25066 GCA_039917735.1 Novosphingobium sp. | reverse complement strand
TGAAGGTGAAGCGCCAGGCGGCCCGCCAGGCAAAGCTGGCGAAACACAGCACGATCATCGTTCCGACCAGCGGTGAGCGAACGGTGGTCGCTTCGAGCCCGCCAAGCCGTGCCGCCTCCAGCAGTCCCTCGACGACGATCAGCAGATACGCGGCGGCAAGGACGATTGCGGCCAACGGACCGCGACGGTCGCGCAGCTCCATCCAGACGTCGACCGGACGGCGCGTCCAGCCCAGGCGATCCCAGCCTTGGAGCGCGATGCCGTGTATCCACCGGGTCTTCTGGCGAACCGCCTGGGCGAGCGTCACCGGAAAGAAGGCGCGGGTGGCAACCAATTCCCCCCCGCTGTCCCGCGCGCGCAGGAAGCATTTTCGCGCCCCGAAGCGCGAGAGCAGTAGGCCAAGCTCGTAATCCTCGGTCAGGCTGTCGCGTGAGAACGGGCCGGCTTCGCCCTCTCCCGCGCGCTGCGAGGCAAGGCGGTCCAGCGCAGCGCGGGACAGCCCGCAGCCGACGCCAGCGGCCGGGATCGCCGCCGTCAGCGCTGCGCGTACGACCAGCGTCTTGGCATGGGCTTCGGTGAACTCGTCCGCATAGTGCCCTGCCACCCAGCGAGACGAGCGCTGCGGCTCCGGTCGGACCGGCAGCTGAACGAAGTCGAACCGTTCGAGCGCCCGGTCGATCGCCGACAGCGCGGCCGGATGCACCATGTCCTCGGCATCGTGGAACACGACGCCGGTGTAGGTGATGCCCTGGCGATGCTCGTCCGCGATGAGCGCACGGTGCAGTCGATTCAGGCAGTCCGCCTTTGTGGTCGGCCCCGGGCGGTCGTGTACCACCAGCCGCACCCGCGGATCGGCGCCGGCCCCGGCCATGGCCGAGGCAAGCGTCGCGAAGTCATTGCAATAGCAACCGACGTACAGCGTCATCGCCCGCTGCGGCCAGGCGTGCAGGGTATGGGCGATCATCTCGCCGATCACCTCGGGTTCCTTCCACGCCGGCACAAGCACGGCGAAGCGCCCGCTGAGCGGGCGGTTCTCGTACCCGCGCGGCAGGGAATGGCTGCGGCTGCGCCCTGATAGACGCAGCCACAGCCAGACCAAATCCACCGCAAGTTCATCGGCTGCCCCCACGATAAACCAAAATGCGGCGAATAAGACCAATTCCTGCTCAACAATCCGTAAACAATCAACGATACTCTGCCCCACAACTTCAACGCCCCCCGACGCATCAACGCCATGTTGTAAAAATTATGTTATTACCGTCCTAGTTGTCCCTGACTACGAATACATTACCTGACATTAGAACGGTGCACGCCGCGCGAGCTGCATGTCCCGGTACTGACGAGCCATCTCGTGCTGTTCCGGCATCAGGCAATCGACGAACGGCCGCATCGGAGTTTCCGATGGGTCGAGCAGCACCGAAGGGCACTGACCCTCGTAGTTGCCGAGGCTGGGCCGGTGCTGGCGATAGCCGACCAGCGCGGCCAGTTCCGGGCTGAAGCCGCGCGCCACTTCCGGCGGATAGGCGAGCCACTGGTTCTCCCAGGGCTTGAGCCAGCCCAGACAATAGCTGGCGAGGAAGCCCCGGCGCGGCCGCTCGGTGAGATTCTCGCCGCCCGAATGCATCGTCGAGCCCAGGAACAGGCAGGCCGAGCCCCGGGGCATGACCGCCGGAATCGCCATCTCCTCGGGCAGCAGCGGTTCGTCCTGCGGCATGCGATTGCTGCCCGGCCAGATCCGTGTGGCGCCGTTCGATGGCGTGAAGTCATCCAGCGCCCACATCACGTTGACCATATATTCGACGCCGCACCCTTTAGGCGTTGGCCACATGTCGTGATCGCGATGCGGACCTTGCGCCGGCGCGCCCGAGCCGACCTCGATCGCCTGGGTAAGGCTGAGCTGCAGGCTTTCGCAATGCCCGCCGAGCACATCCTCGACGACGGCGAAGATCGTACGGTTGAGGACGAGTGCGGCTGCGGCCTGCGATCGCGCGAGTACCCTGCCCAGGCGCTTCGTCTCTGGCCCGAAGAACGCACCCTCGCCGAAAGGCGCGGCGGCGAACTGCGGTGTCAGATCCTCGTTGAGGGCGTCGATGGTGGCCCCATCGGCGGCGTCCTCGACGATCACGTAACCGTCCTGCATCAGTTGCGCGGTCAGCAGATTGGTGTGGTTCTGAATGAACATCGATCGATCCTCGACGGTGAATCAGGCGGCTAGGTTCGTGATCTCGCGATCGGTGGTCAAAACGGGGGCGGCGTATTGCCAGGCGTCCGAGGTTCGCCCGAGGCTCGATTGGTCGAGATGGATTAGGACAGCGCCGATGGTCGATCCGGCCACGACCTGCGGCATGCCGAGCGGCTCGATCTGCCAGCCGGACGCAAGCAGCTGCGACAGGAAGCCCATTTCGCAGACGGCCGTGAATTGCTCCACGCCCTGGCTCTGGCCGAACTCGATCATCGCACGACCGAGCATGTTGCGCGTCGCCTGCTTTTCGCGCCGCCGGACATCCGGCGACAGCACGAACCGGGTAATCTCCATGATGTGCAGCCCGCGAGGAACCGCGCCGTCGCAGAGATAGGGAAATACCTCACCGAGAATGTGAGGACCGGTCGTTGGGAGTAGCCGGACAGAGGCACGATGTTCGCCCGTCAGCCGGTCGGCGAGGATCAGATAGTCGGCTTGCGCGGTGTCATATTGGTCGATTTCGCGACCGCCTTCGTGCGGGATATCCCACTTCAGCGAATCGATGAACACCCGCTTGCGGTCAACGTACATGGAGTTGCAGAGGCGTGGCCAGGAGCGCGTCTGCCGGCCCGTAAGGTGTTGAAACATTGTGTTCCCCTGGCTGCGATTGCCTCGGGGACTCAATGGACGAGACTCGGCTCGCGCGCTTACCCCCTGTTAGGGGTATTGACTTAGAAGAGCTCGCTGAGCGGAATCGTGCCGTCGAAACAGGCGCGCAACACGACCTGGATGCGCGCAGGGACATCGTAACGCTCGCGAGCGCTTTTAATATAGCTCGCTACAGTCTCGGGGGAAAGTCCAAGAATCTTCCCGATCTCCCAATCTGATTTTCCCTTTGCTACCAGGACGATGCATTCCATTTGCCGCTGGGTGAGTTTCACCGGGGAGGCATCCTGGATGTCGCGCATCCGCGCCACCAACTGGCGCCCGCCTTCGAAAGCGAAGGCTCCGATTAACTGAGCCATCATGAAGTTGTCTTCCGGGGGGCTGTGCGTGGGGCCAACAGCAAAATTGCACGAGCCGATCATCTCGCCAGGGACATGAGCGGGCACGGTGAAGCCATCGCAGATCCCGGCCTGTCGAGTGCGTTCGGTCAGTTCCCGGTGAGCGGAGGTCATTTTGATGATTTTCGGGATTTTGCTCCACGCGAAACCCGCCATGGTGCGCTGACTTGCGAGCAGCACCGGGTCATTGCTGACGATCTTGTTCTCGATATACTCCTCGATCCAGGCCTGAGGATAGTCAGTCAACGCCATGAAATCCCGGGTTACGAGATGATCCACCAGCGTGCCGCGCGGCCTGAGATCGACATGATGCACCAGAGCGAAATGATCGAAACCCATTTCGCGCGAGATTTCCTGCATAAGACGGTGCAGGTCGGACGGACTCGCCACCGCTTTGGCAAGCTCATTGAATTTCTGAACGTCAGCGAGCTGCGACATGCCGGCTAGCCGCAACCAACCGCCGACGCGAACAGCTCGTCCGCGGCGAGCCGCAAACTGTCAGCTGTGCCGTGCCGCATGATTCAAGCGCCCCAAAAAAACGACTAGCTTTATTGCTGGTCTGACTAATTTTCAACCTAGTTTATGGTCTTTAGTCCATTATTGCAACGACTAAAGCCGCAACGGAAAGATGCGTCCATGGTTCTAAGGCATCGCGCCAACCGAGTCGCAACAGCGCTCGCGCGCAAGCTGGGCGGCGAAGCGGGCGGAGCGCTGCTGTTGATCGGCGCCGCGTCAGCGGCGATGCTCGCGGCCAACTCTCCGTTGCGGCATGGCTATGAAGCGCTGTTCCATGCGCCGCTCGGCTGGACGCCGATCGCCCGGCTCGACAGCCTGCACCTCTGGATCAACGACGCGCTGATGGCGCTGTTCTTCTTCGTCGTCGGACTCGAGATCAAGCGCGAGATCATCGCCGGGGAGTTATCCGATGCGCGGCGGCGGCGGCTGCCGGTGTTCGCCGCGATCGCCGGCATGGCCGCGCCCGCCGCCTGCTATCTCGCGATTGCCGGTCTCGCGTTGCCGCTCCAGCGCGGCTGGGCGATTCCGGCGGCGACCGACATCGCCTTCGCCGTGGGTGTGATCGCCTTGCTCGGAAAGCGGGTCCCGCCTTCGCTGCGGCTGTTCCTGCTCACCGTCGCGATTGTCGACGATCTCGGCGCGGTCGCGATCATCGCGATGTTTTATACCGGGTCGATCGACCTCGGCTGGCTGATCGCCGCGTTGATCGTGCTCGCGGCGCTGGTTGCGCTAGCCCGGTCAAGGGTAGCGCGCGGCTGGCCGTTCGTGGTGCTGTCGGCCGCGCTCTGGTTCTGCGTGCTGCACTCGGGGGTGCACGCCACCGTCGCGGGGGTGGTGGCGGCGCTGACCATACCTCTCGGGATCAGGCGAGGCGGCGACAGCCTGCTGCTGCGCTTCGAGCATGCCCTGGTGCCGTGGACCAGCTATCTGGTGGTGCCGCTGTTCGGCCTGGCCAATGCCGGGGTTGCGTTGGCCGGAGGCAGCGGGGCGGCAACAGTCGCCGTGCTGCCGCTCGCCATTGCCGCCGGCCTGTTCCTCGGCAAGCAAGTCGGTATTTTCGGCGCGATCTTCGTAGCCGACCGGCTGGGCTTCGCCCCGCGCCCGGCCGGCTCCAGCTGGCTGCAGTTGTGGGGCGTGGCGGTGCTCTGTGGTATCGGCTTTACGATGAGCCTGTTCATCGGCGCGCTCGCCTTCGCCGGCGCCCCAGCGCTCTACGAGGAGGCGAAGCTCGGCGTGCTGGGCGGATCGCTGCTGTCGGCGCTGCTCGGCTTCGTCATCCTCCGCTTAGCCCGGTCGCCGGCCCCGTAGCGCGGAGTCCCGCCGTTTTCACCAGCTGCCGGTGTTCGGCATGCTCGCCCAGGGCTCGCGCGGCGGCAGCGCGCCTTCCTGCAGCAGCTCGACCGAGATGCCGTCGGGTGAGCGGACGAAGGCCATGTGGCCGTCGCGCGGCGGCCGGTTGATGGTGACGCCCGCATCGATCAGCCGCTGGCAGGTCGCGTAAATGTCGTCGACGCGATAGGCGAGATGGCCGAAGTTGCGGCCGCCGCTGTACTCCTCCGGATCCCAATTGTGCGTCAGCTCCACCTCGGCGACGCCCTCCTGACCCGGCGCGGCGAGGAAGATCAGGGTGAAGCGGCCCTTCTCGTTCGAATGGCGGCGGACTTCCTTGAGGCCAACCAGCTCGAAGAAGGCGATCGTCGCGTCGGGATCGGCGACGCGGAGCATTGTGTGGAGATATCGGGTCACGTCAGATCCTCAGGCTTTCAATTCGTCGTATGTCAAGAACGGTTCAGCGCTCATACAGCGGCTGCACGACAAGCCGCCCGTATCGACCAAGGAGACCGCGCGTGCCCGACTCTAACCCGATCGACAGCCGGCCGGCCACCCCGTTCTTCCGCGATCCGGCGAGTCGGCGCTGGCTGGCGAGCGCCGGCGTGCTCGCGGCCGGCATGGTGCTCGGCGGCTATCTGCTCGGCAACGGGCTCGTCCGCGCCCGGGAGGCGGACCGTTCGGTAACCGTGCGCGGGCTCGCCGAGCGCAACGTCACTGCCGACCTCGCCACCTGGACGCTGGCCTATGCCTCGACCGCCCCGGACCTCGCCAGCGCCCAGGCCGACGTCGAGCGCGACACCGGCGCGATCCGCGCCTTCTTCCAGCGGCTCGGATTCCCGGCCGACCAGCTGCAGCCGACCGGGGTGACCGTCGCCCAGTTCACCGACAACGGCGCGCAGAAGTTCACGGTTCGGCAGCGGATGACGCTACGCAGCACCGACATCAAGCGGGCGCAGGCAGCGGTGCGCCAGCAGTTCGACCTCGTCCGGCAGGGCGTGGTGCTCGAAGATGGCTCGGGCATCGCCTACGCCTTCACCCGGCTCAACGACATCAAGCCGGCGATGGTCGCGGCCGCGACTGGCGACGCCCGCGCCGCCGCCGGGCAGTTCGCCAAGGACAGTGGCACCTCGGTCGGCGCGATCAAAAGCGCGACCCAGGGCTATTTCGAGATCAAGCCGCGCGACGGCGACGCTGGCGGCAATTGGTCCGCCTCGGATACGCCGTACAAGAAGGTCCGCGTCGTCACCACGGTCGACTTCTACCTGCGCTGAAACAGGCGAAAAGAAACCCGCCGGGTGGGGGCCCGACGGGTTCTCCCGTTCACCTCGATCTTGCAAGCCCTTCTCCGCGAGGGAAGGGCGAGCCGGATCAGAAGCTGGCGGTCAGGGTGCCGACCACCGCGTCGTTGGTCAGGCTTTTGACAGAATGGCCGCCGACACCGATGTAGGCCACGCCAACCGAAAGCGGACCATAGACGGTCGCCGAGGCGCCAATCGAGTAGTCAAAGTCATTGCGGTCAGAATAGCCGGCGAGGATATCGGGGGCAAGGATGCCGTCGGTGTAGCCGAGGTGGCCGGAAATGGTCACCGGCGTGCTCGGAATAGCAACGTCGACGTTGCCGTAGACATAGAGGTTGTGGTCATCGGCCAGCGACTTCTGGTCCCAGGCATAGGCAACGCCGGCCTTGAGTTTCACCGGGCCGGCAGTGGTGCTGACCGAGGCATAGGGCTCGAAATAGTTGGCCTTGCCGTAATGGCCGCTCGGATAGACGTAATAAAGCAGGCCCGCGTCCAGCGTCAGGCCGGGCGTGACTTCGCCGGTCCAGCCACCAAACAGGTCGAGCTCTTGTTCGCCGTAGACTGGGCCGCCATGGATCGAGGACGACCACGTGCCGACGTACAGCCCGCTGCTGTGGCTGACAGTGATGCCGCCCTGGATCGCCGGATCGCCGCCCGACAGTGAGACGCCGCGGAAGCGATAGTCGGTGACCAGCGAGACGTTGCCGGTGATGGTGATGGGCTTGGGCGCGGCAACCGCTTCGGGAGCGGCGTCGTCGGCCAGCGCGGGCGTTGCGGCAAGCGCGGTGCCGGCAAGCATAGTGGCGGCGAGAAGGCCGCGGATGGAGGTGTGCATTGTGGATTCCCTCATAAATAGCTGATGAGCCTCATCCCACCTGCATATTGCTCCGCGCCTCGTTCGATGGGCGCGGCTGAAGGTTGCCGCCATTAACTGCCCCCTGATGCTGCATTGCACAAGACGCAGCGCAGCAAACGCCGCGCTTTGTTCGGGAGTGTGGATTTGTTGCAACTATGTGACGCGGGGTTGATGCGCGCCCTAGGCCGAAAATACCGGGGGACCTGTAAGCCGGGTTCTGTGACGCCGCCCGTATCCTTCCGCTCGCGCGGGCGGACGCGGCGGGCGCCGGCAGCCATTCCTCTCGGCGACGCATTGCTGCGCCGCTCATGCAACCAACCCGGGCGGTCCAGCGCGAAACACGCCTGCCATGACGCAAGCCATGGCGCGCCGCCCCTATTCGGTCTTGCTCCAGGCGGGGTTTGCCGTGCCGCGGCCGTTGCCGGCGCGCGCGGTGCGCTCTTACCGCACCCTTTCACCCTTACTCCAGACCCAGGCCGGTGAGGACCTGGGGCAGGGAGCGGTCTGCTCTCTGTGGCACTTTCCCTCGGCTTCCCCCTGCCTGCGCAGGAGTCGCCGGGCGGGCGTTACCCGCCGCCTTTGCTTCGTGGAGCCCGGACTTTCCTCGGCACATCGTTCAGATGTGACGCGGCTGCCCGATCCCCCGGTATGGTCTCAGCTAGCACGACGAAGGTCGCGCTCCAAGAGCAGCTCGAACAGCAGCCCGCCAATCTGGCCATCGATCTCACCGTCGATCAGGTTCGGCCGGAACCTCCGCTGGAACGCGCGCACCGCGGCGTGGCCGTCGCTGATGTCATAGCCTAAGCGTTCGAGCGCGAGGTAGAAGGCGCTGGGGTTGTCATAGACCAGCCACATCTTGGGCTTCGGAACCGGCAGCGCCAGCCGCAGCCGCGCCAGCCGTTCCCAGTTGAACAGCTCGCCGGGATCCTGCTTGCGGGCGGGCGCGATGTCCGAATGGCCAAGGACATTCTTGGGCGCTATGTGGTGCCGATCGACGATGTCGGCCAGCAGCGGCAGCAGCGCCATCATCTGCGCCTCGGAAAATTCACGATAGCCCCATTCATGGCCGGGGTTGGCAAGCTCGATGCCGACGCTCGCGGAATTGACGTCAGTGATGCCGCGCCAATAGGAGCGGCCGGCGTGCCAGGCCCGCTTCTCCTCGGGAACCAGGGCAGTGACGCAGCCCTTCTCGTCGATCAGGTAGTGCGCCGAAACCTTGGCGTCGGGATCACACAGCCGCGCCAGCGCCTCCTCGGCGGTCGGCATGCCGGTGTAGTGAATGACCGCCATCGACACCGGCAGCGCGCGCTCGTCCCAGTTGGGCGAGGGGACGGTGCGATGCACGAGCCAGCGGTTCATCCCCGGCGGCCGCCCGCGATTGGAAGTTCTGCGCCTATCACAAGCGCGTTATCGGTCAGCGCGAACTGGACGCCGCCGCCGAGGCTTGTCGCCAGCTCGCGCACCATCGCGGCGGGGGCCGTCCGGCTGGACAGTTCGTCGGGCATGAGGCTGCCGTCGAGGGCGCGGCCGATAGCCGGATCGAAGGCGATGCGCGCTCCGGCGGCGCGTACGACGATTTCGCTCGCATCGCTGCCCAGCTCGGCGCCGATGTCGAGCGTGCCGCCACGCACCAGGGCCTCGATGCCGATCAGCGCGAGATTGAGGAGCACCTTTGCCGCCGGGCGGGGCAGCGAGGTGGCTGGTATCGCCCAGCTGACCGTAATCCGCTGGTTGTTACCGACCAGCGCCTCGATCAGCGTCCGCGCCTCGGCAACGGGCAGCATGTCCTCGCCGCCGGCTGCGCCGAACGCGAGGCGGAAGAAGCGGAGCTTGTCTGCGGAGATGCGCGCGCTCTGCTCGAGCAGATCGAAGCAGCGCTTGCGCATCTGCGGGTCTTCCTCGTCGGCGAGCAGTTCCAGCCCGTTGGAAAGCGCGCCCACCGGGTTCATCAGATCGTGGCACAGGCGCGCGCATAGCAGACCGGCGAGTTCGATCGAGGCTTGAGACATGGGGTTTGGGGCTTTCCGAATTCAGGTTGGACATGGTGCCCGCACGATCACCCCTCCACCGCCGCACGGCCGGCGCCGCCCCCTTACCCGTCAACCAGCCGGCAGGAAAGTGCCTCGAAACTGCCGTCCATGTCACGCCAGAAACCGACCTCGCCACCGGCGATGATCGCCCACACCCGGCGATCCCCGCTCGCATGCTCGCAATCCCGGGGGGAGGGCGCCGGATGGCCGCTCGGGTGCGAATGGTAATAGCCGATCAGTTGGAGACCGCCGGAGCGCTCCGCCCGGTACGCGGCGAACAGCGCCGCCGGGTCGATCTCGAAGCGACGATGCGGGTCGGCGGCGATGTTGCGCGCGGACTCAATCGTCTCGATCCGCGCGCCCTGGCCCAGCAGCAACCCGCAGCATTCGAGCGGCGCCGCCCGATCGGCTTCGGCCACCAGGCGCCTGAGCAGCTCGATTGATATTTCCGGCATCGTCGCCATCTATCTTGCCATGCACCGGGGGGACAGCATCATCGAGGGCGTGGTCGCCGGCGGCCAGCGGCTCGACAAGGGTCTCGCCCTGGCGAGCGGGCTTTCGCGTGAGCGCGTCAAGGCGCTGCTCGGCGAAGGGCGCGTCGAGATCGCCGGCGCGCCTGCGCGCCAGCCCTCGGCGCAGGTCGGCGAGCCGCTGCCGTTCCGCATCCATGTGCCGCCGGCGGCGCCCGCCGCTGCGGCGCCGCAGGACATCGCCCTGACGATCGCGTTCGAGGACGAGCACCTGATCGTCGTCGACAAGCCCGCGGGGCTGGTCGTCCACCCCGCCGCCGGCAATCTCGACGGCACGCTGGTCAACGCGCTGCTCCATCATTGTCGCGGGGCCTTGTCGGGCATTGGCGGGGTGGCTCGGCCGGGGATCGTCCACCGCATCGACAAGGACACTTCGGGGCTGATCGTCGTCGCCAAGACCGATGCGGCGCATGAGGGGCTGGCGCGGCAATTCGCCGATCATTCGATCGTACGCGCCTACACGGCGGTGGTCGCGGGCTGCCCGGTTCCCAAAGCGGGAACCGTGCGCGGCTACATCGCCCGCGCGAGGAACGACCGCAAGAAGATGGCGATGCTCGATGCTCGTGACGGCCCGAGCCGGGGGAAACATGCGGTGACGCATTACACCACGCTTGAAGCGCTACGCGGCGCGGCGCTGGTCGAGTGCCGCCTGGAGACCGGGCGAACCCACCAGGTGCGCGTTCACATGTCGTCAATCGGCCATCCGCTATTGGGGGATCCGGTCTATGGACGTACCCCCCCTCCGCTCCGGCCGATTCTGGCGGAAATCGACTTCCGCCGTCAGGCACTGCACGCCGCGAGGCTAGGCTTCGTGCATCCCGCAACCGGCGAGAATCTAGGGTTCGACAGCTCGCTGCCCGCCGACATGACGCGACTGATCGACAAATTGCGGAACCAAGATCGGAATTTTGAGCTATAATCTTGTGCGAGTACCCGCCACGTACGATGCCCCCCATGGGTCTTCAAGCGGGTCGTCAGCGAAAGGCAGGTTTGGTTAACGTGGCCGAGAAGCAACGAAATCTTTCAGCGGTGCCGGCGTTGAACGGGGAGCAGAGCCTCAACCGTTATCTGTCGGAGATCAAGAAGTTCCCGATTCTTACCGCAGAGCGCGAGTATATGCTCGCCAAGCGTTTTCAGGAACATAGCGATTCCGAGGCCGCCGCCCAGCTGGTGACCAGCCATCTGCGGCTCGTGGCGAAAATCGCCATGGGCTATCGCGGCTATGGATTGCCGGTTTCCGAGCTGATCTCGGAAGGCAACATCGGCTTGATGCAGGGCGTCAAGAAGTTCGAGCCCGATCGCGGCTTTCGTCTCGCCACCTATGCGATGTGGTGGATCAAGGCCTCGATCCAGGAGTTCATCTTGCGCTCGTGGAGCCTGGTCAAGATGGGCACCACCGCCGCCCAGAAGAAGCTGTTCTTCAACCTGCGCCGGATGAAGAAGCAGCTCGACGCCTACGAGGACAGCGACCTGCATCCCGATGACGTCGCCAAGATCGCCAAGGATCTCGGCGTCCCCGAGGTCGAAGTGGTCAACATGAACCGGCGGATGATGCTGGGCGGCGACGCCTCGCTCAACGTGCCGCTGCGCGAGGAGGGCGAGAGCCAGTGGCAGGACCTGCTCGCCGACGAGCGCCCGCTGCAGGACGAAACCGTCGCCGATGCCGAGGAGGCTCGGGTGCGGCACGCGCTGCTGGTGGAGGCGATGGATGGCCTCAACACCCGCGAGCGTGAAATCCTGACCGAGCGCCGGCTGATCGACGATCCCAAGACGCTCGAGGAGCTGAGCCAGGTCTATCACGTCAGCCGCGAGCGCGTCCGTCAGATCGAGGTCCGCGCCTTCGAGAAGCTGCAGAAAGCGATGAACCGGATCGCGGGCGAACGCAGGCTGCTGCCAGCGGCGGGGTGAGGGGGGGGCAGTTACCGGGGTCGGGTAAGAGCAGGCCCAACGCCCGGCCCGAACGCGCGGCTGCTGCTGCGGGAGAAGATTTGGTTGGCCAGCTCCTGCTCGATATATGGCGCCTTGGCTTCCCGCGCGGCTTGGTGATAGAGGACGACGCTCGCGCCTCGCCGCCCTCGGCGGGACGATCCGCAACCCCGTCGAGCCCGCCAGGCACTTCATGATATGACCGGCCTTATCGCACGCTATGAGGCGCTGGTCGCCTCCGGGGAGCTGCGCCCCGATTCCGATCAGGGCGCGGCAGCCGACCGTCTGACCCAGCTGCAGCGTGAGCTGGAGGTGGCACAAGCCGGTGCCGGTCTGATCAGCCGGCTGCTGCGGCGAAAGCGGCACTCTCCCCGCGGCGTCTATCTTTGGGGTGGCGTTGGCCGGGGCAAGTCGATGCTGATGGACCTGTTCCACGACACGCTGAAAATCGATGGGAAGCGCCGGGTTCATTTTCACGAGTTCATGATCGAGGTCCACGCGGCGCTCCACGAGGAGCGGGCCAAAGAGCTCGGCGATCCGATCCTCCCTGTCGCGGCCTTGCTCGCCAGGGATTTGCGCTGCCTCGCTTTTGACGAGATGGTGGTCAACAATTCGGCCGATGCAATGATCATGAGCCGATTGTTCACCTCGCTAATCCGCGATCACGGGCTGACGATCGTCGCCACCTCCAACCGCGCGCCAGACCAGCTCTACAAGGACGGGCTCAACCGCGAGCACTTCCTCCCCTTCATCTCGCTCATCGAGCGCGACCTTGACGTGCTGACGCTCAATGGCCTCGTCGATTACCGGATGCAGCGCCTCGCGGGCATGCCCAGCTGGCACGTGCCGCTCGGCGAGCCGGCTACCGACCAGGTCCGGGAGGCCTTCTACCGCCTGACCGACTATTCGCCCGAGGACGTGTTGCATGTCCCCTCGACGGATATCGATCTCGGCGGCGGGCGCAGGCTTCATGTCCCCAGAAGCCTGAAGGGCGTCGGAGTGTTCAGTTTCAAGCGACTGTGCGGAGAGCCGCGCGGCGCCGCCGATTATCTCGCGGTCGCACACACGTTCCACACGGTGATCCTGGTCGGCATCCCGCGCATGGGGCCGGAGAGCCGCAACGAGGCGGCGCGCTTCGTCACCCTGATCGACGCGCTCTACGAGAACAAGGTGAAGCTGTTCGTGGCCGCCGACGCCAGTCCCGATGAACTCTATTCGGCGGGCGGCGGCCGCTTCGAGTTCGAGCGCACGGTCAGCCGGCTCAACGAGATGCAAAGCGCCGAATATTTCGCGCTCGGCCACGGCGAGGATTGACCGGGCGGCGGGGCCGCTACCGAACCACGATCACGCCTTTCATGCCCAGCATCGAATGGCCGAAATGCGAACACACCAGCTTGTAGGTGCCGGGGGCGGGGATAAGGTGAACCGTCGCGGTTTCACCGCCGTGCAGCGCGACCGCGCCTTTGGCAACCTTGGCGGCATCCTGCGGCGCGATCTGCGCGGCCTCGAAGAATTCCCGGGCTGTGAAATCGTGCCCGCCGCGGGCCCGGTCGACCAAATGCAGCACATAGGGCTGGCCGGCGTGCAGCGTGATCGTCGATGGCGTGAAGTCGAAGCTGGACAGGCTGACCTCCACCACCTGCGCCGCGGCGAAATCGGCGCCGGCGCCGGCGGTGCGGGCGTTCGCGGCGATCGCACAAGGGCCGGCGCCGATCAGCATCGCCGCCAATGTTAAACGCGCTATCGTCATGTCGGGGGCTCCCATGCGACCGACTGTCACCGAGGCGGTCGATTGTCCGGGCGCGATCGCAACGCACCGCGAAGCGCGCGCAGACAGATCAAGCTACACAGATGATTGTTGCGCGCCAGTGAACGGGGGCCGTTCGCGATACAGCCAGAGGCCCCGTTCGCGCGACGATCTTGCCGGGTCACCCTCCGAACGGATCGGGCCGGTCTTCCTCTTGCCATTGCGGCAGCTTGCGCGCCGCCTGAAAGCGGCCGTAATCGATCAGGCAACGCATGTAGTTGGGAAAGAATTGCAGCGGGTTCGCCGCACTGTCGCGGTCGAACGTGCGCCATTCGGCGCAGCTTCGGCTGCCGGCGGCGGATGAGCCAGCGGGCGCGCGCGGGAATCTGTGCTCCATCATGTCGGCATCGATCTTGATCTCGCGCACCACCATCCCCCGCTCTTTTGCCCTCACGGCGATCGCCGAGGAGGAGAAGCGGTAGACCTGGTTGGTCAGTATCCTTTCCGAACGCACCGCCAGTTGCGGAAAGGTCCAGCCGGCATGCGCGCCGAGGACATTGCCGGCGGGATCGCCGTGCCGGCAATGCGCGGGATCGGCTTTGCCGCACCGGCCTGCGATTTCCTGGTCGCCGTTTATCAGCACATAGATCGTCGGCTTCGCCGAGGAATCGCCGTTCCGCTCGATCTCGTCACCGATCTCGTCGGAGAACACGCCGAAGCGCGCGCCGCCGTCAACGTACATGCGGTTGTCGATGAAAACTGGCAACGCCGCCAGCGGCGCCGAGGATGATGCGAGAATGCCCTCGACGTAGCAATCCCGCTTGCGCTCTGGATCCGTGGCATCGGCGCGCGCCGTACCCGCCCTGACCGCATCGGCCGCCGCGACATATTGCCGGGCCATGTCGGTGAGGTCGAGCACTACCGCCTGGCCGGTATCGACGTCGACCACCCCGATCAGCAGTTTGCGGCCGCGCGTGCCCTCGCCGGCGACCTTGCGCAGCATCGCGTCATCGATGAAGCCATGCAGGCGGTCACGCAGCGGCGCCAGATCGGCGAGCGCGCCCTTCCGCAGCAGCGCGATATAGGAGGACGTCGCCGGCTCACCCTTTTTCACCGCGCCGAAGGGCTTGAGCAGATCGCTTTCGCTCTCGATTGTATAGCCTTCGACCGCGCGCTCCGGCATGTCGACGAAGGCGAAGGTGGATAGGATCGCGCCGGTGCTGATGCCGGTCACCACCTTGAAGTCGGGCAGGTGTTGCGGGGTCGAGAGGCGCTTCCACTGGTCGAGGAAACCCGCGCCGAACGCACCGTGCAAGCTGCCGCCCGACAGGAACAGCATGGATTCGCTTGGCGGGGCCGCGTCGGCCTGCGGGGTTCGGAACAGCGCCTCGTTGAGCACGTCGCCCAGCGTCCGGCGCTCAGTCGTGACATCGCCGAAGTTCGGCGGCTGTTCGACCGCCAGATCATAGCTCAGAAACGCGCACATTTGGCTTGCCGCCGGTTGCGGCGGCGGCTGGATGGCGCAGCCGGCGACGAACACCAGCAGCAGCGGCAGCAACAGACGGATTTGGGCCAAGCCATCCTCCTACAGCGATTTTGAGCCGTTGGGATCAACCGCGCTATGGAAGCGCGGCAAAAACCGGGAATCCTCTCTCAGCCGCACCAATCAACTGGATCGATGCTGCTCCGCGCGCCAGCAAGCGCACGATGACGATTTCGATCAGGTAACCCCGGTTGCTTGCTGTAGGAAAGGGTTTATCGCCGTTTATTGTTCGCTCTCATCCGCGAGTGCTGGCTCCTATGCAGATCGGGAGGGCTGCAATTGCCGCGAAGTGGCGCTTCCCCACCACTTGCCGACCCGCTTGCGGCTGACAGCGCCGTGCCCGCGGCGTTGGTCACGTCCGTCGACAGCGTGGCGATCCCCGCCGATTGCCCAATCGCTCCACCGATGCGGAAACTGCGCGGCGGCTGCTGGCTGATCAACGTCACCCCGACCGGGGCGGCGGCGGAAAGCTTCGACGGAACGATGCGGGTCGATCGTGGCGCGAGCGGCTGCACGATCAGCGGCGATCTTTACCGCCGGCCGGTCCTGACGGCGGGAACGCCGCCCCAATCGGTGCTCGCCGCTCCTCCTGCTCCGGACGGCTCGGTCCCCATTTTCCCGATTGCCGCTTATGTCCAATATCTGCGGGTGGTGGCCATCGACGAGCACTCCAGCCTGCGCGGAGTAGGGCTAAAATTCGAGGCCTGGCGTTACCGACCGGGGGGAGGGTGGACAAACCGGGGGACGCTCAGCGCGGCCATGCTGTGGGTTGCCGCGCCGGCGGCTTACCCGGAGGCCGGCCACTATCTGGAAGGTGATGTCCGGAGCGCCGCCGGCGCGATCGTCGCGCGGATGCGGATGGGCTGGATCGCGCCCCGGCTCCGCCGCGCCACGGTGGAGATCGACGCGGCGAGCGGCTGTGAACGTCCGGTCGACAACGCGGCCGGCTATGGCTGGGCCGAACTGTTCGATGCGCTGAACTGGGACGGCGAAGTGGTGCTCAGCGACGCCAATGTCCAGGAGCCGCCGGGCAGCGTGTGGTCAGACGCGGCGCTGCACCGGGCCATGATCGAGCGTCGCGATCGGTCGGACCTCAACGCCGAGTGGCGCTATCACCTGCTGTCGGTCAGCCGCACCCAGTCGGCCGAGCGGGGGGTTATGTACGACAACGGCGGCAGCGACGCGAACGGCGTGCCGCGCGAAGGCTGCGCGCTCGCCGCCGCCTGGCCGATCCCGGCGAAGCCGCCGTGGGGGCTGGCGCAGGGGCAGCGGTTCGGCGCCGCCGCGGCGCCGTTCTTCCGCGCGGCGGTGCACGAGCTTGGCCATGCCTTCGGGCTCGATCACAATGCGCAGGATCTCGGCTTCATGAACACGACCGAGGTCATCGCCGGCGCGGGCACCGCCGCCCGGCCGTTTCCGACGAACATCGGCTGGAGCTTCGCCCCGGGCGATCTCGCCCGTCTGCGCCATTGGCCGGACATATTGGTCCGGCCAGGGGGCGCGCCGACGCATTTCGGCTCGCCTGAATCGGCCTCGCCGCTGCTCGCCGACGCGCACGCGGAGCCTGAGGGCTTGCGGCTCCAGGTGACGCCGCTGCTCGGTGAGTTGCCGGTCGGCGCGCCGGTGCGGATCAACATCGCGCTGGTGAACGACGGCGCTTCCGTCCAGCGCGTCCCGGCGCGGATTAGCCTAAAGACCGAGTTCGTCAGCGGGAGGGTGACCGATCCTTCCCGCACCGTGCGACGCTTCAGCACGCTGATCGCCTGCGTCGAGGACCAGTCAATGCGCGATCTCGCGCCCGGCGAGCGTTTTGCCTATGACCTGACGCTGCTGCGCGGCGCCGACGGCGCGCTGTTTCCGCAGTCCGGGCTCTATACGGTCGAGGTCGAGGTCGGCTGGCCGGTGCCGCCGGTGCGGATGTGCGTCGCGGGATCGACGACGGTGTTCGTTACCGGCGCCCGCGACGCCAGCCACGCCGCCGCCGCCCACCGGGCGCTCGCAACACCCGATCTGCACCTGGTCCTGGTCATCGGCGGCGATCACCTCCAGGACGGCATCGGCGCGTTGGCGCAGACGCTGGACGACGATGTGCTACGTCCCCACTACGCCGCGATCGAGGCCAAACGCCGGGGGGCGACCTCCGCGCCATCGAAGCGGCGCGGCGATCCGCGGCTGGCACTGCGGACGGAAATGATCATGAGCGCAAGCGAAGCCGCCAAACTGGCGCCGGCGCCCGCCAAAGCGCGGGCAGCACGGGGCTCCAGCAAGCGGACGCCGGGGAGAAAACGGCCCGCCAAGACCTCGCGGAGCAACGACGGCGGCGCTACGGCATGACCGTGTAGTCGACGTAGAGGTCGGTTTCGGTCAGCGCCGGTGCGATGTCTTCCAGCGCGAAGCCTTCGAACTCGGGATCGCTTTCGATCAGCTTCTCGATCTCGGCGCGCACCGTACCGTCATTGGTGTTCAGGTCGCCGCGCAGGATGCGGCCCTTGGTCTGGCGAATCAGCCCCTTATAGGTTTCCGGGTTCGGCATCAGCCAACCCTTGCTGCCCTGTTCCAGCGCGACCGCTTGCACCGTCGGGATCATCGCCACCAGCCGGTCGCTCGTCATCAGCTCGAGTCCCTTGGCCCTCAGCGTCGCGTTGTGGCTGCCGTGGTGGCCGACCTTGTAAAGCACGGCGCGGCCGAGCAGATCGGCAGTAGTGACGTCGAGCTTTTCCCTGGTCTTGCGGTCCCGAAACTCGACCTTCTCCCAGGACAGCCAGTTGCCGACCTGCGCGTCGGCGGCGAAGATCATCGTCGAACGGCCGCCGCCCTCGCTGGGGAGTTCGAAGGCGATGACCAGGCTGGAATTGTTGGTATTGCTGTCCATCTTCAGCGCCAGCGCGCTCTCGGCAAGCCGGGTCGTATCGTCGATGCGGCGGTAGGCCTGGTAACGCAGGCAAAGGAAATCGACCTCGCAGGCATGGCCTTTGGGGACTGTCCCACCAGCGTATCGACAGGGGGCATGGTCGGCGAGATAGGCTTCGCGAACGAACTTTTCGCCAGGACCGTCGCCGATCAATTGATCCGGCGTGGCCCAACGATAGCGTGGCGCGAAGGGCGAGCCGGTTGACGCCATATCGGCGCCCGTCGGTGAGGCCAGATAGGTCTCCTTCGCCTCGCCGGCTGAAGGCAGCGCCTTGAAGAGGAACTTCTCCTCGCGCGGCGGGCCGAGCACATAGGCGGTGAGCTGCGCCGCGCCGGGGGTCGGCAGGACATCCCCCGGCGACAGGTAGTCGGGTTTGCGCGCGGAATCTTCCTTCTTCACCCATTCGCGCAGCTTCTCATAGATCGCCTTGCTGCCGCGAGAGCCGCCCTTGGCGGCGAGCGCCCGGCCGTCATGATCTTGCGGCCCATCGAAGCGGAAGCCGGCGAGGCCGAGGATGCGCTTCTCGTCTTGATCGAGATCGCTCGTCGAAACGGGCGGCGAGGAAGTGCGCTGCTGCACGTCGCGCGCCGGCTCGGGCGTCATTCGCAGCTGGAGCGCCGCGAGTTTCCGGTGAGCGGCGGCAAATCGCGACTGCAACTCCACGCCCAACCCATCGTTGGGGTCCTCGGTCCACGCGAGCCACAGCGACTTGATCGTCATCTTGGCGAACAGGTCCTCGGCGTATTGGAAGCCGCTGATATGATCGAAATGTTCATGAGTGACGATCAGGCATTCGATGATGCCACCGGTCGTTACTGCGATATTCTCGACGATCGCGCGCATCCGCGTTCGTCCTTTCTCAACCCCCTGGAGTACGCCGCAATCGATCAGGATATGGCTGCGCGCGCGCTCCGGCCCGATCCTCAGCAAGAAGCAATCGCCGAGAATGCCGCGGTACATTCGCACGATCACCGGGCAATGGGTGCTCATCCCTCGCCGCCGTGCAAGAAGCAGAAGGGCTCGAGCCTGAGTTCCGAGCCCTCCGCTGCCATGGCCAGTGCCGTCTCGTTGCCCAGGATAAAGCGGCGCTGCTCCTCCAACCGTTCATCCTTGTCGATGCGTTTACGGATCACATGGGTGAGCTTGCCATTGCGCAAATCGACGATGATCGTCGCGCCGCCGCGAAACCAGAAGTCGGGCTCGTCGATGTCTTCTGTAAGGGCATCGGGGCCTCCCAGATCGACCTCCGCCTGCACGGCCCGGTCGAAGAAGGCCCAGCGCTTCTGCGTAACCTGGACGATCAGCTGCTGCAGCTCGCGCCCTTCAGGGGTCCGGCGCCGAGCGACCCGCACCGAGTGGACTTCGAACTTGGGAACGCGGCGCCCCTTTTCGTCCAGCGCGGAAACAAATCTGCGGGCCTCGTCGCCGTCACGCTCGATCGCTTCACTTTGTCCCTTGCACCAGATCGACTGGGTTTCACCGACTGGGTCGAGCGGGTCGAGGCGTATGCCCAGCATGTCTTCCCACGCCTGATTGACATCGTCCGCCTGTTCGTCGGTTAACCCCTTGTCGGGCGAATCAAGCCACTTTTGAAACGTTCTTTGGTTATGGAGCACGATCCGCATCGCTTCGTCACGCAGGTTGGGATTCGTGATGCCAAAATCACTGTAGTCGGAATGCTCGATAAATTGATACTGTCGAAGCTGTTTTGATTCTTGCGGTATTTCTTCGCTGGTAGACGGTGAGGATGGATGTCGTGGATTGTAGACCATCAAGCCGAGTGCCTCGGAAAACAGTTTGTTCGCGTCTATGATCGTGTTTTTGTATTTCCGATGGATATCTGCAAACCCAAAAAGATCAGGTTCTTCCCAGAGTAGGCTTTCCGGCGCGTAGGAAAGGCATCCTGGTACGGCAATACCACGCTTCGAAAAAGACTCCGCCACCGCCACGCGGTATTTGAAAGGGTCGTCGGGATAGAGGTCGGTATCGGCGGTTATGATCGCCCGCAGATATTCACCGAAGGTTGAAGAGACGGGGGGAAGATAATCGAGGCCGCGCACGCACATCTGCATGATGCTGGTCGCCGCCTTGCACGCGTCTTCGGCGAGCCGCGCCGCGAGCCGCTCGGGCAGCGGCTGGCCTGGCGTGATGCCGGCGATGCGGAACAAATCGGCGGTGCGGCGCTCATAGATCCTGACGAATGCGTCGAAAATGGCGGCCACCAGATAGCCTCCACGCTCATGTGACTCGACGATCTCTCCAGAAAGCTTGGCGGGCGGCGGCGCCGCTGCCGGTCCCCCGGCCGTGCGGCCGGCGCTGGCGGCGAGGTCGGTGGCGCGCTGCTCCTCGCTCAATGTTTCCAACGCCTGGCGCAGCGCGCCGTTTCGCCTGATGGCGCGGCCGAACTGCTGGGCCAGGCCAGTGAGCAGATTGACCGAGCGCAGCACACCGCCCGTGCGCGTCAGCTCGTGCTCGACCACGCGGCGCATCGTGAAATGCTGGAGCAGCGCGATAATGTCCGCAAAGGCCTCGTGAAAGGCGAGACTGTCCTCGTTGCTCGCCTCGACCGAGCGCCGACGCATGCCGTGCAGGATGGCATGCGTGGTCTCATGGGCGATGATGTCTTGCGACAGGGCGGTGAACACCCAGGGCGCCTCCAGTCCCGGCGCTTGCGGCTCGCCTTTGAAATAACCAAACAGCAGCGCCGCCTTGGCCGGGCTGTAATAGGCGTTGGCGGCGCGCATCGCATGCGGATAGATACGCAGGCGCTTGATAAAGTCGGGATAGTAGCGCGCCTCGCTCTCGGCTTTGAGCTTCGCGTCCGACCTTAAGTCGGGGTGCGACCAGAACACCGCACGACCCAGCGCCCGCTCGAAATCGAGCACCGTCTTCATCGCCACGGCAAAAACCATCTGCTGGTGAAATTGGGGCCGCCCTTCCGAAAGCGGCAAGCCATCCTGCGCCAGCAGGCGGGAATCGTTGAGGTCCAGCGGCTCGTAGAAGGTCTGGCTGGGGAAGTCGTAGTCGATCACCTCGAGATAATCGTTGGTCGGTCCGATCGTGACGCCGTCCTCCCAGGGGTTCTCCCAGGGCAGCTCGATCACCGCGTCGTTGATGCCTGCGGTATCGAGCTCGACTGAGGCGCCCGGATCGAAGGCATAGACACGCAGCCGGCGCTTGGTCGGCGCCGGATTCTCGACCCCGCGCAACGGTTTGGCGGCCTGCGCCCCGGTTGGCGGGGCGGTGGCCATCAATGCGGGGTGCTGAAGGGGCGAAACAGCTTGATCGGCGTGCCGTTGATCGCGGTCAGTTCCCTTGCCCAGACCTTGCGGTATAGCTCCTTGAGGTCGGCGCGGTCGGCATCGGTCAGCTTGCTGTCGGCGCCGTAGTTCATGATCGAGAACTTGTTGTGGACCCCGAAAATCTGCGAGGCCCACTGCGTCTCCGAGATCTGCGCGAAGAAGTGCCGCAGCCCGAAGATGTGGCCGATCTCGTGGACCAGCGTGGCGATCTGCTCCGCATGCGGCTGGCTGAACATCTTCGGATAGATCACCAGGGTGTGCTTGCCCGCATCGGGGAAGAACGCGCTCGCCAGGACGCAACCGGCGGTGTCGCAATCGTCGGCGTTGCGGACGACGATCTCGAAGTCGACACCCGACCGACGCTCGCCGAAGCGGATCGGTGCGGCGTCGCCCCAGGCCAGCACGGCTTCGCCGAACAGCTGCCGGATCGCGGTCTGCGCCTGGTCGGGCCGGGCGAATTGCCGCAGGGATCGGGCGTTGAAGCGATATCGCATGACCGACCCCGCCTCCCACAAGGGAACGAAGCCGTTGGACGCATCGACCACGATCTCGACCAGGGAACGCCCGCCGGGCTGGACATGCCCGCGCTTCTCGGTGCGGCAGACGTGATTATGCCCGAAGACATGCTCGTTGGGATCGACGGCTGTGCCGTCGCGCCGCTCGAAGGGATTGACATCGCTCATGGCCGGGCACCTCCACCAGATTGCCTTGCGACCCGACGGTTTACGGCTGTTGCTCGATCCCGCCGCGTTAACCAGGATCGTCCGCCCAAATTGCGGTCGTGTCAACGGTGGCGGTAATTGCCGGCAGGGCTATCGCAGTACTTTGCGGGCGGCCTTTTTCCTCGCGCCTTGCAGGAGGCTGACTGTCGGCGGTCACCCGCTACCCCCGCGAACTCCGCGCAGGCGAACCAACCCCGACGCAATCCTTGCCGCTGCCTTCGGGTGCGGGCTCTGAATCGCGGCGGCGGCCGGCTGCAGCGGCGATCAGTCGGTCGTGCTCGGCCGCGCCGATCCGCTCCCAGCCCTCGCGGCACAGCCGATCGAGCGGGCGGTAGCGGATCTTGTATTGCATCCGCTGCGAGCCCGCGACCCAGTAGCCGAGGTAGACGAAGGGCAACCCCAACTCGCCCGCCCGGCGGATGTGATCGAGGATGATGTAGTTGCCGAGCCCGCCGCGGCTCTCGTGGTCAGCATCGTAGAAACTGTAGATCATCGACAAACCGTCCGCCTGGCGGTCGGTCAGGCAGGCCCCGATCAGACGGCCCGGCGCGACCCCGTCCGGCGATGGTTCGCGATATTCGATGACGTAGCTGGTAACCGGGGTGTGCTCGACCATGTCGGCGAAATCGACTTCGTCCATCGAAGCCATGCCGCCGCTGGGGTGGCGCATGCCGAGGTAGCGTTGCAGCAGCGCGAACTGCTCGTTGGTCGACCACGGCCGGCAGACGATGGTGGTGATGTCCGCGTTGCTCTTCAGATTGCGCCGCTGCGCCGCCGACGGCGCGAATTCCCGGGCGACGACCCGTACGGAGACGCAGGCGTTGCATTCCAGGCACGAGGGCCGATAGGCGACCGTCTGGCTGCGTCGGAAGCCGATCCGGCCAAGCGCGTCATTCAGCGCATCGGCCTGCGACCCCTTAAGCTCGGTGAACACCTTGCGCTCGCTGCGCCCCGGCAGGTAGGGGCACGGCGCCGGGCTGGTCACGAAAAACCGCGGAAATCTGACCGGTGCCGTCACGAAAATTGCGATTCCTCTACCTTGGCGCCGGCCCCGCCGGACGCGCCAGGCAATTTTGCATGCGCGCCCGACGGTTGATAGTCCCTTCGCGACAATTCGCTGTCAAAAGGGGACAATTTCTCGCGCGGCGGGGATGCTCGCTCAGGCAATCTCGACCTGGCTAACCGCATAGCCCTTCGCGCGCAGCGCCGCGACCAGCGCGTCGAGTTGGTCGCGGTCGCGGGCCTCGCATTCGATGTCGGTGATCAGCCCCTTGGCGGGGAGATGGGTGAAAATGCGCTGGTGCCAGATCTCGATGATATTGATCTGATGCGCGTCGAACTCGCGCATCACCTTGAACAGCGCGCCCGGCCGATCCTGAAGCGTCAGCCGCAGCCGCGCCAGCCGGCCCGAGCGCGCCAGATCGCGCAGCAGCACGTTGGCGAGCAGACGCGTGTCGATGTTGCCGCCGCTCAACACGATGCCGACTTTGCGACCGGCGAACATCGCGCGGTGGCTGAGCACCGCCGCGAGCCCGGCCGCGCCGGCGCCTTCGACGACGGTCTTCTCGATCTGCAGCAGCAGCGCCACCGCGCTCTCCAGCTCCGACTCGCTGACCAGCACGAAATCGTCGAGCAGCCCTGCAAGCACCCGCGAGGTGAACTCGCCCGGTTCCTTGACCGCGATTCCTTCGGCGAGCGTATCGCCCCCGGTGGGCAGGTCGGTCCCCTTCAGCAGATTGTACATCGACGGGAACAGCTGCGCCTCGACGCCGACCAGGCCGATGTCGGGCTTCATCGCCCGCGCGATCGTACCCATGCCCGATGCCAGCCCGCCGCCGCCGACCGGGATCACCAGCATGTCGAGTTCGGGCACATCCTCGAGCATTTCCAGCGCTACCGTGCCCTGTCCCGCGGCGACATGCGGATCGTCGAATGGATGGACGAAGGTCAGCTCCAGCTCGGCCTCGAGCCGGCGGGCATGGGCGTAGGCTTCGTCGAAGGTTTCGCCTTCGAGCACCACGGTGCCGCCAACGCTCTCGGTCTGCATAACCTTCACCATCGGCGTGGTCCTTGGCATGACGATGGTGACGGGAATGCCAAGCCGCTGGCCGTGATACGACAGTCCCTGCGCGTGATTGCCGGCCGAAGCGGCGATCAATCCGCGATTGCATCGCTCGCCACCGAGCAGCAGCATCGCATTGAGCGCGCCGCGTTCCTTGTAGGCGGCGGTGAACTGCAGATTCTCGAATTTAAGCCATATCTCGGCGCCGGCGATCTTGCTCAGCGTGCGGCTGTGCATCGTCGGCGTGCGCACCACCGCCCCGGCGATGCGCACGGCCGCCGCGCGCACATCGGCGCCGGTGAGCAGCGGGACATCGGAAGTGAGGGATTGGAGGGCTGCAGAGCTCATGATGTCGCGCGGCCTAGCTGAAAGCACGGGGCTTGGGAACCGCGGGTGGCGCCCCTGCTTGAAAGCGGTGGCTCCAGACCGACCACCTCAGACGTCGACCGACCCGGCTTGCGGCGGGCGCGGAAAATCAATGTGCCGATAAGGTACGTTAAGGTTATGGTCGGCAAAAATGCGGTAAGGACCGCAACATTAGCTTCGCATTGCACCTGTAGCGTGCGATTATTGAAATTGGGCAACGGGGCGGTCCGTCACCCAAGGTGAGTGGAAGGGGCCTTCGGGCTCGATCAAGACATGACGAAAATCTACGGCGAATGCGTGAGTGACGGCGCCCAGACGCAGGTCACGATCTCGCATCTCGCGCGCAATAGCTGCCGATTCCTGCTTCGAGCGGGCAACCGGCTCGACGATGGCGACCTGTCGTTGTGGATCGGCGCGATCGGCCCGCTGCCGATCGTCGCCTCGCGCGACGGATCGAACTCGTTCACCGCCCAGTTCAAGCAGCCGCTCGAACCGGCGATCATCGAGCACTTCAACGCCTGATCCCAAGCGCGACGGGTTCCCATGGTATCTTAGAGCCTGATCCGAAATTAAGTTGAGTGGTATCAGCGGGTTAGCTTGACGCTGTGCCTGATCGTTGATTCTGGGGTTTTGCAACAAACTTCCGGAGTTCGACGATGTGGACCGACACCACTCGCGC
>JBDSIY010000106.1:0-22239 GCA_039917735.1 Novosphingobium sp. | reverse complement strand
CCTCGGCGTAGAACCGGCGTTCGGCGGCGAAGTCCTCAACGGCGTACCCGACGTAGCGGATCTCGGTCACTCGGCTCATGGGGTCCATCCTCAGATCGGTTGTGCCGAGACGGCGAACATCTCGGCGGTGGCTTTGGCGTTGTCCACCGGCGGACCCTTGCCGATCTGGCCGTGGCAGATCGCCAGCGACTTCTCGACGATGTACTTGCAGCGATCAAACCGGCGGTTGCGATAGGCGGTCAGGGCAGCCTCGATGTCGTCGTGCCGGGCAAGCTCCTCGGCCAGCACCAGGCTGTCCTCGATCGCCATGCCGGCGCCCTGCCCAAGGTGCGGGGTGGTCGCGTGGATCGCGTCGCCGAGCAGCGCGATACGACCCTTGTGCCACGCGCCATCGAGCATCAAACCCTGAAGCGGACGATAGACGACGCCGGCGTCGTCGGTGATCTGCTCACCCAGCGCCCGAATCGCCGGCGCACAGTTGGCGAGCTTGCCGCGCATGATCGCCGCTAGCCCTTCCTGCGGATACCTCGGGTTGTCAGGCTCGGGCGTGGTCACGTACATGTACATGAGCGTCGCGCTCATCGGCACCAGGCCCACCCCGGTGGGTCCATTGTAAACCTGCAGCGCGTCGAGATCGGCCGGCCGCGGGAAGTTGTAGCGCCAGACAGCCTGGCCGGTGAATTCCGGCCCGGGCGCATCGGGGAACAGGAACTGGCGCGTCGGCGAATAGATGCCCTCTGCGCCGATCACCAGATCGAACGATGCCCGCGTCCCGTCTGAGAAGCGAACGTCGACCGCGCCCCCCCCGTCCACCAGCTCCTCTGCGGTCACGCCGAGGCGGATCGTGGCGCCAAGTTCGCGGGTCTTGTCGCCAAGCACCTTGTGCAGCGCGGGTCGGCCGATGCCGACGTTGGCGGGATAGCCCTCGGCGAGGCGCGGGCTCGGCACACGCGCGATCCGGGTGCCGTCGGGCGCGAAAATCTCGACCGCATCGAACCCGAACCCGGAATCGAGATACGCGTCTAGCACGCCGAGCTGAGCCACCGCCCGCACCACGTTCGACTGCTGGATAATGCCGACGCCGTAGACTGACCACTGCGGGTCGCGCTCAATGAGTGTTACGAGGAAGCCGCGCTGGCGCAGCGCGATCGCGGCTGTCAGCCCGCCGATTCCTCCGCCAATCACCAGTATCTGCATCTTTTGCAAGGATCTCACTCCGGTATCATTGCCGCGGGACACGCTAGAGGCGCCCTGGCACCACAATAGGGCAGTTCGGCCAATCCGATGAGCTTATTGAATCAATCTATGATCATCAATCGAGCTTATAGTTTGCGAGAAGCTACCCCGATTAAGCCAGCCACCACTTCAGCCTTCGTCAAACAAACTCCGAGGCGGCCCAGCGCCGCGCTCATCGCGGGTTGGATCGACCTTTCGCCGACTACAGCGGCAGGCCGACATAGTTCTCGGCAATGCTCAGCTGCGCCGCTTTGCTCGATGCGATGTAGTCGAGTTCGGCGACCTGCATCGCCCGTTCGAACGGGCCATCGTCCGGGAAACGATGCATCAGCCGGGTCAGCGACCAGCTGAACCGCTCGGCCTTCCAAACCCGCGCGAGCGCTCTGGCCGAGTAGCCGGCGATCTGATCGGCGTCACCATGCCGGAAGAAGGCGGCCAGCGCCTCGGCCGCGTAATGGACGTCGGAGGCAGCGAGGTTGAGTCCCTTCGCGCCCGTTGGTGGAACGATGTGCGCGGCGTCGCCGCACAGCAGCAGGCTACCGTGGCGCATTGGCTCGAACACGTACGAGCGCAGCGGCGCGATCGACTTTTCGATGCTGGGTCCGCGCACCATCGCCGCCGCCGCTTCCGGGCCGAGGCGAACCGCCAGCTCGTCCCAGACCCGTTCGTCCGGCCAATCCTTGAGCCGCTCGGTTACCGGCACGTCGATGTAGTAGCGGCTGCGCGTTTCCGAGCGCATCGAGGCCAGAGCGAAGCCCCGCTCGTGATTGGCGTAGATCAGCTCGTGGTTGCACGGCGGTACGTCGGCAAGGATGCCGAGCCAGCCGAACGGATAGACTCGCTCATATACGCGCGCGAGGCTCGCCGGGATGGCCATGCGGCTCGGACCATGAAATCCGTCGCAACCGACGATAAAGCGCGCGTCGATGCGCCGCTCGTCGCTCCCGACGCGGTAGGTGAGCCAAGGAGCATCGCCGTCGATGTCGTGCAGCGCGACATCGACGGCCTCGTAGATCACCTCGAGCCCGCGCTCCTCACGCGCATCCATCAGGTCGCGGGTGAGCTCGGTCTGGCCATAAACGACGACCTGCTTGCCGGTGAGTTCGGCGCAGTCGATGCGGATCAGCCGCTCGCCGTCGGCGAGGTTGAAGCCGTCGTGCGGCAGTCCTTCGGCCTTCAGCCGCGCGTCGAGCCCCAGCCGCGCCATCAACCCGACCGTGACCTGCTCCAGCACTCCGGCGCGGATGCGGCCGAGGATGTAATCGGGCGCCTGCCGCTCGATCACAACGCAGCCGATGCCCTCGGCCTTCAGGAGATGGCCGAGCAGCAGCCCGGCCGGCCCCGCGCCGACAATCGCAACTTGGGTTTTCATGCGCAGACGCCCGATTGAGGAATTGGAACCTTCATCGCGGCGCTCAAGCGAACGCTTCGCGCCAGTAGAGCCGCATCGGATTGTCGACGAGCAACTTTTGCTGGAGCAGGGCGGTAGGGGCGATCCGCGGGATCATGTCGACCAAATGGCCGTCGTCGGGGATCGCGTCCTGCATGTTGGGATGTGGCCAGTCGGTGCCCCACAGCGCCCGGTCCGGGTAGTCGGCAACCAGCGGTGCGACCGCGCTGGCAAAGTCTTCCCACGGGTCGCCGCTCGGGTCCAGCCGGTCCGGGCAGGTCGCCTTGAACCAGATGTCAGGCCGGGAATCGAGCAGGCGGCGAAACGCCCGCATGTCGGCGCCATCGGCTCCCTGGGTCACGTCGGGCCGCCCCATGTGGTCGATGACCAGCAGCACCGGGATGGCATCGATGAACGGGCGCAACTCTTCGAGGATGTCCGCCTCGAAGTAGATAACGACGTGCCAGCCTTCGGGAAGCCGGCGGGCCAGTTCCAGGAACCTGTCCTTGGGCGCGTCATCGACCAGGCGCTTGACGAAGTTGAAGCGGACACCCCGCATGCCGCCCTGGTGCAACGCCAGCAATTCGGCTTCGGCGATGGCCGGATCGACCACCGCGACGCCCCGGGCCTTGCCCTGCGACCGGGAGATGGCGTCGAGCGTGGCGCGGTTGTCGGTGCCATGGCAGCTCGCCTGGACGATGACGTTGCGGGCAAACCCGAGCCGGTCGCGCAGGGCGAACAGCAGCTCCGGCCCGGCGTCCTCGGGCAGGTACTTGGCTTTGGCGCCGAAGGGGAACCGCGCCATCGGTCCGAACACGTGGCAGTGCGCGTCGATCGCGCCTTGCGGGGGCACGTAGCGCGGGCGGGACGGGCTGGCGTGCCAGGAAACGAGGCGGTCACCGGTCATCCGTACACCACCCCGTCCATCAGCTTGCGCGCGGTGCGCAACAAGGCGGCGCTTTTCACCGCCCCGGCATCATCGACTTCGAAGATGCAGCTCATCTCGCCGGTAGGATGCTCGATCGACATCACCTTGCGAGAGCCGGAGGGCACCTGCGCCAGTTCCGCGGCAGGCGAGCCCGCGATCAGGCAAGCGGTGGCGACGCTGACCGCGCCGAGCACGCCGATGGAGGCGTGGGCGCGGTGTGGGATGAAACTGCGCACCGTCACGGCGCCGCCTAACCGTGGCGGAGCGACGAGCATCATCTTGGGCACCGACTTCCCAACTACATCCCCGAGGTTCATCAGCGGCCCGGCCTGAAGCCGGATCGCTTCGATCCGCCTTTTCAGCGCATCGTTTGCGTCGAGGCTGGCGCGGTCTTCGTAGCCGGTGATCCCGACGTCGCTCGCCTTCATCACCACGCAGGGCATGCCGTTGTCGATCAGCGTCACCGCGACCCCGTCGATGGCGTCCGCTGCGTTCCCGGTGGGAAGCAGCGCGCCGCACGAGGAGCCCGCGGTATCGCGGAATTCGATTGGCACCGGAGCATGCGTGCCGGGCACTCCATCGATCACGGCATCCCCGGCATAGGTCACGCGGCCCCCCGGCGTTTGCACGGTCGCCACCGCGACCTGGCCGGTGTTGTCCATGTAGATCGCGACGCGGGTCTCACCGCTTGCAGCGGAGACAAGTCCGCGTTCGATCGCGAAGGGGCCGACGCCGGCGAGAATGTTGCCGCAGTTCTGCGCGTCGGTGACGATCGCCTGGTCGACGAACACCTGAAGGAACAGATAATCGACATCGATCCCCGGCCGCGCCGACCTGCGAACGACCGCGACCTTGCTGGTCAGCGGGTCGGCGCCGCCCATGCCGTCGATCTGCAGCGGATCAGGCGAGCCCATCACCCGCAGCAGCAGCGCGTCGCGGCTCGCCCGATCGTCCGGCAGGTCGTCGGCGAGGAAGTAGCCGCCCTTCGAGGTGCCGCCCCGCATCCACATGCACGGCGTGCCCTGGTTGCTGCCCGAAGGGGCAGGCTCAGACATATCTGAGGCCTAGCTTCGCGAGATGTTCGCGCATCTTGTACATGTCGAGGCCGAGCACGCCGGCCGCGAGCTTGGCGCGCTTCTCACCCTCGTTGGCCTCGCGAGCGTGGGCGGCCTCCAACACCTTCGCGGCATCGTTCCGGGCGACGACGCAGACCCCGTCGTCGTCGGCGACGATGATATCGCCGGGCTGGACCAGCGCGCCGGCGCAGACCACCGGGACATTGACGCTGCCGAGCCTGGTCTTGACCGTACCCTGGGCGGAGATCGCCTTCGACCACACCGGGAAGCTCATCTCGGTAAGGTCGCGCACATCGCGCACGCCGGCGTCGATCACCAGTCCGCGGCAGCCGCGCGCCTGCGCCGAGGTGGCGAGCAGGTCGCCGAAGTAGCCGTCCTCGCACGGCGAGGTTGGGGCGAGGACGAGGATATCGCCGTCCTGAAGCTGCTCGATGGCGACATGGATCATCCAGTTGTCGCCAGGCGGTGCGCTGATCGTCACCGCCGAGCCGGCAATCCGGGCGCCGGCGTAGATCGGCCGCATATGGGCGGAGAGCAGGCCAGTCCGCCCCTGCGACTCGTGCACGGTGGCGACGCCGCAGCCGGCAAGGCCATCGATCACCTCAAGCGGGGCGCGTTCAATGTTCCGGACAACGATCCCCGCCATGTCGTTCCTCTTGAATTGCCGCGCGGTTCATGCCCGCATTGGTCGCCGGCGGGCCAATGGGAACTTGGCGGGCGACATAAGTTTCTGCTAATCGCTTTGCGTTGAACCAGCGTCCGCCCAATCTGCGGCACTTCGCCGCACTCGCCGCCACGGTACGCCACGGCAGCCTGACGCGGGCCGCGAGCGCGGTCAACCTGACCCAGCCGGCGCTGACCCAGGCGATCGCGGGCCTCGAAACCAGCCTCGGCGTCCTGCTGTTCGAGCGAGGTCCCGGAGGAATGACCGCGACCGAGCCGGCGTTGCTGCTCGCCCCTCGCGCCGAGGCCGCCCTCGCCCACGTCGGCAGCCCGCGCGTCACCGGCACGCAGGTGCGCGCGTTCCAGGCCGTGGCGCGCGCCGGCAGCTACCTGGGAGCAGCGCAGGCCACGGGACAATCCAGCGCCTCGTTGCATCGCGCCGTCGCCGACCTGTCGGTGGCATTGGGCCAGCGGCTGATCGAGCGACGGGGCCGGAGCGTGATCCTCACCGCGGCGGGGGCACGGCGGACGCGCGGCTTCGGGCTGGCACTGGCCGAACTGCGCGCCGGGCTTCGCGAAGTCGCCGCGTGGCAGGGCCGCGCAGGGGGCCGCGTCGTGGTCGGCGCCATGCCGCTGTCGCGGGCGCGCTGGCTGCCCGACACCATCACCCGCTTCGGCCGCGAGCGTCCCGGCAGCGACATCGCCGTGATCGAGGGATCGCATGCCGACCTGATCGGGCCGCTGCGCGATGGCGATATCGACATGATCCTGGGAGCCCTGCGGGCCGCTGGCGAGGTCGAGGGTCTCTCCCAAGAAGCGGTGCTGGTTGACCGCCCGGCGCTGGTGATGCGCGCCGCGCACCCCCTGCTCACCGCTGGCGATCCGATGGATGGGTTGCTGGCGTTCCCCTGGGTGCTGCCGCCCCGCGGGACACCGCTGCGCCGCTTCTGGGATGACATGTTCCGCGCCGCAGGCCGCGAACCGCCGCACGTGGCAGTGGAATGCGGCTCGGTCATGACCATCCGCCAGCTTCTGCTCGCCGACGACTGGCTGACGCTGCTGTCGCCCGCGCAGGTCACCGTCGAGCTGAGCGCCGGGCTGCTCAGGATCATGCCGCCCCCGACGCAGGTCGAAAGGGTCATCGGGATCACCACCCGCGTGGGTTGGCGCCCGACCGCCGAGCAGGCGGCATTCCTCGCTATACTGCGAACCTGCGGGAGCGAGCTCGATTGCTGATTCGCAAATAATGATATGGTGTGGCGGCAAGTGATTGGCCAAGCCGGGGGTTCAACGCCATGACCGAACGATGTCTCCGGAGGTGGCCCTGATCGGATTCGGCGAGGCCGGCTCGACCTTTGCCCGCGCGGGGGATTGGCGCGAGCGGGCACGCGCCTTCGACGTTCTCCCGCTGCGGCGCAAGGCGGCGGAGCAACTCGGCGTGACGGCGGCGTCAAGCGCCGCCGAGGCGCTCGCCGAAGCCCCGCTGGTACTGTCGCTCGTCACCGCCGGGCAAGCCCTGGCAGCCGCCCGCGATTGCGCGCCGCATCTCGCGCCGGGCGCGCTGTGGTGCGACATGAACTCGGTCGCGCCCGACACCAAGCGCGCGGCGCAGCGGGCGATCGAGGACGCGGGAGGGCGTTATGTCGACGCGGCGGTACTCGCTCCGGTCGAGGGGGCCGGCGTGACGGTATCGCTGTTGCTCGCCGGCAAGGGGGCGGAGGAAGCAGAGCAGCGTCTGGCAGGCCTTGGTTTCAGCAATGCTCGGGTTGTTGGCGCGGAAGTAGGGCGCGCGTCGGCAATCAAGATGATCCGCTCAATCATGGTCAAAGGCATTGAGGCGCTTTGCGACGAGATGATGGCGGCGGCTCAAGCGGCCGCAGTCACTGACGAAGTGCTGGCCTCGCTTGACGCGAGCGATAAGCCGCGCCCGTGGTCCGAGCGGGTGGCCTACAACCGCGAGCGGATGGCCAGCCACGGCGCACGCCGAGCCGCGGAGATGGAGGAAGTCGCGGCGACGCTGCTGGCGCTGGGGATCGAGCCCGTAATGACGGCAGGCACCGTCAAGCGCCAACGAGAGGCTGCCCAAAGCGCCATCCGGGGGAGCAAGGCCGCGTGACGCTAATCATCGACTGCCACGGCCACTACACGACCGCGCCCGAGCCCCACAACCGGTGGCGCGAGGCGCAGAAGGCGGCGTTCAAGTCGGGCGGTTTGCCGCCCCCCTATCCGGCGATCTCCGACGACGAGATCCGCGAGACGATCGAACAGAACCAGCTCCGCCTGATCCGCGAGCGCGGCGCCGACCACACGATCTTCAGCCCGCGCGCCTCGGCGATGGCGCATCACGTCGGCGACCAGGCGGTCAGCGAGGCCTGGGCGATCGCCTGCAACGATCTGATCGCGCGGGTGGTCGGCCTGTTCCCCGAAACCTTCACCGGCGTTTGCATGCTGCCGCAGTCGCCGCGCGCCGACCTTGCCGCCTCAATCCGCGAGCTTCGCCGCTGCGTCGATCAGCTCGGCTTTGTCGGCTGCAACCTCAATCCCGATCCCGGCGGCGGCCACTTCAACCACCCGCCGCTGACCGACCCCTATTGGTTTCCGATCTACGAAGCGATGTGCGAGCTGGACGTGCCGGCGATGATCCACGTCTCCGGGAGCTGCAATCCGGGGCTTCACGCCACCGGCGCGTTCTACATCGCCGCCGACACAATTGCCTTCATGCAGCTTCTGGAGGGCGATTTGTTCGCCCGCTTCCCTTCGCTGCGGTTCATCATCCCGCATGGCGGCGGGGCGGTGCCCTACCACTGGGGCCGCTATCGCGGGCTGGCCGATATGCTCAAAAAGCCGGCGCTGGACGAGCACCTGATGGGCAATGTGTTTTTCGACACGTGCGTCTATCATCAGCCGGGAGTGAATCTGCTGGCCGAGGTGATCGCGACAAAGAACATCCTGTTCGGCAGCGAGATGGTCGGCGCGGTGCGCGGCATCGATCCGCAGACGGGGCAATTCTTCGACGACACCAAGCGTTATGTCGACGCCCTGCCGATCCCGGCGGAGGCGCGCCACGCGATCTTCGAGGGCAACGTCCGCCGCGTGTTCCCGCGCCTCGACGCCAGGCTGAAGGAGCTTGGCCTGTGACCACCTGGCTCACCAATGCGTGGTACGTCGCGGCGTGGGACGCGGAAGTCGACCAGGAACCGCTCGCCCGCACCATCTGCGGCGTGCCGATGATGCTGTATCGCAAGCTGGATCGCGGCGTCGTCGCCATGCGCGACGCCTGCCCGCACCGGCTGCTGCCGCTTTCGCTGGGCCTGCGTGAAGGCGACTCGATCCGCTGCAAATACCACGGTCTCAAGCTCGGCCCCGACGGCTGTGCGCAGGAGATGCCGATCCGCACCGACCCGGTGAACCGCTCGGTCCGCGCCGAGACTTACGTTGTCCACGAGCGGCACCGGCTGGTGTGGGTCTGGATCGGCGACAAGGAGCAGGCCGATCCCGCGCTGATCCCCGACCTGTGGCCGTGCTCGGCGGCAGGCTGGGTCTTCGACGGCGGCTATTACCAGATCGCCTGCGACTATCGGCTGATGATCGACAATCTGATGGACCTGACGCACGAAACTCACGTCCATTCCGGATCGATCGGCCAACCCGAGTTGATGGAGGCGCCGATCGAGACGCGGGCCGAGAACGACGAAGTGTTCGTTTGGCGGTGGATGCCCGGCGTCGATGCGCCTCCGTTCTGGCGCGGGGCGCTGAAGCAGGAAGGCTTGGTCGACCGTTGGCAGGTCTGCCAGTTTCTGCTCCCAGCGGCGGTGATGATCGACGTCGGGGTGGCGCCGGTCGGCGCGGGAGCGACACTCGACGACCACGATCAGGGCGTGCGCGGCATGGTGGTCGATTTCATGACTCCCGAAAGCGAGACCAGCCACCATTATTTCTGGGGGATGGCGCGCAACTTTGACATCGACGACCCCGGCTTCACTGCCCGCTTCAAACGCCAGCAGGGCGGCGTCTTCGCCGAGGACAGGGCGATCCTGGAGGCGCAGCAGCACGCGATCGCCGCCAATCCCGACTTGCGGCTGCAAGCCTACCGGATCGACGAGGGCGGGGTGCGCGCGCGCCAGTCGATTGCCCGGGCCATGCGGGGTATGTCCTCGTGAGCGGTCCCAAGGACATCCACGCGTATCTCGCCGAGCTCGACGATATTCCCGGCACTCGGGTCTACACCGCCAAACGGGCGCGGCAGGGTTATCACCTCAACCAGTTCGCCATGAGCCTGATGAAGCCGGAAAACCGGGAGCGCTGGAAAGCCGACGAGCCCGCCTACCTTGAGCAATGGCGCATGAGCGAGGAGCAGAACGCCGCGGTGCTCGCGCGCGACTACAACAAGCTGCTCGATCTTGGCGGCAACATATATTTCCTCGCCAAGGTGTTCTCGACCGACGGGCAAAGCTTCGTCCAGGCGGTCAGCACGATGACCGGGATGAGCGTTGAGGACTACCAGGCTATGATGAACGCCGGCGGCCGTTCTCCCGAGGGCGTACGGTCCACCAAGGACAGGTGCTGATGGCGCGGATCACCGCTGGCATCGGCTCCAGTCACGTGCCGCTGCTTGGGGTCGCCTCGGACCAGGGCAAGGAGCGCGACGCCTACTTCGGCCCGATTTTCGCCGGCTATGATTGGACCCGGACGTGGCTTGCTCACAACCCGCCCGACGTCGTCATCCTGGTCTACAACGACCACGCCAGCGCATTCGACATGAAGATCATCCCGACCTTCGCGATCGGCTGCGGCGAGCGCTACGCGCCGGCGGACGAGGGCTGGGGGCCGCGCCAGGTGCCCGAGGTTGAGGGCCATCCGGATCTCGCCTGGCACATCGCCCAGAGCCTGATTCTCGAAGAGTTCGACATGACTATCATCAACGAGATGGACGTCGACCACGGCCTAACCGTCCCGTTGTCGATGATGTTCGGCCAGCCAGAGCGCTGGCCGGCCAAGGTGATCCCGTTGGCGGTCAACGTCGTCACCTACCCGCCGCCGTCGGGTAACCGCTGCTGGGCACTTGGCGAGGCGGTCGCACGGGCGGTGGCGAGCTTCCCGGAGGAGCTTAACGTCCAGGTGTGGGGAACAGGGGGCATGAGCCACCAGCTCCAGGGGCCACGCGCCGGCCTGATCAACCGCGCGTGGGACAACCGCTTCCTCGACAGGCTCGTCGGTACGACGGACGAACTGCGGCACGTTCCGCATATCGAATACCTGCGAGAAACCGGCAGCGAAGGCATCGAAATGGTCATGTGGCTGATCATGCGCGGAGCACTGGGGCGCGAAACCCGCGAGCTTCATCGCCACTATCACGTGCCGTGCAGCAACACCGCGATCGGGCACATCGTCCTGGAGCCAACAGAATGAGAATCGCACTCGCCGGCGCCGGCGCTTTCGGGGAAAAGCACCTCGACGGGTTGAAGAACATCGACGGGGTTGAGATCGTCTCGGTGATCAGCCGCACCGGCGAGCAGGCGGCGGCGGCCGCCGCCAAGTACGGCGCCAGGCACAGCTCGACCGAACTCGAAGACGCGCTCGCCCGCGACGATGTCGACGCGGTGATCCTCTGCACCCCAACCCAGATGCATGCCGAGCAAGCAATCGCCTGCATGGCGGCCGGCAAGCACGTCCAGGTGGAGATCCCGCTCGCCGATAGCTGGGCCGACAGCCAGGCGGTGCTCGCGAAGCAGCAAGAGACCGGCCTGGTCTGCATGGTCGGCCACACGCGCCGCTTCAACCCATCGCACCAATGGGTGCATAACCGCATCGCCGCCGGCGAGCTCGCGCTCCAGCAGATGGACGTGCAGACCTACTTTTTCCGCCGCCGCAATATCAACGCCAAGGGCGAGCCGCGCAGCTGGACCGACCATCTGCTGTGGCACCACGCCGCCCACACGGTCGACCTGTTCGCCTATCAGGCGGGCCGGATCGTTCAGGCCAACGCGATCGAAGGCCCACCGCACCCCGAGCTCGGCATCGCCATGGACATGTCGATCCAGCTTAAAAGCGAAACCGGCGCCATTTGCACGCTGTCCCTGTCGTTCAACAACGACGGGCCGCTCGGCACCTTCTTCCGCTATATCGGCGACACCGGCACCTTCATCGCCCGCTACGACGATTTGGTGAACGGCAAGGAAGAGCCGATCGACCTGTCCGGCGTCGCCGTCTCGAACAACGGCATCGAGCTGCAGGACCGGGAGTTCGTCGCCGCAATTCGCGAAGGCCGCGAACCCAACAGCTCTGTTGCGCAGGTGCTCGATTGCTACCGCGTGCTGGGCGAGCTCGATGGGCAGCTCAAAGGCGTTCACGGATGAACAGCCTGCGTCAGCCGACAACCGAGGTGTGGACCAACAGGCCGAGCAGCCAATCTGAACCGCATCGAAACGGGTAGCTCCCGCCGGTCCGCCAGGGGGCGGCCGGTGGGCTCGGTCGTGGCCTGCTGCGAGAGGCATCAGCCCACCCTGAACACTCTACGAGCCGCCAAGCCGTGGTTCACGTGCACGAGCGTTGTCGAGATGCTAACCGCAGGCGGCGGCGGAAAAGGCGATTCGATGAACTGGCGCGACGGCCGTGGATCGGGTGCGGACCCTACATCGACAGCCATCCATGCGTCCGACTTCCATCGGACACGCGGGTGGAGCGCGCTCGCCGGGAGGCGAAGCGGAGCTTCGTCCGGTCCGTGGCTATCGCCGTCGTGGCCGCCGGCGATTGTCATCGTGCTGCTTCTATCGATCTGGTCGGGTCACCGGATTGCGGCGCTATCGGCTCATGGCAGTCCGCAGCGGTGGGCGTTTGCCGGCCGCAAGGCGCCGGCTTCGACGCCCGTGCCAAAAGCGATTGCCATCCCTGAAAGCAATATGCCCGCGCGGGTCGTCGTATATCTTGCGGCTGGCGAAAGCGTGGAGAAGCTGCTGGCTCGCTCCGGCATCAGAAGGGCCGACGCGGCAAAAGCAGGTTCGCTCATCGCCTCCGCCGTGTTCCCGGAACCGATAGCCGCCGGCACCCCCGTGATCTTTACCGCGCACCCCACGGGGCAGGGCGGCACGGACCGCGTCCTTGACCACCTCTCGCTCAGAGCAAGAATCGATCTTGCCGTTGTTGTCCGCCGGCACGGGTCGGAACTCGCAACCTTCGTAGAGCCGATCGCGATCGATGCGACGCCGCTGAATTTGGCGGGAGGGGTCGGCCCCGATTTCCCGGCATCGCTCCGTGACGCAGGGGTGCCTGTTGGCACCGTCGCCGCAGTCCTCAAGGCGCTCGCGAGCGGCGTTGCGCCGGCCAGCCGCTTTCCCTCGGCGGACCGGTTCGAGATCGTCGTCGCCAGGCAGACGGCGGCGGATGGGACCATCGAGTTCGGCGACCTGCTTTATGCGGCTTTATGGCGTGGGACGGCGCCGCTGATCGAGCTGGTACGATGGGGAAGCGAGCGCGACCTCATCACCATCGCTAAGGCTGGCCGTATCGCCAGATTAGGGGCGAGCGTCCTTCCGGTCGTCGGGCAATTGACATCACGCTATGGGCCGCGATTCCATCCCATCCTCGGCTACACCCGCATGCACGCCGGCGTGGACGTGGGGGCGCCCTGGGGGGCCCCGATCGTCGCGGCGTTGCCGGGAACGGTGTCGTTTGCCGGCTGGCATGGCGGGCATGGCAACTATATCCGGATCGAGCACGGGTCGGGCCTGAGCACCGGCTATGCCCACCTGAGCCGGATTGCCGTCCGCCCCGGGGATCGCGTGGAGGCGCGCGCGGTCATCGGCAATGTCGGATCGTCCGGCCTCTCGACCGGGCCCCACCTCCATTATGAAGTCTTCCGCGACGGGAAGTCGATTGATCCCCTGCTCGTCGGGCGCGACGATCGGCTTGCTCACGAGCAGCCCCGGTTGGCAGCGGCGGTGGCTTCGCTCAGATCGCTGGTGCTGGTTCCAGGCGTGAACGAAACTGCGGGCGGCCAGGCGCTGCCGCGCGGATACCGCTGACCCCATCCACTCCTGGCCGCCGAGGCCGTCAAAAGTGGATGTTTCGACCGAGGGGCTGCACCAGGGCGAACAGGATGGCCGCACTGCACAGATATGCGCCGAGCGGCAGGTGGACGTCGCGCCGGCCCGCCCCGCGCGGCCAACGCAGCGCGGCGTCGACGAGGCCGATCGCGCATCCGCCGAGCATCAGCAGCGGCAGGTCGTGCGCGCCGATCCACAGGCCGATCGCGCCGAACAGCTTGGGATCGCCGCCACCCAGGCCCTCGCGTCCGGTCGACCGGCGGTACAGCGCCGCGATCGTCCACAAAGCGACGAAGCCGCCGCCGCCGCCGAGCAGACGCTCCGCAAGAACGGTCTCCGCCCGCCACGCGGGAACGGCGATGCAGATCAGCGCCAACGTCCCGACAAGCGCGTTCGGCAGCCACAGATACAGCGCGTCGAACAACGCCAACGTCACTAACAGCCAGACCAGCGGCGCCAGCAGCGGCGCCTGAAGCGCGAACAGGACAGCGCCGAGCCCTGCGCTTGTCAGCTCGACCGCCGGATGAAGCTTGGCAATCGCTTGTCCGCAACTGCGGCAACGACCGCCCCAGGCAACGTAGCTGATGATCGGAATAAGATCGTACCAGGCGAGCTGCCGGCAGCAGGCGTCGCAGTGAGAACGGCCGTGGCTGGCGCTCTCGCCCCGGGGCCAGCGGACGAGCACGGTTGCCAGGTAGCTCCCGACGATCGCGCCCAGGGCAGCACCGCTCCCGGCCCGCAGCGCGATGGGCAAGTCCGTAAGCGAAATGAGGGCATCAGCGAAGAACATCCGCGCGACCTAGGCGAAGCAACGCGAGCGGCCAAACGATGGTCCAACATAAATTATGCAAAAATGCCGCGCGGAGTGCATCCGACGTGCCTATGCCAGCGTAGCTCGTGCAAATAATTGCGTCAGAAGCATAAAGTGGGCCCATCGGGTGCCGACGCCTAAAAAAAGCGCGAGTGGTGCAGAGGAAGTGACACGAAAGTGCAACAGGGGATAAATATGCGCAAGCATCTGCGTGCAGGGTTCTTCGCCTGCGGATTGTTGTCCGGTAGTAATATTGCTCTCGCACAATCCGTCCAGACAGTCGCCAATGGCAACGTTCTGGTTACCGTCAGCCCCACGGCTCCAGGCACGGTGATTTCCTCGATCCCGTTGAGCGGCATCGGCGCCGGGCAGGTTGTAACCGGAATTGACTATCGACCCGCCTCGCCGCGAATTCTTTACGCGATCAGCAACATCGGGCAGATCTATGCGGTCAACGCGCGCACCGGCGTCGCCAGCGCCGTGGGAACACCGCCGCTGCCCACGATCGGCAACCCCGGGTTCGATTTCAATCCCACCGTCGATCGCATCCGCATCAACACGCAGACGCGCCAGAATTTCCGCGCCAACCCCGATACTGGCGCGCTCGCCGCGGTGGACGGCAATCTCGCCTACGCCGCCGGCGATCCGCTCGCGGGCGCCATCGTCAACGTCGCCGGCGCGGCCTATACGAACTCGTTTGCCGGTGCGACGACGACCACGCTTTACGTCATCGATACTCGTGGCGCGCTGGCGCCGGCGCAATTGGCGACGCAAGGAAACGCCGTCGTCAGCCCCAACTCCGGGACGCTGTTTTCAATCGGCTCGACCGGTGTCACGACGCTTGGCGATGTCGGCTTCGATATCGACCGCGGCGGCGCCGCGTTGGCAACGCTGACCAACCCGTCCACCCGGGTCACGTCGCTCTATTCGATCAACCTGACGACCGGCGCGGCAACTCTGTTGGGCACGCTGCCGGGCAACCAGCTCTACGAGGGGCTGGCGATCGCGCTCGCGCCCTTTGCGACGATGGGTGCGACCGCCAACCAGAACGCCGTGGGGGCGCAGCTTGATCAGTTCACCGGGGTTCCTTCCGGTCAGACGCTGGCGCTGCTGAATGCAATCGATTCGCTGTATGTGACCCCAAGCGCCCAGGCCGCGGCGCTGAGCTCGCTGACGCCCGGCGCCTATTCTTCGTTGCCAAATCTTTCGCTGAACGCGGTTGAGGTCACCGAGACCAATGTGTTGCGTTACACCCGCGATTTGCGCGGGCGCGGCAGTCTCCCTGATGGCTCGGTTGCCACGCTGGACAGTGAGGGACGCGTCGGTGCCTGGATCGTCGGCGGCGCCCGGTTCGGGACGATCGACGCCGCCGTCGATCGCCCGAAGGTCAAGAGCGACGAGGTCCACTTCCTGGGCGGCGTCGATTACCGGTTCGCTGCGTCATCGGCGATCGGCATCTTCGGCGGTTACAGCAAGACCGACGCCCACCTCACCCCGATCAGCCAGCGGAGCACGCTCAAGAGCTGGTTCGGCGGGGCTTACGGCACGGTGTCGCTGGGTCCGGTCTATGTTGACGCCTGGGGCAGCTACACCGATCTCGATTGGGAACGGCTGAACCGCTCGATTGTGATCGGCGGCTTCAACGCGCAGATGAACGGCTTCACCGAGGGCCATGTCTATGCCGCCGGCGCCAGCACCGGGCTGAGCTTCAACTTCGGCGGGCTCGAGGTCGAGCCCTTCGTTGCCGGCCGTTATGCCAGGGTCAAAGTCCGGGGCTTTTCCGAACTCGGCGGGGCGGTCACCGCGCTGAACGTCGGGCGGCAGGATGTGGAGTCGCTGCGCGGCATCGCCGGTGCGCGCGTCGGCATTTCCCGCGAGATCGCCGGGGCCCTGGTGCGGGTGCAGGGACGCGGCGGCTATTACCACGAGTTCAAGAACGACGCGCAAGTGTTCTCTGCCAGCTTCATCAGCCCCACGGTGGGGACGACGTCTTTCCCGTTCGTCGCGACGCGGCTGCGCCGCAATTACTACAATGCCGGCGCGGCACTCGACATCTCGGGCGGCGGGCCGTTGTCGCTGGTCGCGGACTACGACGCCCAGTTCGACAAGGATCGCCAGTTCCACAGCTTGACGGTGGGCGCGCGCCTTGCGTTTTGATCGCGCCCCTTCCCGGGGGACAATTGGCGGGCTCCCCCGACCGGGCCCGGGCGGCGCCTGATCGATGGCATACGCGCACCGAGCTCCTGCCTCTCTGCTCGGACGACGCGGCGCGGCGATCGTCATGAGCGCGGCGCTGCACGGCTCGGTGCTGCTGTTGTTGTTGCTGCTGCCGGTTGGCGCGGCGACCCCCGCGAAGCCTCGGCTGGTGCTGACAACCTTCGATGTTCCCGGCCAGAACCTGCCCAAGCCGGCGCCCCACCGCGCGCCGCAGCCAAGAAAGATCGTTCCGCCGCCGCTGACTCCGATCGTAGCGCCGCCGCCCGCAATTGAATTGCCGACGCTGTCACCGGTGGTCGTGGCCATGGTCGAGCAGGCGGATGCTCAGGCGCAATCGGGCGGATGCGATCTGACCGCGCCCGTCCAGGCCGCGCTGCGGACCAGCACCGAGGTTCAGGAAGCCCTTGCCTCGATCCCCGAGGAGCGGCGTTCAGTGGCCAATGCCATCGCAGTCTGGAACCAGACCTGGGTCGAGCCGGACGAACTGCTTACCAAGCCGGCGCTGGACACGATCCGCGCGACGATCGCCACCACGATTGCTTCAGCTTCGGAAGAATGTCGCAAGCAGCCGCAAGGCGGACCTCGGCTGGTCTACCTGCCGGACCACGATCGAACCACGGTGCTCGCACTCGGGTCCGCGCAATGGACCTGGCAGGAGGTCGCCGACAGCGCGCAGCCCAATCCGGCATCCAATCCAATGCCCGAGGGCGTGGCGCTCGCGGCCGGTCCGCTCACTTCGCTATATTCGTTTTTTACCCCGGTGAGTGCGTCGCGTTGACCCGCTCATTACCCGAAATTGGACTATGAAGGCAGGAGCATTATCATGTCGCTAATACGGAAAATTGCGTTGAGTTCGGCCGTTAGCGCCATGAGCCTTATGCCCATGGTTCCGGCAATGGCGTCCAGCCACCGCGAAGCGCCGAACATAACGAAATACCCGAAGGTCGACAATACCGACTTCTACATGTTCCGCAGTTACGAGCCAGGCAAGGCTTCCACCGTCACGATCATCGCAAACTTCTATCCAGATCAAAACCCAAGCGCGGGGCCAAACTACTTCACGTTTGACTCCAATGCCGTTTACGAGATCCACATCGACAACGATGGCGACGCGCGCGAGGACATCACCTACTCCTTCAAGTTCACCAACGCGCTGCAGGGCGGCACCGGGATTGCGCTGCCGATCGGCGGCAAGACCATTCCGATCCCGCTGCGTCAGGCCGGGCCGATCACCTCGCCGACCTCCCCCAACCTCAACGAGATCGAGACCTATACGATCACCCAGATCACCGGTGATCGTCGCAGCGGAACGCGGGCCAGCGTATCCAACGCCTCGGGCGGCGGCACGACCTTTACCAAGCCGGTCGACAACATCGGCAACAAGTCCCTGCCGGCATATGCAGCCTATGCGAACAGCCTGATCTACAACGTCTCCATCCCGGGCTGCTCGGGCGCAGCCCGCGCCTTCGTCGGCCAGCGCCAAGAGGCGTTCGCGATCAATCTCGGACCGACGTTCGATCTCGTGAACTATGTCCCGATCGAGGGCGACAGCGCGCCGTTCGCCGGCGACGGCGGTGGATTTCCGGGCGGCATCACCCAGAGCCGGGCGAACGACGATCTCGTCGGCCGCAAGAACGTCACCTCCATCGAACTCGAAATCCCGATCGCTTGCCTGGTCGGAGGCGGCAACGGCGTGATCGGCGGATGGTCGACCTCCAGCCTGCCGCAGGCGGTGGTTCTGGACCCGAGCCCGACCTACGCGCAGCCGAGCTATCATGGCGGCGCCTATGTGCAGGTCTCGCGGTTGGGCATGCCGCTCGTCAACGAGCTTGTGATCGGCCTCAAGGACAAGGATTTGTTCAACGCCGCCGAGCCCACCCAGGACGCGGCGCTGGCCGACTATGTCACCAACCCTTCGTTCCCAGCGCTGCTCAACGCCCTCTTCCTGGGTCCGGTAAACGCGACGCTCGGCACCAGCTTGACCAATCTGGCGCCGAACAACTTCCCGCGCAACGATCTGGTGGCCACCTTCCTGACCGGCATCGCGACGCTGAACCAGCAGTCGAAGGTCACGCCTTCAGAGATGGTTCGTCTCAACACCGCGATCGCGCCAACCCCTCAGGCGACGCAGAAGAACCTTGGTGTGGTGGCCGACGACCTTGCCGGCTTCCCCAACGGTCGGCGCCCGGGTGACGACGCGACGGACATCGTCCTGCGAGTGGCGATGGGGCGGCTGTGCCATCCGGTGCCGATCAACGGCGTGCCAACCAACCTCGGCCTGTGTACGCCCGCGAATGCTCCGGTCGGCACCGTCGCCTTCACCGATGGCGCGCCGATCTCGGCCCGCGACCTGCAGGGCGTCTTCCCGTACCTGAACGATCCGATCCCCGGATCGCCACGGTCGGTGCGCGATTCCTTCGCGCTCATTCCCGCCAAGCCTTGAGGAGGATCCAGACCATGCATCCGAAATCCCTTCTCAAACTGGGCGGAAGCCTGCTGATCATCGGGTCACTCGCGTCCTGCGGCGGCGGCGGTTCGTCGAGTTCCGGGCAAACGCCGGTGCCGACGCCCGCGCCGACCACGGCCGCCACGATCCAGTCGCAGATCGGCGCCGCGTTCGCGGCTATCTTCAACGCGCCCAACACCAGCGATCCGGTGGATCCGACCTCGGCAAGCGTACCGGCGTTGGCGCCCGCGAGCGATCCGATCGACTTCTGACCGGCGAGTCTACTCGGGCAGGGGCGGCGCTTCGATCGGCGCCGCTCCACGCCACCGGCGGATCGCATGAACCGCCGGTCTCCCCTCTTCAACCTGGCGAAACAACAGGCTGGTGAGCTGCTGGCTGGTGCCCCCGAGAGTGACCCGCCCCCGGGCCCAGAAATAATCGGACGTGAAGCCAGCCCCCGGCGGGACCAACAGGCTCGCCTCTCGGAGCTGCTCGGACGTCAGCCCGTCTCCCCTCGCCCGCAGCGACATCAGGCTATGCGCGGCCGCCGCGTTGCCCAGCAGAACCGCCAGCAGCGGTTCAGGCGCGGTGTTGAGGTTGACAGCGGTCGGCTTGGGCAATGCCGTGCAAAGCTCGGCCAGCCGGCGCAGTTCGTTTTCGTTCAGGCCGCTGGCCCGCAGGTCGGCGAGATCGCCGATCGGACCGGCCAGCGCAATCAGCGCGCCGATCCGCTCCGCGTCCCCCGGCGGCAACTCGGCGAGCGCCCCGATCCGCGCGAAGTTCGCTTGCGAAATCGAATCGCCCCGCGCCAGATTGTTAATGTTGAAGAGCGCCTGCGCATCGCTCACCGTAAAGGTAAATTGACCCCCCGGGATCCGGGCGTGGCGATCGCCGATGTTGGCCCAAGGCTCATGCGGATTATCGCTGACGTCGCCTGCCGCGAGGTCGCGCCGCAGCGCCGCGACCGCGCTGAGCTCGGCGCCCCGTGCGGTTGCCTGGGCCTGCGCCGCCGATCGCAGTGCCTGGGTTCGATCAGCGTCGTCCTGCTCGCCGGCGAGGATCACCGCGAGAATGGAGGTCGCCAGCAGAACGATGATAAGGACGTTAATCAGGATCATGCCGCGTTCGTCCAGCCGCGGCCCGTTCAGCGCACGCGAGGGAGTCATGGCGACGCCGGCAGTTCGAACACGCGGCGCGCCTCGCCGCCCACGCCGCCAGACCCTGGCGCAAGGTCGATAATCAGCTCCACCCCTGCCGCGCGATCGCGGCGGTCTGGCGTGATGGGCTGCTCGGTCCAGGCGCCATCCTTGAGGAACCGCCAGCGAACCGCGCGCACGTGGCCGATTAGCAGCCGGTCATTGCCGTTGACGATGCGATGCAGCCCTTGCTCCTCGAGCATATACGACACCTGGTATTCGCCGTCGCGGCTGGCTCGGGTCAGCGTGATCCGGTCGCCCGAGCGGTCCGGCCCGCCGGTCAGCTGCTCGAAATCGGCGCCGGCGAGATACAACCCACGCTGGATCTCGGCAAGGCGATCGGCGCGTCCCGCGGTGCGCGTCTGGACGCCGATCAACGTTTCGACGAGCCTGATGCCCGCCAGCGAGATCAGTGCGAACAGGGCCAGCGCGACCAGCAGTTCGATCAGGGTGAAACCGGCAGACCTCGGGTCAACGGGCACCGGTCATTGCGCCAGCTGCGTCGCCACGGTGCGCAGGCCGCCCGCCGACACTTGGAGAATGGCCAGCGACCGCGCCGCGCTGCCATCCTCGCGAAAGCGGATGTCGCCAGAGATCGCCTTGAAGCCGTTTGGCGCAAGTAGCGCGGAACGGTCGGTCCCACCGCTGCGCCGGAGCTGGTCGGCGATGTTGGCTGCGTCATAGGCCAGCGCGGCGATGGCTCCCGGTGCCGAGCCGTTGCGCAGCTCGTAGGCGCGCGCGAACCCGGCGAAGCGCGCCGGGTCAGGGGCGGCGATCCAGGCGCCTTCGAGCCGGGCGAGCACATCGGGCGCAAGGTCGAGTGCCTGGAACGCGGCGAGCGCTTGCACGCCCTGGGCGGCGAGCTGCGGTGCCAAGGCGATCAGGGCGGCCGGGTCGGAACACAGAACCGCGTCGGGGAGCCCATCGCCGGAGCCGCTCACGCCGGCCAAACTGGTGGCTCCCGCCGCCAGCTGCGTGCATTCGAGCCCCAATGCGGGGCCTGCCGCGAGCGCCGCAGCGCGCGCCTGTGCGCCCCAGCCCTCGACAGGACCGGAGATCGCGACGCGGCGGATCCCGCGCCCTGCCGCGTAGGCGAGCGCGGCGGTGACCGACTGCCGCGCGGTCAATCCCAGCAGGAACGCGCCGCTTTCGATCAGGGCCGCGTCGTTGCTGAATGTGACGACCGGAATGCCGGGTCCGAGCGCACGGAGCACCGCCGGAACTTCGCGCCCAAAGACCGGCCCGAATACGATCCCGACGCCGGCGTTACGCGCGGCGCGCCCTGCGGCGGCTGCGCCCTCCGGCGTTCCGCCCGTATCGAACACTCGAAAAGCGTCGCGCTGAGTTGCAACTTGCGCCAAGGTGGCCGCCCGTTCCATGCTACGGCCGAGCGCGGCGAAAGCACCGGTCTTCGGAACGAGCAGCGCCGCGCCAAGTCGCGTCCTGGCCGCGAGCGCCGGAGTCGCCAACACAGGAACGGACGATGCAATCAGGAATGACGGCAAGGATTGCAGCAGCCGACGTCGATCCACTGGCACTTCAGCAACCTCCGGTCGCGCGGCGACGGTTCGAGCGCCGTACGATGATTTTCCTCATCGTGGGGCTGGTAGCATATGCCATCGGCCTGATCGCATGGATTCCCGCGCGCGCGCTCATATCTGAGCGCGCCAACCTCCGGGTCGGGGGCACGATCTGGCGCGGCGAGGCGGTGCTTGCCTCTACCATCCGCATCGATTGGAGTTTCGCGCCGCTCACCACGCTGGCCAATCTGGCGTTCAGCGCAGACTGGCGAATGACAGGCGGCGGCACCGACCTTGCAGGGAGCGCGACGCAGGGCGGCGACGTGGTGAAGCTCGAACGCATATCCGGCCAGGCCGACGGCACGCTGCTCGATGCGCTGGCGCCGCGGCTACCGATCCAGTGCCGCTTCCTCGCCGATTTGGCGATACAGAAGCTCGTATTCGGCGGCGTGGCGCAACAGCTGCGCGGCACGGCGCGAACCTCCCCCGCCAGCTGTTCGGCGCGCGCCTTCGATGCCCCCGCGATCAATCTGCCGGCGTTGCGCGCCGAGATGGCGCCCAGCGGACCCGCCGGCAGCATCGGGGCGCTGATGACCTCGATCCGCCGCGAGCATCTGGTCGAGTTCCGGCTTTCTCGCGGCGGCGCGGTGAGCATCTGGCCGACCGCCAGCGCGGTGCGGCTCGCGCCGGCACTCGCCGCCATGCGCTACGACA
>JBDSIY010000105.1:0-9607 GCA_039917735.1 Novosphingobium sp. | reverse complement strand
GAGCTCGAAATCTACGCCGACGACGTCAAATGCGCGCATGGCTGCGCGGTCGGCGAGCTTGACGCGCAGGGGCTGTTCTATTTGCAATCGCGCGGGCTAACGCCGCCGCAGGCCAAGCGGCTGATGCTGCAGGCCTTCGTGGCCGAAGCCTTCGCCGGCGCGCCCGAGGAGGAACGCCTGCAGGCGCTGGCGCTCGAACGGCTGGGGGCGATGCTGTGAGTGGCGAGACGAGCGGCGCGATCTATTCCCCCCTCCCGCAAGCGGGAGGGGCCGGGGGTGGGTTGCCAGAAGCGACGCGCCCCCATTGGCCCACCCCTAACCCCTCCCGCTTGCGGGAGGGGGACTTGTCGGCACACTTCCCCGGCCTGTGGCTCGTGGATGGCCAGCGCTGGCATTACCTCGATACGGCGGCGACAGCGCAGAAGCCGCAAGTGGTGATCGACGCCACCGCGCGGGCGATGGGCGTCGATTACGCGACCGTCCATCGGGGCGTCTATGCGCGGTCGGCGGAGATGACGCTGGCCTTCGAGGCGGCGCGACGGCGGGTCGCGCGCTTCATCGGCGGGGCCGAGGACGAGATCGTGTTCACCCGCGGCGCCACCGAGGCGATCAACCTCGTCGCGCACAGCTGGGGCGGCGCGCATCTGCGCGAGGGCGACCGCATCCTGCTTTCGGTGCTCGAACATCATTCCAATATCGTGCCCTGGCAATTGCTGCGCGACCGCACCGGCGTTGCCATCGACGTCTGCCCGCTGACCGAGGACGGCCGCATCGATCTCGATGCCGCCGAAGCAATACTGACCCCGGCGCATAAGCTCGTCGCCTTCGCCCATGTCTCAAACGCGCTCGGCTCGGTACTCGATGCCCGGCGAGCGGCGGAACTCGCGCACAAGGTCGGGGCGAAGCTCCTGCTCGACGGCTGCCAGGCGGTGGCGCGCCTGCCGGTCGATGTCGCCGCGCTGGGATGCGATTTCTACGTTTTCTCAGCGCATAAGCTCTACGGGCCGACCGGCATCGGCGCGCTGTGGGCGCGGGCCGACATCCTTGACGCGATGCCGCCCTGGCACGGCGGCGGCTCGATGATCGATCGCGTCACCTTCGAACGGACCAGCTATGCGCCGCCGCCCGGCCGCTTCGAGGCGGGAACGCCGGCGATCATCGAGGCAATCGGTCTCGCCACCGCGATCGACTTTGTCGACGCGATCGGCATGGACGCGATCCACGCGCATGAGAACGCGCTGGTCGCCCAAGCGCGTGAGGCGCTGCGGCGGATGAACGACATCACCCTGTTCGGCCCCGAGGAATCGGCCGGAATCATCAGCTTCGCGCTCGACGGCGTCCATCCGCACGATCTCGGCACCATTCTCGACGAGGAGAACGTAGCGATTCGCGCCGGGCACCATTGCGCCCAGCCGCTGATGGACCATCTTGGGGTTCCGGCGACCGCTCGCGCCAGCTTCGGCGTCTACAGCGACGATAGCGACATCGCCGCGCTGCTTGCCGGCATCGAACGGACCAAGAGGATTTTCGGATGATCGACGACAGCCGCAACTTCAAGGTCGAGGAGGTCGAGACCGCGCCGGTGCCGCCCCGCGCGCGCGTCGAGGATTCCGAGTCGGCGGCGGCCAAGCTCGGGCGCAAGCGCGATTATCTCGAAGGATTTCTCGCCGCGAAGCCGGCCGACGTGCCGCCGGGCGCTCCGGGCGGTGAACTCTACGAAGGCGTCGTCGCCGCGCTCAAGGATATCTTCGACCCGGAGATCCCGGTGAACATCTACGACCTTGGCCTGATTTACGGGGTCGATGTCTCCGACGATGCCGACGTCGTGGTGACGATGACGCTAACTACGCCGCATTGTCCGGTCGCGGAATCGATGCCCGGCGAGGTCGAACTGCGCATCGGCTCGGTGCCGGGGGTGCGCGACGCCGAAGTCAACCTGGTCTGGGATCCGCCGTGGGACATGGCCAAGATGACCGACGAGGCGAAGCTCGAACTGGGAATGCTGTGATGAGCGAGACCAAGACCCGGCAGCGGCCCGCCGCCGTCCTCCTCACCCCCGCCGCCGAGGCGCGGATCGCGCGGCTGATGGCGAGCGCGCCCGAAGGTGCGATCGGCGTCAAGCTGTCGACCCCGCGCCGTGGCTGCTCGGGGCTCGCCTATTCGGTCGATTATGTGAGCGCGGCAGATCCCTTCGACGAACGCATCGAGACCCCCGGTGGCAGCTTCTTCATCGATGCCGCCAGCGTGCTCTACCTGATCGGCAGCACGATGGACTGGCAGGAAGACGATTTCGCCGCCGGCTTCACCTTCGCCAACCCCAACGCCAAGGGCAGCTGCGGCTGCGGCGAGAGCTTCACGGTTTAAGGGTCTCGGGGCCGTCCCCGATATCCACAGGCGCGGTCTGGTCCGGCGCGCTTGCGGCAAGGCTTGGCGAGGCGCATCAAGCGCCGCCCATGCCCGAAATCACCGCACTCCTCACCCGACCCGCCGAATCATCGGTCCGTTCGCTACCGGCCAATGTCGAGGCCGAAGCCGCCTTCCTCGGCGCCGTGCTGATCGACAATCGCGTCATCGAGGAGCTGGGGACGCAGCTCGGCCCGCCGCATTTCTTCGAACCCGTGCATGCGCGTATCTACGAGCGCATCCAGCAGCTGCTCGATCGCAAGGCGGTGGTCACTCCGGTCACGCTGCGGCCCTATTTCGAAGCCGACGAGGCACTGAAGGAGCTGGGCGGGGTCGGCTATCTGGCGCGGCTCACGGCCGACGGCCAGGGCCTGCTCGCCCCGCGCGAACTGGCAGGGCAGATCTACGACCTGGCGCTGCTGCGCGAACTGATCACCGTCGGCCGCAACCTTGTCGAGGGGGCGATGGACACCTCCGAATCGGTGGCGCCGCTCGATCAGATCGAGCTCGCCGAGGCGGCGCTCTACACGGTGGCGGAAGGCGCGTCGGCGCTCAGCGAAGCGCAGAGCTTCGGCATGGCCACCCGTACCGCGATTACCGCGATCGAGCGCGCGTTCAATTCGGGCGGCCACATCGCCGGCAAGACCACCGGCTTCACCACGATCAACGAGAAGGTCGGGGGCCTGCACGATTCCGACCTCGTCATCCTCGCCGGCCGTCCCGGCATGGGCAAGACCGCACTGGCCACCAACATCGCCTTCAACGCCGCCGACCGGCTGCGCCGCGATCTTGCCGACGGCATCGCCGCCGAGGAATCGGTGGGCGGTGCGGTCGCTTTTTTCAGCCTGGAGATGAGCGCCGACCAGCTCGCCACCCGCATCCTTGCCGAACAGTCGGGGATCAGTTCCGAGGCGCTGCGGATGGGCAAGATCAGCCGCGACGATTTCCAGTCGCTGTCCTTGGCCAGCCAGAAGCTCGCCGAGCTGCCTCTGTTTATCGACGATACGCCAGCGCTGTCGATCGCCGCGCTGCGCAGCCGGGCGCGGCGGCTGAAGCGGCGACACAACATCGGCATGATCGTCGTCGATTATCTGCAGCTGCTCCAGGGCACGCAGCGGGCGAACGATAACCGCGTCAACGAGATCTCCGAGATCAGCCGCGGGCTGAAGACGCTGGCCAAGGAGCTCAACGTCCCGGTGCTGGCGCTGTCGCAGCTCAGCCGCGCGGTCGAGAGCCGCGACGACAAGCGACCGATGCTCTCGGACCTGCGCGAATCGGGCTCGATCGAGCAGGACGCCGACATGGTCTGGTTTGTTTTTCGCGAGGATTATTATGTCGCCGCCAAGGAGCCCAAACGCCCCAACGAGGGCGACGATGCCAAGACCCACGACCAGCATTCAAAATGGGCCGAGGAGATGGAGCGTGTCTACGGCCTCGCCGAGCTGATCATCGGCAAGCAGCGCCACGGCGCCACCGGCAAGGTGCGGCTCCGCTTCGAGCCAAGGGTGACCCGGTTTTCCGACCTTGCAGACGATAGCCTCGCGGCGGATCGGTACGGCTGAATGCGGCGTGGAACCGTCCCTTCTCCGCTTCGGGGGAGGGGGCCAAGGTGACCGACCGGCGCGTCATGCTGATCGCTGGCGGCAGCGGCTCGATCGGCGTCGCCGTTGCCGAGGAAGCAATCGCGCAGGGCTGGGCGGTCGTGGTGCATGGCCGTGACGCCGACAAACTCGCCGGGCTGGTCGAGCGGTTGCGCGAGTTCGGCGCCGTGGCAGCGGTCGCCGGCGATATCGGACGCGAGGATGCGGCTGGGCGGATCGTGGGGGAAGTCGCCGAACGATTCGGCCGGATCGACGCGGTGGTCGATTGCGTCTCGACCGGCCCGGCGGGCGGCGGCATCACCGGCCTGTTCAAGGACACCGACCCGGCAAGCTATACGCCCTTTTACGATCTTTCGGCCGCCTGGTTCCAGCGGCTCGCCCATGCCGCCTATCCGCATCTCGCGCGGGCCGGCGGCACGCTGATCGCCTTCATCTCCGACGCCGGACGCTTCGCGGCACCGCGCCAGACGATCATTGGCGCGGCGCGATCGGCGACGATCGGCTTCGTCCGCAACTTCGCGCTCGAGGCGGCGCGCGACGGCATTCGCGCTCACTGCATTTCGCCGAGCTATGTGCTGGAGAGCCGCAGCGCCGCCGCGATGGGATCGGAGCGACTGGCGAGTGCGGCGAAACGCGCCGGCCTCGGCCTGCCGACCGCCGCCGACATCGCCCCGTTGACGGTGTTCCTGTGTGGGGATGGCGCGGCGAAGATCACCGGCCAGGTGATCAGCGTCAACGGCGGGCTGAACGCCTGAATGAGTCGGGCCGCGCGCCAACGTACCCCTTCAAATCGACCTTCTCCGCAATCCCGCCAGCCGCGCCACCGCCTCATCCAGCATCGCATCCGGTTTGGTGAAGCACAGCCGCACGACATGGCTTGGCCCATCACCCTCGAACAGCGCGGACACCGGGATAGAGGCCACCCCGGCCGCGCGCACCGCGCGGTCGCTGAACACGGCGTCGGTCAGAGCGATCGCCGATGCGGCGAGATCGACGCACAGGAACCAGGTCGCGGCATTGGGCAACACCACGAAGCCGGCGCCCTCCAGCCCCCGCCGCAGCCGCTCGCGTGACGCCGCCCAGCCCGCGCGCTGGCGGGCGAACCAGGCCTCGGGCAGCGCCAGCCCATCGGCCACCGCCCATTGCAGCGCCGGCGGGGTCGCATAGGTGAGGAACTGATGCGCCTTGGCGAGCCCCGCCGCCAGCGCCGGCGCGGCGACCATCCAGCCCACTTTCCAGCCGGTCAGCCCGAAGATCTTGCCGGCCGAGCCGATTTTGACCACCCGCTCCGCCATTCCCGGGAAGCTCAGCAGCGAACGGTGCGCCCGCCCGTCGAAGCGCACCTCCTCCCACACCTCGTCGCAGATCGCGGCGAGATCGTGGCGGAGGCAGAGCGCGGCGATGCCGGCAAGCTCGGCCTCGCTCGTCACAACACCGGTGGGGTTGTGCGGATCGTTGAGGATCAGCAGCCGGCAGCGCGGACCGATCGCCGCCTCCAGCCGGTCGAGCGGAATGCGCCAGTCGGGCGGCGCCAGCGGCACCGACACCGGCACGCCGCCCGCGCGGCGGACCAGCGGAGCATAGGCGTCATAGGCCGGCTGGAACAGGATCACCTCGTCGCCCTCGCGGACCAGCGCGAACACCGCTGCGGCGATCGCCTCGGTGCCGCCGGAGGTTACCACCACCTGATCGCGCGCCAACGCCAGCTCCTGTCGCCGCGCGTAAAACGCGCAAACCGCATCGCGCAGTTCCGACAGGCCGCCGCTCGGCGGATACTGGCTCGACCTGTCGCGCAACGCCCGCGCCGCCGCCTCGATCAACTCGGGCGGGCTCGGCCCATCGGGAAAACCCTGCCCCAAGTTGATGGCCCCGCATTCGCGCGCTAGGCGGGACATGTGATCGAAGATCGTCGACGGCATGTCGGCGTAGAGCGGGTGGATGCGCGCGCTTGCGCTGGTCATGGCTGAGCGGCTCCAATCCTCAGTCACATGCCGCGATCCCCGGCGGTGCGCCAGCTTCGCCTGGGATCGACGATGCCGTCATGACAAGCTAACGACCCCCGCACAGCCGAGCCGGCCCGTTTCCAAGTAAGTTTGCGGTTGTCCGCCGCAGGGAAACTTGACATGGATTAGGTGCCAACAAGCCGGCTCGCGCCGGTTGCTGCATTCGAACGGGGGACGTTCATGAAGAAATTGATCGGAGCTGTCGCGCTCCTCTCGACCTTTGTTTCAAGCGCCGCAATGGCGGGTCCGCCACGGCAGGCGAGGGCCTCCAACGCCGAGCGTCTGCAACGCCAGGCCGCCTCCGACGTCCCGCATTGCACGCGCAAGCTCGGCACGATCTCGATCATGGACGGTGACGATCCCTCCGGCTGGACGCAGTTCCAGCTGGCGCCGCCGCAAAAGCTGCTCAAGGTGATCGTCGCGCGCTCGGGCTGCTTCAACGTGGTTGATCGCGGCAGTGGCCTTTCCGCAGCCCAGCGTGAGCGCGACATCGGCAACTCGCTTGGGCTGCAGCGCCGTTCGAACGTCGGCGTCGGCCAGATCAAGGCGGCGGATTACGTGCTGATCGCCGAAGTCCAGGCATCGAACAGCAACGCGCAGGGGTCTGGCGTGGCCGCCGGCATCGGCGGATTGCTCGGCGGACCGGTCGGCGGGATTCTCGGCGGCATCCGCAGCAGGAAGCTCGAAGCCAACACCGTGCTCACCATTACCAACGTCCGCACCACCGAGCAGATGTCGGCAACCGAGGGCTATGCGGCCAAGAACGACATCGGCTTCGGCGGCGGCGCCGGCTTCTTCGGCGGCATTGGCGGCGGCGCGATCGGCGGCGGCTATGACAACACCGACATCGGCCGCATCGTCACGCTCGCCTTCATCGACGCCTATACCAAGATGGTGAACGAACTCGGCCTGGTGCAGGTCGGATCGACCGGCACGGCGGAGGCGACGCCAAGGCAGACCTTCTCGGCGATGGGTCCATCGGCGCTTCGCCGCACCCCCTCACCGCAGGGCGGGGTTGTCCGCACGCTGCCCCCCGGCGCGATCGTCTATCCGACCGGCAACAAGCAGGGCTTGTGGTGGGAAGTCTCGGACGAGAACGACAACGTCGGCTGGGTGCTTAACACGCGGCTCGCGCCGACGCGGTGACCGCAGCGATTACGAGGTGATTGCCCGCCAGCCGAACCCAACGTTCTGGGCACCCAAAACCCTCAAACCGGGCGGGGAGCAGGCTCAGCCACGGGGGTTCCGGCCCCGCCCGCCGTGCGGTCGTTCACCAGGTCGTCGAACAGCGCGCGGAAGTGGATCATCGCGGTGCGCAGGTCTTCGGTGCTCGCCTGCCCTTGCGAATGGGCGAGCGCGATGTCGTGCGCGGAACGGTAGTTCTGCACCACCTCCGGATGATCGACCGACAGATCCTCTGCGCGCTGGTCGAAGTCGTGCACCGGATAGCCGCGGGCGCGCATCACCTCGCCGAGCAGATCGTCGGCGCGGGTCACCGCGTATTTGGGATCGTCGACGAACGCGGCCTGCACGGTCTGCCAGGTATCGGTGAAATGGTCGCGCAAATCGGCGGGCAGCGGCTTGATCGGATAGGCCGAAACGCGCTTGGCCCGCGCCGCCAGCGCCGCCTCGGCCTTGCGCGGGTCGCCGACGGTGTCTACGGTACGGCCATATTCGGGGCCGAAGCGCGACTTCAACTGGTCGCTGCGACGCCGGCGCATGAACACCAGCGCGGCGATCACCAGCAGTACCAAAACGACGATGATCGCGGCGGTGGTGGCGGTTTGCTGGTCCATCGGGACTTTCCTCTCGCGGGCCGGTGAATGGCCCTCGCGCGCTCGCCGGGCGACGCGCGTATCTGCCGGTGAGAACGTGCGGGAGGTGCTTATGTTTCCATCGTGGCAGCAACGGTGCCGTCACCCGCGAAACCGCAACGCTGTCTCCCCCCCGGCATCGCCGGCCGCTGAATAGCGCCGCTCGACGATGGTGCCGCGTCCCTCTCGATCAATCGCCACGATTGTACTGCAGCGGGTTCCGTAGATCGGGTTGCGAATGAACGGCGGCGTCTCCGCCGCCTCGAGCGGAACGTCCGACGCCTGCGTCGGATGCAGGCCGACCGCCTCCAGCCGCTCGCTGCGCAGCGCGGCGAACAGCGGCGAGAGATCGTCCCCCGCGTCGCCCACCAGCCAGTCGAGCAGCGCCGACTTGAGCGCCAGCACCTTGGGCCAGGGTTCGTCGAGCGTTCCGTTCGAGAGGCCGTAGATGCCGTGGGCGAGGCGGGTCCGAATCGGGTGCGGGCGGTTCGTCATGAACCGCGCTTCCGCCCTGTCGGCGAGGATCAGGTTGAACGGGTTGAACGCATCGAGCGGCGCGGTGTCGGGATCGGCGTAGCGGCCGCTGCCGGCGAGCAGGTCGGTGACCAGCGCGCCGCGTGAGGCGCGGGTTGGATCGGGGTCGCCATGCCCGCGGCGATTGGTAACCAGCGCGAACCGGCCCGACGTGGTGACCCCGAGCCAGGTTCCGCCCGAACGCAGGTCCTGTCCGGCGATGATGCCGGAGTTATCGTCCCAGGCCGCGAGCGGCGCTGCCGGCCGCTCGTGGAACTCGTCCCGGTTGCCGATCGCGACCAGCAGCCAGCGCGGATGCGCGTTCCAGGCGAATGCCGCCACGCACATCAGATCACCCCCTTGCTCTTCAGTGAGACATAGCCCTCGCGGCCGACGATGATGTGATCGTGGACGGTGATGCCGAGCAGCCGTCCCGCCTCGGCGATGCGGTTGGTGATCTGGATGTCGGCGCGGCTCGGCTGCGGTGAGCCCGAGGGATGGTTGTGAACCAGGATCATGGCGGTGGCGCCGATCTCCAGCGCCTTGCGCACCACCTCGCGCGGGTGGATGGCCGCCTCGTCGATCGAACCGTCGCCGACGTGATGATCGAGGATCAACCGATTGGCCGTGTTCAGATAGAGCACCCGCACCCGCTCGACGGTGAGATGCGCCATGTCGATCGTCAGATAGTCGATCAACGCCTGCCAGCTGCCCAGCACCGGCTGTTCCTGCACCGCCGCGCGGGCCAGCCGCCGGGCCGCCGCCGCGACGATCTTGAGCGCGGCGGCGCTGGTCTCGCCCATGCCGGGATGCGCTTCCAGCGCCTTCCAATCGGCGTTGAGCACGCCGGCGAGCGAGCCGAAGCGGGCGATCAGCGCATGGGCGATGGGCTTGGTGTCGATACGCGGCCGGCCCAGCGCGAGCAGATATTCGATCAGCTCGTGATCGCCGAGCGCCTCCGTCCCGCCGTCGAGCAGCCGCTTGCGCAGCCGGGCGCGGTGGCCCTCGGCGGCGGGCGCGACGCGGTGGGAGCCTCGTCCTTCGCCGCGTTCATCGAAGAGTCCGGGATCGTCTGGCATCACCCCCTCAGCCCCATACCCGCCCGATAGCGGCATTGCCTTTGGCAGGTCGGCGGCGCAAGTGTTTGGACGAATGGCGCAAGACGACAAGGATCTGCCATCGCAAGGTACGGGCGCACCCGGAGTCGCGCCTTCCGAGTCGGGCGGAACGTGGCGCTTCGCAACTTGGCGATGGATCGCGCTCGGCCTCGCTG
>JBDSIY010000104.1:0-9735 GCA_039917735.1 Novosphingobium sp. | reverse complement strand
ACACCCCAGCCGACTCGGACGGCCGTCCGAGTACGCCCAGCTCGTTGAAAGCATCGTGCGCAATCCAATGCTGAACGGTGAGGTTATCCGCCTGGACGGAGCCGTGCGCATGGGGCCTCGATAAGCGCTGAGAGCGGAACCTGCGGCGGCGGCGATGTCCGCTCGCTTCTATATCCGGCGCTATCCCCTGCCGCCGGGCGCAAGACGCCTCGATGGAAACACCAGGGCAGGCTGGATGGTTCATGCCCGACCGGAGGCCTTGTCAGCCATGCGACTCTCCTACGCAGCGCAACGAAAAACGAGCCGCAGTGGGCCGTGCTACCTAGGCTGCTCCCTAGCCGAAGACGAATTGCTTCGACCTTCAACGACACGGCATCTAAGCCGTTGTTTTTATGACTAAAAGTGGTGGACGCACTAGGGCTCGAACCTAGGACCCGCTGATTAAGAGTCAAAAGGTCGGCCGGACGCCGGATCAAGCCCAATCGAAGGTCCCGCAAACCATGTGCTCGACCAGCGCGGCATGCTCTGCCACCAGCACCGTGTTGACCCGGTGTTGACCAAAGGCTGAACGCCACCATGCACGTTCCGGCGAGCATACCCTATGAGGTTCAAAAGACTTGGAAATCTGGAGCGGGCGAAGGGATTCGAACCCTCGACCCCAACCTTGGCAAGGTTGTGCTCTACCACTGAGCTACGCCCGCTCTCGACAGCTTCGGCCCTTGCAGCGAGTGCGGCGGGGCCGGGGTGAGGCGCGCGGTTAGCATCGGCGTCGCAACCCGGCAAGCAGGAAATGGGCAAGCGGCAACCGAGCCAGGGCGGCGCTTTCGCACTTCACAAATCCGCGATAACCCCCAAATGACCGAGCGGACCGGACCGACAACTATTGGAGCTTCTGCCTTGGCAAGCCTCGGCCTCAACATCGACGAACAGCATGCAGTGGAGCGGTTCCGCAAGGCCGTCGCCGAGCCGTCGATGACCAAGCTGGTGATCCTCGATTTCTGGGCGGAGTGGTGCGGGCCCTGCAAGGCGCTGACGCCGATGCTGGAAAAGGTCGCGGCCCAATATGCCGACAAGGGCGTTCTCCTCGCCAAGGTCAATGTCGACGAGGACCAGTTCATCGCCGCGCAGTTCCAGGTGCGCTCAATCCCGACCGTCTACGCGCTGTTCCAGGGTCAGCCGGTCGCCGATTTGACCAATGCCCGCAGCGAATCCCAACTGAAGGCGGTGCTCGATCAGCTACTCGCCAAGTTGCCGATCGGGGGCGGCGAGGGGGAAGCGCCGGCGCAGGACCTGGCGCCGCTGATCGCGATGGGCGAGGAGGTGCTGAATGGCGGCGACGGTGAGCGCGCGGCCGGCATCTTCGCGCAGATCATCGACATGGCGCCCGACAACCCTGAGGCGATCGCCGGCCTGGCGCGCGCGCTGGCGGCTGCAGGCCGGTCGGACGAGGCCGAGGAGTTTCTCGCCGGCCTCGATCCGGCGCTCGCCAAGGACCCTCGCATCGATCGGGCACGTACGGCGGTGGAACTTGCCAAGGAACGCCCGGACGATAGCGAGCTCGCGCGGCTGCGCGCCGCCGCCGCCGAGCACCCGGCCGAGATGGACGCGCAGTTTGCCTTCGCCACTGCCGCATTCGCCGCCGGCGAGCGCGATGCCGCGGCGGACACACTGCTGCGGATGATCGCCACCGACCGCACTTGGAACGAGGGCGCGGCGCGCACCAAGCTGCTGCAGATTTTCGAAGCCATTGGCCTCGAGGATCCCTGGGCGGCGGCGACGCGCCGCAAGCTGTCGACGCTGCTGTTCGGCTGAGGGGGCGGGGATGACGGAGGCGAAACGCCGCATCACGATCTTCCCACTGGCGGGCGCGGTGCTTTATCCAGGGCTGCACCTGCCGCTGCACATCTTCGAGCCGCGCTACCGCGCCATGGTCAGCGACGCGCTGGCGCGCGACCGGCGCATCGGCATGGTCCAGCCGCAGCGCAGCGAAGAGGGTGCGCCGCTCTACACGGTCGGCTGCCTGGGCAAGATCGGTGAGGTCGAGGCGCTGGAGGACGGGCGCTTTAACATCATCCTGCAGGGCGAGGCGCGGTTCCGCATCCTGCGCGAAATCTCCGCCAACACCCCGTTCCGGCAGATCGAGGCCGAGCTGATCGCGGAGGCCGACGACGAAGTGCTTGCCCCGATCGAGCGCGCCAGCTTCGAGCGCGAGGCCCGGCGTTTTGCCGATGCGCAGGGCTACAGCGTCGATTGGGACTCGGTGGCGCGGCTCGACGATGCCTCGCTGATCAACAGCGTCTGCCAGGTTGCGCCGTTCGACGCGGCGGCCAAGCAGGCGCTGCTCGAAACGCCCGATCTCGCGACGCGCTGTGAGCTGCTGGTGCAGTTGATGGAGTTCTTCGGCCGGCGCGGGGAGGGCGATGAAAACCGGGTGACGCTGCAATAGACGCAACCCATGGCCAGAGTGCGATGAGTTGGCATTGCTTCGTCATTCGTTCGGAAGTTATCGCGCACTACCTTCGGCAGCGCTCGCTCACGCCAGCATCGCCTTGACGCCATCGAATACATATTGGGCAGCCAGCGCGGCGAGGAGCAGGCCGAGCAGCCGCGTGATCACGGCTTCGACGCTGGCGCCAAGCAGCCGCATCAGTGACGGCGCGGCAAGCAACGCTAGCATTGACAGCAGCATGACCGCACCAAGCGCGGCCAAGATCACCAACGTCTCCGCGGTTCCCCGCGCGCTCGCCGTCAACAGCATCACGGTCGCGATCGAGCCGGGGCCGGCGAGCATCGGTATGGCCATGGGGAAGATCGAAACATCCTCCACCTCTGGCGTTGCCCGGATTTTCTCGGCGCGTTCCTCGCGCCGCTCTGTGCGCTTGCCGAACACCATTTCCAACGCGATCAGGAACAGCATGATCCCGCCGGCAATTCGAAATGCGTCGAGCTCAATATGCAGCGCACCCAGGAGCCTCTCGCCGAAGAGGGCGAAGAAAATGAGGATCAGCGCAGCAATCAGCGTCGATTTGAACGCCGTGCGCCGGGCCTCGAGCGGACTCGCGCCGCTGGTCAGCCCCGCGAAGATCGGCGCGCAGCCGACCGGGTCGATGATGACGAACAGCGTTACGAAGGCTGAGGTGAAGAGTTCGAGCACCTCAGCGCCGCGGCGCGAATTCGACGTGAAGGGACTCTTCGAAGGCGGCGCCGGTCCAGCGCTGGACGTTGAAGACCCGGGTGCCCGAGCCGTCGTATTCGGCAGCCCAACGCAGCGTGCCGTCGTCCGACCGGCCGTGCGTCCATTCGTCTGGTGCCTGCGCTGGCGCTACCCCCGGGCGAGCCGGACGCCCGGCGCATTCGGCGACCCGGCCGGCGATCATCTCGGGCGCTGCGAGCGGTTGGGCGAGAGTGTCGCCGATATCGAGCACCCAGCGGTAGCCGCGAGTCTTTTCCTGCCGTTGCCAGACGGTGACGAAAACGCCGGTGCTGTCCGGCTTGCGCCAACCGCCCCGCGTCACCGCGTAGGAGCCGTCGCAGCTCACCCACACCTCGTGCGGCTGCCATCGCGCGGCTACCGGCGGATCTGGCCGCCCTTTCAGCCATTGCCGAGCATCCACTCGTTCTGGCACGAACATCACCGCGTCACGCGCGGACGTCGCGCGGAAGGCGGTCCATTGGCCCTTGGCCTGCGCGAGCTGGTTGAAGGCGATCTCGGCGGCGATGACGGCTGCAGGATCGGCGTAGGGGCGCAGCGATCCGCGCCGCTCCGGACGCGCTTCGGCTTCTGCGGTCAAAACGCTGAGCAAGGCCAGGGCGCCGGCGAGCCGCCTCATAGCGCGTCGGCGGCCAGCGGAACGCCCGCGTTGCGGTGCGCGGCGACGAGGGTGTTGCGCAGCAGCACGGCGATGGTCATCGGGCCGACCCCGCCCGGAACCGGCGTGATCGCTCCGGCGACCTCGGAGACGCCGGCGAAATCGACATCGCCGACCAGCCGCGTCTTGCCCTCGGCGGCGGGCACGCGGTTGATGCCGACGTCGATCACGCAGGCGCCGCGTTTGATCCACTCGGCCTTGACCATTTCCGGGCGGCCAACGGCGGCGATGACTATTTCCGCGCCGCGCACCACTGCGGGGAGGTCGCGGGTGCGGCTGTGGGCGATCGTAACTGTGCAGCTTTCGCGCAGCAGCAGCTGTGCCATCGGCTTGCCGACGATGTTCGACCGGCCGATGACCACCGCCGATAGTCCGGCCAGATCGCCCAACCGCTCCTTGAGCAGCATCAGGCAGCCGAGCGGGGTGCAAGGCACGAAGCCGTCGAGCCCGGTGGCGAGCCGCCCGGCGTTGACAACGTGGAACCCATCCACGTCCTTGTTCGGGTCGATCGCCGCGATCACCTTTGTTTCGTCCATCTGCGGCGGCAGCGGCAGCTGAACGAGAATGCCATCGACCGCCGGATCGACGTTCAGCCCCGCCACCAGCGCGAGCAGCTCAGCCTCGGGCGTCTCGACGGCGAGATGATGGGCGAAGCTCGCCATGCCGCAGGCCAGCGTCTGCTTGCCCTTGTTGCGGGTATAGACCACGCTCGCCGGGTCGTTGCCGACCAGCACCACCGCCAGCCCTGCCTTGCGCCCGGCCGCTGCCTCGAACTGCGCCGCGCGTTCTGCGACGCGGGCGCGAAGCCGCTCGGCGAATGCCTTGCCGTCGATGATCTCCGCCATCCGCCCGCGTCCGTTCAGGCCGCCGCCGCCAGGGCGAGGTTCTTCAGGACGATCTGGAGGATCGTCAGGCCGATGATGACGACCATGGGTGAAAGATCGATCGAGCCGGTGTTCGGCAGGAGTTTGCGCGCGGGGCTGAGGATCGGCTCGAGGATCGCGTTCACCGCCCGCCAGATCGCCGCGACGAAATCATTGTGCATGCTCACGACGTTGAAGGCAATCAGCAGGCTCAGGACGAACTGCACGATTACCAGCACGACGATGATATTGATGAGATAGCTGACGATCTCGTAAAGCGTGATGAACAGCACCAGGGAACCTTTTTGCGGGGAACATTCGCGCGCGTTGATAGCCGAGGGCGGCCCAGCCGGGCAAGCGCGCCGCTATTGCCCCGCGCCGATGGTGCTGCGTTCGATCCGCCAGGCGAGCTGTTCCGCGCTGGCGCCCGGCACGTCGTTGACCCGCCGCAGCGTCAGCGTACCGGTCTGGGGCGGACCGGCGACGAAGCGCAGCGTCACCGGAACCTCGTAATAGAGTGAGCCCGCCGCGCCCTCGATCTTGCCCTTGCCCAGCGTCAGCCCCGGCGGCCGGCCGCGATCATAAGCCGATTTCAGCGTCGCGGCGGTGACCCCGCTCGACGAGCGCCAGGCGCTGGCGGCGAGGGACCAGCGACCTTGCCGTAGCGCGGCGGCGTAGAAGCGCAGCAGCCGGTCGGGATCGCGGCGCTCCGAGAGCGCGGTGCGGTCAAGGAGCGCGGCGCGATCGTCGAGGGATGAGCCTTCGCCCGCAACCGGGGCGATAGGGACAGACGCCTCCGCCCCCTCGGACGACGCTGCGCTGCTGGGCAACGCGGGCGCGGTCGCCGCCGGCGCTTGCTCGGGGGAACCCGGTGCAGGCTCGGCGCGGCGCTCCCGGCAGCCGGCGAGCAGCAACAGCGTCGCGCCGATCGCCGTGGCCGCGCGCCCGCGCATCAGACGTGGATCAGCGTGCCTGCGCCGCGCGAGGTGAAGACCTCGAGCAGCACCGCGTGCGGTACTCGCCCGTCGAGCACCACCGCCGCCTCGCATCCGGCCTCCACCGCCAGAACGCAGGTCTCGATCTTGGGGATCATGCCGCCCTTGATCGTGCCATCCTCGCGCAGCAGCGAAATGTCGCCGGGAGTCAGATCGGTCAGCAGGACGCCATCCCGGTCGAGCACGCCGGCGACATCGGTAAGCATGAACAGCCGGGCCGCCCCCAGTGCCGCCGCGATCGCGCCGGCCATGGTGTCGGCGTTGATATTGTAGGTCTCGCCATCGGCGCCCGGTGCGATCGGGGCGATCACCGGGATCATGCCGGCGGCGCACACCGTGTCGATGACGCTGATGTCGACCACCGAGGGCTCGCCGACGAAGCCAAGATCAACCGCGCCTTCGATCAGGCTGTCGGTCTCGCCGGCCTCGCGGGTGAGCTTGGTCGCCATGACGAGACCGCCGTCCTTGCCCGAAATCCCGATTGCCTTGCCGCCGGCGCGGGCGATCCAGCCGACCAGCTCCTTGTTGATCGCGCCCGAGAGCACCATTTCCGCGACCTCGGCGGTCATCCGATCGGTGACGCGCAACCCGTCGACGAAGCGCGACTCCACCCCAAGCGCCTTCAACATTGCGCCGATCTGCGGCCCTCCGCCGTGGACCACGACCGGGTTGATGCCGACCGCCTTCAGCAGCACGATATCGGCCGCGAAGTCGCGCGCCAGCTCGGGATCGCCCATCGCGTGCCCGCCATATTTGACGACGAAGGTGCGGCCGGCGTAACGCTGCAGATACGGCAGCGCCTCGATAAGGGTCTCGGCCTTGGCGAGAAGGGCGGGGTCGTGCGCGTTCGACATGAGGCGCGGCTTTAGCCGCATGCCGCCTTAAAGGAAGCGCTTTCCGTGTCGTCCGGGACCACCGATCCCGCGCGACGGCACTGGCGAGCCGTCCCCTGCAGTGGAAGGGCTGGCGGTTCTGCTCGAGCCCGAGGACATCGAAGCCGCCCCGGTGCTGCAATCCGCCGCGTTGGACCGCAGCGCTGAATGAGCGCGCGCTCTGTCTCCTCGTGCTGATGCCGCTGGCCAGGAAATTGCCGATATTGGTGCCGCCCTAACCGCCACGCAGCGTGTAATCGATCAGCGAGGTTACCGCCGCAAAGCTGAACCCAGCGGTAAAATCGTCCGGCCCGGCGCAGCGGAGCTCATTTTGAGCACAGCAGCTTGCGGCGGAGTGGCTTCCACCAAGTTGCGCATTCACGGCTGGACCGTCCGATAGTAGGACGAGCAGCGATGAACGAATCGGGCAGTGAAGGGGAGCAGGAGGGCGCGTCCCCGTCTGTATGGCGCTACGCCCGCGCCACCCGCGCGCATCTGGTCGTTGATGCGGCCGATTACTTCGAGATAGCCCGCGAGGCGATGTACAAGGCGCGGCAGAGCGTCTTTCTGATCGGATGGGATTTCGATACCCGCATCCGGCTCGCCGGAGGGCGGCGCTGGTGGAATCGCGCGCGCCGCGAACATTATCCGGCGCGCCTCGGCGCCTTCGCGGTGTGGCTGGTGCGGCGCAGGTTGCGGGTTCGGCTGAGGGTGCTCGTGTGGAACTTCGGCGCGATCAAGTTCTTCCTGCGCGGCACGATGATCGTCGATCTGCTGCGCTGGCGCAAGAACCGCGGCATCTCGATCCGGCTCGATTCCGCGCATCCAGTCGGGTGCAGCCACCATCAGAAGATCGTCACCATTGACGACAAGGTGGCGGCGTGCGGCGGCATCGACATGACTGGCGACCGTTGGGACACGCCCGAGCACCGCGACGACGATCCCCGCCGCCGCCGCCCGAGCGGCCGCCACTACGGCCCATGGCACGACGTCACCATGTTGATGGAGGGCGACGCCGCCAATGCCCTCGCCGACCTTGGCCGCGAGCGCTGGCGCAACGCCTGCGGCGAAACGCTGCTGCCCTGCCGCACGCAGGCCGAGAGTCCCTGGCCTGACCGGGTCGAAGCCGAGTTCGAGAATGTCGAGATCGGCATTTCCCGCACCCGCGCCGCCTGGCGCGACCTGCCGGAAGTGCGCGAGATCGAGGCGCTGTTCGTCGAGCAGATCGCCAGGGCGCGCCGCTTCGTCTATGCCGAAACCCAGTATTTCGCCTCGCGCCGGATCGCCGAGGCGATCGCGCACCGGCTGGCCGAGCCGGATCCGCCGGAATTCCTGCTGATCAATCCGCTGAGCGCGCATGGCTGGCTCGAGCAGACGGCGATGGACGGCGCCCGGGTGCGGCTGCTCCACTCGGTGCTCGCGCACGATCATGCGCGGCGGTTCCACATCTTCATGCCCTACACCGCGCACGGCGCGCCGATCTATGTCCACGCCAAGCTTACGATCGTCGACGACGAAGTCCTGCGCGTCGGCTCGGCCAACATGAACAACCGCTCGATGGGGCTCGACACCGAATGCGACGTGTTCCTCGACGCCGCCCGGCCGGCCAACGCGCATATCGGCCCGGCGATCGAGCGGATCCGGCACCGGCTGCTGGCCGAACACTGCGGCCTGGAGCCGGACGACATCGGGGGGTTGATCGAGCGCGCCGGCTCGATGGCGGCGATGATCGAGGCGGCGCCCCGGCATCGCAAGCGGCTGAACCGCTTCGAGCTCCGCCCGCTCAGCGATGCCGAAAAGGCGCTCGCCGACAGCTCGCTGCTCGATCCCGAGCGGCCGGCCGAGATCTTCGAGCCGATCGGCAGGCGCGGGCTGTTCCGGCGGGGTGGCATTCTGCGCAGACCCGCGTAATTACAACGCGATAGACTTGAAGGGAGACGATCACGATGAGCAGCCTTGTGGGCCCCGACGAAGACAATCCGGACGGGAAGCTGCCGGTGCCCGAGGACGTCCAGGACGCGATCCGCACGCTGATCCGATGGTCCGGCGACGATCCGGAGCGCGAGGGCCTGCTTGACACGCCCAAGCGGGTCGCGCGCGCGTGGAAGGAATATTGCCTGGGCTACGGTGACGATCCGGCCTTCCACCTTTCGCGCATCTTCGAGGAGGTGGGCGGCTATGACGAGATCGTGCTGCTCAAGGACATCCCGTTCCAGTCGCATTGCGAGCACCACATGGCGCCGATCATCGGCAAGGCGGCGATCGCCTATCTGCCGCAGGACCACGTCGTCGGCATCTCCAAGCTCGCGCGCGTGCTCCACGCCTATGCGCGACGGCTGCAGATTCAGGAGCGCCTGACCGCCGAGGTGGCGAAATGCATCTGGGACGGGCTGAAGCCCAAGGGCGTCGCCGTCGTCATCGAAGCCAGCCACGCCTGCATGACCGCGCGCGGCGTCCGCACCCCCGGGGTGACGATGGTCACCAGCCGGATGATCGGCGTGTTCCTCGACGACGACCGCAGCCGCAAGGAAGTGCTGAGCCTGATGGGGTATTGAGGGGGCGGGCAAACTTCACGGAACTTCACTAACTTTGCCGATGTAAATCACCGTGACGTGTAGGTTTGCACGCCGAGCCTCGCGCGGCGGTGTGGTGGGGATAGACGGATTCAAAGAGCCGTCCCGAACTTGGCAGATGCGGGCGATGTAGGAAAGATTGCGCTTGCCATGGTCGGCGACGGATATTCGGACTGAAAGGAAGCTTTCACCCCGCCGAGCGCTGCTGGTTGAGGCGGGGACAGACCGGGGGCGCTGGCGTTGGCGTTCAACTTGATTCTCGTCACCCCTGCGAGGGCAGGGGTCCATCCAAGCTCTCGCAATCGCGGCGTGCTCGCCTGGATGCGCGGTTAGCTGGGCCCCTGCCTGCGCAAGGGCGACGGCATGTTCGGACGGAGCGAAGGCAACTCACCCCGCCGAGCGCTGCTGGTTGAAGCGAAACAAGCGGCCTCACGCGCTAGGTCATGCGCATAGCGCTGTTAACGAGGCAGTGGCAGATGGCGTCAGTCTCGTCAGGGAGCGGAGTCGCGCGCGATAGAAAGAAGTAATCGTGGCGGACCTTCTCCATGCCGGACTCTTGGAGT
>JBDSIY010000103.1:0-9282 GCA_039917735.1 Novosphingobium sp. | reverse complement strand
CTCCTCGAGGCGGCGATGATCCGAGGCCGAAACTTCAATGGAGATACCGGGACGCATCCCCCGGACTCGCATATCCGCTCGCCTGCAGGTCCCTAATCGGACTCAACCGTCAGGTTCTATCCACTAGAATGGAGTGACGGCTACACCAAGCGTTTCGGGCTCTACTACACCGACTATGTCACCCAACGGCGCATCCCCAAGCTGGTGCGTGGAGAACTGCACGTAACCGCCGCCATGCAGGTAGACGAGCGTGCGGCCGGTCGGACGCCAACCTTGCGGGCGGATGCGCAGCACAGGCACGCCTCCGAGCCGATCCCTGATTAGCGCCGACTTCAGCCGATCGAACTGGGCCTTGCCCAACATAGCCGGACCAGCTTCCGCCTGCGCGCGCGTGAGGTCCCAGCCTCTAGCGACAGCGGCTTCGTCGGTCTGGGCGCGTTCTTTGCGAAGGCGTAAAACGCCTATAGGTCCTTGGCGGCTTCGGCCGAGACGGTGGTTGGTACCGCGAACCGCTCGGGAGCCGCATCGGCGGCGCGGACGACAGCGCCGCGGCCAACAGTCATAGGCAAACAGCGCAAACCAAGCTGTTCATCGGCAGTGTCCCAAGCTCAACGTAGCAAACCAGCTCCGCCGTTTTCGCTGACTACGAGTTCATTGCCGCAAGATCCCACGGAAGTGCAAGCTTCGCCTCGCAGGCAGGCGGATGACCCTGGCCGAAGCAGTCGAGAGGGACGGACCGAAGGCGGCTTAGACCTCAGCGGCCATTGCCTCGGTATGGGATCGAGCTCTCAAGCGGAATCGTCTCGACCCGGTGCTCAAGCGCGAGGACCAGCGACTGGACGCTGGCCCGCCCTTCCCGCCCTTCCTTGCCCGCAACTGCCTCGTAAGCGGCCTTGTCGCGCCATACCTCGGTGATCCAGAAAGCATCCGGGTCGTCCTTCTCGAGCGAGATGAGGTAGACCAGCTTCCCGGGAACATTACGCGAGGTGTCCTCCAGGCGCGCCACCAGTTCATCACGCTTGCCGGGAACAGCGCGAATCTTGCCGAGCAGCCCATATAGACGATCATCACGCTTCTCGGGGGACATCAACGCGCTACTCCTGATTGTAGTGCGGCCAGTATCAGGTTGGTCGGCACTGGCACGTAACATGACGGGGGGTGTGCAAGAGGCAACAAGAAACGAAGCTCCGGCCAAAAGAACACGATTCATAACTTTCTCTCCAGCAACCTTGGGCCTTGCTTGCACCTGGGTCGTGAGTCCGCCTTCCACGCGGCTGGCCGCTTGACCCCCGCGATCACGCCTCAACGGAATCTGCCAGTCGAAACGCGACAAGCCGCGCAGCTGCAAGGCGGCTCAGGTTAACTCCGAACCCGCCTTTCGCAATCCGAACTTCGGTCTAATGATGTCAGTGGACTTCGCCGATCTGCCTTACGCATCCGGAGGGATGCCCGGCGCGCACGCACGTCGGCCCACATACGCCGACATTCGCCACCAGCCGAGCCTCTTTGAGGGTATGGATGAGGGAACGAAATCTTTGACGCCGTAAAATCCGACGCCAGTTCAACAACTTAGGAGGAAGGTTGGAGGCCCGAGCCGGAATCGAACCGGCGTGTACGGATTTGCAGTCCGCTGCGTCACCACTCCGCCATCGGGCCTCGCTGGGTGGGCGGGCCATTACGGGGTCCGCGGGGGCTTGGCAATCGCTTCGTGCCCGCTCCGGGCGCAGCTTCAGTTGACCCGCGTGAAATCGAGACGGCGTTGCAGCGGGTCGGCGGCGAGCAGTTTTACCCGAATCGGTGCGCCTGGAAGGACACCATCCGCTTTGACCCGCGCGACCACGGGGAGGTCGGCGAGTTGGATGCGGGCGTCGCCGTCGTGAATATCGGTGACGACCGCCGGGAAGCGCCGGTTCACCAACGGCGCGAGCAGCGCGACTTCGGCCATGTCGATCACCGCGCGGGCGATCCGGCTATCGCGGGCGTCCGCCGCCGCCATGACCCTGGGCAGCCGCGCGAAGGCGTCGGTGACCTCGGCCGGCACCTGCTGGCCGTTGGCGATCGCCATCACCGCGCGCAGCACATAGCGATCGGCAAGCCGCCGGAGCGGCGCGGTGGCGTGGGCGTAGCTCGCCGCCATCGCCGCGTGCCACGGCTTGAAGCCCGGACTCCAGGCCTGGTAGGAGGCGCCATGGCCAGCGCGGCGGATCGCCAGCATGAAGGCGGCGGCGCGCGGATTGGCTGGATCAAGCCCGCGCTGAAAGTCCGCCAGCGGCAGAGCGGCCGGCCAGTCGAGGTGGAACGCGCCGGCGGTGGCGCGCAGCCGCTGCTCGGCGCCGCCGTCGGGCGGCGCCATCACCCGGAACAACCCGGTACCGGCCGCCAACATCGCATCGGCGACGGCGAGGTTGGCGGCAAGCGAGAGCGCCGCGTTGCGCGTTTCGGACAGCGAGAACGGCCGGAAGCGCAGCGTCAGATGGCCGTCCCCGTCGGCGGCGACTTCCTGCTCGGGCGGATCGACCCGGGCGGCGCCGCGCCGCGCCTCGGCCTCCGCGATGCGGCGGGCAAGTTCGGCGAAACCCGCCGGCAGTTCCGCCTCGCTGGCGGTTTCGTAAGCGAGCTTCGCGCGGCTGCGGATCAATGCGCGCTCGGCGCCATCGAGCTTCACCCCGCCGTCCGGCGCGATCCGCACCCGCAGCACGATCGCCGGGCGCGGCCCGTCGGGCAGCAGGCTGGCTGCATGCTCGCCAAGCACAGCGGGGTAGAGGCCGGCCTTGCCGTCGGGAAGGTACGAGGTGGCGCCGCGCCGCCATGCCTCGGCGTCTACCGGATCGCCATCGGCGACGAACCAGGCGACATCGGCGATCGCATAATGGAGGAGGAGGTCGCTGCCCGAGGTCTCGATCGCGAAGGCCTGGTCGAGGTCGGTCGAACTGGCGGGATCGAGCGTGACGAACGGCATGCCGGTGCGGTCGGCGTGCTCGCTGGGGGCGCGCGCGGCCGCCAATTTCGCGGCTTGCTCGACGTCGGGCGGGAAGCCGGCGGGCACCTGGAACTCGGCGCGGATCGCGGCGAGGCCTTCTGCGAGCAGCCTGTCGGGGTCGCCCAGGACTTTCATGGCGCCGCCTTCATCATGTCGTTGGAGACGATCGGGCGCGACTTGGCAAGAATGTCTCTTGCACCGCGCCGCCGCCCGCGCGCTATAGGGGGATGCCGTAAACCAAGGAGGAGGTTCGCAGGATGAAGACCCGTGCCGCCGTAGCCTTCGCGCCCAAACAGCCGCTGGAGATCGTCGAGCTCGACCTCGATGGGCCGAAGGCGGGCGAGGTGCTGGTCGAGATCATGGCGACCGGCATCTGCCACACCGACGCCTATACGCTCGACGGGCTCGATTCGGAAGGGTTGTTCCCATCGGTGCTCGGCCACGAAGGCGCCGGCGTGGTGCGGGAGATTGGGCCGGGCGTCACCAGCGTCGTGCCGGGCGACCATGTCATACCGCTCTACACGCCCGAGTGCCGCCAGTGCAAAGCCTGCCTTTCGGGCAAGACCAACCTGTGCACGGCGATCCGCGCCACCCAGGGGCAGGGGCTGATGCCCGATGGCACCAGCCGCTTCAGCTATCGCGGCGAGACCATCTTCCACTACATGGGCTGCAGCACCTTCTCGAACTTTACCGTGCTGCCCGAGATCGCGGTGGCGAAGATCCGCAAGGACGCGCCGTTCGACACGAGCTGCTACATCGGCTGCGGCGTTACCACCGGCATCGGCGCGGTGCTGAACACGGCGCAAGTGCGGGTGGATGACAATGTCGTCGTCTTCGGGCTGGGTGGCATCGGCCTCAACGTCATCCAGGGGGCAAGGCTGGCGGGCGCCGACCGCATCGTCGGGGTCGATGTCAATCCGGCCAAGGAGGAATGGGGCCGCCGCTTTGGCATGACCGATTTCGTCAACCCGCGCGCAGTACCGGACATCGTCCAGCATCTGGTTGCGATGCTCGATGGCGGCGCGGACTTCAGCTTCGACTGCACCGGCAACACCGAGGTGATGCGCCAAGCGCTCGAATGCTGCCATCGCGGCTGGGGCACCAGCGTCATCATCGGCGTCGCCGAGGCCGGGCGAGAGATTGCCACCCGGCCGTTCCAGCTCGTCACCGGGCGCGTGTGGAAGGGCAGCGCGTTCGGCGGCGCCAAGGGCCGCACCGACGTGCCCCGGATCGTCGACTGGTACATGGACGGGAAGATTGCCATAGACCCGATGATCACCCATGTGCTCGGCTTGGACGAGATCAACAAGGGGTTCGATCTGATGCATGCGGGGACAAGCATCCGCAGTGTCGTCGTCTATTGAGAGGAGAGGTAAGCATGTTCAGCCATATCGTCGTCGGGGCCAACGATATCCCGGCCGCCAAGCGCTTCTACGACGCCGTGCTCGGCGCGCTCGGCCATTCGGCGGGGATGGAGATGGGAGAGCGTGTCTTCTACCGGTCCGACACCGCATCCTTGCTGGTCACCAAGCCGATCGACGGGAATGCCGCGTGCCTCGGCAACGGCATGACCATCGGCCTGGTCGCAGCTGACCGCGAGGCGGTGGACGCCTTTCACGCCGCCGGCCTCGCGGCGGGCGGGAGCGATGCCGGCGCGCCCGGCCCCCGCCCGGCGATGCCCGGCAGCTACGCCGCCTATGTCCGCGATCCGACCGGCAACAAGCTGGTCGCCTGGTGCGCGAAGGCCGGATGAGCGAGGGAATGATCCTTGGCGCGGTGCTCGCCGGCGGGCGCTCCACCCGCTTCGGCAGCGACAAGGCGCTCGCCGAGCTCGAAGGCCACACGCTGATCGCGCTGGCGGTCGACGCGCTGTCGGGCTGGTGCGAGCATGTCGTCGTCGTCGGCCGCGCCCTGGCGCCGGCGCCGACGCTGCCCGACTGGCCGCGCCCCGACATGGGGCCGCTCGGCGGCCTCGTCGCCGCGCTCCACCACGCGCGCGACGAGGGCTATGCGGCGGTGCTCACCTGCGGGGTCGATTCGCTCGGCCTGCCCGAGGAGTTGCCGGCACTGCTGCAGCCGGCGCCCGCCTATCTGGCGGACCAGCCGGTGGTCGGGCTGTGGCTGCCCGGGCTTGCCGAGGCAGCGGAGGCGATGCTGACCGGCGATGGGCCGCACTCGATGTATGGCTTCGCGGATGCGGTCGGCGCACGGGCGGTGACCGCGCCCGGATCGGCCAATATCAACACGCCGGAGGATCTGGCGGCGTTGCGGGGGCGGGCCGTGGGCGGGTGAGGCCGAGGCGGGCGACCGCAAGGTGACAGGTTGACACAGTTGACACGGTACAAGCGAGAAGTGTCGCCTTGCATCCATCTGTCACCTTGCCCCCCGCCGGCGCGAGGCTGCGCCTCCATCCGGCCTCACTAGGCGGTCGTTGCCGTCGAGCGTCGGGTTGGCGACCCCTCGGCCGCATGTGTGCGGGCGCTGTCATTTCCGCGATGATACCGCGCCGGCGGGGATGTAGGAAAGACCTTTGGGCTGTCCGCAATTGAGCCGGGGCCGTCGCCGATCGCATGGGTCAATCGGCGTTCGGCTCGACGCCCTCCCCAATCCGGGACCGGCCGCGTAAACTATGGCGTTACGCTTGACGCTTTCGCACACGCGTGGCACAATCTCTCGGTGGAGATCGAGAGCATCCGGCACAAGGCTCTGCGCGTTTTCGCCGAAACCGGCAAGGCGAAAGGCCTGATCGAGGTCGAGCGGCTGCGGCGGATGCTGGCCTTTCTCGCCAGCGCCGGAAGTTTCGAAGAACTCGCGGTTCCGCCGAACTACGGCTTCCACCCGCTGACTGGCGATCGCAAGGGCGCGTTCGCGATGACGGTCACTAAGAATTGGCGGCTGACGTTCCTGCGGCTCGATGAACGGACGATCTCCGAACTGGACCTTGAGGATTATCACTGATGGCGATCAAGCTTCATCCTTCGCTGGCGGTCCATCCCGGACGGTGGCTGCGCGCCGAGATCGTCGAGGCCCATGGCCTGAGCGTGACCGAGGCCGCGCGCCATCTCGGCGTCACCCGCCCGGCGATGAGCAATTTGCTCAACGGCAAGGCCGCGCTGTCGCCCGAGATGGCGATCCGTTTCGAGAAGGGCTTCGGCATTCCCGCCGCGACGATGCTGCGGATGCAGGCCGCCCACGACCTCGCCCAAGCCGAAATGCGCGCCGACGAGATCAAGGTGACGCGCTGGCCGAAGGCGGCGTGATGGTGGTGTGCTCCGCAGGGCAATTTAGTACAGCATCACAGTAATCCGCACGACTTGGCAGCATTGGCTCGCGGTAAAGACGCGGGTAGGTCCGTCTGGGACCCTTTAGCTCGGCTGGGCGGCCATAGTCGTTGGCGTTATTTTCCATAAATCTCGGAGTTGTTGAAACTCGCGGATAACCTGCCTCCGAATGGTGCCGAATTAGAGAGCAGACTTTGTCGTACAGCCCCCCCATCCGTTCTACATTTAGCATATCCTGCGATATATTCCGGAATATGCGGGAAAATGGTACATATTTGTAAGAACGAAAGAGATCATTCAGCTTCCCACCTACTGATGCACTAGGGCCGCTAATTCCAAGCGACAGAGAAGCCTGCAAGCCATTCGGCGTTTCCACCGCATACTTGCGCATAAGATTAGATCACGACTGACCAACATATTTTAGAATGCCATTTAGTTCCCGAACTTTATCGGAATTTGATAGGTGGTAAAGGTTGTGGAAGATAGTTCGACAGTCTCGGAAATCACGATGGCTTCGCAATGTTAAAGCGAGATCAATGCATTGAAGAGGGTTATCAGACCTGGATATTAAGTAAGAAGTAAAGAATGGAAGTCGGATTGCAAATTTTGCTCGACCGGTAGGATCTAAGATCGAAGTCAGAGTTTCCTGTGATCTTAATTTGAGGCGTTCTAAAAGTCCGGTTACTTCAGAAGGATAATCAATTCGACAACAGCTCTCACAAAACGCATCCCGAAGGGGTGCAAGGTAAGCGTCGGCTCCTTGCAAGTATGCCACCGCATTGTAAAAATGGGATCGCTCTGCCGCCCATCCAAAGCCAAATAGCATGCGACCAAGAACGCTTTTGCCGTCCACCCCGGCAAACTGAGGGTTGTCGGATGATATCGCTCGAACAAAATCCTTGATATTTTGGATATCCGGTCGCGATCCTACGCTTAGGGCGGGATCATGGTCTGTTTCAACGGCGACGAGTTTGCTATCCGTCTCTTCATTGCGCACGACGCTATCGATGGAATTTTCATACCGAGTATATTTTGGATCTTGTACCAAAAGAGACAAGGTTAAATACTCGCTCGAAACAAACACATCCCATCGCAATTGCGGATCAATACGGAGAGCTTCAAAGAATCGGATTACGTCTCCGGCCGGCTTGGACCCTTCAAACGAGACGGTGAAACTGCGTGCGAAGGCGGCAGCATCTCCCGCGAATGACGCATAGGTTGCCTGATCAATCTCAGAGAAATTGACGAAGTCGAAATTCTTAAGGCGCTCTGATCGATATTTATCTTTGTAATCGTCAATACCAAATATTACATCGCTAAATAAAATAGCCGTGACCAGCTTTTCTAGGCAAAGAATATCGTTATCAATATAGTTGAGGTTTTTGATTTTGCTACGGCCTGTGATACGCTCCACGCCACTGAGAGTGGCATTGTCAACTAGAATGCGGCGGTCAGTGGTCATAAAGGCGCGCGATATAGGCACATCGCGCTCGCAAGCCGGGGAGAAGCTCGAAGCACTGTGTCTTGGAGTTTTGGCTGCACCTGTGCCCACTCACGCCGCGCTCGCATTAACCCCCATGCTCGCCAGATACCGCTTCACATTCCGCGCGGCCTGGCGCAGCCGCTGCTCGTTTTCGACCATGGCGATGCGCACGAAGCCTTCGCCGTCCTCGCCGTAGCCGACGCCGGGGGCGACCGCGACTTCGGCGTGGGTCAGCAGCTGCTTGGAGAATTCGAGGCTGCCCATATGGGTGAGCGCCGGGGGTAGCGGCGCCCAGGCGAACATCGAGGCGCGGGGGGAAGGAATCTCCCAGCCGGCGCGGCCGAACGCTTCGACCATGACGTCGCGGCGCTTGCGATAGAGCTCGCGGTTCTTCTCGACGATGTCCTGCGGCCCGTTCAGCGCGGCGCAGGCGGCGGCCTGCACGGGGGTGAAGGCGCCGTAGTCGAGATAGCTCTTCACCCGCGTCAGCGCGGCGATCAGCTTCCGGTTGCCGACCGCGAAGCCGACGCGCCAGCCGGCCATCGAATAGCTTTTGCTCATCGAGGTGAATTCGACGGCGAGGTCCTTGGCGCCCGGCACCTGCAGGATCGAGGGCGTCGGATTGCCGTCGTAATAAAGCTCCGAATAGGCGAGGTCCGACAGTACCCAGACCTTGTTCGCCTTGGCCCAATCGACCAGTCGTTCGTAGAAGGCGAGGTCGACGGTCTCGGCGGTGGGGTTCGACGGGTAGTTGACGATGAGGATCGACGGGCGCGGCACGGTGAACGCCATCGCCCGCTCCAGCGCGCGCCAATACTCCTCGTCGGGCTTGGCCGGCACCGAGCGGATCGTCGCCCCGGCGATGATGAAGCCGAAGGTGTGGATCGGATAGCTCGGGTTGGGCGCCATGACCACGTCGCCGGGCGCCGTCATCGCCGTCGCCAGGCTGGCGAGGCCCTCCTTCGAGCCCATCGTCATCACCACCTCGGTGTCGGGGTCAAGCTCGACGCCGAAGCGGCGCGCGTAATAATTGGCCTGCGCCTTGCGGATGCCGGGGATGCCCTTTGAGGCCGAATAGCCGTGCGCGTCGGGCTTGCGCGCAACTTCGCAGAGTTTGTCGATCACGTGCTGCGGCGGCGGCAGATCGGGATTGCCCATGCCGAGGTCGATGATGTCCTTGCCCGCGGCGCGCGCCGCGGCCCGCATGTCATTTACCTCGTTGATGACATAGGGCGGCAGGCGCTTGATGCGGTAGAACTCGTCGTCCATGATCCTCGGGCATTTCTATGGCGCGGCAATGGCGCCGCCCGGTCGGTTTAGGCGATAAACAGCCTCTGGCAAATGGCCGATGTCAACGGCTATAGTCGGCCGGCAGGGCCGATCCGCCATGGCCTTGGCCGGCCGCGCCGATTCCGGGCGCGCCCGGACGCGGGGGAGGAGCCGGGATCGACATGACGGACGAACCGCCCAAAGACCCCGCCTCGCGGGATGCCTTGTCCGAGCTGTTCAAGAGCCCGTTCGAGGCGGCCCGGAACCTG
>JBDSIY010000102.1:0-75892 GCA_039917735.1 Novosphingobium sp. | reverse complement strand
CCTCGGCGTAGAACCGGCGTTCGGCGGCGAAGTCCTCAACGGCGTACCCGACGTAGCGGATCTCGGTCACTCGGCTCATGGGGTCCATCCTCAGATCGGTTGTGCCGAGACGGCGAACATCTCGGCGAAGCGCCGCTGGCGGAGCGCAATCGCCGCCGTCAGGCCGCCAATGCCACCGCCCGGGACGAGGACATCAAGATCGTGCACCAAGCTCCTCCGCGCGGACCGCATCTGCTCGCACAGTTCATTGGCGAAGTTCTGGTCGCCTGACCATTTCCGAGGTTGTGACCTAGTGGTCCAACTTTTTGTTTTTGTTATCGATCATCAGCGCTATCAATGCCCGATGCGGCTCGACAACTTCGATCTCAACCTGCTCGTCGCCTTCGACATCCTGCTCCAGGAGCGCAACGTCACCCGCGCCGCAAACCGGTTGAACGTAACTCAATCGGCGATGAGCGCGGCGCTCAAGCGGCTGCGCGAGGCGCTGCACGACGAAATCCTGGTCCAGCACGGCAAGGCGATGATCCCGACACCAAACGCGCTGGCGCTCGCCCCGGAAGTGTCCGCGACGATCTCCCAGTTGCGCAGCCTCATCTCGGCACGAACCGGGTTCGACCCGGCGAGTTCAACCCGCCGGTTTCGGATCGCGGCGTCGGACTACATCACCACGGTGTTGCTGGTGCCGCTGCTTCGCGTGATCGCGCGCGAAGCGCCCTTGGTCACACTCGACGTGTCGCTCCCGACGGAAACCTGCGCCGCCAGGCTGGGTGACGGCGGGCTCGACCTGTTCCTCACGCCAGAGGAGTTCACCCAGGCCGAGCAACCCCGGGAGCTCATCTTTGAAGAGCATTTCGTGGTCGTCGGCTGGTCGGGCAACCCAGTCATGCGGAAGCCTTTGACCGAGGCGGCGTTTGCCGCATCCGGGCACGTCGACGTGAGGATCGATGGACGCACAACCTTCGTCGATAACGCGCTGCGAGGACTGGCCGTAGAGCGGCGGATCGAATTGACCGCCCCCTCGTTCCTCCAGGCGCCCTTCATGCTGCCTGAGACCTCGAGGATCGCGCTGATGCACGAGCGACTGGCGCGGATGATGGCTCCAGCCTTGTCGTTGACCATCGCGGCGCCGCCTTTCCCGATACCGCCGATGCGCGAGATGATGCAGTTCCATGCCACCCGCGCGAACGATCCGGGTCTGATCTGGCTACGCAACTCGATCCGGGAGATCGCGGCGCGTGAGCCTGATCGGCTCGCCGCCGACTTCGCGCCCTGACGCCTCAGGCCGGCCCGGGGAAGATCTGGCGCGGCAGGCGCAACGCCATCAGCCCGCACAGCAGGACCATCAGTTCGACCACCACCGCCGCGACCGCCAGGCCGCGACCGGCGAAGGCGAAATAGGCGCTGCCCGCCAGCGCCACGCCGATCGCGCTGCCAGCCTGTTGCACCGTCTTGAGGATGCCGCTGGCGGCGCCAGCGTGCTGGCGTTCGACTCTCGCCACCGTCACCGGCGGGATCGGGCCGGAGAGCATGCCCATGCCGATCCCCGCAGCCACCAGCACCGGCACCAGCAACGCGAAATTGCTGCTGCCGCCAACGATCCAGGCGAGCGCGGCGCCGTAGGACAGGGCCATCATCACGGCCCCGCCGACCAGAACCCGCTTGCCGAATTGGGCGAGAAAGCGCCTGCCGATGAAGGCGATGCCGAACATCACTCCGGCGCTGAAAGGCATGTGGATCAACCCGGTCTGGAACGGGCTGTAGCCCAGCTGGCGCTGCAGACCGTAGGCGAAGACGAACAGGAAGCCGGTGTTGGCCGCGGCGAATGTCACAGCCACGGCCAGGCCCAGGCAAAAGGTGCGGTTCGCCATCAAGAGGGGATCGAAGATCACCGCCCCGCCCTGACCGGCGCGATGCTTCAGGCCCCGCCACCCCGTGAGCGCAAGCAGCGCGGCGGCGGCGAAATAGGCCGGGATCGACCAGTGCCATTCCAGCCGCTCGCCCCGGATCAGGGGGTAGAGCAGCAGGGCCAGCGCAAGGCCGAACTGAATGGTTCCAACACCGTCGATGCGCGGGCGAGCGCGGCCGGGATCGGCGCGCGGAAGCAGCATCAGGCCGGCGAAAATAGCGATTACCCCGATCGGGCCGTTGATTAGGAAGATGCTGCGCCAGCCCAGGCCGAAAAGGTTGGCGGCGATCAGGAAGCCGCCAAGGATCGGGCCAACAATCGCCGCGAGCCCGCCGATCACCCCAAACCACGCCAGCCGGCCGATCCGTTCGACCGGATCGTAGAGCACCTGGATCAACGCCATGACCTGAGGGCCCATGATCGCGCCGGCCGCGCCCTGCAACACCCGCGCGGCAACAAGCTGGTCTGCGTCCGTCGCCGCTCCGCAGAGCAGCGAGGCGAGCGTGAATCCGGCGACCCCGAGCAGGAACATTGCCCGGCAGCCGAAGAGATCGCCCAGCCGGCCACCGAGGATCAGCAGCACCGCGAAGCTGAGCGAGTAGCCGGCGACGACCCATTGCGCCTGCGCCCCACCGCCGCCGAAATCGGCCTGGATCGCCGGCAGCGCGGTGTTGACGATGGTCAGGTCGACGATCTCGAGCACGAGCGCCACCACCAGGGTAAAGAACGCGAGCGACTTCTGCCGCGCGGTCATGGTCGTGGCGAGGTTGCGTGCGGGAAGCGCCGCTGCGGAGCCGCTCAAATCGCGCCTTCCTTGAGCATCTTGACCGCCGCATCGCAGGCGCGGGCGGTTAGCGCCATGTAGGTCAGCGAGGGGTTCTGGCAGGCCGAGGAGCTCATCTGCGCGCCATCGGTGACGAACAGATTGGCAATGTCGTGCGCTTGGCTCCAGCGGTTGAGCACCGAGGTTTTGGGATCGTGGCCCATTCGCGCCCCGCCCATCTCGTGGATCGTGGAACCGGCGACGCCGGGCTCGTCGAAGCCCATGATCACCGTGCCGCCCGCCTCGGTGAGCATCGCCGCAGCCTCGGCCTTGGCGTCAACCAACGCGGCGCGCTCTTCCTTGCCGTAGGTCAACGCGATATCGAGCACCGGCAGACCGTTCGCATCGGTACGGCTGCGATTGAGCGTCAGCCGGTTCCCCGGGCGCGGCAGGCATTCGGCGAAGGCGACGAAGACCAGGCGCCATTCGCCCGGCGACTGCAGCTCCTGCTTGAACGCCTCGCCGATCCCTGCCTCGCGCTTTCCGCGCGACCAGCCGCTTTGCAGCGCCCCGCCTTGATAGGAGAAGCCCCGAGTGTGGCCCTTGCCGTCGAGCGTATCGAGATTGCGGAAGCGGACGATGATCGCCCCGTTCGGCCGATTGCCGAAAGTCGTGTGGGCTTCGAAACCCGGCATCAATGCGACCCCGGACAAAGTGCTGGCGTGGTCCATGATGTGGGTGCCGAGCACACCGCTCGAATTGCCGAGTCCTTGCGGCATCGCCGCGCTCGCGGAATTCAGCAGCAGATGGACGCTGTTGAACGCGCCGGCATTGAGGAACACCAGTCGGGACGTCGCGCGGCTACGCTGCTTGGTGTGGGTATCAATGTAGCGCACGCCGGTTACGCGCTTGGTAGCGGGGTCGTAGTCTACGGCCTCCACAACCGCATCGGTGATCACCGTCAGTCGTCCCGTGTTCATCGCGGCCGGCAGGGTGCTGCTCTGGGTCGAGAAATAGGCGCCATAGGAGCAGCCCCGCGCGCAGATCGAGCGAAACTGGCACTTGGCACGACCCTCTTTTTCTTCGGTCAGGTTGGCGACACGCCCTGGGGTGAGTATCCGCCCGGGCCATCGCGCCGCGATCCGCTCACGCGCGGCTTGCTCGACCACGTTGAGCACCATCGGCGGCTGGAAGTGGCCGTCGGGCAGCTGGGCCAGGCCCTCCGCTGCGCCGGAAACGCCAATGAAGTCCTCGACCTTGTCGTACCAGGGCGCGACGTCGGCGTAGCGGATTGGCCAATCGGTGCCAAAGCCGTCGCGCTTGTTGGCGCCGAAGTCGTAATCCGACCAGCGGTAAGAATGACGACCCCAGGTCAGCGAGCGCCCACCGAGCTGATAGCTGCGGAACCAGTTGAACTCGCCGCCCGGCGGGACCGTGTAGGGGTTCTCCCGGTCGTTGACGAAGTGCTTCTCGGTGAACTCGTTGAAATGGCGGTTGAGCATCTGGACTGAATGGTCGCGCCGATAAAGCGCCGCGTCGCCAAGCCCTCGAAACGGCATTTCCCAAGGCGCCTTGGTTTCGGTCTCGTAATCGACCTGATGCTCGATCTTGCGGCCACGCTCGATCATCAGCACCTTGAGACCGGCTTCGGTCAGCTCCTTGGCGGCCCAGCCGCCGGTGATGCCCGAACCGACGACGATTGCGTCGAATTGCTGCTCTGCCATTATCCGAACTCCACCGCCGTCCAGTCGCTCGACCAGGCGCGGTCGCCTCGCTTGAGCGGCAGGTCAGGATCCCAACGGCCAGGGACCAATTCGTATTGCAGTTCCTGCGATGCGCCGACCTCAGAGGTGTAGTACCCGGTCAGGATCAACGCCTTGACGGTGCGCCACGGATGCTCGCGCGCGCCCTCGGCAAAGGCCTCGGCATCGACCGCGGCGAGCAGCATGCGGCGTTCGGCGGGCGTCCGCGCGAGGAAGTCGCCGCCGCCGCGCTGATTCAGCTCATTCTCAAGCCAGTGTAGCTGCCGCAACGAGCCGTCGGGCCGGCGGAAACGCGCCAGCGGCGGCGCGGCGGCGCCGGCTGATGGCGCTCTCGAGCCTTCCAATCCGTGCGCCAAGGCGAGTATAACGAAATCGCCGACGCCGACATCGCCAGCGCCTGCCGTCGCGGTTTTGGGCACGACGAGTTGGCTGACTTCGCGCATCATCGCCCGCTGGCGCTCGCTCGGGGCTTCCTCATCGGGGAGGTCGCTCAGCGCCACGCTGGCGACGGGCACCCCGATCGCCAATGCGAACAAAGCCATCCCGCCGAAAAAATCGCGACGGTTCCAGCCGCTTACGGCACTCTCGGACATGCGCTGCACTCTCCCCGCCACCACGCCCTTGCGATCGACGTGCGAATCCCATATCAGAATGGATATTCTATTTCTAGGGGTTTGAGATGCTGAAACTGTCGCGCTTGGTGGGACATGGCGAGCCCGCGCCAGATTTCGCGCTGCCCGATACCGCCGGGCAAGTGCGGACGCTCGCCGAGTTCTCCGGATCGCCCGCGTTGCTGATCGCGTTCATCTGCAACCACTGCCCCTTCGTGCTGCATGTGATCGATGAGGTCGTGGCGATTGCCCGCGAGTATCAGCCGAAAGGCCTGCAGACCGTGGCCATCTCCGCAAACTGGCCGGATGAATATCCGGAGGACGATTATGCACACATGCAAATCTTCGCGCGCGAGCGGGACCTGCCCTTCCCCTATTTGCACGACGAAAGCCAGGATGTCGCGCTTGCCTACAACGCGATCTGTACGCCGGACTTCTTCCTCTACGACAGCGAGAGGAAGCTCTATTACGCCGGGCAGCTCGACGCGAGCCGGCCGAAGATCGACCGGCCTCCGGTGCCCGGCATGCCACCGTTGCGCACCGATCTGCCGGTCACTGGTGAAGACATGCGCCGCGCGCTCGAATGCCTGCTCGCCGGACAGCGCGCACCGCAACCGCAGGCGCCGAGCGCCGGCTGCAGCATCAAGTGGCGGCCCGGCAAGGATCCGAGCTGGGGCTGATGCGATGACGATCGTCGCCCGGCACTGGGTGCCCGCCGCCGCAGTGGTCCCGCAGGAACGGGGTCCCGAATACCTTGGCCCGGTTGACGGCGCCGCCTGGTCCGAAGGCCTTGGCTTCCACCGCGGCTTCTTCTCCGCGTTCAGGATTCGCGCCGGCAAGGACGTGTGGTTCCATTTCCCGCTGCCGACCCCTGTCGAAATGGACGGACGCCCGCTCTGGCTGGATTCGGTTTCGTTGCTGTGGGAGACCGGAGACGATGCGCGGATCGGCTGGATCGTCGTCCACCACGGCGGGATGGAACGCCTGCCACTGACTGAGCGACTGGTCGACGCAGGGGCCAGGCCGGTGCCTTTCGACCCGCCGGAGCTATGGCGGCAATACTATCCCGCAAGCGACCGCCAGCTGACCGAACTGGCGTTGATGCCACGAGTCGCACTTCGCTTTGGCGTGCAACTCTGCGTCATGGTCAGTGCGCCCGAACGCGATGGCACAGTTCGTTTTTACGGCGCCGGCGCGGCTTTCTCCGACGAGCCGTGAACGACCAAAGGGGCGGGAATTGCTACCTACCCCGTCGACTCTGGCTAAAACCGGTTGTCGCGGGGAAAACCGCTTGGCGGCAAACGGCCGGCGGCACCGCGCGCGACCTTCCACGGGCGCAAATCTGACTCGGTCCGGATCCGGCCGCTGCCGCCGCCCATTTTCCAGGACAGCCCGTCGTCGAGCTTCAGCGTGATCGCGTCCGACAGGCCGCCGTCGCGATAGCGCTGCAGCGTCACTCCCTGCCCACGCGCCAGCAGCGGCAGTTCGGCGAGCGCAAAGATCACCAGCTTGCGGTTATCGCCGACCGCCGCGACATGATCGTGCTCGGCGGCAATCTCGCGCACCACCGACAGCCGCACACCCGGCTTGGTCGCCATCACCCCCCGGCCCTTGCGGGTTTCGGCGAGCAACTCGTCCATCGACGCGGCAAAACCGCGCCCGGCGGAGGAGGCGAGCAGCAGTTGCGCGCCCGGGCTATAGACCAAAAGCGCGACGATATGTGCGTCGGCATCCAGATCGAGCATCGTCCGAACCGGCTCGCCGAAACCGCGCGCACCGGGCAACTTATCCGCCCCAAGCGTGTAGAAGCGGCCGTTGTCGGCAGCGATCAGCAGCTTATCGGTGGTCTGGGCGTGGAGCGCGAAGGCCGGCCCATCTCCCTCCTTGAACTTGAAGTCTCCGTCGATCGGAAGGTGGCCCCGGGCGCCACGGATCCAGCCGCGCGACGAGAGCACCACCGTTACCGGCTCCTTCTCGATCATCGCATCGATGCGGAACTCGGCCGTGGGCGCGGCCTCGGCGATTGTCGTGCGCCGCCGGCCAAGCTCGGTATCTTCCGCATAATCCTTGCGTAAATTGTTGAGATCGCGCTTCAATCGCGTCCGTTGACGCGCCGGGCTGTCGAGCAGCTTGTGCAGTTCACCCTGCTCGGTGAGCAGCTTCTCGCGCTCCTGGCGCAGCTCCATCTCCTCGAGCTTGCGCAGCGAGCGCAGCCGCATGTTGAGGATCGCCTCGGCCTGGCGGTCGGTCAGCGCGAACTCCGCCATCATCACCGGCTTCGGCTCGTCCTCGCCCCGGATGATTTCGATGATCCGGTCGAGGTTCAGGTAGGCGACGATATAGCCTTCGACCAGTTCGAGCCGCGCGGCGATCTTTTCCAGACGATGGCGGCTGCGGCGCAGCAGAATGTCGATCTGGCTGTAGATCCACTCCTGCAGCAGCAACTTGAGCCCGAGCACGCCAGGCGTGCGGCGCGCGTCCAGCACGTTGAGGTTGAGCGAGAAGCGGCTTTCGAAATCGGTCAGCCGGTAGAGGCTTTCCTTGAGCAGTTCGGGATCGACGTTGCGGCTACGCGGCATCAGGACGATGCGGATGTGCTCGTCGCTTTCGTCCCGGACGTCTTCAAGGATGGGCAGCTTCTTGTCGCCGATCAGCGCGGCGATCTGTTCGATCAGCTTGGCCTTGGGCAGCATGTAGGGGATTTCGGAGATGACCAGCTGCCACTGGCCGCCGCCCTGCCGCTCGATGCCGGTTTCCTCCCACCCGCCGCCGGCAACGCGACCCGTCGAGAAGCGTCCGCGAACGCGAATCGCGCCCTTGCCGCTTTCGTAAGCCGCCGAAATCGCCTGCGGACTATCGACCACGACGCCGCCGGTGGCGAAATCCGGGCCTTGGACGAGCCGCATCAGTTCGGCATGCTCGGCGTGCGGATTGTCGATCAGCAGCAGCGCCGCATCGATCACCTCGGCGACATTGTGGCTCGGGATCGAGGTCGCCATCCCGACAGCGATTCCGGTCGCGCCGTTGGCGAGCAGGTTCGGGAACAGGCCGGGAAAGATCTCCGGCTCCTCATCCTCACCGTTGTAGGTCGGGTGGAACTCGGCGGTGCCTTCGTCGAGCCCGGCCATCAGCTGGATCGCGGTCTTGGTCAGCCGCGCTTCGGTGTAGCGGTAGGCGGCGGCGTTATCGCCGTCGATATTGCCGAAGTTCCCCTGCCCCTCGACCAGCGGATAGCGCAGCGAGAAGGGCTGCGCCAACCGCACCATCGCGTCATAGACGGAGGCGTCGCCGTGCGGGTGATACTTGCCGATCACGTCGCCGACGACGCGCGCCGATTTCTTGAAGGCGCTGCCGGGGTCCAGTTTCAGCTGGCGCATCGCCCAGAGCAGCCGGCGATGCACGGGCTTCAGCCCGTCGCGCAGGTCCGGCAGCGAGCGCGCGGTGATCGTCGACAGCGCATAGACGAGGTAGCGCTCCGACAGCGCCGCATCGAGCGGAGAGTCGACAATCGTCTCGAAGGGGTCGCGCTCGTCCGCAGGGGTCACCACCATGGCCCGGTGGCCCTAGCGGTGCGGCCGGCCGATCGGAACCGCCGGAACGTCTTTTTCCGCCGGACATTTTCCTTGAAGCAGCCCGCCACCGGAGAATCCCATGCCAAAGCGTGTCCTCATCCTCGCTACCGACGGCTTCGAGCAGTCCGAGCTGATCGAACCGCGCAAGCTGCTTGAGGCGGCGGGGATCGAGACCGTCGTGGCGAGCCCGAAGTCCGGGGAGATCAAGGGCTGGAACCACACCGAATGGGGAGAGACAGTAGCGGTCGATGCGGCGCTCGACGACGTCTCCGCCGATGATTTTGATGCGCTGATGTTGCCGGGTGGCCAGATGAACCCGGACGCGCTGCGGCTCGAGAGCGCGGCCATCGATCTGGTGAAGCGCTTCTACCACGAGGGCAAGCCGGTCGCCGCGATCTGCCACGGACCGTGGCTGCTGGTCGAAGCCGATGTCATCGACGGTCGCACCGTCACCGGCTGGCCTTCGATCCGCACCGATCTCGAGAATGCCGGCGCCGACGTCGTCGATCAGGAGGTGGCGATCGACGGCAATCTCATCACCAGCCGCAAGCCCGACGATATTCCGGCGTTTTCGAAGGCCTTAATCGCCGCGTTGCATGATTGACCACCGGAAGCGCGGAACCTGCCGAGCCCTTACCCCAGCTGCATATCATGCGATACCGCCGGTATCCGTACCTCGATCCCGTCGAGTGGCGCCTCGAGCCTGACTTGGCAGGCCAGCCGGCTGGTCGCGGTTACGCCGGCTGCCAGATCGAGCATGTCCTCCTCGTCGGCGGAAGCCATTGGCAGCTTGATGAACCAGTCGCGGGCGATGATGACATGGCATGTCGAGCACGCCATCTGACCCTCGCAGGTGCCTTCGAGCGGGAGCCCGGCGGACTGGGCGAGATCGAGCAGCGGCGTGCCGGGCTCGGCCTGGCGGTCGATCCGGTCCCCATCGGTGGTGACGAAGGTGACGTTAACCACTGCATACTCCCTGCGCGGCCGCAGCAGCCGCAATCCCCACGCAGGCATCCTCCAAGTCCCGTAACATAGTATATCGTCCAAATCCGATACGGATAGAGGATTTCGCCTGGGCGTCCGTGAGGCCGATGGCGCGCAGCACGTGACTCGGCCGGCCGGAACCGCTCGCGCAGGCCGAGCCCGCGGAAAAGGCGATGTCGCGCAGGTCCGAGATCAGCCGGGCAGCGTCCAGCCCCTCGCGGCGAACGTTGAGATTGCCGTGCCAGCGCTTTTCCGCTGAGCCATTGAGCGTCCACTCGGGCAGCAGCGCGCGTGCACGGGTCCACAGCACGGCGACGTGCGCGGCGTCCTCGTCGATGCGCGCCGCCGCGAGCGCCGCCGCAGCGCCAAACCCCGCGCATAGTGCCGGACTCAGGGTGCCAGAGCGCAGTCCGTGCTCCTGCCCGCCGCCGTGAATCAGGGGCGCGAGCTCGACTCCGTCGCGCACCCACAAGGCGCCGATACCCTTCGGCCCGTACAGCTTATGGGCCGAAAGCGCGATCATGTCGGCATCGGCGTGCGGCGGCAGTTTGCCCGCGCCCTGCACCGCATCGCACAGGAACAGCGCGCCGGCGCGATGCGCGGCGTCGGCCAGCGCATCGACTGGCTGGATTGTGCCGATCTCGTTGTTGACCTGCATTACCGCGACGAGATCGGTGCCTTCTGGGATCGCCACGTCTGCAGGAACGATCCCGTCCGGGCGCATTGGCAGCCTGTGGAGCGTTGCTCCGCTGGCCTGTGCTGTATCGAGCACCGCCGCATGTTCGATTGGCGTGACAGCTACTTGCCGCGACCTTCTGCCAAGTATCGCGAGGTTGATTGCCTCGGTCGCACTTCCCGTGAAGACGATCCGCCCGCCCGGCGGCAGCAGCGCGGCCACCTGGTCGCGCGCGATTTCGACTGCAGCGGCGGCGGCGCGACCGTAGCGGTGCGGGCTGTGCGGATTCGCGAATCCGGGCGCTTCGGGACCTGAGAGCCATGGCAGCATCGCCGCCAGTGCTTCCGGAGCGAGCGGCGTTGTCGCCTGATAATCGAGATAGATCACGCCGCGCGGCGGCTGCCGGCGACTTCTCGCCAGGCGCCAAGAAAGCGCTCGATGTGGTCTTGCGTGGTGTCACGACCGATGCTGACACGAATCATCTCGCCGCCGCCGTCGATTCCCATTGCCGCGACGACATGGCTCGGCTTCATCGATCCCGACGAGCAGGCGCTGCCCGCCGACACGGCGATGCCCATGCCATCGAAGCGGATCAGCTGCGCGGCCGACGACATGCCGGGCATCACATAGGCACCGATCGTGGCGATCCGGTCCGCCTCGGCGGCGATCACCGATCCGCCCGCCGCGACGATGCCGTGCTCGAGCTGCGCCCGCAGCCGCGCGGCTTCGTCCAGCCACCCGTGCCCCGCCTCCAACGCCGCCGCCATCGCGCGGGCGAGCGGCATCGCCTCGGTGCCCGGACGATAGCCGTGCTCCTGGCCCCCAGACGGCGAAAGCAGCGACCAGTCGCGCAGCAGCAATGCGCCGATGCCGATCGGGCCGCCAAACTTGTGCGCGGCGATAGCGATGAGGTCCGCCGGCGGCAGATCGAGCTTGCCCGCGCCTTGCGCGCAATCGGCGAGCAGCAGTCCGCCGGCAGCGCGCACCGCCGTGACGATCTCGCCCAAGGGCTGGATCACCCCGGTCTCGCTGTTGACCTGCTGGATTGTGACTAATCCGGCGAGCGCGGCCGCCTCTGAATCGATGCGGCCGGCCCGATCGACTGGAAGCACCGCCGCCTCGCCCGCCAGCCGCAGCACCGCCTCATGCTCGACCGCCGACACCGCGACGAGCGGCAACCGGCAGCGGCCGAGCGCTATGGCCAGCGCCTCGGTCGCGCCCGAGGTGAAGATCAGCTCGCCATCCCAACCCAGCGCGGCTTTGACCCGCTCGCGTGCATCCTCCAGGGCGGCGCGGACCGCTCGACCCGGCGCATGCGGACTCGATGGATTGGCCCAGATCGCATGGCCCTCGACCAGCGCATCCAGGGCCGCCGGGTGGAGCGGCGCCGATGCCGCGTGATCGAGATAGAGAGGATTATCCATTTCGGCCGATATGTTGTTTTCGATCCACAGGATTCTATATAGCGCTCTTCTTCGTTTCACACTCCCGTTGCGGCGCCGCGTGCGGTTCCGCCGCCGCAGCACGCCAGGTATGCCCCGATGCCCTCAGTAATCTTCCCCGGTCCCGACGGCCGCCTCGAAGGGCGCTTCCAGCCGGGCCCTCGCCCGCGGGCGCCGGTGGCGATGATCCTCCACCCGCACCCGCAGGCGGGCGGGACGATGAACGATCGGATCACCCAGGCGTTGTACAAGAACTTCGCGGCGCGCGGCTTCGCGACGCTGCGCTTCAACTTTCGCGGAGTCGGTCGCAGCCAGGGGAGCTTCGACAATGGCATCGGCGAGCTGTCGGATGCCGCTTCGGCGCTCGACTGGGTGCAGTCGATCCATCCCGAGGCGACGTCCACCTGGATCGCCGGCTATAGCTTCGGCGCGCTGATCGGCATGCAGCTGCTGATGCGGCGTCCGGAGATCCGCGGGTTCATCTCGGTTTCGCCGCCCGCCAACATGTATGATTTCACCTTCCTGGCCCCGTGCCCGGCGTCGGGGATCATCGTCCAGGGAGTGGGCGACTCGGTGGTGACGCCAAATTCGGTGCAAAAGCTGGTCGACAAGCTGCGCACGCAGAAGCACATCACCATCCATCACGACGAAATTCCGCGCGCCAATCATTTCTACGAGAACGAGCTCGATCAGCTGATGCGCTCGATCGACAATTATCTCGACATGCGCCTGTCGCCGGACTGCCTGATAAAGTGAGGAGTGGCCGGCGCCGGGTCATTCCGGCGTGCGGGCGATGGGCGCTTCGTTCCCGGCGGTAGGCAGCACCCAGATCACAACGTTGGCGGCGATGATGGCGCAAAGCGCCAGCATCAGCCCGACCTGCCGCCGCGACCCTCCGCGTCGCCAGAGCAAGATGGCGCCGCCCAGCAGCGCAATCGCGGTCAGCACCAGCAGCGAGAGCACCGTCGACATGGAAGCGGGCCACCCCGCCCCGTCAGCTCTTGCCGAAGAAGCCCTTGGCGATGCCCGCAAGATCATCGACAGCGCTGCCGTCGCCGTCCTTGTCGAGGCCGCCCAGCAATGCCGCAGCCTGCGGATTGCTGGCGATCATCCGTGCAAATTCGCCCAATGAGCCCTCACCGCCAATCTGCTGGACGATCTGGCCGAGGATCCCGGGGTCGATCCCGGTCTGCGTTGAAGCCTCCTGCACAGTGTCGCCCGGCTGCTGATGCGCCGCACCGAGCGCGGCGATCGCCTTCTCCGCCAGTTCGGGCGGGATACCCAGACGGGTGGCGAGATTGCCGACGTCGGCGTGCTCGCTGACGCTGCTGAGGATTCCGTCGAAAAGGCCCATGGGTGATGCTCCTTGGCTAGAGACGCCGCGCGATTGCAGCAATTATGCGGCGATCGGGGCGGCCTTGCGTACACCTTCGTCAACATGCGCCTCGAATTGCGCGAAATTGTCGATGAACTGACGGACCAGCGCCTGCGCGGTGGCGTCATATTCCGCCGGATCGGCCCAGGCGCCGCGCGGATCGAGCAGCTTGTCCTCGACGCCCGGCACAGAGACCGGCACTTCGAAGCCGAAGTTCGGATCCTCGCGGAACTGCGCATCGTTGAGGGTGCCGTCGAGCGCGGCGTTGAGCAGCGCGCGGGTTGCCTTGATCGGCATCCGGCTGATGCCTGGCGCCGTCGCCTTGCCGCCGGTCCAGCCGGTGTTGACCAGCCAGCAGCATACCCCGCCTTCGGCGATCCGCTGCTTGAGGAGGTTTCCATAGACCGAGGGGTGACGCGGCATGAACGGCGCGCCGAAGCAGGTCGAGAAGGTCGCCTGCGGCTCGGTGACGCCGATCTCGGTGCCGGCGACCTTGGCGGTGTAGCCCGACAGGAAATGATACATCGCCTGGTCCGGCGTCAGCCGCGCGATCGGAGGCAGCACGCCGAAAGCATCGGCGGTCAGCATGATGATGTTCGCCGGCACCGGCCCCATGTTCTCTTTGGAAGCATTGGGGATGAAGTCGATCGGGTAGGCGCCCCGCGAGTTCTCGGCGAGCGCATTGCTTTCCAGATCGAGCTGGCGGGTCACCGGATCGATGACGACGTTTTCCAGCACCGTGCCGAAACGCTTGGTGGTGGCGTAGATCTCCGGCTCCGCCTCGGGCGACAGGCGGATCATCTTGGCGTAGCAACCGCCTTCGAAGTTGAAGACGGCGGTGTCCGACCAGCCATGCTCGTCGTCGCCGATCAGGGTCCGGCTGGCATCGGCGGACAGCGTCGTCTTGCCGGTGCCGGAAAGCCCGAAGAACACCGCGGTCTTGCCGTCGGGGCCGATATTGGCCGAACAGTGCATCGGCATCACCCCCCTGGTCGGCAGCAGGTAGTTGAGGATGCCGAACACGCTTTTCTTCATTTCGCCCGCGTAAGCGCTGCCGCCGATCAGGATCAGCTTTTCGGAAAAGTTCACCGCAATCACGGTTTCGGTGCGGCTGCCGTGGCGCGCGGGATCGGCGCGGAAGCTGGGCAGATCGATGATGGTATATTCGGGAACGAAGCCGTCCAGCTCATCGGCGCCGGGGCGAACGAGCAGCGTCCGGATGAACAGATTGTGCCATGCGAGCTCGTTGATGATGCGCACTTTCACCCGGTGCTCGGGCTGCGAGCCGCCGAACAGATCGGCGACATAGAGCTGGTCCTTCGCGGCGAGCGCGGTGAGGAAGTCCTGCTTCAGCGCGGCGAACTGTTCCGACGACATCGAGACGTTGGTCGAACCCCACCACACGTCGTTTTCGGTGCCGGCGTCGCGGACGATGAACTTGTCCTTCGCCGAACGACCGGTGTGCTTGCCCGTTTCGACCACGAACGGGCCATCGGCGGCGATCAGGCCCTCACCGTTCCGAACCGCATGTTCGACCAGCGGCGCTGTGCCGAGGTTGGCATGGATTGTCGCGCCGGTGGCAAAGCCCTGGCGATCGAGAGGATAGCTGAGCACAGTCGTCAAAGTCATCTCCATTTGGCGGCGCCGGGCAGTGCTGCTTGTTCGCAAAATCAGTGCGGTCGCATTGTCGCCTGCCTTGGCGGGCGCATAGTCGAGCGTCTAATGCCCGTCAAACTAACCCGTCCCCGGAAAAACACGAGTCCTATCGCGCTTGCCGCAGGCGCGTTGTAAGCCGTGGCCACCGCCGCTAGGCAGGGCCGTACCCCTGCTTCAATGGATGATGCTTTCAGGCTTTATATGGCCGACCCGACCTCTCCCGCCACGATCGACGACACGGCCGAGGCGGCTTCGCCGGCTCCTCAGCCAAGACCGCAGCAATGCGTCGCGCTCGTCGATGATGACCGCAACATCCTGACCACGGTGTCGATCGCGCTGCAAGCCGAAGGATTTGCGACCCGGGTGTATAGCGACGGCGAGACGGCGCTGAAGGCGCTGCTCGACAATCCGCCGGACCTGGCGATCTTCGACATCAAGATGCCGCGCCTGGACGGGCTGCGCCTGCTCGAACGACTGCGCGCGCGATCGGCGCTGCCAGTCATCTTTCTAACCTCGATGGACGCCGAGCCCGACGAAGCGCTAGGCCTGGCGCTCGGCGCCGACGATTACATCGTCAAGCCATTCAGCCTGCGGCTGCTCGTCGCGCGCATCCGCGCCATCCTGCGCCGAAGCGAGCTTGCGCGGATCGTGCCCGGGGCCGAATCCGCCGAAAGCCTGCCCGATCCGATCCGACGTGGCCGGCTGGTGATGGACCCGGCGAGGCACGAGGTAAGCTGGGCAGACCGACCGGTGTCGCTGACCGTCACCGAGTTCCTGATCCTGGAAGCCATGGCGCTACGCCCCGGGGTGGTAAAAAGCCGCAACCAGCTGATGGACGCCGCCTACAGCGATGACATTTTCGTCGACGACCGCACGATCGACAGCCACATCAAGCGCCTGCGCCGCAAGTTTCGACAGGTGGACGGCGGGTTTGGCGCGATCGAAACGCTGTACGGCGCCGGCTATTCCTACACAGATGGTTGAGGCGCGGCCGAGCGCAAGGACAGAGCGGCGTAGGTGGACCCCCCGTGTCTCGCTCACCGCCCGCATCCTCGCCGTCAATATCATCGCGCTCGGGCTGATGGCCGGCAGCCTGTTCTATCTCGACAGCTACCGCAAACAGCTGCTGGCCGAACGCTTCAGCCTCGCCCGCGCGGAGGCGCAGATCACCGCCGATGCGCTGCGCGATGCCGCGCCGTTCGAGCGCGCGCGGATGATCGGCCGGATCGGGACGCGGCGACACCTGCGGCTGCAGCTGTTCAGCGCCGACGGCACACTGCTCGCGGACAGCTTCAGCCTCGCCCCGCCCTCCTTCGCCTTCATCGATCCGGCCACAGAGCCGTGGTATCAGCAGGCCGCGCGGCTGCTCGACCGTGGCATGGATCTGCTGCTCGGAGCTCCGTCTATCCCGGCCTACCGGGACCCGCAGGCGTCCAACGCACCGGACTGGCCAGAGATCAGCGCCGCCGCGCAAAGCGGGCATACGGTGACGGCGCAGCGACTCGCGCCCGACCGCACGCCGGTGATCACTGCAGCGGCAAGGGTCGGCCCCAGCGGCGAGGTTTTGCTGACGACGCGAAATTCCACCGATGTCACCCAGAGCGTGCGCGACGCGCGTGGTACGCTCGCGATCGTCGTCGGGGTCGCGCTGGCCGTTTCCGTGCTGCTGTCGCTGTTCCTCGCGAGGACCATCGTCCGCCCGCTGCGCACGCTGGTGCGCGCCGCGGTCCGCGTCCGCCTCGGCCGAGATCGCGAGGTCGTAGTGCCGCGCCTGCCCGATCGCCGCGACGAGATCGGGCTTCTGGCGAGGGCGATCTCGGACATGACGGCGGCGCTGCGCCAGCGGATCGACGCGGTCGAAAGTTTCGCCGCCGATGTCGCGCATGAACTGAAAAACCCGCTCACCTCGCTGCGCAGCGCGCTCGAGGCGCTGGACCGGGTGGAGGATCCGGTTCTGCGCCGTCAGCTCGCCGAAATCGCCGCGCACGACGTCCGCCGCATCGACCGGCTGGTGACCGAGATCGCCGACGCCAGCCGGATCGACGCCGAACTCAGCCGCACCGCCTTCGAGCCGGTCGACATGCTGAAGCTGGCGAATGCGCTGGTGGCCGAACGCGAGCAGCGCGGCGCCAACGGCGGCTGCCCGATCCGTATCATCCGCGCCGAAGATGCGGCGATGAACGTCGGCGGCGATGCGCTCCGGCTCGAACGGGTGCTGCACAACCTCCTCGACAACGCCGTCTCCTTCTCGCCGGCGAGAGCTGCGATCGAGGTGGAACTCAGACGCACCCCGGACCGGGTGATGATCGCGATCAGCGATCATGGCCCCGGAATTGCGACGGACGCTCGCGAGAAGGTGTTCGCGCGGTTCCATTCGCTGCGGCCGGCTGGCGAGGATTTCGCCAGCCATAGCGGCCTCGGCCTCGCCATCGCCCGGACCATCGTCGAGGCGCACTACGGTATGCTTACGGCCAGCGACCGGCGCGATGGCCAGCCGGGCGCCTGCATGATGATCGACCTGCCCGCCTGGGAGCCCGCCTGATGATTCCGCACCAGGCAAGTTGCGTCGCGCTTGGCGGCGGCGCGCTGGTGATCGAGGGTCCGCCGGGCAGCGGCAAGACAAGCCTCGCGTTGGCGCTGATCGACCGGGGCGCGGTGCTGATCGGCGACGATGGGGTGCTGATCGAGGCGCGGGGGGGGCGCGTGCTCGCTGCACCGCATCCCGCCACCGCCGGCCTGGTCGAGGTGCGCAACCTCGGCCTCATCCGCCGTCCCACTGCCGCGCCCGCGCCGGTTGGCCTGATCCTGCGGCTCGATCCCGAAGCGCCGCGCTATGTCGAGAACGCCGAGCGGATCGAGCTGCTGGGGGTCGCCGTGCCGATGCTCCGGCTGACGCCGCACGAGCCGATCCTCCCCATCAAGGCCGAGCTGGCCTGGGCACGCTTCGCCGACCCACCGCGCTGACCGATCGTGCCGCCGCGGAACAATCTGTCCGCATGCGCAACAGCCAATTCCCTTCCCATCCGCCGCAATTGCGCGCACTAGCCATCGTTCCATGCCGGACCGATCCGATGACAGGAGCGCCAGCCAGGGCAGGCAGCCGGTGCTGCTCGTCACCGGCCTGCTGGGCGCAGGCAAGACCACGGCGCTGCGCGAGCTTGAGGACCTGGGCTGGGAAGTCATCGACAACTTTCCGATCCGCTTGCTGGAACGGGTGATCGATCATGCCGAGCAGGAAGACGGCGCCCCGCGCCCGCCGCTGGCGCTCGGCTTCGATTCGCGGACGCGCGGCTTCAACCCGCACGCCATCATGGCGTTGGTCACGCGTCTGGCCGCCCGGTCCGAACTGGATTCGACAATGCTGTTCCTGGACTGCTCGGGAAGGGAACTGGAGCGGCGCTACAACGAGACGCGGCATCGCCATCCCTTGGCGGGCGACATGCCGGTTGCCGCTGGCGTGGCGGCGGAACGCGAACTGCTCGAACCGCTGCGCCTCCGCGCCGATGCCGTCATTGACACATCGGAGTTCACCGCCAACGAACTGCAGCAGGTCGTTCGGGAGCGATTCTCTCCGACGGGCAGCCAGACGATGACGATCACCATTTCGAGTTTCGGCTTTGCGCGGGGTACGCCCCCTGCCCCGGACCTGGTTTTCGACATGCGTTTTCTCGACAATCCGCACTGGGACCCCGAGCTGCGCCCGCTGACCGGGCAAGACGCAGCGGTGGGCGACCATATCCGCAAGGACCCGAGCTTCACCGAAGCATTCGCGCGAATCCGCGACCTGCTGCTGCTGCTGATCCCCCGCTATCAGGCGCAGGGCAAGGCCTATGTGCATATCGCCTTCGGCTGCACCGGCGGCCGGCATCGCTCGGTGTTTACTGCCGAACAAATCGCGGCGACCTTGCGCGGCGCGGGATTCGCGCTCACATTGCTGCACCGCAACTTGAGTTCGCGAACGGTGGATCTTCTGGAACGAGGGGCGGCGCAATGAACATTCTGTCGATGCTCTCCGGCCGGCGGGGCGCGTGCTGATATGATCGGGTTGATCCTCGTCACCCACGGCAACCTCGCCGAAGAGTTCGTCGCTGCCATGCAGCATGTCGTCGGCCATCAGGATGGGGTGGTCACGGTCTGCATCGGTCCGAACGACGACATGGAGCGGCGCAGACGCGAGATCGCCGACGCGATCGCCGAGGTGGATACCGGCGAAGGCACGATCATTCTCACCGATCTGTTCGGCGGCACCCCTTCGAACCTGGCGATTTCGCTGATGCGGGCAGGCGCGGTCGAGGTGATCGCCGGCATCAACCTGCCGATGCTGATCCGGCTCGCCAAGGCGCGGCGCTGCATGACGGTGAGCGATGCCGTCGCGGCCGCGCGTGAGGCGGGCCGCAATTATATCACCGTCGCTTCCGAATACCTCGGGCAGATCGCGTGAGCGGGCTTTGCGAGACGGTGTTGATCGTCAACAAGCGCGGGCTCCACGCCCGGGCCAGCGCCAAATTCGTCAACATCGTCGCCGAACTGCCCTCAGGGGTTGATGTGTCGGTGCACAAGGACGGCTCGGAGGCCGCCGGCGGCTCGATCCTGGGACTGATGATGCTGGGCGCGGCGAAGGGCGAGCACATCGAGATTCGCGTGTCCGGCAATGGCGCCGAGCAGGCCATGGCGCAGCTCGCCGGGCTGGTCAGGGACGGCTTCGGAGAGGAATAGGTGCCGGTGCGGCGGGTCATCACCGGCTTCTCGAATCCGCTGGTCAAGTCGCTCCGGGCCTTGCGCGACAAGAAGCACCGGCGGCGCGAGAAGCGGTTCCTCGCCGAGGGACTGCGCCTGCTGGCCGACGCGCGCGAGTGCGGCATTCTTCCGAAAATGCTGATCATGGCGGCCGGGCGCGATCCGCATCCGCTGCTTGACGCGATCGAGGAGGCGGTTGCCGCGGCCGGCGGCGAGGTGATCGAGATGGACGAGGATATCCTCGCCAAGGTCACCGGCAAGGACAATCCACAGGCCGTCGCCGGCGTGTTCGCCGAGTTCGACACGCAGTTGACGGCGATCGACCGCGCCGCCGCGCCGATCTGGCTGGTCGCCCAGGCGCTGCGCGATCCGGGCAACCTCGGCACGATGCTGCGCACCGGCGACGCGGTCGGCGCCGGCGGGCTGATCCTGCTCGACGATTGCGCCGACCCGTTCTCGGTCGAAGCGGTGCGGGCGAGCATGGGCGCGATCTTTACACAACAGGTGGCGACGGCGCGCTGGGAAGAGTTCATCGCCTGGCTCCGCGCGGGCGAAGGCCAGCTCGTCGCCGCATCGTTGCGGGACGCGCAGCCCTATCGCGGCGCTCCCTATGCGGCGCCGTGCTTCCTCATGGTCGGCAACGAATCGCGCGGTCTGCCCGAAGCTTACGAGGATGCCTGCGACCTGCGCGTCACCATCCCGATGCGCGGCCGAGCCGACAGCCTCAACGCGGCGGTGGCGGCGGCGGTGCTGGCCTATGAGGCGCTGGCGGGGATAGAGCGCTGAAAGCGTCTCAGGCGGCTCCCGCGTTACTGGCCGCCCCGACCAGAGGCAGCACCTTCGTTTCCCCGGCTTCAGCATAGCGCGCGTTGGCATCCACGAACGAAATGTCCTCGATTTCACGCTTGCCGATTGCGATGCCCTTGTCACGCAGCCTGCGGCCCGACGACAGGACGTTTCGTTCATAGCTGCCGACGAAATCATTGTATTTTCTGACCGCCCGGTCGAGTCCCGCCCCCACGCCCTTGAGGTGCTCGCCGGCGGTCGCCATGCGTTCGTAAAGTTCGGCGCCCAAACGGCCAATTTCCCCTGCTTCTCGCGCAAGCTTGTCTTGCGTCCAGACCATCGCCACGGTCCGAGCGATGGCGACGAGATTGGTCGGCGTTGCCAGCAGCACCCGGTTACGGAAGGCGAAATCCCACAACTCAGGATCGTGTTCGAGCGCGGCAGCAACGAAATGCTCGCCCGGCACGAACATCACGACGTAGTCGGGCGCCTCTTCGAACTGGCTCTGATAGCTTTTCGCGCCGAGTGTCTGGACATGGTTGCGCATCGAGCGCGCGTGGAGGTCGAGGTGGCGCTTTCGTTCCGCGTCGTCGTTCGACTCGAAGGCGGCCTGGTAAGCGTTGAGAGAGACCTTCGCATCGATCACCAGCTTCTTCTGACCAGGGACTCGAACGATGGCATCGGGCCGGAGCCGTCCATCATCGGATTCGATCGATTGTTCGAGGTGAAAATCGGTGTGTTCGGCAAGCCCGCATTGTTCGAGGACATTCTGCAGCGCCCGCTCGCCCCAGCGGCCCCGCGCCTTGGGAGCGTTGGTCAGGGCATTACCGAGGCGCTGCGCTTCGCGCCGGACGTCGTCCTGGCCCTTGCGCACTTCCTCGATCACGCCGACCAACTGACCGAATCCCTCGATGCGCTGCTTCTCCAGAAGCGTTACCTGGTCTTCATAGCGCTTGAGCCGCTGGTCGACCGGCGCGAGCAGCGTGGCAAGCCGCTCTCCGCTCGCCTTTTCGCTCTCCTCGAAGCGCTGGTTGGCGCGCCGCAGGAACGCCTCTTGCGCGCCTTCGAGCACCTTGGCGCCAGCGACCTCGAACTCCTTCTTCAGCGCTTCCTGCGCGTCGAGCAGCAGCCGCTCCTTTTCGTCGAAGTTGGCGGCGTTCGCCTTGAGCGTCGCCAGTTCGGTGGCGAGCACCTCGCGCGCCGCGCGAACCTCGGCCAGCTCCCCAGCGAGGCCGTCCACCCGCCCCGCACGCTCGCGCGCCGCTTCCAGGTCGGCGAAGGTCCGCAGGAACTTTGCCTCACCCTCGCGCGCCTCGGCATCGCGCGCCTGGAAGCGCTCACGCCAGTCGTACGCCGGGCGCGAACCCGTCAGCCAGCCGAGCGCGCCGCCGACGGCAAGCCCAACAAGCAACGCGAAGATGATTACGGCTGCGAGTGACAAGCGATGCCCCTTCTGGAACGAAAAGGGAACCTAGCTCGACATCAGCTTCTGCGCAAGTGCGTTACCGCGCACCCGGCCGAGGCTTTAGAGGTTGTCCACAACTGCTGGACTCGATCCTTGGGCCGATCACGCCGCCTTGCGGGCCTTTCCCAGCTTCTTGAGAGCCATCTGCCGCTTGAGGCGCGACAGCCGGTCCACGAACAATATGCCTTCGAGGTGGTCCATCTCATGCTGCAGACAGGTCGCCAGCAAGCCGTCGATTTCAGCCTCGTGCACTGCGCCATCCAGGTCCTGCCAGCGGGCATGGATTCGTGCCGGGCGCTCGACCTCGGCGTAGATCTCGGGCACCGACAGGCAGCCCTCGTTGTAGATCGACAGTTCCTCGGAAGGGTCGAAAATCTCGGGATTGATGAAGACGAGCGGGTCGTGCCTCACCGCGCCATGATCGTCCCCGCTATCCTCGTCGCCACGCCGTTCCGGCTCCGCGTCGGCGTCGCGCTCCTGCAGGTCGATCACCAGCACCCGCTGCGGCACGCCGATCTGGATCGCGGCGAGGCCGATGCCGGGGGCGTCGTACATCGTCTCGAACATGTCGGAAACGAGCGCGCACAACGCCTCGTCGAAGCGCTCGACCGGTGCGGATTTCACCTTCAGCCGGGGGTCCGGCATGGCGATGATGTGACGAATGGCCATGGCTTGAAGGTAAGGATCGCGGCCCGTCGGGTCAACAGCAGGAACCCGGCGGCGGCGGCGGCGTTGCGGGCACGTAGGAGAACAACCATGGCCGCATCGGACGAAATCGTCGGGCTGGAGACGCGCTTCTGGCAATCGATGGTGGAGAAAGACGTGGCTGCCGCAATGGCCATGATCGCCGAGGAATGTCTGGTCACCGGCCCGCACGGCGCGATGAGGATCGATCCCGACAAATATGGCGAAATGACGCGCGACGGGAAATGGTCGCTCGACCGCTTCGAATTCAGCGATGTCGCGGTGGTATTTCCCACGCCCGATGTCGCGGTGATCGCCTACAAGGTTCACCAGCAAGGCTCGATGGGCGACAAGGACATGGACCTTCACTGCGCCGATGCCAGCACCTGGGTCAGGAGCGACGGCACTTGGAAATGCTCGCTCCACACCGAGTCGATCATCGCCGACGCGCCGCCGAGCAGCTAGTCGCTGCCGCTAGCCCACCGGCCGCCTCGCGCGGATCGCCTGGGCGAGCGTGCCCTCGTCGAGATAATCGAGCTCGCCGCCGACCGGCAGGCCATGCGCGAGCTGGGTGATGCGGAGCGGAAATGTTTCGAGCCGCTCGGCGAGGTAATGGGCGGTGGTCTGCCCTTCCAGCGTCGCGTTCATCGCCAGCACCACCTCATCGATGCCGCCGGCGGCGACGCGGGCGAGCAGCCGGTCGATGGTCAGATCTTCGGGCCGCACCCCCTCCAAAGCTGAGAGCCGCCCGCCGAGCACGTGATAGCGCCCGGCAAACAGCCGCGAGCGATCGAGCGCCCAGAGATCGGCGACATCCTCGACGACGCAGAGCGCGCGGGCGTCTCTGCGCGCATCGGCGCAGATCGCGCAAGGATCGCGCGTATCGACGTTGCCGCAGGTGGCGCATTCGACGAGGCTGCCGCGCACCGCCTCTAGCGCCTCGACCAGCTGCACCAGGGCTGTTTCCCGGCGCTTGATCAGCCAGATCACCGCGCGCCGCGCCGAGCGCGGGCCGAGCCCGGGGAGCCGCGACAGGGCGGAGGTGAGCGCCTCGATCTCTTGCGATGCCATGGTGGCCCAGATAGGGCGCGCGGAACAAAACGGAAAGCCGGTCCTTCGACAGGCTCAGGATGAGCGTCGGCCATGCGCATCGTTTTCATGGGTACGCCCGATTTCGCGGTGCCGGCGCTAGTTGCCCTGATCGAGGCGGGGCATGAAGTAGTCGCTGCCTACACCCAGCCGCCCCGGCCCGGAGGAAGGCGCGGGCGAGCGTTGACCCCCTCCCCCGTGCAGCGCGAGGCTGAGTCGCGCGCCATCGAAGTGCGTTGTCCGGTGTCGCTCAAGGGGGCGGACGAGCAAGCGAGCTTCGCTGCGCTAGGCGCCGATGTCGCCGTAGTCGCCGCCTACGGGTTGATCCTGCCGCAGGCGGTGCTCGACGCGCCCCGGCTCGGTTGCCTCAACATCCACGCCTCGCTGTTGCCGCGCTGGCGTGGCGCCGCGCCGATTCAGCGGGCGATCCTGGCGGGGGACGAGGAGACGGGCGTGTGCATCATGCGGATGGAGGCGGGCCTGGACACCGGGCCGGTGCTGACCGAGGCGCGGACCGCGATCGACGGCAAGACAGCGGGCGCGCTTACCGCCGAACTCGCACGGATGGGGGCGGAGCTGATTGTCGAAGTGGTGGGCGACCGGACCCCCTTTCCCGAGCGGGCACAGCCGAAGGACGGCGCCACCTACGCAAAGAAGATTGAAAAGGACGAGGCTCGGCTGGATTTCACGCAAGACGCGGAGGCGGTCGAGCGGCAGGTGCGCGCCTTTTCCCCCGCGCCCGGCGCCTTCTTCGAGTTGGGCGAAGAGAGGTTCAAGGTGCTGGCGGCAGAGGTCGGCGCCGGTGAAGGCGGGAACGGGGGTATCGTGCTCGACGATCGGTTGGCCATCGGCTGCGCGCGAGGCGCGATCCGTCCAACGCTCATTCAGCGCGCCGGGAGGCCGGAGATGGCGACGGCGGAACTGCTGCGAGGATTTCCGATCCCGTCGTGGACCCGGTTGGGCCGATGACGGCTCACCCCGATAGATGACCCGCTTCGCCCTCACCCTCGAATATGACGGCACCCCGTTCAACGGGCTACAGCGGCAGGCGCAAGGCCCCTCGGTTCAGCAGGCGATCGAGGAGGCGGTGCTGGCAGTGACTGGCGAGGTGGCGACCATGCATGCGGCCGGGCGAACCGACGCCGGGGTGCATGCGCTGGCGATGCGGGCACATGTCGACATTGCCAGGGAAATCAAGCCGTTCCGCCTGATGGAGGCGCTGAACGCGCATCTGCGACCCGCGCTGATCGCAGTGCTGGCTGCCGAGGTTGTGCCCGAAGGCTGGCACGCGCGTTTCTCCTGCGTTGGCCGCGCCTATCGGTATCGCATCGTCAACCGCCGCGCGCCGCTGACGCTGGAGCGGGGGCTGGCGTGGCGCATCGTCCCCCCGCTCGACGCCGAGGCGATGCAGCGTGGGGCGCAGGCGCTGGTCGGGCTACACGATTTCACCACCTTCCGCTCGGTGCACTGCCAGGCCGCAAGCCCGGTCAAGACGCTCGACCGGCTCGAGGTGCGGCGCGAGGGAGACGTGGTACTGGTCGAGGCAGAGGCGCGCAGCTTCCTCCAGCACCAGGTGCGCTCGATGGTCGGCTGCCTGGCGCTGGTCGGGCTGGGGCGGTGGCCGGAGGAGCGGATCGCCGACGCGCTGGCGGCGCGCGCTCGGGCGGCGCTCGGGCTTAATGCGCCGGCGGAAGGGCTGTATTTCGTTGGCGCACGCTATCCCGAGGAAACGAAACCGCCGCCCGTGCTTATCGGAACTGTCTCGGCATAAGCCGCGAAATCCCTAGCCGCGCCATCAGCGCGTGAAAGCGGGCCGCGTCGGCGAAATATCCCCGCCGGAGCAACTTCGCCGCAGGACAGCGCGGTTCAGGATTAATCCGAATGGCACTCGACACGAAGCAGCCGGTCGCTACCAAGGCGCGCGCGCAGTGCATTCGTCCCCGGCGGGCAGCGCGACTGCTCCTGCGTCCCGCCACTATTATGCGCGTTCGGACCACAGAACCATTTGAAATGATGCGCGCTGGTGAGGCCGACGGTGCGCTTTGCCGAGAACGTCGGCGGGCCGGCCGGCGAGGTACGGTGCAGCCTGATCGGATCCTGACTGCCGGGGACCATCCCTGAATGAGTTTGCGAGAAAATAAGCGACGGCTCAATCCGGACCGAGGTGGAACAGCGATCGGTCAGACTTTCGAGAACCCTGGCGTGCGCGGGTTGCGCCACGACAAGCAAAGGAATCACCGCCAAAATCCGGTACATGACTCTCTCCCTTCTTGTTTGTCCCGATTGTAAACCTCTGTTTCCCCCCGCGCAAGCGGCGGCCGCCCAGTCCTAGGCCTTACTTTCGGCCACTGCCTTTCGTTCGCCGGGGTTGCGTCGGCGTGTCGCACCCGGTGGAGTCGGCGGACCGATGCGGCTAAGGAAAGCTCAGCTTTTCCCCACCACGCTTTCCGGCAGGTCAGTCCCGAAAACCCGCTGGTAATATTCTGCGACCAGCATCCGCTCGGTCTCGTCGCATTTGTTAAGGAAGGAGAGGCGGAAGGCGAAGCCGGCGTCCTTGAAGATGCGGGTGTTCTGCGCCCAGGTGATCACCGTGCGCGGGCTCATCACCGTCGAGATGTCGCCGTTGATGAACCCCTGGCGGGTGAGGTCGGCGACCTTGACCATGTCGGCGATCATCGCGTCCTCGATTCCGTCCACCTTGCTGCGGACGATCTCGCACTCCACCGCCGGCGCCAGGTAGTTGAGGCCGACGACGATGTTCCAGCGGTCCATCTGGCCCTGGTTGATCGCCTGGGTGCCGTGATAGAGGCCAGAAGTGTCGCCCAGGCCGACGGTGTTGGCGGTGGCGAACAGGCGGAACGACGGATTCGGGCGGATCACCCGGTTCTGGTCGAGCAGCGTCAGCTTGCCCTCGGTTTCCAGCACGCGCTGGATCACGAACATCACATCGGGCCGGCCGGCGTCGTACTCGTCGAACACCAGCGCGGTCGGCGTCTGCAGCGCCCAGGGCAGCAGGCCCTCGCGGAATTCGGTGACCTGCAAGCCGTCGCGCAGCACGATCGCGTCGCGGCCGATCAGGTCGATGCGGCTGATGTGCGCGTCGAGGTTGATGCGGATGCACGGCCATTTGAGCCGGGCCGCGACCTGCTCGATATGCGTCGACTTGCCGGTGCCGTGATAGCCCTGCACCATCACTCGCCGGTTGAAGGCAAAGCCGGCGACGATCGCCAGCGTCGTATCCGGATCGAAGACATAGCTTTCGTCGAGATCGGGGACCCGCTCATCCGCCTCGGAGAAGGCCGGCACCTTCATATCGGTATCGATCCCGAACAGGTCGCGCACATTGAGCTCCAGGTCCGGCGCGGCAAGGATCGTGGCGGCGCGGCTGTCGCTGTGGAAATTGGGAATGTCGGTCATCGGGGCCGCGCCTATACGCGCGGCCGGGGTGCTGCAACATTCATTCAGCGATCATGCCCGACCGACCCCGCCTGGCCCGCTCCGCAGCGCCCAAGCGTCTTGAACATTAGCGTGATGCGGTTGGCGGGCGCATCCACGCCGATCGGCTCGGCCCGGTGCGGAATCACGCCCGGGAATACCGCCAACCGGTTGGGCCGCGGCTCGACCCGACCGATCACCCGCGTCTCGCTCTCGTCAAAGAACAGCGTCTCGCCGCCCTCTTCCGGCGACCAGGCGAGCTGTGGGTAATAGATCAGCGTCAGGTGCGCGGGATCCAGCGAATCCCGGTGGATGCCGCCACCGACGCCGGGGGGCATCGAATTCGCGTAGCATCGGCTCAGCCACTGGCCGGGCAGCAAGGCCTGCACGATGCCCTGCCACATCCGATGGAGCGGGGCGCAGTTGGCGCGCAGCTCCCCGGCAATCCCTGCGGGATCGCGCGCCTCGATGCCGCTGCTGCTGTATCCGGCGAAGTGCTTGTAGTAATAGCGCGGGGCATCGGCGGCGCTGTCGGAATATGCGCCAAACTTCCATCCCGGCGCGGCGAGGAGGTCCCACAGGGTGTGGTGGGAAACCTCGTCCAGAATGTGATCGAAGACCTCGATACCAGCCATGCGCCCCGACCCTCCGACCCTTACTTTTCCTCATTATATAGCGGTAAACATATAGATTTGTTAATCCGACGCGGTCCGGCTGCGGCATATCGTGCCTTCAATCGGGCGAAGTGATCTGCTTCGCTAGCCGGCACAACCCATGAGCGCTGCGATTGCCCCTGAAGACACGGCCGGCCATGCGTCTCGTCGGCGCGGCCATTAACCGCGCCGACAGGCGTGCAGCTTATCAACGCTGCGTCGCTCGATCCCTGTACCGCGTGAGCGACTTGGCCTCCCGAGAGCTCAGGCCCGCAATAACGCGGCCTGGCGATGGCGGGCGCGTAGCGACCCGCCGACAAGGCCGAAACCGAGCATCATCAAGGCCCAGGTCTCGGGCTCGGGCACCCCGCCTACCGGCGAAACAAAGCCGACGACGGAAGCCTGGGAGTGGCCCACGATGACGTCACCATTGAGCAACCTACCGTCCAGAAGAAAATCGCTCAGGAAAACGTGGATTGCGTTCGTGAACATCGAAGTGCTTGTTGCGTTCTGGACGGTCTGCTGCTCATTCAGGACGACCTTGACCCCGAGCAGGTTGAACAGGACGGTGTTCGGGCTGGGATTGCTGTAGAGTGATCCGTCGATCGTCAGCAGTCCGAGCACCGAACCGGTGACACTCAGACCGGCGAGCGCCGAGTTCCCCGTGGCAAACTGGGTGGAGCCGGTCACACCGGCAGAGGTGGTCGACGAGATCGCGCTGGCGGAAATGCCCAGGGCAGTCAAAGGCAGCCCCACCGTCGTGCTGGTACCCAACGAGAATTTGGCGTTGTCGATGTTGGCTATGCCGGTCGCTGTGGGAAACGACGAGTAAGCGTGCGCGGACACCGCATCGGTTTTCAGCGACTCGGTTGCGGAGGTAAACCCGTTGGCCAGGACAGGCGCCACGAGAAGGGCGCTCTGGTTGATCGTCAGGAGCGTGGCGAGGTCGTCGTAATTGGGAAGCGCGGTGCCGAAAGCAGGCGCAAAGAGCGCAGAGGCCTTAACCACTCCTGCGGCACTGATGCTCGCGGAGGCGGCATAAGCGCCACTTGTCACCACCGTGGCGGCGTTCGCGGGATTGGAGAAGATCGAAGTCACAGCGACGGCCGCCGCCAAAAGCGTATTTTTGTTCATAGTCTGCCCCCAGACCTTCGGTTTTCAAGCCGAAGTTGCGTGAGACCGACAATTACGTTGCAAGGGGAGGGGTCGTCAACGGCAAGTTGTTGTTAACATATGTTTACGTGCGTATTTACGTGTAAACCGGCAAGGGGGCGCCGCCGCCCTTTGGCTACAAACGGGGGTTCCAGCAAAATTGCTGGGGATCGAGCTTGGATTCGGAGGCAGGCCGCACGCACGGCGCGAGGTTCTAAACCTTTGCAGGCAGGTGGAAGAGGTCGATAAAGCGCCCGATTGCGGCCGGGTCGCCCGCCAAGCGAACGCCGGCTCCGGCGAGGGCCTCGACGGGGACCTTGCCGTAGACCGCTGCAGCCAGCGGCGTGGCAGTCGGCGCCGACAAGGTGAAATCTGGCGCGTCAATGTCCCCCCGCTCAGCGCGGAGCGCGCTACTCGCGACTGCGACCAAGAATGACTCGTCGCCGATGTTCAATGCTCCCGACACCAACAACCCCTCGGCCAACGCCGGATCGAACATCGTCCGCAGGCTGATCATGAAAGAGGCGGGCGAAAGCGGTAGCGTCGGATCATGTTTCGGCGACTTCGCCGCCCACGCGCCGAGCAGCTTGACCGGCTCCTCGGCGGCATAGCCCCAAGGCGTCAATTCGTAGATTTGCGAAGCGGCCGGCGGTGCAAGCTTGCGGCGACGCAGGATCCCTGCGCCTTCCAGGCCTGCCAGCCGCTCGGTCAGCACCTTGGCGCTGATACCGGGCAGCCCGGCGCGAAGCTCTGTGAATCTCCGGCCACCGAGCATCAACTCGCGGACAATCAGCAGCGACCAGCGTTCGCCGATCAACTCCAGTGCGAAGGCCGTGCCGCAGGCGTCATCGTACCACCTGCCGTGGCGGCGATTCTCGGTTTCCTTCCGTAACTTCATGGTTGCCTTTTGTAACTCCGACGGCCACGGTGGCGCAAGCTGATTCGCATCGCCCGTCCCCCGCAAAGGAGAAACGCCATGCCCCGCATGATCTTCATAAACCTTCCCGTCGCCGACCTGCCGGGTGCGATGCGGTTCTACCAGGCCCTCGGCTTCACCAACGAGCCGCGCTTCACCGACGCGACCGCCGCCTGCATGGTGTGCAGCGACGCGATCTTCGTGATGCTGTTGACGCATGAAAAGTGGCGCACGTTCACGACCCGGCCGATCCCCGACAATGGATCGAGCGAGGTCATGCTCTGCATCAGTTGCGAAGATCGCGACGAGGTCAACCGCCTCGCCGACGCGGCGGGCGCGAACGGCGGCACGGCGGACATCAATCCGGCGCAGGATCACGGCTTCATGATGAGCCGCACCTTCGCTGACCCCGACGGCCATGTCTGGGAGCCGATGTGGATGGACCCCTCAGTAGCCAGCGGCGATGCCGAGTTGCCGCAAGTGGCCTGATCCCGGCGAGAAGGAGACCCACAATGCCGCTCGACAGTAACGCAGCCACCATCGTCACCGGTTTCGCCAACGCCCCCGAGATGGCGCACGGGATCGTCCGCGACATCCGCGTGCGCTGGGCCTGCGAAGAGATCGGCCGGCCCTATCGCACGGAGCTGTTCGATGCGATGAGTCCCAGACCCGACTCCTATCGGCAGTGGCAGCCGTTCGGCCAGGTTCCGGCGTTCAACGATGGCGAGCGCCGGCTGTTCGAGAGCGGCGCGATCCTGCTTTACCTGGGCGAGCAGGACGAACGGCTGTTGCCGCGCGATCCCGACACCCGCTGGCAGGCGATCGAATGGCTGATCGCCGGGCTCAACAGCGTCGAGCCGATCCTGATGCAGATCGTCGCCTATGACTTCTTCTACCGCGGCAAGGACTGGGCCGCCGCCGCCCGCCCCGCCGCCGTGGCGCTGGCTGAGCAGCGGCTGAAGAGCCTTTCAGACGCGTTCGGCGACCGCGCGTGGCTGGCCGGGCAATTCACCGTCGCCGACATCATCATGGTGACGGTGCTGCGCAATTTGCGGCACACCGACATCGTCGCCGGCTTCCCCGGGCTCGCGGCTTATCAGGCACGCGGCGAAGCGCGTCCCGCGTTTCAGCAGGCGCTCGCCGATCAACTCGCCGGCTTTGGCTCCGCACAGACTCAGGGAGAACCGGCGTGAGCTATATTGAAGGCTTCGTGATCGCGGTACCGACCGCCAACAAGCAGAAGTTCATCGACCACGCCAACCTGGGCGACGGTGTGTTCATCGATCACGGCGCGACCCGGATCGTGGAATGCTGGCAGGAGGACGTGCCCAGGGGCAAGACCACCGATTTCTTCGGCGCCGTCCAGGCCCGGGATGACGAATCGATGGTGTTCAGCTGGATCGAGTGGCCGGACAAGCCGACCCGCCAGGCGTTCAGTGAACGTATGGGTGAGATCATGGCGTCGGACGAACGCTTCAGTCCCGAGAAGAATCCGATGCCTTTCGACGGCGCGCGGATGATTCACGGCGGGTTCGAGCCGATCGTCGAGCAGGGCAAGCCTACCAGGGGCAGCTATATCCAGGGCTTCGTCGTTCCAGTTCCGGAGGCTAACAAGGAAGCCTATCGCAAAATGGCGGAAGAGGTTTGGGACTCGTTCGCGACACATGGTGCGCTGCGGGTGGTCGAAGCGTGGCAGGACGACGTGCCTCAGGGCAAGCAGACCGACTTTTTCCGCACGGTGAAAGCCGAGGGCGATGAGCGCATCGTATTCGCCTTTGTCGAGTGGCCATCGCGCGAGGTCTGCGATACGGCTGCCGAGCAGATGCAGTCCGCCGCGCCCGAGATTATACCCTTCGACGGCACGCGGATGATCTTCGGCGGCTTCCAGCCTGTCGTCACCCTAGGAGACTGAATTCATGGCCAACCCCGTCGGCAGCTTCATCTGGTACGAATTGATGACCCCCGATCCCGACTCCGCCGCCGAATTCTACGGCACGGTCGTCGGCTGGACGATCACCCGCGAGTCCGATCCCGGCGCCGCCGCGCTCGACTACCGCCACATCCTCCGTTCCGATGGCGGACACCTCGGCGGCGTGCTGCGGCTGACCCAAGAGATGACCAACAGCGGATCGCGGCCGTGCTGGATGCCATACTTCAACGTGAACAACGTCGATGCCGAGGTCGCCGCGATCGAGGCGGAGGGCGGACGGGCGCTGATGCCGACGGTCGAAATCGACGTCGGCAAGATCGCCATGGTGCTCGATCCCCAGAGCATCCCGATCTACATCATGCGGCCCAAGCCCCCGGCGGGCAGCGAGGACATGGCGAGCGACGTGTTCGATCCCGTCAAGCCACAGCACGTCCGCTGGAACGAGCTTTCCAGCCCTGACCAGGCCGGGTCGATGAAGTTCTACCACAAGCATTTCGGCTTTGAGTTCAACGACAAGATGCCGATGGGCGAGATGGGCGAGTATTGCTTCATCAGTCACCATGGCCAAACCCTCGGCGCGATCATGCAGCGCCAGAGCGAAGGTCAGCCGGCGCTGTGGCTATTCTACTTCGGCGTGCCCTCGATCGCCGCTGCCAAACAGGTTGTCGAGGACAAGGGCGGCACGGTGCTGCGGGGGCCGATGGAGGTTCCCGGCGGCGACTGGGTCATCGTCGCCATCGATCCACAGGGGGCGAGCTTCGGACTGGTCGGGCCGAAGGGAGAGTAAGCCCAGGGAGATCGACGATGGCCGAATTCACCTTTTTCACTCATCCGATGTCGCGCGGCCAGATCGCCCGCTGGGCACTGCACGAAGCCGGCGCCGATTACGAGCAGGCGATCGTCACCCGGGAGGGCAGGCGCGAGGCGCTGCTCGCGGTCAACCCGATGGGCAAGGTGCCGGCCATCGTCCACCATGCACCGGGCGGCGACCGCACCATCACCGAGGCGGCGGCGATCTGCCTTTATCTGGCGCAGACGCATCCGGCGGCAGGACTGCTGCCGGCCGCGGCCGAGTGGGCCGACTATCTGCGCTGGACCTTCTTCGCCGCCGGGCCCGTTGAGCAGGCGATTACCGCCCGCAACTTCGGCTTCGAGCCCAAGCCCGAACAGCAGACGATGGCTGGTTGGGGCAGCTTCGATCGCACCATGGCCGCGCTCGAAAGCCACCTCAAAGGCCGGAGCTGGGTCTGCGGCGAGCGCTTCACCATGGCGGACGTCTATGTCGGCAGCGCGGTCGATTGGGGACTCAACTTCGGCACGGTGCCGCCGAGCGAGTCCTTCGTCGCCTATGCCGAGCGGCTGCAGGCGCGGCCTGCCTACCAGGCCGCCAAGGCAGTCGATAACGCCCTGATCGCGGAGATGAAGCAATGAGCCTCCCCAAGAACCGCATCTGCCTGTGGTACGACGGCACCGCCGAGGACGCGGCGAATTTCTACGCCTCGACGTTCCCGGACACGAATGTGGAGAGCGTCCAGCGCGCGCCCGGTGACTACCCCGAGGGGAAGCAGGGCAATGTGCTGGTCGTCGAGTTCACGGTGATGGGCATCCCCTGCATCGGCCTAAACGGCGGGCCGCAGTTCCCGCACAGCTGGGCCTTTTCCTTCCAGGTGACGACCGAGGACCAGGCGGAAACAGACCGCTATTGGGACGCGATCGTCGGCAACGGCGGCGAGGAGAGCAACTGCGGCTGGTGCAAGGACCGTTGGGGCCTCTCCTGGCAAATCACCCCGCGCGTGCTGAGCGAGGGCACCACGGATCCCGACCCGGCCGTCGCCAAGCGCGTGTTCGAGGCGATGATGACGATGAAGCGGATCGACATCGCCGCGATCGAAGCAGCGCGGCGCGGCGATCCGGCATGACGGCCGCGCCGGCTCTCGCGCTCTACGGGCACCCGTTCTCGTCCTATACCTGGAAGGCGCAAATCGCGCTCGACGCGGCGGGGATCGAACCCGAGTTCCGGATCATCGACCCCAACCACCCGGAAAATTACGCCTTCGTGACGACGCAAGGCGGGCCCTTCGGCCTGTTCCCGGTGCTGGTCGACGGCGGCGAGGTTATCTTCGAGGCGACTTCGATCATCGAATATGCCCATGTTCGACTGTCGCCGCAGGTGTCGCTGCTCCCCAGCGATCCCGACGCGGCGCTGTGCGCGCGGATGCTCGACCGCGTATTCGACAATTACGTGATGGCTCCGATGCAGGCCGTGGTGAACGAATATCTGCGCGATCGCGTCCATCCCGACGCGACGCGCGTGGCGGAATCGCGGGCCAAGCTGCGCAAGAGCTACGCGTGGCTTGAAGGCTGGCTACCGTCCTATCATCAGGCGCCCGATCGGGTGACGTTGATCGAATGCGCTGCCGCGCCCTCGTTGTTCTACGCCGACTGGGTGGAGCCGATTGCCGACGCCTTCCCGCGCCTGAAGGCGTGGCGCGAGCATCTGCTGGCGCTGCCGCCGGTATCCCGCTGCGTCGAGGCGGCGCGGCCCTATCGCTCCGGCTTCCCGCTTGGCGCACCGGATCGGGACTGAGAACGCGCAATGGCGGCCGAGCTCAACCACACGATCATCTGGTGCGCCGACAACCAGCGCTCCTCGGCCTTCCTCGCCGAGATGCTCGGACTGCCGTCCCCCAAGCCGTTCTACCACTTCATGGTCGTGCAACTGGCGAACGGCGTCTCGCTCGACTTCATGCGGAAGGAAGGCGCGGTTGCGCCGCAGCACTATGCGTTCCTCGTCGACGACGTGCGCTTCGATGCGGCGATGGCGCTGATCGAGGCGCGCGCCCTGCCCTTCTGGGCAGACCCGGCGAGAAGCCGCCCCGGCGAGATCAACCACAACGACGGCGGCCGCGGCGTCTATTTCCCCGATCCCGACGGCCATTTGCTCGAACTGATCACCACGCCCTACGGTACGGAGAAGACCGCATGACCGTCGCTCCCTACGAACTGAGCCTGACCCGCTTCATCGCCGCCACGCCCGAGAAAGTTTGGGAAGTGATGACGGCGCGCCAGGAGGATTGGTGGTGCCCCACCCCGTGGCACGCCAAGATCGACCATCAGGATCGCCGTCCCGGCGGCCGGTGCGATATGACCTTTTACGGCCCAGACGGCGAGCGCGAACCGCAGAACGGCATTTACCTCGCCTATGACGAGGGCCGCCGCTTCGTCACCACCGACGCGGCGGTGATCGTTGACGGCGATTTCACCCCGGCCGGCCCTTTCATGATCGGCTCCTGGGAGATCGCGCCGGAAGGTTCGGGCACGCGCTACACCGCCCGGGCGCGGCACTGGACCGAGGAGGCGATGAAGCAGCACGCGGAGATGGGCTTCGCCGATGGCTGGGGCGCCTGCGCCGATCAACTCATCGCCATCTGCGAGGCGGAGGCATAGTCTCGGGATGACAGGCGTCCGAGGAACTTCGCGCGATCAGACTTGAGGTACGCCGCCACCTCGGCGCCCCCCGCGTTCCGGTGATCAATCAATGCTCGATACCGGGTTAAGAGCTATATTTTGCCCTGCTAACTGAGGCCGGGCACATAGGCGTCGACGGTGCCAGCACAGCCGATCTTGTCGTCACCTTCGATGTCCGAATAGCGATAGATGTCATCGCGGATCGAAGGCGACTTGGCGCCGCTCGCGCAGGCGCGGAAATCGACGTGAATGTGATCACCGGAAATCACTCCGACCCAGCGCGCGACAAGCGACAGGTCGAACAGGCCGGCGCGGCCTTCGACCGCACCCTCGCCAAACCCCGGCACCAGCGCGTCCCCTTCCTTGTCGAGTGGCAGCACGGCGACCCACGGCGGTACGTGATAGCGGTTGCCTCCCTGGCATCGCGGAAACGAGCTGTTGATCTCCTGCATGCCGTACATCTGGTAGGTAAAGCGCGGCTGCAGATTTAAGAGCCTGATCTCAGAAGTCGACGCCGACGCGTACGCCGTAAGTCCGCGGCGTGCCGAATTGCCAATTGTAGATGTCGTCCGGACCTGCGGAGACGAAGCTGCCATAAGTCAGCGTCCGCTCGTTCTCGAGGTTGCGGGCGAACACCGCGACGGTGAAGCGCCGGTTCTCAGGCTTGTACTCCAGGCTGGCGCCGGTCTGGGTGTAGGCGCTCTGGCGACCGTCGCGATAGTTGTAGAAGTCGGTGAAATAGGCGCTCTTGAACAAGGTATCGACCCGAGCGGTCAGATGGCCCGCGCCCCCTAGGTCGAAAACGTGCTCATAGCCCATTGTGATGATGAATTTAGGCGAGAACGGAGGGGTATTGCCCTTGAAGTTCGGCTGCTGGATTCCCGGAGTGTTCGGATCGAGATCGCCCACGCCGTTGATGTCCGGGCCCGTGCCCGGAACAGTGAACACATTGAACTGGGCGAACAGCTCTCCATACTTCGCGTGTAGGTAATTGAACGAAGCATTGAACCGGTCATTGTCGTCCAACGCGATGTCGGCTGTGGCCTCGAAGCCATAGATCTTCGCCTTACCGGCGTTGAACGTCTGGCCACCCTTTGTCGTATCGAGCAGGACGGAGACCTGCAGATCCTTATAATCGTAGTAGAACGCGCTGAGGTTGAACTGGTGCTGGCGGTGATCGCCAAAGGTCTGCTTCCAGCCGCCTTCGTAGGCGGTGTTGCTTTCTGGCTTGTAGTTGCCGATCGCATCGAACCCGCCACCCTTGAAGCCCGTCGCGACCTTCCCGTAGATCAGCGTGTTGGGGTTGGGCTTGTAGTTTAGACCCGCGAGCCAGGTGATCTTGTCCTCGCTGGTCGAAAGAGGCTGGATGTTGGCGGCGATGTTGAACACGTCTTTCCGGGCCGGTCCTGTGCCGAGCAGCGCGAAGTTCGGGCTACCGACTATACACGAGCCAATCGCGCCCGAGCACCCCGGGCCGGCCGGTATCGCAACGGTGTTATAGGCAGTGAACGGGTTGCCCTGGATGTAGGTCGCGTCACGGGAGTTCTTCGTGTAGCGCAGACCTCCGACTGCGGTCAGGGTACTGCCGAGCGGCACCTCGACCTGGCCGAAGACCGATTTGCTGTCGCTGCTGATGAAGCGGCCGAAGTAGGTCAGGAACGAACCCCCAGGCAACCCGATCGGAGCGACGAAGAAGCCGCTTTCACTGGCGATCTTTTCTTTGAAGTAGAACCCGCCCAGCTGATAGGTGATGCCGCCCACCACGCCGTTGAGCCGTAATTCGTGGCTCTGGGTCTTCGTCTCGTTGCCGAAGCCGAACGACTGGTAGACGATCGGCAACGGCCGGTAGGAGTTCTCCTTGAAGTTGCGGTAGCCGCCCGTGTAGGTTAGAGTCGCTGCCTCGCTGAATTCATAAGCCACTCGTCCCCGGAATGCGTAGGTTTTCTGGTCGATGTTGCCCAAGCCGAAGAACGGCGTGGGGAAATTGGAGCGGTCGATGGTGGAGAGGAAGTTGGTATTAGACGGTACGCACAAGGTCTGGGGGTACGCCGGTGCGACTCGGCTGTACCCATTGAGCGTGCAGTTCGGGCCGGGGCCGTTGCCGGCGCCGTTGAGATCGGTGTAGGCAAACGTAGATGGAATGAAGTGGCGCTCGGCGTATTCACCGGCGACGTTGATGGTCAGGTGGTCGATTGGTTCGAGCTGCAAGGACACCCGGCCACCGTAGGCCTGGTTGTCGTCCGAACGACCGCCGGCGAACGCCGGGAATACGAAGAACCCCGGTCTCGCAGGATGGCGCGTGTAGCCGTCATGCTCATCGTAGAACCCGGCGAGGCGCAGTCCGCCGATGGTGCCGAACGGCAGATCGATCCCACCATCGACCCGAACTGCATTGTAGTTGCCGTAGCTCGCCGAAGCGTTGGCGCCGAATTCCGTACCCGGCTTGCGGGTGATGAAGTTGATCGCGCCGCCCGTTGAGTTGCGTCCGTAGAGCGTGCCTTGCGGCCCGCGCAGGACTTCGACCCGGTCCAGGTCGAACAGCGAAACGCCAAGCGCATTAGGGCGGTTCAGATACTCCCCGTCGATATTGATGACGACTGAGGTGTCCTGCGCTTCATCATTGGAGTTGGTGCCGACACCGCGCACGGTGACTTTCACCGTGCCCTGGTCTTGGTTGAGCTGGACGGCGGGGGCGATTTTGTCGATGTCGTTCATGTTCGAAAAGCCAGCCTGCTGCAGCTTCTCGCCGGTCACCACGTCAATCGCGATCGGCACATCGTTCACCGCCTGCGCGCGGTTCTGCGCGGTGACGATGATAATGTTGCTGTCGTCAGCCGCGCTCGGCTGTGCCAGCGCCGGTGTGACCGGCGCCAAGATGGCGGCGCCAGTCAGCAAGGCGCGCAGGTACGTTCGCTTGGACATGATGATCACTCTCCCCAAATTCGACGCCGCTTCGGGCGCCTACGATTCACGCTAAAGACGTACCGCGGACACCGCGTTGCCTCTGCCACCGGCTAATCCATCGGTCGAATTTTTTGTTTCAATAGCAGACCACAACTGGAATTGCTGCGTTCAACTTTTGCGCATGAAGCGATGCCTTGCCGCGCAACTCCTGCCCCACCGCCCCGGTCGCGTAAAATAATGTTTTATCGATGTTTCATAGCTGGGGGCTATGTATAACAGCAATCGCATGCCCCGCCTGGCAGCAGGCGCCGTGCCCCGCCATCCGGATTGCGCCGAGGCCATGGCGACGGCGCCTGCGTTGGGAAAAGGGCTTGCGCAAACCCCGCTCACCCGGTAACTAGAACTGCTATTCTAATAAACGGCGACACGCCAGCTCGACGCCCGAACAACGGGTGCGGCGCGATGGGAGAGATTGCCCGTGTACCTATCGCCGTGCATCGAAAGGCTGTTTGCGTCTGAGCACCCCGAAACCCCCGAACGCATCCGTGCCGCCCGCGCCGCTGGCTTTGACGCCGTCGAGTTCCATTTCTGGCGCGACAAGGATGTCGCCACGATTGGCCCCGTGCTCGCTGAGACCGGCGTTCAGCTAACCGGGATTGTCGTTGAGCCGCGCCGCAGCCTGGTCGAATGGCCGGTGGTGATCGCGATGCCGCTCGAGCTTGGCTATGACGGCGGCATCGGGCTGGAATACAAGCCGACGCTTCCCGCCGCCGAGTCCCTGGCCAAGACCCGCGCCGCGCTCGGCCTCTGATCCGAACCAGACTGGAGACGATCCGGTGGAACAACCCAGACTACGCTTGTCAGAGCGGCTGAGCTACGGCTTCGGCGACCTCGGCTACAGCCTGCCCTACAATATGGCGAGCGGGTTCCTGCTCTACTACTACGTCAGCGTGGTGAAGCTGCCCGCCGCTGCGGTGGGGACGATCTTCCTGACCGCCCGGCTGCTCGACGCGGTGATCGACTTCCTGGTTGGCATCGCCGTCGACAAGACGCGCAGCCGCTGGGGCCGGACGCGGCCCTATTTCCTGGTCACCGCGGTTCCCTATGCGGTCCTGTTCGTGCTGGTGTTCAGCGTGCCGGGATGGTCGCAATGGGGTCAACTCGTCTATGCCTTCCTGACCTTCAAGGCGCTGGGCATTGTCATGTCGTTCGGGTCGATCCCTTATACCGCGCTGATGCCGATGATGACCGAGGATACGTCGGATCGGCTGCGCCTGAGCGGCATGCGCTCGATCGGGACCTCTGTGGCGGTGGTGCTCGGCACGGCGGCAACGATGCCGCTGGTCGGCCTTTTCGGCAGGGGCGATGAGCAACGCGGCTTCCTGGCCGTGGCGGTGCTGTTCGCCGGGTTGTCTTTGGCCGCGTTGATCAATCTGTTCCGCAATTGCCGCGAGCGCTACGAGGATGCCGGATCGGCAAAATTCGCCATCCTCCCCGCCGTCGGCGAGATGCTGCACAACCGCGCCTGGATCGTCAGCTTCGGCTTCTGCCTGCTCTACTTCATCCGCTTCGGCGCGATGATGTCGGTGACGACCTATTTCGCGATCGAAGTGCTGCGCGAGCCCTGGATGATCTCGGTGATGCTGCCGGCCGTCGCCGGGATGCTACTACTGTCGTCTTTTGTCGCACCGGCGATCCTCGCCCGCACCGGCATCCGCCGGGGCTGCGTCGCCGTACTCTTCGCGGCGATGATCCTGTTCCTGCTATTGCCGCTCACCGAAACGAACCCGCCGCTGTTTCTGGCGATCTATTTCCTCGCCAGTTTCGCGACCTCGATCACGATCACCGCCGCCTTCACGATGATCGCAGAGACCGTCGACTACCACGAGTGGCTGTTCGCCACCCGTAAGGAGGGGCTGCTGTCCGCCGGCGTCAGCCTCGCCACCAAGATCGGCATGGCGATCGGCACCGCCGGGATCGCGTTCATGCTCGGATTCTACGATTATGCGCCCGGTTCGGTCAGCGACGCTGCGCGCGAGGCGATACGATGGTCCTATTATGGCGGGGCGGTGGTCCTGATCGGCCTCCAGATCCTCGTCGTGATGTTCTGGCCGATGGACGGCAAGCATCAGCGCATCCGGGACGACATCACCGCCCGGGGACTGGCGACCGCTTAACGGCAGGAAACAACCCGGCCACGCGCCACAAGCGTGTTAATTTCTCTCTCAGGGAACTTTCACTCTTGACGGTGGGCGCGCAATATAGAATATAGATTCTAGTTTGCATCACCGGGCGGCGCAAGCCCGCTCAGGGTGGATGCCTTCACGAGAGAGGATTTATGGCGGACATCAAGCGGGGCGTGAGCCTTTACAGCTTCCAGAACGAGACCTTTCAGGGAAAGATGAACCTGGAGGATTGCGTCCGGACTTGCGCCGAAATGGGCGCCTATGGCATCGAGATCATCGGCGAGCAGAGCTTCTGGGGTTGGCCCGAGGTCGGCGTCGAGGACGCCGCCATCGCCAACTGGCATGGGCTAATGCAGAAGTACGGCACGGTTCCGGTCAGCCACGACTACATGCTCGACTACAAGCGCTACAAGGGGCGGCTGATGCCGTTCGACGAACAGGTCGCCAGCGTGCGCAAGGACATCGATTTCGGCGTCCGGCTCGGCATGAAATATCTGCGTTCGCTGGTCTCGATCTCGCCGGACGTGCTGGTCGCCGCCGCGCCTTATGCCGAAGAAAAGGGCATCATGCTGCTCACCGAAGTCCACGCTCCGCTGCACTTCGACCATCCCTGGATCATCCGCCTCGCCGAGGCTTTCGACAAGTCGGGCTCCCCGGCGCTCGGCTTCCTCCCCGACATGGGCATGTTCCTCCATGCCTACCCACCCGTCTGGCGGGCGAAGTTCGAACGGCTCGGCGTGCCGAAGAACATCGCAGACTATATCGTCAAGGCATACGAGGACCGGGTGCTGTCCGAATATGTGATCCTTGACGTTCAGCAAATGGGCGGCGTCGGCCCGGCCATCGCAATGGCCGAGGTGATGCGCCACAACGCCGCGTTCGAGCCGAAGCGGATGCTCGACTACATGCCGCGCATCCACAACGTCCACGGCAAGTTCTATGAGATGACCGCCGACTATGTCGAGCCGTCTATCCCCTACGACGAGATCGTGTCGGTGCTCAAGCAGGGTGGTTATCAGGGCTACATATGCTCCGAATACGAAGGCAATCGCTGGATCGAAGACGCCGAGGAGCCGGATTCGGTCGAGCAGGTCCGGCGCCAGCAGGTGATGCTGGCGCAGCTGCTCGGTGAACCGGAGGTTCCGGCCCTCAAGGCGGCCTGACCCACCCGTTTTCCCTTGTCACGCTGAACTTGGATCCGGGTCCATTTACCCTTTCGCCGTTTTCCCCGGCGCGCGCGATGGATCCTGAACCGGGTTCAGCATGACGATCCCATTTCGCTGGCCGAACGATCAACGCCGGCCCCAATCGGAGTGCCATCCCATGATGGACAACAAAATGATCTGCACCGAGCTGTTCGAGAACGTCGTCGAGAACGGCGAGACCATCGGCTTCGCCTTTCTGGGCCGGCTGCCCTACTATCGCGGCCTCGGTCTCTCGATGGTCGAGGACATCGCCGTCACCGTCGACGGCGACGCGATCGCGCGCGAGGACGTGCGATTCTCGGTCCGCGGTAAGACCTATACGCTCGACGAGATGGAAACCGTCTTGGACGACCGCTGGAATTTCGGCGAGAAGGCGCGGATTGTCGCGCTGAAGCCGGGTGGGTTGGCGCCCGGCAAGCACAGCATCACCTTCGCGGTGCGGATGCGGGTGTCCTACCTGCCGTTCGTGCCCACCACCAAGGACACCAAGGAACTGGCTTTGGCGGCGTAAGTCGGGATGCTCGACCGCCGCCATGCAATCGGTTCCGCGGCCGCTGCGCTTGCTCTTGCTCCGGCCCGGCTGCTCGCAGCGGCGCCGACCGAGCCCAATTGGCGCAAGTTGTTCAACGGCCGGGATCTGGATGGCTGGACGATCTTTCAGCAGGGCGTTGGCAATCGTGATGCTCACCAGGCGATCGCGATCGATCAAGGCATGCTGCACTTTCTCGGCCCCGATTTCGACGGACCGGCCAGCGCGACGTTCGGCCATATCGCCACGGTGCAGGAATGGCACGACTTCCACCTGCGGCTCGAGTTCCGATGGGGCGAGCGCCGCTTTGCGCCGCGCGGGCTGCAACGGCGCAACAGCGGCGTCCTCTATCATATGGCCCCTGAAATAGACCGGCTGTTTCCCGACTGCGTCGAGTTCCAAGTTGAGGAAGGGGATGTTGGGGACGCGGTGATGGTCAACACGAAGGCGCTCCAGGGACCGCTGTTGGGGGGAACGCCGCTTTGGCCCACCTACTTCCCCGGCCTGCCACGCAGCTACCAGGAGCCGCTGGTCGCCGGCGGCTTCGCTCGCCAGTGGTTACGGCATTCGGGTGTTTACGAGAAGCTCGATGGTTGGAATACGCTCGATCTTTACGCCTTCGACGATCAGGCCGCGCACTTGGTCAATGGACGGATTGTGACGACGCTCTTCGCGATGATCGACCGCGGAGCCGCGCCACTGAAGAAAGGCCGCATCGCGCTGGAGTTCGAAGCTGCCGAGGTCTGGTTCCGCAACGTCGCGATCCGTCCTATTGACGCAACTGAGATTGCCGGGATCAAGGCCGGGCAGTAGCTCAACGCGATTCCAGGGTTAATTGACGCAAGCAGCAGGCACGACGACGAATCGAGCGTCGGTTGGGAGAGGCAATGGACGCGATCCGCACATTCTTTCGCGAACTGACGCTGAAGCCGCAGGGGTTGACCGTCGTCATCGCCGCATTCCTGCCGATCATCGCCATCGTTGCGATGGGCCCTGCGGTGCCGACGATGATCGGGCATTTCGCGCAGGATCCCGAAGCACGAGCCAAAGTGCCGGCGATGATCGGCGCGCCCGGCCTGGCGATGGCGCTGCTGGCTCCGTTCGCCGGCTTGCTCGTCGATCGCTTCGGCCGCCGCCCGTTATTGCTCCTCGCAACGGCGATGTACGGCGTGTTCGGATCGGCGCCGCTGCTGCTCGACAATCTTGACCACATCTATATCTCGCGGCTGCTCCTCGGGGTGTCCGAGGCGGGCATCCTGACCGTGGTCAACACGCTGATCGGCGACTATTGGGACGATCTCGGTAGGAAGAACTGGCTGTTCCTTCAGGGCCTGCTCGGACCTTTCATTGCCGCGATCTTCTCGCTGATCGTCGGCTATGCCAGCGAGCTGCAATGGAACGGGGTGTTCTTCGTGTACCTCGTCGCCTTTCCGATCTGGGCGGCGATGTTCGTCTGGCTGTTCGAACCGCACCGCACCGAGGCGCTCGATGAGCCGGGGCCGCGGGCGGCGCCGGCCACGCCCTTTCCCTGGGGCAGCGCAGTGCTGATCGCCGCAATCACCCTCTTCGCGTCGATGCTCTACTACGTGTTCATCATCAACGGCGCGCTTGCCTTCGTTGAAGTCGGCGTGACCGAGCCCGACCGCTATGGACGGCTAATCTTCGTGCCGAGCCTGTGCATCCTGATCGGCTCGGGGCTATTCCGGTTGCTGGCCAACCGGCCCAACACCCTGCAGCTCGGCGTGTTCCTGACGCTGATGGGCGCCGGGCTGGCGGGGATGGGCCTCGCCCAAAGCGTCACCGCGATGCTGGCGGCGCTGGTCGTTCAGCAAACCGCGGCGGGCATGGCGGTCCCGACGCTGATCTCGTGGGCCCAGACCAAGTTCGACTTCGAGCATCGCGGGCGCGGCATAGGCTTGTGGACGGGGGCGTTCTTCCTTGGACAATCGCAATCGCCGCGATTGGTGCACGTTATCGAAGGGTATTCGGGCTCGATGCAGGGCGCGTTCCTGTTCGCCGGCGTCGCCGGTCTGGCCGCCGGTTGCGTAGCACTGGCGGGGAACGCCGTTATCGCCCGGAAGGCCATGGCATGAAGCTCCTCCTGACCGCGCTTGCATTCGCCCTGACGGGCATCGGTCCAGCCATCGCGCAGGAATCCGTCATCATGCAGTTCAGCGATGCCGCGCCGGCCGATTACCCCGGCGTTATCCCGCTCGGCACCGGCCGGGGTCAGCCGCGCGAGGACTGGTTTCGGCAAAACGGGTCTCTCCAGGTCCGCAATGTGTCGGGAGCCACGCTTACGCCGTTCCTGCCGCCTGCGGGAGCCGGCACAGGCGCGGCGGTGATCGTCGCGCCCGGCGGCGCCTTCCTCGGCCTGGCAATCGAGGAGGAGGGTTTCCGCATCGCCCAGTGGCTGGCGGACCACGGCGTTGCCGCGTTCGTGCTCAAATACCGCGTGCTACCCACGCCCGCCGACCCGGCGGCATTCCGCCGCGAAGTGATCGCGATGCGAAACGGCAGGGGGCCCGCGAGCTTCCGCCCCCCGGCGGACACGCCGCCCGAGGCGCTCGCGGACGGCCTCGCGGCGATGCGGTTGGTGCGCGTCAGAGCGCGCGATTGGGGCATCGATCCGAACCGCGTCGGCATGATGGGCTTCTCGGCCGGCGCCTTCACCACGCTGAGCGTCGCCCGGGCCGCGGCGCCGGATGCGATGCCGGCGTTCATCGCGCCGATCTACGGCAGGTTCGCCGCTGGTCCAGTGCCGGCGAAAGCGCCTCCGCTTTACGCGGTACTGGCGGCAGACGACCCCCTGTTCGCCAAACAGGGCTTCGGTCTTGTCGAAAGCTGGCTGCGCGCGGGCATCCCGGCCGAATTCCACCTCTACCAGTCGGGCGGCCACGGCTTCGGCCTGGGCAAGGCGGGCACGACAACGGTCGACTGGATCGAAGGCTTTCGCCGCTGGCTGCAGACCAACGGGTTTCTGAAGGCAAAACCATAGCCGGCCAGCCGGATCAGGCGCGGATCACGCCACCGTCACTTCCACCGTGGTTCCTACATCTTCGGCCGAGCGCGCGACGCGTATTGCGACCGGCGCATCGGGCATCCTCCAGCCGTCCCGCCAGCTCCGCAGCGCGCGGCGCTCGACCGGGATCGTCACCCGGCGCTGCTCGCCAGCAGCGAGCCGTACCTTCTTGAAGCCGACGAGAGCGCACTCAGGCGCATCGCGATAAAGCTGGATCACTTCGGCGCCCGCACGATCGGAAACATTGCGGACCGTGACCGAAATTTCGCCATCCCCCGCCGCGACGCCGGCCAGCCCGAAACGCGCATAGCCGAAACCGCTGCCCAAGGCGTGCCGCGCCGGTGTGTGGTTGGCGATCAGACCGCGATAGCCGAGCAGCGTTCCTTCAGCGTAGGCAAGCCGGCCATCCGCGTCCGGCTGTAGCGCGTAGCCGCAATAGTCGGCCTCGCGCCGGGCGATGCTGACCGGCATCCGCCCGCCGGGCTCGCGTTCTCCGGCAAGCACGCTGGCGAGCGCCGTGGCAAAGCCTTGCCCCGGATACCAGGCGACCATCAACGCCGCGGCCTGCTCGCCCCATTCCGCATCGAAGGCATGTCCGACATTGACGACCACGGCGGTGCGGGAGTTGGCGGCACAGACCTCTTCGATCAGCCGTAGTTGCTCGGGCGGCAATTTGGTGTCGGGACGGTCCTTGCTCTCGACGCTCGAATCGGAAGTTTCGCCGACGATCAGGAACACGGCGTCGGCCGACTTCGCCGCCTCGATCGCGCGCGCGAGCATTGCCTCGGCGCTGTCCGGCGCGCGGATACCGTACCACAGCCCGTGAACCCGGGCCGCGTCGTAACGGAATTCGACGGTGATCAGCACCTCGCGTCCTGCCTCGAACTCGATCCCAATCATTTCGGCGTCGCCGCTTTTCAGCACTCCCATGACGTCGCTCGCGGGGAGTTCTCGTCCGGCCTTCAACACGTCGCACCCGTCGACGAGCATCCGGGCCGGACCCGTGGCGCCAAGATAAAGTCGGTGGGTACCCGATTGGGCCACGGCAAATCGACCGCTGGCGCGGATCGAGCCGGGCTGATCGAACCGTCCCTGGGTATGCTGGCCGGTGAACCAGACCAGCGAATTGGTGCTGCGCGTCTCACTGAACAGCGGCTCACCCGAGCAATCGGTGCTGGGGAAATAGTCGATCGTCATCCCCGCGCGGCAGCCGTCACCCAGGTCGCGCGCCGGGCGCGCCGGCATTGCCGGCAGCCGCGGCTGAGGATCGACGCCGGGCTCGAAGACGATCCCGGTCAGTTCCCCATAGCGAGCACGGATGGCGTCGATCGGGGTAGGCGTGTTGGGCGCAACGGCTATTTTGGCGAAGGTTCCGCCTTGGTAGCAGGGCGCCGCCGCGTTTGGACCGATTACCGCGATCCGCTTCACCGCCCCCGGGACCAGCGGCAGCATGTCCCCTTGGTTGCGCAGCAGCACGAAGCCTTCGCCCGCCGCTTCCTCAAGGACGGCTTGAGCCTCGGCGGGCGGCAGGGGATCGCTCTTCCGACTCGTAACCTGTCGCGCGGTAGCAGCCACCCGGCGCGCCGCGTCTTCCACCCGCTCGCGAGTCACGGCGCCGGATCGGACAGCTTCGGCGACCTTGGAGCCGCAGAACCGGCCGGGACCTGGCATTTCCAGGTCGAGCCCGCTGGCGATCGTGCCCTCGGTCGAATGGGTGCCGAACCAGTCGCTCATCACCAGGTTCTGGAAGTTCCACTCGCCTTTGAGGATGGTGGTGAGGATGTGGTTTTGTTCGGAACACCAGCTGCCGTTGACCTTGTTGTAAGCGGCGAGCATCCCCGCGCAGCCAGCCTCCGCCGCCAGCTCGAACGGCAGCAGATACACTTCACGCAGCGTTCGCTCATCGATCTGCACGTCGATCCGATCGCGCTCGGTTTCGCTGTCGTTGCAGACCAAATGCTTCGCGACGGCGCCGGTCCCGGTATCCTGCAAACCCCCAATCCACGCTGCGCCGAGCACGCCGGCGAGCAGCGGATCCTCCGAGAAATACTCGAATGCCCGGCCGGCGAGCGGGCTGCGCGCGAGGTTGAGATTCGGCGCGAGCACGGCGTCAATCCCCCGTGCCACCGCGTCGCTGCCGACCGCCCCGCCGATCTTGCGCACGATCTCCACGTCCCAGGTGGCGCCAAGCGCTGTCGGGCATGGCGTGAGCAACGAGATTTCGCGCTCGTCGACGTTGCCGCTGGCAATGCCCATCGGGCCGTCTGCCATGGTGAACGAGGGGATGCCGGCGTCCGGCACCGCAACGCTCGCCCACATCGCCGCGCCCGCGGTCAGCGCGCAGCATTCGTCAAAAGAGGGTTCGCGCATCGAGCAGCTCCTCGCCGAAGGGTTTGATGGTTGCCGCATCAGAGATGTCGTCGCCGATCGGCGCGGGCCGCTCGCAACGCGAGGCGATTTCAATTCGCCGACCTAGCTCACTGCTCAACCGCACCGCCTCGATTACTTCAAGGACGTGGAACGCGAGCCCGCCGCTGGCCCGATGCGGCCTGCCCTGTGCAATCGCATCTGCCATGTCGGCAAGCCCGCAAAGCCGGTAATAGGCGACGGGATTGCCCTGAAAGGTGATCATCGTCGGCCGCGAGAATGCGCGGTCGGTGTGATCAAGGTCGCGTACCGTGCCCTCTGCCGATACCACCCGCACCGGTCCGTCCGACCAGTTCGGGTCCGGGTTGTGCAGCGATCCCCCGGTGCCATAGACCTCGATCGGATTGCGCCCGTGCGGCCCCATGTCCCAGGACATCGTCAATGTGACGAGTTGACCGCCTTCCATCTCGATTACGCCAGAGGCAGTTGTATCGACCTCGCTGACGATGGTCTCGCCCGCACGCGCCTTGTTGCCGAGCGTGCGCACTTTCGCCGGGAGGGTGCTCATCGCCGTGACCGCCGCGACGGGGCCGAGCAGATTGACCAGCTGGGTCAAGTAGTAGGGCGCATGGTCGGCGACCGGGCCCGCCCCAGTCTGGTAGAACGGTTCGGGATAGGGATGCCAGGCCTCGCAGCCGCTTGTGCCGAGGAACAGCGCGGCGCCGACCGGCGTGCCGATCGCACCGCTGTCAACTGCAGCGCGCGCCTCCTGATGCGCAGAGCCGAAGAATGTGTCGGGTGCGCAGCCGACGCGCAGCCCGCGCGCCTCAGCCAGCACCAGCAGCTCGCGCGCCTGGGCGACGGTCGCCGCCAGCGGTTTCTCCGAATACAGGTGCTTGCCGGCCTCGAGGATCGCCTTGCTCGTCGCGTAATGAGCCTGGATCGGCGTCAAGTTGACGATCGTGTCGATCGCGGGGTCCGCGAGCATCGTCGCCAACGGAACGGCGGCAACCCCGTGCTGCGCCGCCATCCTCCTCGCGCTCTCCATCCGGCGCGAGGTGCAGGCGAGGAAGCGCAGCTGCGGCCAAGCCGCTACCGCCATGTAATAGGGCGGAGCGATCGCCCCTGCCCCGACAATCCCGACGTTGAGCACGGCTACCTCGCTTATGAAAACGCCGGAATGACCTTGCGCGACAGCAGGTCGAGCGTCTGGTCGGCGTAGGCGAGCCGCTTTTCGGTGAGCGGACCGGTGGTGGTTCCGCACAGGACGTTGCCGATACCGAGCTCGGCGTAGGGCCGCAGCTCCTCGACCAGCTTCTCAGGCGTGCCGTAAAGGCACCAGGTCCCGATCCAGCCCTCGTCGAGCGCGGTGACATTGACGTCGCTCTTCTTGTTTGGCGAATCACTCTCGGCGCGGGCGTTGAACTCGTTTTCGCGGTCGATCGCATCCTGATAGCCGCGCAGGATCACCTCCAGCTCCTCGCGCGCCTGGTCCTCGCTCTCGGCGACATGGACACATTGGTAGGTGTGCGTGGTCCATCCCAGCGCCTCGGCGACGACCGCATCGCTATGCCCGGCCTCGAGCAGCATGCCCTTGTAGATGTCGAAGAACTTCTTGACGTGCTTGTACGGTTCGTTGCCGAATATCTGCGGGGGGGTGAACGCGGGGATGAACGCCGGCCAGCCGTTGACCGCCGCACGGCGGGCGCTCGATTCTTTCATCGCTACCGGCATCAGCCGGGCGTGCCCAGGTGTATAGGGCGCCGGGGTGATCCGCTGCAGCACGCGGCCCTGGTACGGCCCGTTGTCGATCACCACCGCCGGGTCTTCCATCCGCTTGGCCCACAGCTCTTCGGCTGTGGCCAGGTTCTTCTCGGCTAGGGCGCTGGCTTCCTTGTAGTTGACCGAGAAGCCGATCATCTCCTCGGGCGTGGTGCCCGAACCGATCCCCACCAGCAGCTTGCCGTCGGTCAGCTGGTCGAGGATGCTGACCCGCTCGGTGAAGCGCACCGGATGATGCAGCGGCACGGAGACGACCGAGAAGCCGAAATGCATGTGCGGCATCTTCGCCGCCAGGTAGGCCGCGTAGATGAAGCTGTCGCTGGCCATCGGCATATAGCCGTTGAAGTGGTGGTCGGGCATGAAGATGGCCTGGAACCCGCCCTCACTGGCGCGTAGCGCGTGGCGCTCGAGCGATTTCATCAACTGCCGATCTTCGTCCGGGCCGAGCGAACGGGCATTGAGGAACACCGAGAAACGCATCCATTTTCTCCCTTGCGGCACATTTTCGCTGCCCGCGTTCAAATTAGAATTGACGTTCTTGTTTTGATAATCTCTGGCTGGCAGCGATGTCAACAGCTTCGAAAAAGAAACCGTCCCCAGCTCCAGCCTTCGCGGTTGAGACCGTCAGCCGCAAGCCGCGGCAAGGCCGCAGCCAGGCCTCATTTGAACGCATGCTCGGCGCGGCGCGGGAACTTATGCTTGAACTGCGAAGTGAGGATTTTACCCTCCAGGACGTCAGCCAGCGGGGCAAGGTATCGATCGGATCGATCTACCTCCGCTTCGAAAGCAAGGAGAACCTCGTCCGCGCCGTGATCGCCAATGCGCTTGAAGGAATTGTCGTCGACGAGGATCGGATGCTGGCGGAGCTGCGCGCATCGTCAACCTCGCTGGCCGACTTCGTGCCGCGTTATGTCGAAGCCTATGCCGAGGTGCTCAAGCTGAACGCGCCGCTGCTACGCTTGTCGATGGAGCGCGCGTCGTTCGATCCGCTCGTTTCGGGGCCGGGAAAGGAGAGCGCCTTTCGGTCGGCGCGGCTCGGGGCAGGCGCGATGCTGGCTTATAGTGACGAGTTTGGCGGCGATGATCACGAGACCAAGGCACGGGCCACCCACCAGATCATTTTTGCGACACTCGCACGCGAACTCAGCCTCGGTTCGACCGGTGAATCGGCGCAGAGCACCGACTGGACGTTGCTCAAGCGCGAACTCGGCCGGATGTGCCTCGCCTATCTGAAAGCGACCTTCTAACCACGGACGGTTGACTCCGGTTTTCAATATAGAATATATATTCTAATTGACGCGCCCGCCCCGCCGTGGCGTGCAAAATCGGGAGAGCGGCTGTGGCGATTGTTGGAGCAGGCGCAACTGCGCCCGCCATAAGCGACAGGCTGTCATGGCCAGAGCGGCTGGCGTGGATGGTCTGCGCCATGCCCGAGCTGCTCAAGGCCTTCGCCTGGGACGCCTTCGTGCTGTTCTTCTATGCCCAGGTGGTCGGCCTCGACGGGTTGCTGATCGGCACTGCCATCGCGGTGATCATCGCCTTCGACACGATCGTCGATCCGTGGATCGGTGGATTGTCCGACCGGCTAACCGGCGCGCGGTTCGGCCGTCGCCACACGCTGATGTTCGCGGCGATCATTCCGTTCATGATCGGCATCGCCGGGGTCTTCTCGCCCCCAGAAGGGATGAGCCAGCCGTCAATCCTCGCCTGGCTGCTCGGATTCGGGCTGCTGGCGCGATGCGGCATATCGTTCTGGACGGTGCCCGCCTACGCGCTCGGCGGCGAGCTGTCGCAACTGCAGGCCGAGCGGCGGATCATCGCCGTGCTGCGCAATCTTGGCAACCAGCTGGTCATCCTCTCGGTCCCTGCGATCGCCTTCGGTGTGTTCTTCGTCCACACCGCTGCTTTCCCCAAGCCGCAGCTCAATCCCGCCCCCTACCCCGGCTTCGGCCTGTTCGTGGCCCTGCTCGGCGGCGTGTTGATGCTGATCGGGGCAGTCGGGACCTATCGACGTGCGCGGGCAATCGAGGCGATGGCGGCAACGCCGTCGGAAAGCGGAGACACGGGAATCGTCGCGATCTTCAAAAGGTTCGCGGTAGCGGTAAGGACCACGCCGAACATCGGTCGGCTGCTGCTGGTGGCCTTCCTGGTCCTGTTCACCAACTCGGTGATCAACCAGCTGTCGCTGCATCTCGCGACCTACTTCTGGCAGCTCGACGGCACCTGGACGCCGCGGCTGTTGATGGCGGGGGTGTTCGGCACGCTCGCGGCAATGATCGTGGCGCCCGCGTTCCTCCGTGCGGTTGGCAGCCGGCGGGCCATGATGCTTGGCTTGAGCGCGTTCTTCATGATTCAGGCATGCGCGGTGCTACTGCCGCTCGCCGGCCTCTCGCCGCCGCCCGGGACCGCGGCGATTGGCGCTTTCATCTTCGCCATCCGCTTCCTTGGCGGTGTTGCCTACGGGCTCTACGTGGTCCCGTTCAACGTCGTAACCTATGACATCGGTGACGAGCACGAGGCAGACACCGGCCGGCCGGCGCAGGGCCTGGTCGCCAGCTTCATGTTCATCGGCCTGCAGCTTGGCAGCGGCGCGGTGGCGCTGCTCGCCGGCTCGTTCCTCGGCCTGATCCACTTTCCTGCGGGCCTGTCGGTCGAGCAGATGCCGGCCGACAAGGTGAACGCACTGGCCTGGTTCGTGCTGACGTTGATCCTCGTCGCGGGCAGCGCGATGGCCTTCCTGGTCGGCACCTTCCGGATCGATCAGGCCAAACTCGCCGCTGTCCGGACGCGAGAGCGAGGCCTGGCTTGAACGGCCATTCCATGTTGCGATCACCAGTCATTTACTGGGAACGAACGCGATGAATGCCTTATCCTTGACCTCGCCTTGTTGTTTGCTCCCGCGCATCTTGCGGTAGCCCCGCCGAACGCACCGCGAACCCAGCTCGAGCCGGTTCGCCCCAGCATTCGCGAGAGCATTCCGCTGGGCGCGGCCGCCAGCGGCCCGGCCGAGCAATGGAAGCGGATGTTCGACCGGAGCAACGTGCGGAACGTCGCGAGCCCAGCGCTCTATCCATTGCTTCCCCGCGCCGGCAAAGCGAACGGCACGCCGTAGTCGTGGTGCCGGGCGGCGGAGGGGAAATGACCGCAATGAAAGCGGACCGCTGCGCTACCGGCCCCGCGATGATGTCGAGACCGGCACGGTCAGCAACGGCCGCCCGTCGTCGACACGAGCGATCTTGGGCGCTATCCCAACTGATTGGGAAAGGAACCTGGCATGGATCTCGAAAACGAACTGACGCAGCTGAAAACCGCTCTGCAACGATTGCAGGACCGGCAGGATATCCTCGACGTGATCGTCCGCGAATCGCGGGGACGCGACCGGCACGACGCTGAAGTTACGGCGAGCTGCTATTGGCCCGAGGGCGCCGACGAGCATGGCGCGGTCCCCATTCCCGCCACCGAGTACCCGGAAATCGCCAACAAGGGACATGTCCGCGCTTTCTCGGTGAATCAGCACAATCTCGCGAACCACCTCTGCGAGATCGATGGCGACACCGCCTATTGCGAGACCTACGTCGTCGGCACGATGCTCTCGCACGACGGCCTCACCTGCACGATGGCGGCCGGTCGTTACATGGACCAGCTCGAGAAGCGCGAAGGCGAATGGCGCATCCTGTGGCGCCGTTCGACCGTCGAAACGGCGATGGAGGGCGACGCCAGCTGGCTGCACACGCCCCCCGTGAAGGGATTCCTGAAAGGTACGCGCGACCGCCAGGATCTGTCCTATCAGCGGCCCTACGTCGTCGGCGGCCCCGGCGCACGCTGGTAGGCCGCGGGCTCTTCGTGGCCGTCGTCGATATGCCGGCAGGCTCCGAAGATGCCGAGCGCTCTGTCAGGCCATCAGCTTGCGGGTGGCCTCTACGCATGGTCGCAGGCGTTCCACGGGATCGTCGCCGGCTTCGGCGCGCGCCCTCATCGGAATCTCGAGTCCAAGCGTGACACCTCTCGGCACCGCCGCAAGGAGCTCTGCCAGCGGGAACTCGCCGTGACCCGGCGGCAGCCGCTCGAACGTTGCTTCATACCCGTAGTCGCCGGTCCCTGTCATTGGCGCATCGCAGACCTGAACGTGGCGGATGAGCCCGGGACCAACGGCAGCGACGTCGGCGGCGCTTGCCCCGGAGCGGAACAAGTGCATCGCGTCGATCACCAACCCGGACTCCGGCCGCCCGACGTGGGCGACGGCTTCGAGCGCGGTCTCCAAGCTTCCGATAGGCATCGTCGCGACAAACTCGATGTTGGTGCCCATCCCTCTGGCTGCGGCCATCTCGGTAAGGACGGCGATCTGATCAAAGCTGCGCGCAAGGTCCGGATCGAGCCCGCAAGTCGAGATCGAAGCGGCCCCAAGTTCCGCCATGATATCCAGATCGCCGCCGGTGTCGCCAAAGTCATGGCGCGGCACGACAAACCACCCTTCGCCTGCTGCGAGGGTAATGCCTCGCTCCACCAGCGCCTTGCGCGTTTCCCTCACCAGCGCCGGAGCGCCCCGAAACGACCATGTCGGATAGCGGCCGATCGAGCCCAAAGGCTGGATCCCCAGGGTGATCGACCCGCAGCCGATTGTGGCCGCAAGCTCGACGAACTCGACGGGAGCCATGCCCAGGCCGCTGAGAAAGTCGAGGCTGATTTGGTTCATGTCACTCACCTTGACCTCGTCCGCCTTTTTCTCGGCCATCACGAGCCCGCGCTGAGCGAAGCGGGGCACACGCCCTTCGGCGCCGCACGGTCAGCGGAGAAAGTCGGCCTACACCTTCGGCGGGATCAGTCCAATAGCGGGCAAGGCAGGTTGAAGCCGGGCACGGCACCCGGCACCTTCCCACCCACCAGATGTTCCAATCCGTTTCGCCGCGCCAACAAGTGGCCTACTCAAGGCCAAATCGTGCTGTTCCGGAGTTGCCGCGCCAACCGAAGCGTTGCCGTCCAGATGACAGCACCGTGCGGCGGGTTACTCGTCGCCCTTGGGCGCACGTTTGGAGATGACCCATGACGCTCATCGAACCCAGTTCCGCCGGGGGTCATCTCGCGGTCAGGATCAAGCGCGCCGGCGACCGGCGAAGCCTATCGCGCTCGGCGACCCGCGCGCTAGACGTGCTCGAGCTGTTCGGCAGGCGGCGCAGCCCGATCAGGGCAATGGAGATCGCCCGCGAACTGGAGATGCATCCGTCGACGACGAACCAGTTGCTCAAGACGATGGTCGACTCGGGCCATCTCGTGTTCAATGCCCGCGACAAGAGCTATCTTCCATCGCAGCGCCTGACCGAGTTCGCCGCGTGGATCGGGGAGGCGTATGGCACCGGCGTTCGGCTGCGCGATCTCATTTTGCAGCTGCAGGCGCGGACCGGGATGGTGGTGACGGTTTCCACGCCGAACGACCTGTTCATGCAGGTGGTCGATCTCGCGGTTCCGGACGGCATGAGCGCTCAGCGCGGATTGCAAGTGTCGCTGTTCGGCTCGGCGGTGGGAAGCGCGTATCTGTCGATGCTCGAGGATTCTGAGATCGCACGGCTCGCCAGCCGCGCCCGCATTCCCGCCCCGCGTATTCCAAAGCTGTTCGATGAGGTCGCGCAGATTCGTCGGGAAGGCCATGCCGATGGCGCGCTCGAAGGGTCGCCCTACTGGTCGGTGGCAATGCCGCTGCCGGTGCAGGGATTGTTGGTGCCAACGGTCCTCGGGCTGGCGGGCCCCGCCGACGAGGTGGTCGCCCGCCTTGGCGAACTGTCCCAACGCATGCGCGAGGCGATTACCGACTGGACCGGTCAGCCAGCAATCGATCGATGAAGCGAGCCACGATGTCGAACGTTTCGGCCGCGCCGACCAAGGACTTGTCGCGAATGACGGCGGTGTGCTCCATATCGGGAATCACGCTCAGCTCGGCGGGAACTCCGGCGGCCTCCAGGGCGGCATGGAAGCGACGGGAGTCTTCGAACAGCACCTCGCCGGCGCCTGCGCTGACCAGTGTCGGGGGGAAACCGGCCAAATTCGCGAACAGCGGCGAGGCGAGCGGGTCGTCGGCCGGCCAGCCTTGCAGGTACAGTCCCGACGAATCCTGGGCGCTGGCACGCGAGAATAGGGGGTCGCTGGCGGCATTCGCATCGTAGCAGTCGCTCGACACGGTGAGGTCGAGCCAAGCCGAGAGCAATACCAGGCCCGCGACCTTGATCCCGTCCGCGACGCACAATGCGGTCAGACTGGCGGCAAGGCCGCCGCCAGCGGAATCGCCCGACAGGATCAGCTGCCCGCACCCAGCGTCGCGCAGCGCCTCGACAACCTTCAACCCGTCATTGAGCCCCGCCGGCAGCGGATAGTCAGGAGCCAGCCGGTACTGCGGGCAGATAACCTCGACGCCGCAGCGTTCCGCCAGTGCAGCCGCATAAGGTCCGGCCATCTCAGGTGCGCCCAGACCATAGCCCCCGCCGTGAAAATGCACGAGCGTTGCCTTGGCGGTGCCGTGAGGCGCGAAGGCGAGCGCGCGGGTGCCGCCCAGTTTCATCTCGCGCGCCGGCGGATCGGTCCGCCAGGTCCCCGCGCCGACCGCCTGCGCCACCGCTTGGCGCAGCGCTGCCAGCCGGGGAGGCGCGCCGATGCCCGGACGTTCGTCCGGTAGCCGGGAGAGGTGGCCGATTGTCCTCATGTGGGTGCGGGCATGCCAAGGGTTCCGCCAGCGGGAACCGCCGCTTTCATGCTGAAGCCGCCAGCCGCCAGATAGCCGCCGTCCACCGCCAGCGTCTGGCCGCTGACATAGGGCGACATGTCCGAAAGAAAGAACGCCACCGCCTTGGCGATGTCATCGACCGCGCCGCGCCGCTGCATCGGCACCAGCGCCATGGCTTCGCGCTCTCGCTCCGGCTCGCCAAGCGGGACGCGCGGCGTGACGATCGCGCCGGGAGCGACGCAATTGACGCGGATGCCGGAAGGCGTCCACTCGGCGGCCATCGACTTGACCAGGTTGATGAGCCCCGCCTTGGCCGCCCCATAAGCGCCATGGTTGCGCGCCGAACGGATTCCGTCGACCGACGCCACCGCGACCATTGCCCCCGGCGCGCCGCGCGCCAGGAGGCTGCGCGCCACCTCGCGGCCGGCGATGAAGAAATAACGCAAATTGCGTGCCTGGTCGCGGTCCCAGGTCTCCGCGGTCATCTCGACCAGCGGACTCCAGCCGGCCATGCCCACCACCGACACCATCCCGTCCAGCGGGCCGAAATCGCGCTCGGTGGTAGCGATCGCCGTCACCAGCGAGGCTTCGTCGGTGACGTCGGCGGCGATCGCAAAGGCCGCCGCGCCGCTGTCGCGCAGGCTGGCGGCCACCGCCTCTGCCCGCGCCGGTTCAAGATCGAGCGCCGCCACCCCGGCGCCGAGCCGGGCGAGCAGGCGTGCCGACGCCTCACCCATGCCCTGCCCGCCGCCGATGACGAGGAAGCGTTTGCCGTGCAGGCCGAACAATGCGTTTTCCATTCTCTGTTCCTAGGTGGGGGGGATACCGATCTTGGCGTCTTCCGCCCATACTTGGCTAGGGTCGGTCTCGAACTGAGCTTTGCGGATTTGCCCCTCAAGGCCTTTCGCCAGCCGCGCCGCGCCGCGCCGCTTGAGCTCGGGGATGACCTGCGTTCCAAGCAGTTCGATCGAACGCATCACCGCCTCGTGCGGCAGGTAGCCGAAGTTGAGGTAGCACAGCAGTTGGTCGACCCCCGCTTCCTCGTAACGCCGGAGCTTTCTTAGAACCTCGTCGGGGGTTCCGACGATGACCATGTCTTCACGATCGAACGCGGTGATGTCGAATTCGCCCCGGGCCTGCGATTCGAGCAGAGGGAACGCCTTGGCCTTCTGCTCGTCGGTCAAGTGCGCCATTTCCCACTTGAGGTGGAACTCGGCGAGGCCCTTGTACCACCACCACATCGAGTCCCACACGCGGTCGGTGTCGAAAGTCTCGCGAGTGTCGGTACAATGCACCAGCGTGTAGACGCCGACCTTGTTGGTGTGGACCTCGGTCAGCGGAACCGCGGTTTGCTGCGCCTTCTTGTAAGCGTCGATGACCAGCTTGAGCTTGTCGAGCGGTTGCATGATGCTGAAGCACAGCAAGCCGCAGCCGTTCTCGCCGGCCATGATCGCGCTCGACTCGGTGGAGGCGGCCATCCACGCGGGCGGATGCGGGAACTGGTAGGGTTTGGGCGTGACCATCCGCTTGGGAAAGTCGAGATACTCGGAATGCTCCTCGTAATATTGCTCGCGCCACATGCCGACGACGGTGCGCGCGGCGGCCTTCAACTTGTCCTTGCTCGCCGGGATATCCACGCCGAACGCGATCTGCTCCATCGGCGTCGAGCGGCCCATGCCCCAGATCGCGCGGCCGCCAGACAGGACGTCGACCGTCGCGATCTTTTCGGCGATCCGCGCCGGGTGGATGAACTCGTGCGGCATCAGCGACACCCCGAAGCCGAGCTTGATGTCCTTGGTGATCTGGGAGAGCGCGCCGAGCACGACCTCGTTCGAGGGCATGTGCGAGCGGTTCTCCCGAAAGTGGTGCTCGACCAGCCAGACCGCCTCGAAGCCGACCTTGTCGGCGAGGACGATCTGCTCGATGCAATTGCGATAGACCGCGCGCTCCGCCGTCCGCTGACCCCAGGGGTGTTCTCCGGCCCAGGGCTGGGGCACGTCGAACTCGTAGAGCAGGCCAAGGTCCATGATTGTCATCCTCTCACGTGTGCTTATGCCGTTGGGATAGTGCCGAAAGGTCGATCTGTTCAAGGCTCAAGTGATTTTATATAGACTTCCGTAATTACATATTGTGAGATGCGCAAATATGGATTCATTCCGAATCTGCCCGGAAAGCTTATCAACCATGCAGTTTTGCGCCATAATAATTGGCAACGATATTTGGGCCTTGTAGATAAACAGCGCCTCATGCTTGAACGCCTGTCTGCTTGAAAAGCATATTACACAACATAGTCTTGAAGATACCGGAGCAGGCAGATGCATGAAGTCATTGCGGAAGCGTTCTCGTTGCACGGGCGGGTGGCGGTCGTCACGGGTGCAGCGTCGGGACTCGGCCGCGAGGCCGCGGTCGTCCTGGCCGAAGCCGGGGCGACGCCGGTGTTGGGCGACATCGACGCGGCGGGGCTGGAGCAAACCGCCGCGATGGTCGCCGATGCCGGAGGGCGGCCGCAAACCCACACCGTCGATGTTGCGCAACGGGCGCAGCTGGAAGCGCTCGCCGATCGGGCGGCCGCCGTCACCGGTCGTGTCGATATCTGGGTCAACGTCGCCGGAATTCTGGTCAACCGCACCATCATCGAGGCCCGCGAGGACGAGGTCGACCGGATGATCGCGATCAACCTCAAGGGCATCTACTGGGGCTGCGCTGCCGCCGCCCGCGTCATGCGCCCGGCGGGCAAGGGCTCGATCGTCAACTTCTCGTCGAGCGGCGCCGACAGCGTCGTGCCAGGCCTTTCGCTCTATGCGATGACCAAGGCGGGCGTGAACATGGTAACCCGAACCGCCGCCAAGGAATTCGGCGCGTGGGGCATCCGGGTCAACGCCATCGCGCCCGGCTGGGTCGAGACGCCAATGGGCACGCACCGCTTCCGCGACGAAGGCGGCGCGATCGATCCGGCCAGGCGCGCGGAGGGCATCCGCCAACGCGCCGAGACATCGCCGCTCGGCATCGTCGGCACCCCGCGCGACATCGCCCTGGGGGTGCTCTACCTCGCCTCCGACGCCAGCCGTTTCGTCACCGGCCAGAATCTGCGGATCAACGGTGGAGTATCGATGCCATGACCATGGCCGCCCGACTTGCCGGCAAGATCGCCCTGGTCACCGGCGCCGGGAGCGGCATCGGCGAGGCTTGCGCCCGCAGCTTCGCCGCACACGGTGCTACGGTGATCGTCAGCGATGTCAGGCACGACGCCGGGCTGGCGGTCGCCCAAGACATCGGTCCATCCGCCAGCTTTCTCGACCTCGACGTCACCGACCTTGCGCAGTGGGACCGGACCATCGCCGAGGTCCGCGGCCGCAACGGCGGCCTCGACGTTCTCGTCAACAACGCCGGCGCGGGCATCGGCGGCGGGATCGAACGCGAGACGATCGAAGGCCATCGCCGCGTTCTCGATATCAACGTCACCGGCGTCTGGGCTGGAGTCCGCAGCGCCCTCAAGGCGATGGACGCGCGCGGCGGCGGATCGATCATCAACATCTCGTCGATCGACGGGCTCGTCGGCGTCGAAGGGCTCAGCACCTATGTTGCCAGCAAGTTCGCCGTCACCGGGATGACCCGCTCGCTTGCCCTCGAGCTCGGCCCACGCAACATCCGCGTCAACAGCGTCCATCCCGGCATCATCGAGACGCCGATGGTTGCCAAGAACACCGGCAAATCAATGGAACGGCTGCAAAAAGCCGTGGCTCGTCAGCCGATTGCCCGCATGGGCCGGCCCGAGGAGATCGCCAACGCCGTGCTGTTCTTCGCGTCGGATGAAAGTTCGTTTTGCACCGGTGCGTCGCTGGTGGTGGATGGCGGCCACATCGCCGGGCCATTCCGCGATCCGTTCTGATCGGCGGGAAGTGAGGCTTACGGGCTGGCACTGCGGGCAGAGTTTGTGGAGTGGCGGGTGTAGTCACCCTAAACGGACGGGGGCAGCTCGCCGTCGGAACTCAAAGGTGTTATCCGGCGGTCTCGCCGTACTCTCGTACCCTGAGGACACGCTATGAAGATCAGCGCCCGCAACCAGATCTCAGGCCGTGTGGCCAGCATCCATCGCGGCGCCGTGAATGGCTCGGTCAAAGTGGATATCGGCAACGGCATCGTCGTCACCGCCAACATCACCGAGGAGGCGATCGCCGATTTGGGCCTCAGCGAGGGCGATCAAGTCACCGTCCTTGTCAAAGCCAGCGACGTTCTGATCGGGAAGTGAGGTGCGTGTCGGTGCACTGAAGCTGAAGCTGCAACTTGTCTGCGGTGACACCTACGCAATCGGTCCCGGCAAGGCGGATGTGCTCGCCGCGATCGAGCGCGAAGGCTCGATCTCTGCCGCAGGCAGGGCACTGGGCATGAGCTACCGCCGCATCTGGCTGCTGGTGGACGAGATGAACCGGTGTTTCCACGATCGACTGGTCGATACGATCGCCGGAGGAAGTCGCGACCGGGGGGCCCATCTGACGGACACCGGGCATGCCGCACTCGCCGCCTTCAGAAACCTGGAGGCACAATCCGCGACCATTGCCAACAGCGTCTCCTATCAGCGGCTGATGGGTTTGATCCGCGAGGAGCCCCTACCCGCGAAGGCCGACCTTTCCGCCTGACACGGCCACGCCAGAATATGCCGCTTCGTTCCAGCACCTTTCGCTATATATGTCCGAATATAGTGAATCGCCGGCTGCGTTCGGTGAACGAGGGGGCGAAGCGTGCACGATTTTCGGGGATCGCTCGTGTTGGGCGTGATGTTATGTCTGTGTCCGGGGCCGGCGGGCGCTGATGCACGGGAAGTAGGCGATGCGGCGGCCACGAACGACGCCGACGATCGAGTGGGCGTGCCGCAGATCACCGTCACGGCGCGCCGCCGCCCTGAGGATGCACAGCGCATCCCCGGCTCGCTGTCCGTGGTTGGCGGCGAGCGGCTCGACCGTTCCTACACGGTCAACACGCAGCAACTGTCACAGTTGGTGCCCGCGCTCAACTACAGTTCGGCCAATCCGCGAAACACCGCCTTCACGATTCGAGGGCTCGGCAGCAGCGTCGTTGCGGTCAGCCAGGCAAATGACGGGCTGGAGCCAGGCGTCGGCTACTACGTCGATCAGGTCTATCATGCCCGCCCGGCGACCGCCGCGTTCGACTTCAGCGACATTGCCCAGGTGGAGGTGTTGCGCGGTCCGCAGGGCACGTTGTTCGGCAAGAACAGTACGGCCGGTGCGATCAACATCACGACGCGGGCGCCAACCGCCACGCCGGAAGCCACCGAGGAAATATCGCTCGGGAGCTTCCACTTCGTCCAGGCCAAGGCTGCCGCCTCCGGCCCGATCAGCGAGACCATCGCTTTTCGCCTATCGGGCGTTTCTACGCGCCGAGACGGTGTGATCGACAATGTCCGCACGGGACAGGATCACAACCAGATCGGCAACCAGGCGGTGCGCGGGCAATTGCTGTTCAAGCCGTCCGAGGTGTTTCAGCTCAAGCTGAGCGCCGATTTCACCAACTTCCAGAGCAACTGCTGCACCCAGGTCTTCTACCGTGTCGCCACTCGAGACGTGCCGCGCACCGCCACCCGCCAGTTTGGCGGACCGACCGGCCTTGCCGCTCAGTTCAACTACACGCCGCCCAGCACCAATCCCTATGACCGCGTGACCGATATCGATGCGCCGCTGGGCGTGGACACCAACGAAGGCGGTGTCGCCGCGATTGCCGATTGGGACATCGGCGCGGCGGTGCTGACCTCGGTCAGTGCGTGGCGCTTCTGGAACTGGGACGCCGCCAACGACCGCGACTATACCGGCATCCCCATCCAGATCGAGCAGCACATCCCGTCACGGCAGGATCAGTATAGCCAGGAGCTGCGCATCGCCTCCAACGGCGAGCGGGCGATCAGCTATGTCGGAGGGCTGTATTTCGTCCGTCAGCGCGTGGGGGGGCGGCCGATCTCGATCTACGGTCCAGCGGCGTCCCGCTATTTGATCGGCGCGACCACCGGCGTGAATGCCACTCCGGTCCCAGCCAATCTGCTGGACGGCTATGGCACCGATGGCCGCACCGATTTCCAGTCGAACAGCTATGCCGCGTTCGGTGAGGTCAACTGGCGCCCGGTCGAGCGGGTCACGCTGACCGGCGGCCTTCGTTATACTTACGAGCACAAGACCGGCACCTATGACACGTTCGTGTCCGGCGGTCCGCCAATCGCCAACGCCGCGCTCATCAACGCCAGGCTGTCGATCCTGCGCGGCCAGACCTACGCCGCGAGGGTCAACGACGGCGCGCTCACCGGCCGCGCCAATATCGCATGGGCAGTGACCGACTACGTGCTCGGCTATGCGAGCTATGCGCGCGGCGAGAAGTCTGGCGGCATCAACATGTCCGGACTGCCGCTCAACGATCAGAACCTGCCGGCGATCGGGACCGCAACGGTGCGGCCCGAGAAGAACACGGCCTACGAGGTGGGCTTGAAGACCCGCCTGTTCGGCAACCGCCTGACCTTCAACATCGACGCCTTCTACACTCGCGTGACGGACTTCCAGACCAACGTCAGCGACACCCGCGCGGCGGCCGCGTTGCGCACCTACCTCGCCAACATCCCCAAGGTGACGGTGAAGGGGTTCGAGGCCGACGCCGTTGCGGCGGTCAAGGGCGACTTATCGCTGCGAGCGTCGGTTGCCTATGCCGACGGCAAGTACGACCGCTATCCCGCCGGGCCGTGCCCGATCGAGCGGATCGGCAATTCGGCGGCGGCCTGCGACTTGAGCGGCGTGGGTCTTCCGGGCCTGCCGAGATGGTCATGGACGGTAGGCGGAGACTATCTCCGCCCTTTGGGAGCGCTCGGGGGAAGCCTCTTCGCGCACGCCGACGCCAACTATCGCAGCCGGCAGCTCGGTGACCCCACCGGCTCGCGCTTCACGACGATCGGCGGCTACACTGTCGTCAACGGCAGCGTCGGGTTTCGCAATGCCAAGGGCTGGGAGATCGCCGTGTTCGCCCGAAACCTGTTCGGTCGGGATTATATCCAGAACGTCACCATCCAGGCCGGCAACTCTGGCCTCATCCTCGCCACGCCAAGTGACCCGCGCACGATCGGAGTGACCCTTCGAGCGCGGCAGTAAACGCCTCTCGCGCTTGCCAGCATCGCTCTGTCTCCGTGCGCCCGTTGAGACGCGGCGTTTGCAATGGGTGCCTCGGCGAATTAGGCGCATCGGATGATCGTCTTTCCCGCCATCGACCTCAAGCAGGGCCAGGTCGTCCGCCTTGCCGAGGGCGACATGGACCGGGCGACCATCTACGGCGACGATCCCGCCGCGCAGGCCAAGGCCTTCGCCAAGGCGGGGGCGCGGTTCCTCCATGTCGTCGATCTCGACGGGGCGTTCGCCGGCGCGGCGCGCAACCGCGAAGCGGTCGAGGGAATCCTCGCGGTCTTCCCCGGCCAGGTCCAGCTCGGCGGCGGCATCCGCACCCCGGCGGCGGTCGAGGGCTGGTTCGCGCTCGGCGTCGCCCGGATCGTCATCGGAACGGCAGCGCTGACCGATCCGGGCTTCGTTCGTGAGATGGCGACGGCTTGGGCGGGGCGTATCGTCGTCGCGGTGGACGCGCGCGACGGCCGGGTCGCGACGGCGGGTTGGGCCGAGGTCTCCGACGTTCTGGTGGCCGAGATGGCGCGCCGCTTCGAGGACGCTGGCGTCGCCGCGCTGCTGTTTACCGACATCGGCCGCGACGGGCTGCTCAAGGGCTGCAACGTCGCCGCCACCGTCGGACTCGCCCGAGAGACCACGCTGCCGGTGATCGCCAGCGGCGGCGTCGCCGGCATCGACGACATCCGCGAACTGGCAGGGCACGCGGACCAAGGCATCGAAGGCGTGATCACGGGGCGGGCGCTGTACGACGGCCGGCTCGATCTGGCCGAGGCGATGGCGGTGGCCGAGGCCGAAAAATGACCGTCCGCGTCCGCGTCATCCCCTGCCTCGATGTCGCCGAGGGACGCGTGGTCAAGGGGGTGAACTTCGTGGACCTCGCCGACGCGGGGGATCCGGTCGAGCAGGCGCGGGCGTATGATCTGGCGGGCGCCGACGAATTGTGCTTCCTCGACATTTCCGCCAGTCACGAGGGGCGCGGCACGCTGCTCGATGTGGTGCGGCGCACCGCCGAGGTCTGCTTCATGCCGCTCACCGTCGGCGGCGGCGTCCGCACAGTCGAGGATGCGCGGGCGCTGCTGCTCGCCGGGGCCGACAAGGTGGCGGTCAATTCGGCTGCGGTGGCGCGGCCGGAGCTGGTCGGCGAGATCGCCGCGAAGTTCGGCAGCCAGTGCGTCGTCGCCTCGGTCGATGCGCGGAAGAGCGATCGCGGCTGGGAGATTTTCATCCACGGCGGACGGCGCGCCACCGGCATCGACGCGGTAGCGCATGCGGTGCGCCTCGCCGAACTTGGCGCCGGCGAATTGCTGGTCACCTCGATGGATGGCGACGGCACCCAGGCGGGGTACGACCTCGCCCTGACCCGCGCCATCGCCGATGCGGTGACGGTGCCGGTGATCGCCAGCGGCGGTGTCGGCACGCTCGATCATCTCGTCGAGGGCGTGATCGAGGGCCATGCCAGCGCGGTGCTCGCGGCGTCGATCTTCCATTTCGGCAGGCATTCGATCGCCGATGCGCACGCCGCCTTGCGTGCGGCCGGGCTGCCGGCACGGGGCTGATGGCTTGACCGCAAAGCCGCGCTTCCGCATGGCCGGGCGATGACCGAGCCCATGACGCTGGACCGCCTGGAAGCGACGATCGCGTCGCGGCGCACAGCCGATCCCAGCTCGAGCTATGTCGCAAAGCTCCATGCCAAGGGGCTGCCAAAGATCACCCAGAAATTCGGCGAGGAGGCGGTCGAGACGATCGTAGCCGCTCTCGCCGAAGACCGCGAGGCGCTGGTCGGTGAGGTGGCCGACCTGCTGTTCCACCTGATGGTGCTGCTCGCCGCCAAGGGGGTGCCGCTGGCCGAGGTGCTCGCCGAACTGAACCGTCGTGAGGGCACCTCGGGGCTGGCCGAGAAGGCCCACCGCAAGCAAGGATGACGGATGCCGATCGACCCGCGCCAGCCCTACGACGATACCAACATTTTCGCCCGCATCCTGCGCGGCGAGCTGCCCTGCGACAAGGTCTATGAGGACGATCACGCGATCGCCTTTCGCGATATCCGGCCACAGGCGCCAGTGCATGTGCTGGTCATCCCCAGGGGACGCTACGTCGGGTGGGACGATTTCACCGCGCAGGCCGCCGATGCCGAGATTGCCGGGTTCATCCGCGCGGTTGGCACGGTGACGCGGCAGCTTGGGCTCGACGAACCCGGCTATCGGCTAATGGTCAACCACGGCGGGCACGGCCATCAAGAGGTGCCGCACCTCCATGTCCACATCTTCGGCGGCCGCCAGCTCTTCCAGATGATCGCCGATTGAACCGTCCGCGCGGCCAAGCGCCGCGCCAGCGTGACGAGCCGGGGAGAAAACGCCCGAATCGCGCCACCCCCGCTTGCCGAGCGACTCGGCGGAAGGCTAACAGCCGCGCCATGGCCCTGCTCCCCGAACCCTCAGGCGGCAGTTTCGATGGCTCGCTCCATCGCTTCGCGCTTCGCGTCTACTATGAGGACACCGACCTCAGCGGCGCGGTCTATCACGCCAATTACCTGCGCTGGTTCGAGCGCGCGCGATCGGACATGCTGCGGTTGCTCGGCATCGACCAGCGCACGGCTTTCGAGTCCGGCGAGGGTTCCTATGCGGTTGCCGATCTTTCGATCCGCTACCTCGCGCCGGCGCGCCTTGATGACGCGGTGCTGATAGAAAGCCGCGCCGAGGAGGTGCGCGCCGCCAGCTGCCGCCTGCGCCAGCGAGCCCTCCGGGCCGGCACGCCGCCCAATACACTATTGGCGGAAGCGTTGGTGCGGGTGGGTTTCATTGGGCGCGACGGCCGGCCGCGCCGCCAGCCCGAGCCGTGGCGCCGCGCCTTCGCCTCGCTCGTTTCCGGTCCTGAAGGATAACGATGACCTCCCTGCCGATCCTCGCCGCCGCCGCCGGGGCGCCCGCGCACCTCAACCCGGTGAAACTGTTCCTTGACGCAGATATCGTCGTCCAGATCGTGATGGTCGGGCTGCTGCTGGCCAGTGTCTGGGTGTGGACGATCATCGTCGCTTTTTCCATGCGGATGCGCGGAGTGCGACGGCGCAACGCCATTTATGAGACCGAGTTCTGGCAGGCCGCCGACTTCGACGAGTTCCAGCAGCGGCGCGGCCGCGGCGAAGTGCCGTCGGCAAGGGTGGCGGCGGCGGGACTGACGGAGTGGCACCACTCGACGGCCGGCGAGGCGATCGATCGCGACGGCACGCGCCAGCGGCTCGCCATCGTGCTCGAATCGGAGGTCGCGAACGAAGCCGACAAGCTCGCCGGGAGGCTCAACTTCCTGGCGACGGTGGGTTCGGTCGCGCCCTTCGTCGGACTGTTCGGCACGGTGTGGGGGATCATGAACAGCTTCTTCCAGATCGGCCAACAGCAGAACTCGTCGCTCGCCGTGGTCGCGCCGGGCATCTCCGAGGCGCTGTTTGCCACCGCAATCGGCTTGTTCGCGGCGATCCCGGCGGTGATCGCCTACAACCGCTTCTCGCATGCCGTGAACGCCTTCGAGGCGCGGATGCAGCGCTTCGCCGATGCGTTCCACGCGTCGCTCAGCCGCCAGCTCGACGGCTAAGGGGATGGCAATGCGGATCGGATCGGGCGCCGCAGCGCGCCGAAGCCGGCGCGGCGGCAAGCGCGCGCCGATGGCGGAGATCAACGTCACGCCGCTTGTCGACGTGATGCTGGTGCTGCTGATCATCTTCATGGTGACGGCGCCGCTGCTCAAGGCCGGCGTGCCGGTGCAGCTTCCCGAAAGCCGCGCGCGGCCGCTATCGGAAGATGCGCGGCAGCTGACGCTCACCCTCGATCGGGACGGCACAGCCTATCTCGACGGCGATCGCCTCGCGCCGGGGCAACTCGCCGCGCGGCTGGGCGCCGTGCCAGCGGGGCCGGACGGCAAACCGCCGCTGGTGACGCTGCGGGCCGACCGGGCGCTCGATTATGGCCGAGTGATGGCGGTGATGGGTGAACTCAACCGCGCCGGATTCAACGCGATCTCGCTGGTCACCACCGCCGGCGCCACCGCTCCCCAGGGCCTGTAAGTGGTCATGACGCGTTCAGGCGGCGGAACCTAGCCGGACGGCATGGCGGCAACCGCGCTCCGCAACGACGAACGGATCGGCCTGATCACGGCCGTTGCGCTGCACGTGGCGATCGCTGCCGTGTTCCTGCTCCACCGCCCTGCGCCGCCACCACCGGCGCTGCCCGATCGCGTCACAGTGACGATCAGCGAGGAGGTCGGCCCGGCCTCCACATCCCCCCAGCCGGCCGCGCGCGCCGCGCCGGATGTCGCGCCACAGCTCGGCGAGCCCCAGCCGGCACCTCCGCAGCCCGCAATCGTCAACCCGCCGGTAGTGCCGCCTGCTCCGGCCGATCCCGCTCCCTTGGCTCGGCCCGCGCCTACGCCGCCGCTGGCCCGACCGCAGCCGAAGGCTGCTCCCGCGCCGCCAGTACGGGCTGCGCAACCCCAGAAGGCCAAGCCCGCGCCCGCGCCGCGCCGGCCTGCCGCCACCAAGACGGTTGCGACCCGGGCCAAGCCGGCTGTTGACACGCGGAACAAACCCGCCGGGGGGAGCCGGATCGGCACGGACTTCCTCAAGGGCGTACCGGCTGCCGAGGCGGGAGATTCCCGTGACCCTCCGGCGGCGGCGATCGGCCCGGCGGTGCGGGCATCGCTCGCATCGGCGATTTCGCGCCAGCTCAAGCCCTATTGGGCGGCGCCGCAAGGCGCGGACGCCGAACTGCTGGTGACGGTGCTGGCATTCAACCTCAATCCCGACGGCAGCCTCGACGGCAGTCCGCGCGTTGTCCGCCAGTCCGGCATTACCGACGCCAACCGCGCCCAAGCCGACCGCCATGCCGAGCAGGCACTTCGCGCGGTCGAACTGGCTGCTCCCTTCGACCTGCCGGACGAGTATTTCGACGCGTGGAAGCACGTCTCCTCGTTCCGCTTCGACAAGAGACTTTCACAATGATTTCTCGCTTGTTCGCGCTTTTCTCCTCCGCCGTGCTGGGCCTCGCAGCACCCGCGCTGGCTGCCGCCCAGCCGGCGCCGGATCAGACACCCGGCGAGGGAGGCGGACTCAGCGGCTCGGTGTCCGACGAAAACCAGTGGCAGGACCTCGGCATCGCCATCGCCAGCTTCGCCACCGACCAGGACGTGCCGACCCGCACCGCGGCGGGATCGACCTCGGCGCTAGGCCGCGGCTTGTCAGAGGTTGTCGCCGCCGACCTCAGGAACAACGGGCTGTTCAAGCCCTCTGGGCCCGATGGACTACCGCAACCCGCTTACGAACAAATCTCCGCCCCGGATTTTGGAAGTTGGCGCGGTCGCGGCGCGGACATGCTGGTGCAGGGCTATGTGCGCGCCAATCCGGACGGGCAGCTGACCGTCGGCTGCTATCTCTACGATGTTGCGCTCGGCCAGCAGCTCAGACGCGCCGGCTGGGTGGTGCCCCCCGAGGACTGGCGCCGGGCCGCGCATAAATGCGCCGACATGGTCTATTCTCGGCTCTCCGGAGAAAGCCCGTTCTTCGACAGCCGCCTCGCCTATATCGCCGAGACCGGGCCGAAGGGGCGCCGGGTCAAGCGGCTCGCGGTGATGGATTCGGACGGGGCCAACCACCGCTATCTGACCAGCGGGCAGGCGACGGCCCTTACCCCGCGCTACTCGCCCGATTACCGCTCGATCCTCTACCTGTCTTATCTGAACGGCGTTCCGAGCATCTACGTCTACGATCTCGCCACCAACCGGCAACGGCTGGTGACGCGCAGCGGCAACCCGACGATGGCACCGCGCTGGTCGCCGGACGGGCGCTGGATTCTCTATTCGATGGCGATCGCCGGCAACACCGATATCTACCGCATCCCGGCCACCGGGGGCACACCGCAGAAGCTCACCGACAGCCCCGGTATCGACATCGGCGGCAGCTTCTCGCCCGATGGCAGCAAGATCACCTTCGAGAGTGACCGTTCGGGCAGCCAGCAGGTCTATGTGATGAACGCGGACGGCAGCGGCCAGCAGCGGATCAGCTTCTTCGGCGGCCGCGCGGCGACGCCCGAATGGAGCCCGCGCGGCGACCAGATCGCGTTCACCCATATCGCCGGAAACTTGCGGATCGCGGTGATGAACCCGAGCGGCGGCGGCATGCGCTACCTCACGGACAGCTGGCAGGACGAAGCGCCGACCTGGGCGCCAAATGGCCGGATTATCCAGTTCTTCCGCACCGAGAAGAACAGTGGCAAGGCCTCGCTGTGGCAAGTCGACCTGACGGGCCGCAACGAGCGCCGGCTGCCGACGCCGGTCGACGCGTCCGATCCCGCCTGGGGTCCGATCCGGCCCTGAGGCACAGGCGACGATGGACTTCGTTTTGACCCTTAAAGGAGAATTTTGATGGCAACCCCGTTTCGAATCGTCCCGGTCGCCTTGATGCTGGCAGGCACGCTGGCGATGTCCGGATGCGCGAAGAAGGCGCCCAAGATGCTGCCACCCGAGCCTGGCGCGGCGACCTCGACCGACACCGGCGCGAGCACGATCGGCGCCGCGCCCGGCAGCCAGGCGGACTTCGTCGCGGTCACCCAAGGCGCCGACACGATCTATTTCGACACCGACCAATATAACATCGACGGCGAGGATTCGGCGGCGCTGCAGAAGCAGGCGCAGTGGCTGCTGCGATATCCGGACAAGCGGGCGACGATCGAGGGCCATTGCGACGAGCGCGGCACGCGCGAATACAACCTGGCGCTCGGCGAACGCCGCGCCAACGCGGCCAAGAACTACCTGTCGAGCCTCGGCGTGGGACCGGCGCGGCTGACCACCGTCAGCTACGGCAAGGAACGCCCCGCCGCGCCCGGCTCGGACGAGGGATCGTGGAGCAGGAACCGCCGCGCGGTGACGGTGACGATCGACTGAGGAACGCGGCCGGCCCCGCCCTACGCCGCGATCACCCAAGGCTCGCCAGCATCGGGCGCGCGGGCAACGACATGGCGGCGTTCCAGCTCGATCAGATGTGCGAGCACCGAGCGGCCGGCCGCCGGATGGAGCCGCTCATCCAGTCCGGCGTACATGCGCGGAACCATGTCGGAGATAGCGCCCACCCCTTCGCCGAGCAGCCGCAGGATCTGTTTCTCGCGCTGGCGGCGGTGGCCGAGCATGCCGCGCACCAGCTGGTGTGGCTTTTCGACCGCCGCTCCGTGGGCGGGGTAATAGATACTGTCCTCGCGCTCCTGCAGCTTTTGCAGCGAGGCCATATAGTCGCCCATATCGCCGTCCGGCGGCGAGACGACGGTGGTCGACCAGCCCATCACATGATCGCCGGTGAACAACGCGCCGCTCTCGTCCAGCGCATAGCACAGGTGGTTGGAGGTGTGCCCGGGAGTGGCGACGGCGGTCAGGGTGAAGCCTTGCCCCCGCACCCTTCCGCTTTCTTCGAGCACATGGTCGGGATGATAGGAGGTGTCGAATGCCGCGTCCGAGCGCGGACCCTCGTCCGCCAGCGACAGCGGCGCGCAGCCGATCACGGGGGCTCCCGTGGCTTTGGCCAGTGGCGCGGCGGCGGGCGAATGATCGCGGTGCGTGTGCGTGCAGCAGATCGCGATGACGCGGGCGCCGCCAATCCCGGTCAGCAGCGCGGCAATATGCTCGGGATCGTCGGGACCGGGATCGATCACCGCGACTTCACCCGCACTGCCGACCAGATAGGTCTGTGTCCCCGTGTATGTGAACGGCGAGGGATTGCGGGTCAGCACGCGCCGCACGAGCGGCTCAAGCTTTTCGGCACAACCGTAGGGCGGACCTTGCGCGACTGCGTTCATGGCTGACCGTATGGCCCCGCTTCGCGCCGTCGCCAAGGGCGAGTCGATACCGCAAGTGTGAGGCGAATGCTGGAGCGGGTGAAGGGAATCGAACCCTCGTCGTAAGCTTGGGAAGCTTCTGCTCTGCCATTGAGCTACACCCGCGACTGGCCGGACATCTAGGTTTCACCCGACCAACCGTCAACGGATTCGAGGCAGGAAGCCATGGCGCCATCCGCCACCGCGAACCATGCGCGATCAGGCGATGATATCGGGTATCAGATAATCCTCGATCTGCGCGATCCGGTCCTTGAGCTTGAGCTTGCGCTTCTTCAGCCGGGCGACCTGTAGCTGATCGGTGGCGCCGCCCGCCGACAGTGCGTCGATCGCCGCGTCGAGGTCGCCATGCTCGATCTTCAAGCCCTGGAGCCGCTTGCGCAATTCCTCTTCGGTCACGCCGCCGGCCCCGCAAAACTCGTCACGAATTTTTCCCGCTCATGGTTGACAGTTCGACGCGTGGGCGATGCGCCCTGCCGAAACGGACACTTTTTGCCTTCGCAAGATAGGTCGATTGTGGTTCCTTGGCAATCGCGCCGCTCCCGCTCTTGCCGAGTCGGATGGTGTGGGCCGGCCCGCTAGAAGGAGGACCAGATTTTGGACACTTCGCATGTCAGCGCACTGCACAACAAGCACGCAGGGCTTGAACGCCAGCTCCAGCAAGAAATGAACCGGCCCCTGCCCGACATCGCCATTGTCCAGACCATCAAGAAGCGCAAACTGCGAATTAAAGAAGAGCTCCAACGCTGCTGACCAGTCCGTCAGCACGGCCAAACCTGTCCGGATCACGAAGTACGGATCTCCCGGGGCGCGATTTGGGCGCCGGGACGATCCTGCGGGTTCAGTGCGAGGGTGGGGGCCACCAAATCGGCGCGCTCCCACCAAGTGCATTTGAAACCAAGCGTGCGGCGTGCGTCTGTTCGGGCGCCGCTTCGGCCCCATTGCCCCGCCGCGATCCGATCCGAAAAGCGGTGCAACTTTCCCGGGAAGTGCTCTAGTCGCCGGCCATGACCACCACCGCCGTCGCCGCCGCCCGCATGATCCTCACCCGACTGCACGACGTGATGGCGTCGCGCAGTCCGGCCCAGGCCAAGCTCAACACGGTGGTCGAGGTGATCGGCGCCGGACTCAATAGCGAGGTCTGCTCGATCTACCTGCTTCGCGAAGGGATGCTCGAGCTGTTCGCGACGCGCGGCCTTGCGCAGGAAGCGGTCCACGTCACCCGGTTGGCGATCGGCGAGGGCCTGGTCGGCACTATCGCCGCCAACATCGAGATGCTTAACCTCGCCGAGGCCGCCTCGCATCCCGATTTCGCCTTCCGGCCGGAAACCGGCGAGGACAAATACCATTCGTTCGCCGGCGTGCCGATCGTCCGGCGCGAGCGCGCGGTCGGCGCGCTTTGCGTCCAGCACGTCGAGCCGCGCCGCTATGAGGAGATCGAGATCGAGGCGCTGCAAACGGTGGCGATGGTGCTCTCCGAGCTCATCACCAACGCCGGGCTGGTCGACGACGATCAGACCTGGGGGCTGGCTTCCGCGCAGACCGGCCCGGCGCTGCTACGGGGGCTGACGCTAGTCAAGGGCCTCGCCAGCGGCCAGGCCGTGTACCACCAGCCGCGTATCACCATCGAGCACGTTGTCGCCGAGGATACCGAGGCCGAGCGCCAGCGCGTCTATCTCGCCTTCGACAAGATGCGCGAGCAGATCGAGCGGATGGCCAACCAGGCTGAGTTCGGCATGGGCGGCGAGCATGAGGAGGTGCTCGAAACCTACCGCATGTTCGCTTATGACGAGGGCTGGTCCCGCCGCATCAACGAGGCGATCGATTCCGGCCTCACCGCCGAAGCAGCGATCGAGCGTGTGCAGCAGCGCACCCGCATGCGTATGCGGCAGATCGACGATCCGCTGCTCGCCGACCGGATGCACGACCTTGAGGATCTGGCGAACCGGCTGTTGCGCATGGTTTCCGGGCAGCTCGGTACTGCTGCGAGCATGGGCCTCAGGAACGACGCGATCCTCATCGCCCGCAACCTCGGCCCGGCCGAACTGCTCGAATACGACCGGCGGCGGCTGAAGGGCGTAATCCTTGAGGAAGGCTCGCTGACCTCGCACGTCGTCATCGTCGCACGGGCGATGGGCATCCCCGTACTCGGCCGGGTGCGCGGGCTGAGAGGACTGGTGCGCGAGGGCGAGCCGCTGCTGCTCGACGCCGACCAGGGCGTCGCGACCGTCCGGCCTGCCCCCGCCATGTTCCAGGCTTTCGAGACGCGCTTCGCCAGAAGCCGAGAACGTCAGGCCGCCTATGCGGCGCTGCGCGACGTCGAGCCACGCAGCCTGGACGGCGTCAGGATCAACGTGATGATAAACGCCGGATTGCGCGAGGACATGGCCAACCTCAGCCTCACGGGGGCCGATGGCATCGGCCTGTTCCGCACCGAGTTCCAATTCCTCGTCTCGGCGACGCTGCCCGCGCGTGAACGTCAGACGCGGCTATATCGCGACGTGCTCGACGCGGCGGGGGACAAGCCGGTGGTGTTCCGCACCCTCGACATCGGCGGCGACAAGTCGCTACCCTACCTGCGCCACGACGATGGCGACGGCGAGGAGAACCCCGCCATGGGCTGGCGCGCGCTGCGCGTCGCGCTGGAACGCGACGGGCTGCTCAAGGTGCAGGCGCGGGCACTGATAGAGGCGGCCGGCGGGCGGACGCTCAACGTCATGTTCCCGATGGTCTGCGAGCCGTGGGAGTTCGACGCCGCGCGCGCGGTGTTCGAGGGCCAGCTCGCGTTCCTCAAGCAGCGCAAGAAGCTGCTGCCCGAGGCCATCCGCTATGGCGCGATGCTGGAGGTTCCGTCGCTGGCCGAACAGCTCGACATCATTGCGCCCAAGCTGTCGTTCCTCTCGATCGGCACCAACGACCTCACCCAGTTCTTCTTCGCCGCCGATCGCTCCAACCCCAAGCTCGCCGAGCGGTACGACTGGCTGAGCCCGGCGGTGCTGCGCTTCCTGAAGCGGATCGTCGACAACGTCGCCGGCCACGATATCGATGTCGCCGTCTGTGGCGAGATGGGCGGCCGATCGCTGGAGGCGCTGGCGCTGATCGGCCTCGGCATCCGCCGTTTGTCGATCACCCCGGCCGCCGTCGGCCCGATCAAGGAGCTGGTCTGCAAGCTCGATGTCGGCGCCATCACCGCGGCGATGAGCGGCTGGTTGGCCTCCCCGCCCCAGCACTTTCGCGCCACCCTGCAACAGTGGGCGACCGACCAGGGACTGAACTGCGATTGATCGCGCGGGTTGGCCGGACGGATCTCACATGTCGCGCCAGAGAGATTGACATTTAGGGTCATCGGCGATTTGTCTGTCGCAAGAACCTGGCGGTGGTGACCATTGCCTGGGCGGGAGCCGATGGCGGAAGAAGAACTCACTAAGCCCGCCGCCCCCCACGCTGTGAGCGCTAGGCTGCGCGCGGCGCGCGTTGCCGCTGGATTGTCGCTCGCCGATATAGCGGCGCGTACCCGGATCGCGGCGCGTTATCTCGAGGCGATCGAGGAGGGCCGCTTCGGCGACCTCGCCAGCCACACCTATGTCATCGGTTTCGCCCGCGCCTATGCGCGCACGGTCGGCCTCGAAGAGAGGGAGATCGCCGCTGCGGTGCGCGCCGAACTCGCCGCCGGTGAGGGACCGCCCCGGCCGCACGCGGTTACTTTCGAACCTGGGGATCCCGCCCGCGTGCCCCGCCCGCGCCTCGCCTGGCTAGCCGCGTTCGGGGCGCTGGCCGTGGCCCTCGCGGTGATCGTGCTATGGCGCAGCTTTTATTCGCCAGAGGCCTCGCTGAACGAACTGGTGCCCGGGCCCTCCGCCACGGGCAGCGTGGCCGCCGTTCTGCCACAGGCCAAGGCACCCTCGGCGGCGGTGGCAGCGGCAGCGGCAGGCCCGGTGGCGTTCACGGCGCTTGAAGCGAACATCTGGGTCCGGTTCACCGATGGCTCGGGCAAGCGGCTGATGGAGAAGCAGATGGCGCTGGGCGAGAGCTTTACCATTCCCGCCGATGCCGACGGGCCGAAGGTCCGGACCGGGCGGCCCGACGCGCTGCGGATCACCGTGGGCGGTCGCGAAGTGCCGCGCCTTGCCGCCAAGCCGGTCAACGTAAAGGACGTGCCGGTCAGCGCGGCGGCGCTGCTTGCGCGCCCGGGGGCCTCCGGGGGCATGGCGCCCGCACCTGCCTCGTCGGCCCCGTCCGCTTCGCCGAGCGCTCCGGCGAACTGACGCAAGCCTTGATCCACCGTTTCACGATGCCGGGACCTCGACAGCGGCGCCCCGCGTGAGGCATCCACCCGGTGGGGTTTTCGGTTCGAGCGCCATTCACCCGGTGCTGCCAAGCATACCTCGAACAACAACGAAAGGATCGATCTGGTGACGACAGCCTTCGCGAAAGGCGCGCCGCTCAAGCTAGCGGCCGCGCTGGCGCTGGCGCTTCACGCGCCCCCGGCGCTGGCGCAGGACGGATCGGCTGACGCTCGCGTGCGCAGGCTCGAAGCCGAAGTCCGGGCGTTGCAGCGCCGGGTCTTTACTGGCGGTGACGCCGGCGCGTTTCAGCCCGAGATCACCCGGCCCGCAACGACCCTTGCCGCCCAGCCCGCCCAACCGACAACCTCGGCGGTCACCGACCTGTTGACACGGATGGACTCGATCGAGGCGCAAATGACGCGCCTGACCGCCCAGACCGAACAAAACGGCAATCGCATCGCCCAGCTGGAGGCGAAGCTGAGCGGTCCTCCGGCGGCCGTACCCCTCCCGCCGCCACCCGCCCCATCGGCGCCGGCGACAATTCCTGAGGCCATGACCGGCGGCGCAGCGACGCCTCACCGCATCCCCGACGCCGCGCCCGGCAGCCCTTCGGCGCAGCGGATCGAAGCCGTGCGCGCGATCCCGAGGCCGCATACCACCGACGCGGCCGACGATGCGTACAGCTACGGCTTTCGGCTGTGGGAGGCGAAGTTCTATCCCGAGGCCGCCCAGCAGCTGCGACTGTTCGTCGATCGATACCCCCGCCATCCGCGCATCAGCTTCGCGCGCAACCTGATCGGTCGCGCCTATCTTG
>JBDSIY010000101.1:0-15399 GCA_039917735.1 Novosphingobium sp. | reverse complement strand
CCGGCGTCGGTGCGGCGAGCCCGGCCGACAATGGCTACCAGGGCGGCTTCGCCTCGGCGCTGATGCTGAAGGATCTGAAGCTGGCGATGGATGCAGCCGAGGCCAGCGGTGCCAGGGTGCCGCTCGGGCGACATGCGACGGAAATTTACGAGGCGTTCAACGAGGCCGGGAATGGGGCCAGGGATTTCGGGGCGATCTTTACGACCTTGTGACGCGAACGTTGCGCGGGTGCTTCATGCGCAACGCCAACGGCTACAGCTCCAGCAACCCCGGCCCCAGCAGCGCCAAGATCTTGACGTCTATCCCATAACCCCGGGACCGCCAATCCGCGATCGCTCGCGCAATATCCGCAAGCGGCACCCGGTGGACCGTGATGTCCTCATTCCCGACGCCGCCGCCCTCGCCGACCTTCTTCAGGCCACGCGCGCGGAACAGCGTGAAGCTCTCGCTGACCATACCGGGCGAGGAATGGAACTCGCCTATCTCCTCCATCGTCGCCGCGTGGTAGCCGGTCTCCTCCTCGAGTTCCCGGATCGCCGCCGCGACAGCCGCCTCGCCGCGGAAACTCTCGTCGTCGCCGACCAGCCCGGCCGGCAGCTCGATGCTCGGCCGGCCCATCGGCACCCGATATTGCTCGACGAGGATCACGTGATCCTCCGCGTCCACCGCCAGGATCACCGCCGCGTGGATGCCGCGCGCGCGGCTGACATATTCCCAGCGGCCCTTCTTGCGCGCGGTGATGAAGCGGCCCTCCCACATCACCTGATCGGGGGCGTCGCGATCATCGTCGAAGGTTAGGCTCATACTTCGATCAGCCGATCGGGAAGCTCGTTGACGTCATCGGTCGCGCGCGGGAAGTGCTCGGCGAGCACCGCGCCGACCCGCTCGATCGCCGCGCACATGCCATCGGCGACGCGGCCCTCGCGCAGATGGGCGAGCATCGCCGCCATCGCCTCGCCCCAGACCTCGGCCGGAACCTTGCCGGCTATCGCCGCGTCGGCGACGATCTCGGCGCGGTGCTCGCGCGCGGACAGATAGATCAGGATGCCGGTGCGGCCGTGGGTGCGCCGCTCGGCCCCGACCTTGAAGAAACCGACCGCGCGAGCGCGGACGCGGTCATGCTTGATCGCCGGCGGGATCAGCGCGAAGCGCAGCGGCGCCCACAGTTGGAGCAGCCACACCGCGCCGAACTTGATCCCGAACACCAGCGCGGCGAGGGTGAACAGCCCGCGTGGGGTCCAGTGCAGGACCCAGCCGCCGCTGATCCACTCGTAGATGCCAAGATAGAAATCCGGCCAGATCGCCAGCGCCGCCAGCGCCAACAGGCCGACCAGCGCGGACCAGGCGAGCGCGACGTCCGAATAGCCGTCGGAACGCTCGGCGATGATCGTGACGATCTCGCCGGCGCTGTGCGCCTCGGCCGCCGCGACGGCGGCGCTGACCTGCGCGTGCTCGGCGTCGCTGAGGGTGGGGAAAACGCGCACGGCCTACCAGCTCCCCGACGAGCCGCCGCCGCCGAAGCTGCCGCCGCCTCCGCCGAAGCCGCCACCACCGCCGCCGCCAAAGCCGCCGCCGCCGCCCCAGCCCCCGCCCCCGCGACCGCCCATATGGCTCATCGCGTCCCACAGGATGATCGGGGCAAGTCCGCCGCCAAAGCCGCGCCGGCCTCCGCGCCTTCCGCCGCGCAACATCGGCAGGATGACGAACAATCCGATGAAGATCAGCGGCAGCACGGCGCCGAGCGGGAAGCCGCCGCCGCCCTGGCGCGCCTGCGAAGCGCGCGCGTTCGCCGCCTGCGCCACCTTCTGCGCCTCGTCCGCGGGGAGGCTCAGTTGCTGGATCAGCGCGTCGGTCCCCGCCTCGATGCCGCCGGGAAAATCGCCTTGCTTGAAGCGCGGGACAATCCGCTGGTTAACGATCAGGAACGACATGCCGTCGGTCAGCACGCCCTCGAGCCCATAGCCGACCTCGATCCGCACCTTGCGCTCATTGGGCGCGACGATCAGCAGCGCGCCGTCGTTGCGCCCCTTGTCGCCGATCCCCCACGCGCGACCGAGCTGGTAGCCGTAGTCGCTGATCTCATAGCCGCCGAGGCTGGGGATGGTGGCGACCACCAACTGCCGCTGCGACTGCGTCTCAAGCTGGGCGAGCTTTTGGGTGAGCCGGGCTTCCTCGTCCGCCGGGATGATATTCGCGGCGTCAACGACGCGGCCGGTGAGCGGCGGGAATGCCGGGGCGGCCAGGGCAGCCAGCGGCACCAGAAACGCTGCCAGCGCGAGTAGCGCGCGCAACCCAAAACCGGCCCGCCCCGAGCTGGTCGAAGGGCTGCTATGTTCCTCGAAGCCAGGCGCCTCGCCGGACGGACCGGACGGCCGTTCGACAAGTTCAGGGCGGGCGGAGACGGGCACGTGGGTGGCCTCGCCTACGATCCGCTCAGACCTTCCCCTCAAGGCTGGGCGCGACATCCGCCCCCGGCGTCGCTGCCTGATAGGGCACGATCGGCTTGGCGCCGTAGAACACCTTCGCGCCGATCGCGGCGGGGAAGGTCCGGATCGTCGTGTTGTAGTCCTGAACCGCCCCGTTGTAATCGCGGATGGAGACGCGGATCCGGTTCTCCTGGCCCTCGATCTGGCTCTGCAGCATCTGGTAATTGGCGATGCTCTTCAACTCGGGATAGGCCTCGACGTTGGCAAGCAGCCGCCCGAGCCCGCCGAGCGAGGTCGAAAGCTGGTTCTGCGCCGCCTGGAACTGCGCCATCTTCGCCGGGTCCTTCAGGTCGTCACCGGAAAGCTGGACACTGGTGGCCTTGGCGCGCGCCTCGACCACGCCCGTCAGGATGCCCTTCTCCTGCTCGGCGGCGCCCTTGGCGACGGCGGCGAGGTTGGGGATGAGGTTGGCGCGCTCCTGGAAGGCGGCCTGCACGTCTGCCCACTTGGCCTTGGCGGCCTCTTCCTTGGTCGGCACGGTGTTGACGCCGCAGCCGGCGAGCGCGAGCGCGGCGCCGGAGGCGAGCAGGACGCGGGCCGAGCGGGCGGCGGACGGGGTGGGCATCGACAAACTCCTCGTAGAGGCGGCCGGCAACCCGTCCGCTACCCGCGCAAGATAGAGCGGGCCGCGCGCCGTGCAAGGGCAGGCGCCCCTGGCCGAACCGCCGTCCATGCCGATTCAGGCGAGCGCCCCGTGGCAGTGCTTGTATTTTTTCCCCGAGCCGCAGGGACAGGGCGCGTTGCGACTGAGGTTCTGCTCCGCGTAGGGATCGTGCCCCGGTGCCAACCCCTGTTCCACCGATCCACCGGTCGCGAAGGCCATTTCGGGAACCCGCGCCGCGAATGCCGGCATCCCCGCCGACGAGGAGGCACCGATGCCGGGTCCGAAATCGGCGGCGAACGGGTCGAAATGCCCGGTCAGGAAATCGGGCAGCTCGGGCAGCCCGCCCGGCCCGAAGCCGCCCCCAAATCCGCCGTCCTCGAACGCCGGCATGCGCAGGTCGCTGTTCGACAGGATACGGGTCACATCCTCGCGGATCGTCTCCAGCATCCGTTCGAACAGGCCGAACGCCTCCTGCTTGTATTCGTTGATCGGCGTCTTCTGCGCATAAGCCCGCAGGAACACGACCTGGCGCAGCGCATCCAGCGTCGCCAGATGCTCCTTCCAGTGGTGGTCGATCCGATCGAGCAGCACGCCCTTCTCGACCTGGCGCCAGATTGCCTGGTCGGTGTCGGCCATCTTGGCCTGCATATGCGCGTCGGTGAGGTCCGACAGGCGCTCCTCGATGACCAGCGGCTCGATGCCATCCTCGTCCATCCAGGCTTGCAGCGGCGGCTCGACCGCGAAGATGTCGCGCATTCGCTCGGTCAGTCCGGCGACGTTCCAGTTCTCGGGATAGGAGCCTTGCGGGCAGGCATCCGCCACCAGCGCGTTCACGGTATCGTGGCGCATGTCGGTGACCACGTCGTCGACAGCGTCGGCATCCATGATCGTCGAGCGCTGCTCATAGACCACCTTGCGCTGGTCGTTCATCACGTCGTCGTATTCGACGACCTGCTTGCGGATGTCGTAGTTGCGCGCCTCGACCTTCTTCTGCGCGGTCTCGATCGCCTTCGACAGCCATTTCGAGCCGATCGCCTCACCATCGGCGAGGTTCGAATTCATCATCCGCGAGAACAGCGTGTCGGGGCCGAAGATGCGCAGCAGATCGTCCTCGAGGCAGAGGTAGAACTTGCTCATGCCGGGATCGCCCTGCCGGCCCGACCGGCCGCGCAGCTGGTTGTCGATGCGGCGGCTCTCGTGGCGCTCGGTGCCAATCACGCAGAGGCCGCCGGAGGCGAGCACCTGGCGCCTCTGCTCGGCGACATCGGCCCTGATCCGCGCGGCCGCTTCCTCACGCTCCGGCCCCTCGGCCATGCCGGAAAGCTCGTCCTCGATCCGGAACTCGACATTGCCGCCGAGCTGGATGTCGGTGCCGCGACCCGCCATGTTGGTCGCGATGGTGACCGCGCCAAGCCCGCCGGCCTGGGCGACGATATGCGCCTCCAATTCGTGGAAGCGGGCGTTCAGCACGTTGTGCTTGACGCCTTCCTTCGTCAGGAACTCCGACAGCAGCTCCGACTTCTCGATCGAGACGGTGCCGACCAGCACCGGCTGGCCCTCCTCGTTGCGCTCGCGGATCAGCTTGGCGATGGCGCTGAACTTGTCGGCGGTGTTTTTGTAGAACTCGTCCTCCTGGTCGTCGCGGATCACCGACACATTGGTCGGGATCGAGACCACGTTCATCTTGTAGATGTCGAAGAACTCCGGCGCCTCGGTCGCGGCGGTGCCGGTCATCCCGGAGAGCTTCGGATACATGCGGAAGTAGTTCTGGAAGGTGATCGAGGCCATCGTCTGGTTCTCGGGCTCGATCGTCACCAGCTCCTTGGCCTCGACCGCCTGGTGCAGCCCGTTCGACCAGCGCCGGCCATCCATCATCCGGCCGGTGAACTCGTCGATGATGATGATCTTGCCGTCCTTGACGATGTAGTCGATGTCGCGGCGGAACATGACGTTGGCCTTGAGCGCCTGGTCGAGGTGGTGGACGACCTGGGTGTTCTCGACGTCGTAAAGGTTCGATCCGACCAACAGCCCGGCGTCCTCCAGCATCCGCTCGGCCTTCTCGACGCCGTCCTCGGTCAGGGTGACGTTCTTGCCCTTCTCGTCGGCGTCGTAATCCTCGGGCACGAGTTGTTTCACGATCGCATCGACGGAGATGTAGAGCTCGGACTTGTCGTCGGTCGGCCCCGAAATGATCAGCGGCGTGCGCGCCTCGTCGATCAGGATCGAATCGACCTCGTCGACGATCGCGTAGGAGAACGGGCGCTGCACCATCTGCGCGCGCTCATGCTTCATGTTGTCGCGCAGATAGTCAAAGCCGAGCTCGTTGTTGGTCGCATAGGTGATGTCGGAGAAGTAGGCGTCGCGCCGCTCGGGCTCGGACAGATTGGGGACGATCACGCCGACGGTCAGGCCGAGAAAGCGGTAGATCTGCCCCATCCACTCGGAGTCTCGCCGGGCGAGATAATCGTTGACGGTGACGACGTGGACACCGTCGCCCCCGAGCGCGTTGAGGTAGACGGCGAGCGTCGCCACCAGCGTCTTGCCCTCGCCGGTGCGCATTTCGGCGATCTCGCCGCGATGGAGGACGATGCCGCCGATCATCTGTACGTCGAAATGCCGCATGCCGAGCACCCGGCGCGAGGCCTCACGCACCGTGGCAAAGGCTTCGGGCAGCAGGTCGTCAAGCGTCGCGCCTTCGGACAGCAGATGACGAAACTTCGTGGTCTGCGCGGCGAGTTCGTCGTCGCTCAGCGCCTGCAGCGCCGGCTCGTAGCCGGCGATCTGCTGGATGTGCTTGTCGAGTGACTTGACGTAGCGGTCGTTGGACGAGCCGAAGAGCGATTTGGCGATTGCGCCGAGCATGGGCGGTATTCCTGTCGGGAAATGAATTGGGTGCGCACGGTGCGGGAAGCGCCCGCGCGGGGTAAGTCGACGTAAACTGGACGGCGCGGCTATTCGCGGGCGCGGTCGGCTCCGAACAGCACCGTGGGCGCCGGGGGCGCTGCGGGGGTGAGCGCTGGCGGCTTATCCTCGGCCCGCTCTGTCGCGTCCGGCCTGATCGATACGGGCTTGGAAACGACAGCCCCATTGTCATCGGCAAGCGCCTCGACAAGGTTGATTTCGCTGGCACCAATGGGCCCGACACGCGCCTGCGACGGCGCCAGATGCGCGGAGACGCCCGCGAGAAGCGCGAGCAGGGTGAGGAACCAGCGGGTCACTACGAGGCGATATAGGCAACGTGTGGTCCAGCGTAAATGGCCGCGTAGCCCGATTGCGAGGGCGATCGCATTTGGGGACACCCCTTGCTTCGTCACCCTGAACTTGTTTCAAGGTCCATCCCTCCTCTCGCACCGTAAGGCGCATGCAGGCACGATGGATGCTGAAACGCGTTCAGCATGACGATGTGAGATTGGCATTTCGTCCAATGCGATTGCCCTTGGGCGGCTGCTGGAGGTAGCCAGCCGAATGGCCGCGCGTCCAACCTGAGCCCAATTATTGCCCTCGGCGGCCCACGCGTTTAGGCGAACGCGATGTCCGACGCCGTCTCGCCCCTCGCCACCTCGTTCCCGGCCATGGCCGCGATTCCCGGGGTGACTCCGCATATCGCTCGCGCCGGCTACAAGGACTGGGGCCGCTGCGACCTTACCTATGTCGAACTCGCCGAGGGGACGGCGGTCGCGGGCGTGTTCACCCGAAACGTCTGCTGTTCGTCGGAAGTCGAGTTGGGCCGCGAGCAGGTCAAGGCCGGGCGCGCACGGGCGCTCATCGTCAACGCCGGCAACTCCAACGCCTTCACCGGCTATCGCGGCCGCGACGCGGTGGAAGCGATCATGGCACAGGTCGCCGACCGACTGGGTTGCGATCCGGGCGAGGTTTTCGTTTCCTCGACCGGGGTGATCGGCGTGCCGCTACCGCTCGACAAGGCGCGCGCCGGAGTGGCTGCAGCGCTCGATGCAGCTCCGTGCTCGTGGGAGGATGCCGCGCTAACCATTGGGACTACCGATACATTCCCGAAAGGCGCAACCGCCAGCGCGATGATCGACACGACCCGGGTGAACTTCGCGTCGATTATCAAAGGCAGCGGCATGATCGCGCCCGACATGGCGACGATGCTCGGCTACATCTTCACCGACGCGGCGGTCGAGCCGGCCTTCCTCCAGCAGTGCCTGGCCACCGCCAATGCGCGCACGTTCAGCTGCATTACCGTCGATTCCGACACATCGACCAGCGACACGGTGCTCGCCTTTGCCACCGGCAAGGCCGGCAACGCGCCGCTCGCCTCCTTCGAGAGCCCCGGGGCCGACGCCTTCGCCGCTGCGCTCGATGACATCTGCCGCCAGCTCGCCCATCTCGTCGTCCGCGATGGGGAGGGGGCGCGCAAGTTCATCACCATCGCCGTGACAGGCGCGGTCAGTGACGACAGCGCCCGCCGGATCGGCCTCGCCATCGCCAACTCGCCGCTGGTCAAGACCGCGATCGCCGGCGAGGACGCCAATTGGGGCCGGGTGGTGATGGCGGTCGGCAAGGCCGGCGAACCCGCCGACCGCGACCGGCTGTCGATCGGCTTCGGCGGCATCTGGGCGGCGCGCGAGGGCCAACCGCTCGCCGATTACGACGAGGCCCCGGTCGCCGCGCATCTGAAGGGCGCCGAGGTATCGATCGAGGTCGAACTTGGCTTGGGCGAAGGCCGCGCCACCGTCTGGACCTGCGACCTCACCCACGGCTACATCTCAATCAACGCCGATTACCGGAGCTGATCATTCCAGGGCGGGTGACAGATCGTTGTTTTCTTCAATGCGCAGCATCCGGATGTCCCTGACCGATGGTTGGAACCACGAGTACGCGCGCTTGAGCGCCTGCACCGCCAACACGCAATCGACCGGAGTCACCCGTTCGGTCCCGAAATAGGTCGAACCTTGCTGCCATTCGAATCCCCGATCTTCCAGAATTCGACGGATCTCGGAATAGGCGTTGCGCCACGAGGCATTCGGATAGGTCTGCTCGAGCGTCAACGTGTCTAGGTCGAAAACTATGGCATACATGCGATCGGCGCTGCCCCTCCCCGCCCCCTGCCTGTTATGTCCGAATGGCGCGTTCATGCCGCCAGCATAGCAGAAGGATTCGCTTCAGTGAAGGAACTGCACAACGAAGTCGCCGCCGCGATGCGCGAAGCCTCAACCCGCGCGATTCTTCCGCGTTGGCGCACTCTCGCCGCGGATGAAATCACCGCCAAGGCGGCGGACGATTTCGTCACCATCGCCGACACCGAAAGCGAGGCGATCCTGGGCGAGCGGCTGTCAAGTCTGCTGCCCCAGGCGGCGATCGTCGGCGAGGAGGCGGCGCATGCCGATCCCTCGCTACTCGACCGGCTCGGCGGCGGCGGGTTGTGCTGGATCATCGATCCGCTCGACGGAACCCACAACTTCGCCGAGGGCAAGACCCCGTTCGGCGTGCTGGTGGCGCTGGTCGATGGCGGCGAGACGATCGGCGGCTGGCTCTACGATCCGCTGCAGGACCGGCTCTGCCATGCCGCGCTTGGCGGCGGCGCGTTCATTGGCGACGAACCAATCACCGCCCGCGGCAGCGGTGAGACCCCGCCGATCGCCGGCATATCGATGTTGTTCATGGACCCGAAGCGACGCGAAGCGGTCAAGCGTGAGATCGCGCCGCATTACCGGCTGGTCGACATCCCCCGCTGCGCCGAGGAGCAATATCCGCGCCTCGCGCTCGGCGTGAACGATGTTTCGATTTTCGAGCGCACCCTGCCCTGGGATCACGCGGCCGGCGTGTTGTGGCTGAACGAGGCGGGCGGGTGCGCCGCCCGCCCCGACGGCCGCCCCTATCGCGTCGCCGAGTGGAACGAACCCGGCCTGATTGGCGCCTCGACCCCGCAGCTGTGGGACGATTTGGCGAAGCGGATGGCGAGGATCGGCTGAGCTGATCCTGCCTTGTCGCTGATTTCCAGAACAGAAAACCCCGCACGTTGGTACGCGCGGGGGATCTTCCTGGCGCCGGCCGGCGCGTAATCAGTGCGAACCGAAGGCGACACGCAGGTTCACACCAAACTCGCGCGGAGCAGTGACGCTGATGTCGCGATACTCCGAGACGAAACTGTTCGTCACCGGCACCCGGAATGTCGGCGGAGTCAGCTGGCGATAGGTCGTGGACAGCTGGGTGCCTCCGACGTTGAGTATCTGCCGCTCGCGCAGGATATTCTTGCCGAACAACGTAATCTCCCAGGCGCCGTCCTTGTCGCGAATGCCGGCGTAAAGGTTCAGCAGGCCATAGGAGCCAACGTTGTCGAAGACGTTGTCCGGATCGTTCACCGTCTTGCCGTTGAACGCGTAAAGGCCCCGGACAAACCCGTCCATGCTCGAAGTGATATCGAACCCGAACTCGGACTGGATGTTGGCGCTGAACTTGGGTGACTGCGCCGAGCGCCGGTTGATGCCGGTGCACTGCGACAAAGCGTTCCCAGCACCCACTGCGGCCTGCAACTGCGCGAGGCTCGGCGTCGCCGGATTGAGGTCCGGCCTGCCATCACCGTTCAAGTCGGTACAAGCGATCGTGCCGCCCTTGATCTTGCCGTCGGCGTAGCTGGCGTTCACACCCAGGCTCCAGCGGTCCATAATCTGGAACGAGGCCTCGCCCTCGACGCCGTTCACCGTGACCGGCACCGCCGAGACGAAGTTGAAGGTGCTGACCGCCGGAGTGAGGACGCCGCCGGCGATCGAGTAGTTGAGATAAAACACCGGGGGCCCGCGGAACGGGTAGTTCTTGAAGGTCTGGTGATAGGCGCTGATGTTCAGACGGCCGCGGCCATTGAGAAACGACGTCTTGGCGCCGATTTCATACGATTTGGAGGTTTCCGCCGGCAGGATCGTGTACTGTTGCTCCAGCGCTGTCTGTCCTGTCCCGAGCGGCCCCCGCGAGAAGTCACCAACGACGCGCGGACCGGGGCGGAACGACGAGCCGGTCAACGCATAGACCATGATGTCCGGCGTGATCTTGTACTTGATCGATCCGGTATAGATTGTCTTGTGGATTTGCTGCGCATCTCGCGAGGCGATGTTCAGTGCGAAGCTTGGCGCCGAGGCGAGAGCAAGCGTGTTTTGGTTGCGGTAATCGATGTAGCGAAGCCCGCCCGACAACTCGAGCTTGTCGTCGAGCAGATGCGCGACAACGTTGCCGAATGCCGACTTTTCCGTCGAGGTGCCGCGCCGCTGGATCGCCGTGGGGGACACGGCGGCGACGACGTAGTTTGGCGCCGCCGAAGTCTGAATGACCAGCGGCGTTTCCGACGTAAGGTCCGACGGGTTATTGTTGTGATCATAGAACAAGCCGACGACATAGTCGAAGATGCCGCCGATCCGCGCGTCCGAGGCCAGCCGCAGTTCATGCGCCTTGCGCTTCGCAAGGCTGGTCGTGCACTGGTAATAGCTGCCCGTGTTCGGCGCCACCGTCAGAATGGAGGCTTCGTTCGCACAAACGGGCGCAAAGCCTGGCGGATCGACGAACGCACGTCCGGTTGTCGCGATGCGCGGGGGTGCAAAAAAGTCGCCTGGATCCTGGGGACCAAGGTTGCCGAGCGACTGCTTGCTGTACGATCCGACGTAGCTCAGCCTCTGCCCGGCAAAGCGGATGTCAACGTTGCCGACATAGACCTGCAAATCCTGGCGGTCATAAGGGCCGACATCCTCAATGCCCAGGCGATCGAACGGGCGGATGAGCTGGCCTGTCTGAGGCGCCCCGGTAACGAACAACGAGTTCGACACGACCTGCGTCAAGCGGTGCGTCTCCGAGTGGAGTTTCTGCGCCATGAAGTTGATCGTCGCCCACTCCGTGGGCTCAAACCGAACGCTGCCGCGAATTCCCTCGACGCGACCGAACGCCCGCTGATTGAAATTGGGGTCGCTCTGTTCCTTGATCGTGCTTACGAAGTTTCCCCGGTTGTTGTCGATGACACCAGCGATCCGGACGGCGAGCACATCCTTGATGATCGGGATGTTGAACGCACCATCCAGCTTGTGGGCGCGGAGATTGGTGACGGTGCCGTTGAGCACTACGCCGGGCTCGCTCAGATCGGGCCGGCGCGTCGTCACTGCGATAGAGCCCGATGGCGAGGCGCGGCCGCGCAGCGTGCCCTGCGGACCGCGCTGAAGTTCGAATTGGCCGAAGTCGAACGTTGACTGGAACAGGAAGCCCGAAGCGATCGGCGCGTCGTTGAGATAGAACTCAATCGAAGGATTGTTGCCGCTGGCGGTCGGCTCGAAGGCGATGCCCCGGACGGTCGCCGAGTTGTTGAAGCTCGAAACCGCAGTCAGCTGGAGGCCCGGCACCACCGAGGAAATCTCGGTGAAGTTGCGCAGGTTGAGCTTCTCGACCTGCGCGGCGGTCACGACGTTGACCGTGGACGGAACATCCTGAACCGACTCATCGCGGCGCCGGGCGGAGACGATGATCTCGTTATTGGGCGCCAACTCGCCTGTCGCGCTTTCGGCAGCGACGGCGTCTGGAGTTGCCTGTGGCGGGACAGCCTGCGCATGAGCAGCGGCGGCGAGTGAAAAAAAGCTAACGCTGCAAAGCGCCGCCGAAGCCAGAATACGCATGGACCCTCTCCGTTTATTTCGTTCGGCCCTCCTATGGCATCATGGGATGGACACAAGCTCGCTCCGCCTGCGCAAGACAAGTGGTCCGAAAGCGTGGCAATATTGCAACGCTCAGACTGCGGACTTCAAAACGCAAACGATCGGCACGAGCCGCTGCCACGCTCAGCGGCGGCTGGAAAGCTTAAAGAACGCTCTCCAGCCAGCTCTTGAGCTGACCCTTGGGCGCGGCGCCAAGCTTCTGGGCGACGGCTTGGCCATCCTTGAACAGCACCATCAGCGGGATCGACTTGACCCCGATCTCGCCAGGAACGCTGGTGTTGGCCATGATGTCCATCTTGGCGATCGTCACCTGGTCGCCAAGCTCCTCGCTGATCTCCTCGAGCGCAGGGCCGATCATCTTGCACGGGCCGCACCAATCGGCCCAGAAATCGACCAGCACCGGCTTGTCGGACTTGAGCACGTCGGCTTCGAAGCTGGCGTCGGTAACGGCTTTGGTCGCCATGGCGTGAATACTCCCGATGATTTCGCTCGCGCAATCTAGGGTGGACGGCGCCGAAGGCAACCGGCGAGGTGGCAAAGCTTTACTCGGACGCGAGCAAGGCCCGCTTGTGCGGATCGAGCGCGCCCGCAGGCAGCGCGATCAGGCGGGGCGCGGCCGTGTAGAGCAGCGCCGCCTCCACCGCGCGGCCCGGGTAGGCGCTCTCCAGCGCCAGCACGTAGGCGGCCATTTGCCGCAGGATGGCTGCGGGCACCTCGGCGAGCGAAGCGGGCGGATGCCGCGCCGTCTTGAAGTCGATGAGGCGAATGCGTTCGCGACTAACCAGTAGCCGGTCGATCGTGCCGGCGACGACGCGGGCGCCGACCGGCGCGGCGATCGGCACCTCGGCGAGCGCTCCGGGTGCAAAAAGTTCCGCCCACCGCGGATCGTTGAGTACGGCCAGCGCGCCAGAAAGCACATCGCGCCGATCCGCTTCGGGCATCGCTGGAGCGTTGCGGGCGAGCCAGCCGGCGCCGAGCGCCTCACGCTCTTCGCGTTCGATTTCCGGCAAGCGTTCGAGCAGGCGATGCACGAGCACGCCGCGCCGGGCCGCTTCCCCGCCGCCGGCCGGGCGGAAAGGCGGGTCGGACGAGAGGTCCTCGCCAAGCGCCGATGGCGCGAGCGGTCGGTTAGGGCGTGGTTCGGCGGCCGGGGCACGCTCCAGCCAGACGGGCAGCGGCTCGGAGCCGGGTCGTCGCTCCTCGGCCGGTGCATTGCCAAGCGCGTGTGGCGGTTGGCCCCAATCGAGCCGACTGGTCCACAGCTCGTCCTCGACCCAATCGTCCGGGCCGAACAAGCGCCGCAGATAGGCATACCAGCTCTTCTCGGCCGGCTCCTTCCTGCGCAACCCCAGCGCGCCGCCGATGAACAGCGCTTCCTCGGCCCGGGTCATCGCGACGTATAGCAGCCGCCAGTGCTCGTCCTCTTCCTCGCGGGCGGCGCGGGTCTGCTCTTCGGCGACCCGCCCTGCCCGCTCCTCCTTGCGCAGTGGCGGCAGCGGGATGGTGCGGCCGGGGTTTGCCGGATCGGGCAGGTCGAGCGGGCTCGGGCGACCGCCGTCCGGATCGCCGGTGGCGTCGGCGAGGATGACGATCGGCGCCTGCAGCCCCTTGGCGCCGTGCACAGTCATTACCCGCACCATGTTGCCGGCGCCGCCGGCCTCGCGCTTGAGCTCGCCCTCGCCCGCGTCGAACCATTCGAGGAAGCCGACCAGGCTCGGCACCGCGCTCGCCGCATATGCACTGGCGGCGTTGAGCAGTTCGTCGATCGGGTCGTTGGCCTCACGGCCCAGCCGTGCGACCAGCTTGCGCCGCCCCTGCCACGGCCCCACCAGAAGCCAGTGGAGCAACGCCTGCGGGGGCTCGAAATCCGCAAGGCGGAGCAATTCGCCAAGCCGCTCAAGCGTCGCGGCGACATCGGGCTCGCGGCTGGCGCGCATATGCGCCCACAGATTGACCCCGCGCTCGCGATAGCCCCAGCGCAGCAAATCCTCCTGGCTCCAGCCGATCAGCGGCGAGGTCAGCAGGCAGGCCAACGTCAACTCGTCGAACGGCTGCGCGGCGAAACGCAGCGCCGCAACCAGGTCACGCACCGCCAGCGGCGCGCCGAGCCGCATGCGGTCAACGCCGGCGACAGGCACGCCCGCCGCGTGCAACCGCGCGACGATCAGCCCGGCAAGTTCGCGGCGCTTGCGGACCAGCACCATGACGTCGCCGGGTCCAGCCCGCCGCGCCGGCTCGCCCGGCTTCCGCCCCTTCATCAGCGGATAGCCCGCATCAAGCCAGTGGCGGACTTGCCTGGCGATGCGTTCGGCAAGCTGGCGATCGGGCCGGGAGAGCCAGCCTTCCTCGCCCTCCTCCGGGTCTTCGGCGCCGTCATCGTCCGCCGCTTCGCCGATCGGACGCCACAGCGCGACATACCCGGGGCGTGCCTCGCCGATGTGCGGTTTCGGCGGTCCCGGCAGACCGAAGCGCTCGTAGCCGATGGATGCTATCGCCTGGTCAACGAATTCTAGCAGCGGCTGCGAGCTACGAAAACTGCGGTCGAGCCCCAGCGTGCGCAGCGGCCGGGGCTGGTGAACGCTGCGCAGCCCCCGCGCGTTTTCCACCGCGCCGGCCATCTCGCTTTCGACGAGCTGGCGCGCCGCCTCGAAGTTCTCGGGGCTGGTGCCCTGGAAGCGGAAGATCGCCTGCTTGTAATCGCCGACCACGAACAGCGTGCGCAGCAGATCGCCGCGCTGGCCGAGCCCTGAGAAGAACTCCTGGGTCAGCGCGCGGATGATCCGCCACTGCGCGGCGTTGGTGTCCTGCGCCTCGTCGACGAGGATATGGTCGAAGCGCCGATCGAGCTTATAGCCGATCCATTGCGAATGGTCGGAACTGGTCAGCAGCTCGGCGGCGGCGCGGATCTGATCGTCGAAGTCGATCAGCCCCTCGCGCCGCTTGGCCTCGTCCCAGGCGAGCGCGAAGGCGCGGCCGAGCCGCAGCGCCGGAACCAGACGGTCGGCGAGGCCGAGCAAGACCTGCATCTCTGACACCAGTTCAATGCAGGCGACGATGCGGGCGCAATGGTCCGGATAGTCGGGATCGCACTTCGTCGGGCCGAGGGCCGCGCGCGGCTCGCCCTTCTGGGTGAGGAACACGGCGCGCAAGCTCGGGAAGCTTTCCAACCGTTGCGCCGGGGTGCCGAGCAGCCATTCGCTGAGCGCGTCGACGGCGGCGAGGCCGGTCTTGGTGCCCCAGCCATGATTGGCGTCGATGCAGCGGCGGAGCGAAGCCACGTCGAACATGGCATCGGCGCAGAGCGCGGCCAGGCTATCGGTGTCGGCATCGGCGGGCAGGCCGAGCAAGCGCAGCACATGGGTGCGCATGTCCGGCGCCTGCCAGCCGCCGGGCCCGAACCAGGCCTCGCGCGCCTCGGCGCAGCGCAGCAGATACGTCTCGACCGCCGCCGAACCGTGCCGCAGGCTGAGGTCGCTCACCGCCTCCAGCAGCTGCGGATCGCCGAGCGGGTCCTCCTCGGCGCGCACCAGCAGCTCGGCGAGCACCTGGCGCAGCAGCAGCACGCGGTCGCGATCCTCCATCGCGCGGGTGCCCGGGATCAGCCCGGCCTCGCTCGGGAAGGCGCCCAGCAGCCACTGCGAAAAGGCGTGGATGGTGTCGA
>JBDSIY010000100.1:0-5112 GCA_039917735.1 Novosphingobium sp. | reverse complement strand
GATCGTCATCAGCGACGCGGCCGTGCGAATCGAACTGGAACGGAACAGTCTCGCAAATCTGTTCGCGATCGCGCTCCCCACAACCGGAAACACCGACGTCATCGAGATCGAGGTACCGACCACGCTGCGGCGGCGCGGACATGAGTTGCGGCTTGTCTACACCAACCCAGACGTCCGTCCTGCCAATCGAGATGACAGGCTGATCGAGCTTCTCGGCAAGGGTTGGGCGGCATGGGAACAGCTTGCGACCGGGCCCTGGATCAAGGACGCAACCAGGCGCAGCCATCTGTGCCGGCTCGCCCGGTTGTGGTTCCTGGCGCCCGACATCGTTACGGCGATCATCGATGGCCGGCAGCCTGTCGAAATGACCGCGCGGCGGCTGCTGCGCATCAGTGATCTGCCCCAGGATTGGGCCGGGCAGCGTCTCGCGCTGGGGTTCAGCGCGGACCGCCAGGCCGCCTGAACTTCTCCCAAAACCGCCCGCAGGACACCATCAGGGCGCTTTGAGACGCGGGCCCGAATTGGGCCCGTTCTGGCCTCTCACTGCGGCGTCTCTGTCCTGAGCCTGTGCCCGACCTCACCGCAAATGGCGCGGAAATGCGGGCTTCTTCGAGCGTGGCGCGCGCACGTCTCGAATTCGGCGTGCGCGCGTGACGGAATGGTGCTGCTGGGGAGGATTGAACTCCCGACCTCAGCCTTACCAAGGATGCGCTCTACCACTGAGCTACAGCAGCGTGACCATTCGAGCCCGCGGATATGTCCTGACGCCGCAAGTTCGCGGCCGTCCGGCAGGGGCGGGTCAATGGCCGGGGGGTGGGCGCTTGTCAACCGGGCTTGCGCACCGCGATGGGCGGCGGCAGGACGGGGAATGGCACGGCAGGGTTCGGATGGAAGCACGACTGGCAGCGGGCCCGATACGCGCGAGGAGCGGCTCGCGGCGCGGCTTCGCGAGAACCTGAAGCGGCGCAAGCTGCAGGCGCGGGCGCGTGATGCGGCGGTCGACAGCGCTCTTTCCAAGGCTCCGCCGAGAAGCTAGGGCCTGCCGCTTGCCCGGCTGCGGCTGGGGCAGACATCTGGGGGAGCGCCACCTTGCCTCGATTGATCCTCGTCCGCCACGGTCAGAGCGCGTGGAACCTGGAGAACCGTTTCACCGGCTGGTGGGACGTCGACCTCACCGAAAAGGGCGAGGAGGAGGCGCGCGCGGCCGGGCGGCTGCTCGCGGAAAAGGCGGTGGTCCCCGACGTCGCCTTCACCTCGCTGCAGACCCGCGCCATCCGGACGTTGCACCTGGCGCTGGAAGAGGCGGACCTGCTGTGGATCCCCGAGACCAAGGATTGGCGCCTCAACGAACGGCATTATGGCGGCCTTACCGGCCTCGACAAGGCCGAGACCGCGGCGAAACATGGCGACGCGCAGGTCAAGGTCTGGCGCCGCAGCTTCGACACGCCGCCGCCGGTGCTTGAGGCGGGATCGCAATTCGATCTCTCGGCTGACCCCCGCTACTTCGGTGTCGCGATCCCCCGCACCGAGAGCCTCAAGGACACGATTTCTCGCGTCCTGCCCTATTATCAAAGCTCGATCGTACCGCATCTCCGCGCGGGATCGGACGTGCTGATCTCCGCGCACGGCAATTCGCTGCGCGCGCTGGTCAAGCATCTTTCGAACATCTCCGACGATGAGATCACCGGGCTGGAGATCCCGACCGGCCAGCCGATCGTCTACGAACTCGCCAGTGACCTGACGGCAGGCGAGCGCTATTATCTGTCGGAGCAGTGAGCATGTCAGCTGTTCCCGTCGCGCCAGTTCCTGTCGCGATCGTGATGGGCAGCCAATCGGACTGGGAGACGATGCGCCGCGCCGCCGAAACGCTCGCTGCGCTGGGCGTCGGCCATGAGGCGCGGATCGTCTCGGCCCACCGCACCCCCGAGCGGTTGTTCGCTTTCGCGCGCGGCGCGGCGGACGCCGGCTTCAAAGTGATCATCGCCGGCGCCGGCGGCGCGGCGCATCTGCCGGGGATGGTGGCGGCAATGACGCATCTGCCGGTGCTGGGCGTGCCGGTGCAGTCGAAAGCACTGTCCGGACAGGATAGCCTGCTGTCGATCGTGCAGATGCCAGCGGGGGTTCCGGTGGGGACGCTGGCGATCGGCGAGGCGGGGGCCACCAACGCCGGCTTGCTCGCCGCCGCGATCCTGGCGATCGGCGATGAAGGGCTGGCCGAGCGGCTCAAGGCCTGGCGGGCGGAGCGGACCGCGGCCGTCGCCGAGCGGCCTGCGTGAGGTGAGATTGGCGCATGTGGTTGACCGACGGTCGCCTTCAGCTCGAAAAGCTCAGCGTGAGCGGACCCATTGCCAAATCCCGCGCAGCCTGAGCCTTTCGCAGGCCGCGCGCCGACGCTCGCCCCATCGCCAGCCCCGCTGATGATCCCTCCCGGCGAGACCATCGGCATCCTCGGCGGCGGGCAGCTCGGGCGGATGCTGGCGATGGCGGCGGCGCAGCTTGGCTATCGCTGCCACGTCTACGCGCCCGAAGCCGACAGCATCGCGGCCGATGTGGCGGGCGCCTTTACGTGCGCGGCGTGGGACGACGGTGCGGCGCTGGCGCGCTTCGCCACCGATTGCGCGGTAGTCACTTATGAGTTCGAGAACGTTCCGGTGGCGCCGCTCGCCGCGCTGGGCGCGGTGACGCTCCACCCGCATCCCCGCGCGCTGGAGACGGCACAGGATCGGCTGGCGGAAAAGCGCTTCGTCGAGGCGCTGGGCGGCCGGCCTGCGCCCTACGCAGCTGTCGCGTCGCCGCGGGAACTGCGCGCGGCTCTCGCCGCGATCGGCACGCCTGCCATCCTCAAGACGCGGCGCGACGGTTATGACGGCAAGGGTCAGTGGCGGTTAAACGCGTCAAGCGACGCCGAGGCGCTGGAATGGCCGGGCAAGCCGCTGGTGCTGGAAGGTCTGGTGGCGTTCGAGGCCGAGTTCTCGGTGCTGCTGTGCCGGGGTGCGGACGGCGACATCCGGTTCTGGGACACCCCCGGGAACGTCCATGAAGGCGGAATCCTGGCGCGCTCGACCGTGCCGGCTTCCGCCGTCGCGGTGGCGCAGGTGCCAGAGGCGCGCGCACTTGCCGCAAGGATTGCGGAAGCGCTCGGCTATGTCGGCGTGCTCGCCTGCGAGTTCTTCGCCACCGCCGACGGCCCGGTGTTCAACGAGATGGCGCCTCGAGTCCACAATTCCGGCCACTGGACGATCGAGGGTGCGATCACCAGCCAGTTCGAGAACCACATCCGCGCCATTTGCGGACTGCCGCTGGGCAGCACCGCGCTCGCCGCCAAGCGCGTCGAAATGCGCAACATCATCGGCGACGCGGCCGAGGACTGGCCGACCATCCTCGTCGATCCCGCCAACCACCTCCACCTTTACGGCAAGGCGGCGGCGCGGCCGGGACGCAAGATGGGCCATGTCACCCGGCTGACGCTGAAGTGAGCAGCTGGGCATGAGCGCGCGTCCGTTCCTGATCTATGCGCGTGCCGCCAACGGCACCATCGGCCGCGACGGCGCGCTCCCCTGGCATATCCCCGCGGACCTGCGGCGCTTCAAGGCGCTGACCATGGGCAAGGTGATGATCATGGGGCGCAAGACGTTCGAGAGCCTCCCCGGCCTTCTGCCCGGCCGCCGGCACATCGTGTTGACCCGAGACCTGACATGGAAATCCGGGGGTGCCGAACCCGCGCATTCGGTCGCCGAGGCGCTAACGTTGGCCGGCGCCGGCGAGGTGGCGGTGATCGGTGGTGCCGAGATTTGCGGGTCATTCCACGACCTCGCCGAGCGGGTCGAGCTGACCGAGGTTCACGCCGATGTCGCTGGTGACACGCATCTGCCGCCGCTCGGCCCCGAATGGCGCGAGGTGGCGCGAGACGAGCATGATGCGGAGGATGGCCGGCCGGCATTCGCTTTTGTTACTCTGGCGCGGCGGCTGTAGACGGTCGCCACGATGATTCGCCTCGACGACCGCCAGCCTATCCCGGACGCCCTGCGCGGAGCCGTGATCGCGCTCGGCAACTTCGACGGCTTTCACCTCGGCCACCAGGCGGTGGTCGGCACCGCGATCAACTGGGCGCGGACCAAGGGAAAGCCGGCGATCGTCGGCACCTTCGATCCGCATCCGATGCGCCTGTTCACGCCCGACGCCGAGCCGTTCTGGCTGACCACGCTCGACCAGCGGCAGGAGCTGTTCGCCGAGGCCGGGGCGCAAGCCATGCTGGTGTTTCACTTCGACCGGGCGATGGCGGCGATGAGCGCCGAGGAGTGGATCGAAGCGGTGCTGCACCGCCGGCTCGGCGTCAGCGGCGTCGTCACGGGGCAGGATTTCACCTTCGGCCGGGGGCGCAGCGGCAATCTGCAGCTGCTGGCCGAGGTCGGGCGCCGCTTCCGGATCGGCGCGCGCAGCGTGGGCGCGGTTCACGACATGCTCGGGCCGATCTCCTCCACCCGCATCCGCACTGCGTTGAAGGAGGGCGACTGCGAAGTAGCGGCGCGGTTGCTGACCCGCCCCTTCACGATCCGCGGGCGCGTCGAGCATGGCGACAAGCGCGGACGAACGATCGGTTTTCCCACCGCCAACCTCGCGCTGGGCGGCTATCTGCGGCCACGTTTCGGCATCTATGCGGTGACCGTGCGGCTGCCGGATGGCCGCGAGCTGCCGGGCGCCGCCAACATCGGCATTCGCCCGAGTTTCGATCCGCCTAAGGAGCTGCTCGAGGTGTATCTTTTCGACTTCGACGGCGATCTCTATGGCGAGGAGATCGAGGTTTCCTTCCATCAGTTTCTGCGGCCGGAAGCGAAGTTCGACAGCCTCGGCGCGCTGACCGAGCAGATGTCGCGGGATTGCGACGAGGCGAGGAAGCTCCTAAGCGCCGGCGCGCTATGAGCGACCCGCGCGATTACAGGAACACCGTCTTCCTGCCGAAGACCCCGTTCCCGATGAAGGCCGGCCTGCCGCAAAAGGAGCCGGAGACGCTCGCGCGCTGGCAGGCGGACGGGCTGTACCAGCGCATTCGCGAGGCGCGTGCCGGCCGCGAGAAGTTCATCCTCCACGATGGCCCGCCCTACGCCAACGGCG
>JBDSIY010000099.1:0-41535 GCA_039917735.1 Novosphingobium sp. | reverse complement strand
GTCGCCGCGGCCGCGGCCCTGCAGCACCGGCAGGCCGGCGCCCCGTTTGCGCAACTGCTTGCCCGATTGGATGCCGGCGGGGATGACAACTGCAAGGCGTTCCCCGTCGACGCCCGGAATCGCGATCTCGCCGCCCAGCGCGGCGGTAGTGAAGGTAATCGGCACGCGGGTCAGCAGCGTGGTGCCCTCGCGCTCGAACATCGCGTGGCGGCTGACGTGGAGGAAGATGTAGAGGTCGCCCGCAGGCGCACCGAACGGCCCGGCCTCGCCCTTGCCGGCAAGGCGGATGCGCGTTCCCGAATCGACGCCGGGCGGCACCGCGACGTCGAGCTTCTGCGGCTTGTCGACGCGGCCTTCGCCCCGGCAGGCGCGGCATGGGCGCTCGATGACCTCGCCGCGGCCATTGCAGGTCGGGCAGGTGCGCTCGACCATGAAGAAGCCCTGCTGGGCGCGGACCCGGCCCTGGCCGGCACACATCGTGCAGCGGCGCTTGGCCGTGCCAGGCTCGGCCCCCGAACCCTTGCAGGGTTCGCAGCTTTGCGAGACGTCGATCGAGATTTCAGCCTGCTTGCCGTGGAACGCCTCGTGGAGGCCGATTTCCATGTCGTAGCGCAGGTCGGCGCCGCGCCGAGCCTGCTGTCGACCGCCACCGCCGCCGAAGCCGTTGCCGAAAATCGATTCGAAGATGTCGCCGATATCGCCGAACCCGCCCGCCTGGCCCCCGCCGGCCCCCGCCTGCTCGAACGCGGCGTGGCCAAAGCGATCGTAGGCGGCGCGCTTCTGCGGATCTTTCAGGCAATCGTAGGCGCGGCTGATCGCCTTGAACCGCGCCTCGGAATCGTCGCAACCCGGGTTCTTGTCGGGGTGAAATTGCATGGCGAGGCGGCGGTAGGCGGACTTGATCGTCCGGTCATCCGCGGTCCGCTCGACCTCGAGCAATTCGTAGAAATCGACTTCGACGCTCACCGGCAAAACTCAGCTCCCCGCAGTCGCGATTGAGCCCCTCCCCGTCAGGGGAGGGGTTGGCGGCGGGTCTGTCGAACTGGCGCCGCCCCGTCGGGAAAAACTCCACCCCGGCCCCCAAAGGGGAGGAGGCCAGTTCTCACCCCTTGTCGTCGACTTCGGAGAACTCGGCGTCGACGACATCCTCGCCGCTCTCCGAACCGGCGCCAGCGCCGCCCGGCGCGGCGGAAGCCGCCTGCTCCTTCTCGTAGATCGCCTGACCCATCTTCATCGATACTTCGGCGAGCGCCTGCGACTTGGCGGTCATCTCCTCCGCGTCACCACCTTCGATGGCGGTGCGCAGCGTCGCAAGCGCGGCCTCTACCTCGGACTTGATCGCGGGGTCGATCTTGTCGCCATGCTCGACAAGCTGCTGCTCGGTCGCATGGACCAGGCTGTCGGAATTGTTCTTCGCCTCGGCCGCCGCGCGCCGCTTCTTGTCGTCGTCGGCAAACTTCTCGGCGTCCTTGACCATCTGGTCGATGTCGCCGTCGGATAGGCCACCCGATGCCTGGATGCGGATCTGCTGCTCCTTGCCGGTGCCCTTGTCCTTGGCGCTGACGTTAACAATGCCGTTGGCGTCGATGTCGAACGTCACCTCGATCTGCGGAACGCCGCGCCGCGCCGGCGGGATGCCGACCAGGTCGAACTGGCCGAGCAGCTTGTTGTCGCTCGCCATCTCGCGCTCACCCTGGAACACGCGGATAGTGACGGCCTGCTGGTTGTCGTCGGCGGTCGAATAGACTTGGCTCTTCTTGGTCGGGATCGTGGTGTTGCGGTCGATCATCCGGGTCATGATGCCTCCCAGCGTCTCGATGCCGAGCGACAGCGGCGTCACGTCGAGCAGCAGCACGTCCTTGACGTCGCCCTGCAGCACGCCCGCCTGGATCGCCGCGCCCATCGCCACCACCTCGTCGGGGTTGACGCCAGTGTGCGGCTCCTTGCCGAAGAACTCCTTCACCACGTCACGCACCTTGGGCATGCGGGTCATGCCGCCGACCAGCACGACATCGTCGATGTCCGCCGCCTTGAGCCCGGCGTCGGCAAGCGCCTTGCGGCAGGGATCGAGCGTGCGCTGGATCAACTCGGCGACCATCTTCTCGAGGTCGGCGCGGGTGATCGTCTCGACGAGATGGAGCGGCGTGGTCGAGCCGCCTTCCATGCGCGCCGTAATGAAGGGCAAATTGACCTCGGTGGTCTGCGCGCTGGACAGCTCGATCTTCGCCTTCTCGGCGGCTTCCTTCAGCCGCTGCAGCGCGAGCTTGTCGTTGCGGAGGTCCATGTTCTCCTTCGCCTTGAAGCGATCGGCCAGATATTCGACGACGCGGGAATCGAAGTCCTCGCCGCCGAGGAAGGTATCGCCATTGGTCGACTTGACCTCGAACACGCCGTCACCGATCTCGAGCACCGAGATGTCGAAGGTGCCGCCGCCAAGGTCGTAGACGGCGATGGTCTTGCCGTCGTTCTTCTCAAGGCCATAGGCGAGCGCCGCCGCGGTGGGCTCGTTGATGATGCGCAGCACCTCGAGGCCGGCGATCTGGCCGGCGTCCTTGGTCGCCTGGCGCTGAGCATCGTTGAAATAGGCGGGCACGGTGATCACCGCCTGAGTGACCTTCTCGCCGAGATAGGCCTCGGCGGTTTCCTTCATCTTCTGAAGGATGAAGGCCGATATCTGCGACGGGCTATAATCGGTGCCGCCGGCCGAGACCCAGGCATCGCCGTTCTTCCCCTTGGCGATCGTATAGGGGACGAGCTCCATGTCCTTGTGGGTGATCGGATCGTCGAAGCGGCGGCCGATCAAGCGTTTCACCGCGAAGATAGTATTGTCGGGATTGGTCACCGCCTGGCGCTTGGCCGGCTGGCCGATCAGCCGCTCACCGTCTTTGGTAAAGGCGACGATCGAGGGCGTGGTGCGCGCGCCTTCGGAGTTTTCGATCACCTTGGGGGTGCCACCGTCCATCACGGCAACGCAGCTGTTGGTGGTGCCGAGATCGATACCGATTACTTTAGCCATTCTATCCATTCCTCACGTCTTGGTCGACACCGCGCGGCTCGCCTCCCGAATAGGCAAGGCGGTTCAGCGGCTCGTAACGTTGCTGTCGTCGCGGCGGATATAGGGGCGGTTTCGCTTGGCACAAGAGCGTTGCGGTATTAGCGGAGCCCCTCGTAGGACCCCCGTCAGAGCTGAGGAAATCGCCCGTCATGCGCGCATTCAAACCCCTCGCCATCGGCATTGGCGTGACCCTCGTCGGGACAGTGCTGGCGCTTGGCGGCTGCCAGGAATCGGTCGAGCCGGCGGGCGAAGCATCCGGTAAGACTTCCGCCGCACCGGACGCCAAGTCGGGGTTGAGCCTGAGCGAGGCGCGGCTCACGCTTCCGGCAGTCGGCGGCCGTCCCGGCGCGGTCTATTTTACGCTGCGCAACACCGGCGCCGTGTCGGTGAAGGCTGTCGCCGTCCATATCGAGGGCGCCACTAGGGCGGAAATGCACGAAACCAGCGGCCGGACGATGAAACCCCTCGCCACGCTGGTCGTGCCGCCGGGCGCAACCATCGCTTTCGCCCCCGGCGGCAGGCATGTCATGGTCTTCGGCATCGCACCTTCGCTTGTGGCCGGCACGAGCACCGAGATGACGATGAGCTTCGCGAACGGCGAGACGCTCGCGGCCCCCGTCGCGGTGAGGGCTCCCGGAGACGGTGACGCCCACGCGATGAAGATGGACATGCGCTGAGTAGCACTGACCCCGGCCTTGGCTGCCCGATCGGCGCCGAGAGGCCGCTGACCGGCGGCGAAATCGCGCTGGTCCGCTCGGTCTTCGGCGATGCTGTGGACTGCGCCCCGGTTCGGATTCGCCGCCGTCGCTGGTTCCCGCTGCAGCCTCGCGGAACGCTGATGGCGCCCTGCGGCCACATTCATTTTCACCCCGCCTCGCCTTGGTACTGTGACGACTTCGCCCAAGCGTCGATCGACCTCAAAGGGTTATTCCTGCACGAGATAACCCACGTCTGGCAGACGCAGAAGCACGGGCGGCTGTGGCTTGTGTTGATGCGGCATCCGTTCTGCCGCTACGATTACAGCCTCAAGCCGGGCTGGCCGCTCACCCGCTACGGCATCGAGCAACAGGCGGAGATCGTCCGCCACGCCTTCCTGCTGCGGAGCGGCGCGACGCTGCCAGGTGTGGGGGACGGGGCGGCCTATGACCTGCTGGTCAACTTCCCGGTGTCGACCAGCCCAATTGAGTGAATTAGGACCTCGCCTCGAAGAGCGAAGCTCACTCCGCCTTCTTCGCCACCGCCACCATCGCCGGGCGGAGCAGGCGGTCCTTGATCATGTAACCCGCCTGTAGTTCCTGCACGACCGTGCCAGGCTCGGCATCGGCCGAGGGCACCTCGAGCATCGCCTGATGCTGATGCGGGTCGAGCGGCAGGCCCATCGCGGCGATGCGGGTGATGCCGTGCTGGCCGAACGCCTTGTCGATTTCGCGGCCGGTCGCCTCGATGCCGGCGATCAGCGGCTTGAGCTTCTCGTTCTCGCGCAATTCCTCGGGCAGCGTCGACAGCGCGCGGGCGAGGTTGTCTGCGATCGGCAGGATGTCGCGGGCGAAGCCGGTGGCGGCATAGGCGCGGGTATCGGCGATGTCTTTTTCCATCCGGCGGCGCAGGTTCTGCGTCTCCGCCCGGGCGTAGAGCACCTCTTGCCGGGCGGTCGCGAGTTCCTCGCGCAACGCAGCCGCTTCGTCGTCGGCACCGGCATCGGCGCCGTCAATCAGCTCCTCGGGAACGCCCCTCAACTCCTCGGCAACCGCGGGATCGTCCTGCGGCCTGGTGTCATTGCTCATTGTCTCGGTAAATCCTGTCAGCCTATCAGCTTGCCCATCGACTGGGCGGTGAAGTCCACCATGGGGACAACGCGCGCGTAATTCAACCGCGTCGGGCCGATCACGCCGACCACGCCGACTACCCTGCCCTCGCGGTCGCGATAGGGCGAGGCGATAATCGACGAACCCGAAAGCGCGAACAGCCGGTTCTCCGATCCGATGAAGATCCGCGTCGATTCGGCGGAACGGGCAAGGTCCAGCAGCTCGGCGACCGATTGCTTGTCTTCCAGCTCATCGAGCAGCGAGCGGACCCGCTCGACATCCGACAGCGCCGCCGCGTCGAGCAGATTCGCCTGGCCGCGCACGATCAGCACCGGGCGTTGCAGCGCGTCGGCGCTCCACAGCGCCAGCCCGCGCTCGACGAGGTCGCGGCTCGCGGCATCGAGCGCCGAGCGGCCTGAGGCGATCTCCGCCCGCATCGCTGTGCCGGCTTCGGACAGCGTGCGGCCGGCCAAACGCGAGGTGATATAATTGGACACCTGCTCCAGCGTTGTCGCGCCCAGCCCCATCGGCAGCTCGACGACGCGGTTGTCGATCGCGCCATCGTCCCCGACCAGAACCGCCAGCGCGCGGTTGGGCGATAGCCGCACCAGGCTGAGCTGCGTCAGCCGGGGCTCGCGGCGCGGCACCATCACCACCCCGGCGCAGGCCGACAGCTCGGACAGCGCCGCGCTGGTCGCCGCCAGCGCGGCCTCGATCGGCCCGGGGGCGAACAACCCACGCTCGATCGCCGCGCGCTCCTCGGCGGTGGGTTCGGCGACCTGCATCATCCCGTCGACGAACAGGCGCAGCCCAAGGTCGGTCGGCATCCGCCCGGCGCTGGTATGCGGCGCCGCCAGCAGCCCGAGCGCCTCAAGGTCTGCCAGCACCGAGCGGATCGAAGCCGGGGAAAGGTTGAGCCCGCTTCCCCCGGCGAGCGTCTTGGAGCCGACCGGCTGGCCGGAGGTCAGATAGCCATCGACCACCCGCCGGAAGATCTCCCGGGCGCGATCGGTCAGCTCGGTGACGGGCGGCGTGGCCATGCGGGGTGTTGTAAAGGTTCCGACCAAACTCGCAACGAGGGTCGCTCTGCCCTTCCATTCGGCACCGCGTGGCCTAAAGGACGGCGCTGCGGCCGGCCCCAGGCGGCACCAGGAGAGCATGATGAGACCTTCCGCCCGCGCCGTCGACGAGATGCGCGCGATTTCTTTCGAGACCCGCTTCACCAAGCATGCCGAAGGGTCGGTGCTGGTCGCGTTTGGCGACACCAAGGTGCTGGTGACGGCGAGCGTCGAGGAGAAGGTGCCGCCGTTCATGCGCGGCAAGGGCGAGGGCTGGGTCACCGCCGAATATTCGATGCTGCCGCGCGCCACCCACACCCGCGGGCAACGCGAGGCGGCGAAAGGCAAGCAGTCCGGGAGAACGCAGGAAATTCAGCGCCTTATCGGCAGAAGCTTACGTGCTGTCACCGATTTCAGGAAGCTAGGCGAGCGCCAGGTCGTGCTCGATTGCGATGTGATCCAAGCCGACGGCGGCACTCGCACAGCGGCGATCTCGGGCGCGTGGGTGGCACTGCGGCTCGCCGTGGACGGTCTGCGCGCCAAGGGCCTGCTCGCCGACGATCCGTTGACGCGCAAGGTTGCGGCGGTCAGCTGCGGCATCTGGCAGGGCCAGCCGGTGCTCGACCTCGACTATGCCGAGGACAGCGCCGCCGACGCCGACGCCAACTTCGTGCTGATCGAGGGCGGCCACATCGCCGAGGTCCAGGCGACCGCTGAGGGCGCCACCTACGAGGAGGAAGACCTGCTGCGCCTGCTGCGCCTCGCCCGGATCGGCTGCGACCGCATCTTCGCGGCGCAGGCAGCGGCGGTGGCGGCGGGGGGATGAACGGCCGCCTCACCGGCACTATCGTCATCGCCACGCACAATGCCGGCAAGCTGCGTGAGATCGGCGCGCTGCTGGCGCCCCATGCGGTGGAGTGCGTCTCCGCCGGCGCGCTCGGACTGCCGGAGCCGGCGGAAACCGGCACCAGCTTCGCCGAGAACGCGCTGATCAAGGCGCGCGCCGCTGCCGAGGCCTCGCAGCTCCCCGCCCTCGCGGACGACAGTGGATTGTCCGTCGCCGGCTTGGCCGGGAGGCCCGGCGTCTACACCGCCGATTGGGCCGAGCGGCAGTGGTTCGAGGGTCCACCCGGCCGCGACTGGTACATGGCAATGGGCAAGGTTGAGGGCATGCTGCAGGAGATCGGCGAGGCCGCCGACCGCGCCTGCTGGTTCAGTTGTGCGCTCGCGATCGCCTGGCCGGACGGAACCAGCTTGTTGTACGAAGGCCGGGTTGACGGCTCCTATAACTGGCCGCCGCGCGGAACGATGGGCTTCGGCTACGATCCGGTGTTCGTTCCCGACGGCTACGACCGCAGCTTCGCCGAACTCGACCCTGCCGAGAAGCACCGCATCAGCCACCGGGCCGACGCTTTCGCCAAGCTGGTCGCCGGTCAGTTCGGTAGCTAGATTACCGCGCCATGGCCCGCGCGCTCTATATCCATTGGCCCTTCTGCCTGGCGAAATGCCCCTATTGCGACTTCAACAGCCATGTCCGCGCCGGCGTGGATCACGAGCAGTGGGAACACGCGCTGCTTACCGACATGCGGCACGAGGCCGAAGTCGCCGGCGGCGAACCGCTCGAATCGATCTTCTTCGGCGGCGGCACCCCGTCGCTGATGCCGTCCGCGCTGGTGGCTCGGTTGATCGAGGAGGCCGAGCGCCTGTGGGGCTTCACGCCGGGTATCGAGATCACGCTCGAAGGCAATCCCTCTTCGGTCGAGGCCGCGAACTACGCGGCGCTCGCCTCGGTCGGGGTCAACCGGGTTTCGCTCGGGCTGCAATCGCTCAACGACGCCGCGCTACGCTTTCTCGGCCGGCTGCATGACGCGGCGGAGGGCCTCGCCGCGCTGGACGTGGCGCAGCGCCATTTCTCGCGCGTCAGCTTTGACCTGATCTACGCTCTGCCCGGCCAATCTCCGCATGACTGGGAAGCGGAGCTGCGGCGCGCGCTGGCGTTTGGCACCGGCCACCTGTCGCTCTACCAGCTTACCATCGAGCCCGGCACGCGCTTCGCCACGATGGTGCGACAGGGCGCGCTCGCCCCGCTCGATGACGACGCCAGCGCCGAACTGTTCGCGCTGACTGGCGAGATTACCGCCGCCGCAAGGCTTCCCGCTTATGAGGTCAGTAACCACGCCCGGGCGGGCGAGGAAAGCCGGCACAACCTCACCTATTGGCGCTACCAGGACTATTGCGGGATCGGTCCCGGCGCGCACGGACGCCGCCACGGCGTTGCGACGGTGCGTCACGCCAAGCCCGAAAATTGGCTCCGCGCCATTGCCGACAGCGGCAACGGCATCCGTGCGACGACGGCGCTCGAATCCACCGAACAGGCCGCCGAGGCTATGCTGATGGGGTTGCGGCTTGCCGAAGGCGTGGACCTGACCGGCATCGCCGCACGGTTCGGGCTCGACGAGCGCGAGGTCTGCGATCCCGCCAAGCTTGCCTTCTACCAGATGCAGGGCCTCGTCTGGCGGACCGAAGCGCGCATCGGCCTGACCCCGGCCGGCATGCCCCTGCTGGACGCGCTGCTTGGCGAGCTGGTGCCGACGGCACTGCTCGCCGCCTGACATGCCGACCCGGCCGGATATGCTGGAAAGCTGGGGCGCGCATCTGGCGTTCGGCAGGCGCCGCTCACCGCATACGGTACGGGCCTACGTCGCGACTGCGGCGCGGCTGCTGGACGCGGTAGGCGACGCAGGCTGGAGCACCCTCGCCCGGCTCGATGCGGCGGCGCTGCGCCGGCACCTCGCGGCACGCCGCGCCGAGGGGATCGGCAACGTCTCGGCGGCGCGCGAACTTTCGGCGCTCAAGAGCTTCCTCGCCTTCGCCCGCGACCAGGCGGGCCTACCCGAAGCGACCCCGCCGCGTGTGCGCGGGCCGCGCGTCCGCAAGGGACTGCCGCGCCCGGTGACGCCGGACGAGGCGGTCAACCTCGCCGTCGCGGTGGACGAGGACGCGTCCGCGCCGTGGATCGGCGCGCGCGACCGCGCGGTGCTGCTGCTGCTGTATGGCGCCGGGCTGCGCATCGCCGAGGCCTTGGCGCTGACCGGGGCGGCGCTGCCGCTCGGCGAGGTCCTGACCGTCACGGGAAAGGGCGGCAAACAGCGCGTCGTGCCGCTGCTGCCGATCGTTCGCGAGGCCGTCGCCGATTACCTCGACAAATGCCCGTGGCAGGCCGCGCGCCAGACGCCATTGTTTCGGGGGGCCAAGGGTGGACCTCTCTCGCCAGGGGTGGTGCGCAAGGCGATGGCGCGGGCGCGGTTCGCGCTTGGCCTGCCGCCCACCGCCACGCCGCACGCGCTGCGCCATAGCTTTGCGACGCATCTGTTGAGCGCCGGCGCCGATCTGCGCTCGCTGCAGGAGCTGCTCGGCCACGCCAGCCTCGGTTCGACCCAGATCTACACCAAGGTCGATGCGGCGGTGCTGCTCGACGTCTACCGCCATGCGCATCCCCGCGCCTAGGGGCCCAGCGCGTCCTGTTCCACGGGCCCCCGCGGCTTCCACGTCGACAGCCGCCAGAGGTAGACCACAAGCGTTCCCGCGCCGATTGCCACCGTCAAGTAGATCAGCCAGCGTTCGGCATCGGCAAGCGTGGCGCCAAGCCAATGGCCGCCGAGGATCAGCAGCGCGTTCCAGATCGCCGAGCCGCCAGCGGTGAACACCAGAAACCGGGCGTGGTTCATGTGGCTGAGCCCTGCCGGAACTGAGATCAGCGTGCGGAAAAAGGGCGAGAAGCGCAGCCCAAAGACGACCCACTGTCCGTGCCGCCGAAGAAAGTGGCTGGCGCGCTCGACATCGTGCCATTCGACCGTCAGCCACCGGCCCCAACGCCGCACCAGCGGTTCGAGCCGCTGATATCCGAAACGATCGCCGAGCAGGAACCAGAAGTAGTTGCCCACCACCGTTCCCAGCGTTCCGGCCAGCAGCAGCGGCCAGAATTGCATCGCGCCGCGCGCCACCAGGATGCCCCCCAAACCCATGATTGCTTCGGAAGGGAGCGGCGGAAATATGTTCTCCAGCGCCATCAGGACGATGATGCCCCAATAGCCGCCCCACTCAATCAGCCGCACGATCCATTCGGTCATAACAGGGGAATGCTCAATCTCCCGTGGCGGCTCCGGCCAGGTCGACGTTCCGCCGCGAGGCAGCACCGGTCCGTGGAACAAAGCGCGTTTCGGCCTCCTCGAAAGGAGTCCAGAGTCGGTCGCAATTGGTGCCCGCCAGACGCGTTCATCCTATCCGCCTATCATCGCCGCGTGCCGAGCCTCGATCGCGTCCCAGATCGCCGCGGCGGTATCGGTGCCGTTGAACCGATCGATGGCGACGATGCCGGTGGGCGAAGTGACGTTGATCTCGGTGAGCCATTTGCCGCCGATCACATCGATGCCGACAAAGACCAGCCCGCGCGCCTTCAGCTCGGGCCTGAGCGCCGCGCAGATCTCCTCCTCGCGCACGGTCAGCACCGCCGCTTCCGCCGAGCCGCCGACTGCCAAGTTGGAGCGGAACTCGCCTTCGCCGGGGCGGCGGTTGATTGCGCCGGCGAACTCTCCGTCGACCAGGACGATGCGCTTGTCGCCCTCGGCCACCTCGGGGAGGAAGGGCTGGACCATGAACGGCTCGGGCCAGACCTGCCCGAACAGTTCGGCCAGCGCGCCGAGGTTCGATCCGTCGGCGGGGATGCGGAACACCGCCTTGCCGCCGTTGCCGTGGAGCGGCTTGACGACGAGGTCGCCCGGGTTCCGCAAGTGGAAGTCGCGCACGTCCTCGATCCGCCGCGCCACCAGCGTCGGCGGCATGAAGCGCGCATAATCGAGCACGAAGACCTTCTCTGGCGCGTTGCGCACAGAGGCCGGATCGTTGACCACCAGCGTCTGCCCGGCGAGCCGCTCGAGCAGGAAGGTGGCGGTGATGTAGCCGAGGTCGAACGGGGGATCCTGCCGCATCAGCACCACATCGACGTCGCGGGCGAGATCGATGCGGCGATGCTCGCCGCACGCGAAATGATCGCCGGCGACGCGCTGCACGGTGACCGGCGCCGCCCAGGCGGTGAGCCGACCCTCACCGCTCTCATAGGTGAGCGTGGTCACGTCGTAGTGCCACAGTGGCAGCCCGCGCGCCTGCGCCGCCAGCATCAACGCAAAGGTCGAATCGCCGGCGGTATTGATCCTCTCGAGCGGGTCCATCTGGACGGCGACGCGCAGGGTCATGCGGGGGGCTCCGGGTTGTTGGGCAAAGGGTCGGGCGCCCACCTCCGCCACCCACGCCGGTCACGGCATCCAGGCGTTGGCGATGTGGCGTGGCAAACGCCCGGGCGCAAGCAGCAGCACGTCGATCCGCATGAGGTCGCCCGGTTTCACGTAGCGCGGGGCGACGGCCCCTGCCGCCGCCGCGACCCGCCGCAGCCGCCATCCATCGATTGCCAGGCCGAGGTCCTCACCTCGCGCCCGCCACTTGACCTCGACAAAGGCTAGCGTCCGCCAGCGCTTCGCGACGATGTCGATCTCCCCCCGCCGGGTCTTCACCCGCTGCGCGAGAATCCTCCAGCCGGTGAGCCGCAGATACCAGACCGCCAGCGTCTCGCCCCGCCTACCCCGCCGCTCCGCGCGCTCGCGGCGATTGGGTGTCCTCGCGCTCACTTGAGTGCCAGTGCGCGGGCGTAAAGCGCGCGGCGATCAAGGCCGGTGGCCCGTGCGACGCTTGCCGCCGCCTGCGACGGCTTGCAAAGCGACAGCTCGACGCGCAGCAGTTCGTCGACCTCGGCCTCCTCCAGCTCGGCCGGACCCTTCACCGGCGGCCCCACCATCAGCACGATCTCGCCCTTGGGCGGATGCTCGGTGTAATGCGCGGTGAGCGACTCGGCGCTGCCGCTCCGGCATTCCTCGAAGCGCTTTGTCAGCTCGCGGGCCACCGCCACCTCGCGACCGGGCAATGCCGCTCCGATCGCCGCGAGGGCATCGAGCAAGCGGGGCGCCGTCTCGTAGAACACCAGCGTCGCGGGCACCGCAGCCAGCTCGGCCAGCGCCCGCTCACGCGCCCCGCCCCGGGCCGGGAGGAAGCCCGCGAACAGGTAACGATCGGTCGGCAGCCCCGACAACGTCAGCGCCACCGTCGCCGCGCTGGCACCCGGGATGCTCGTCACCAGAACCCCCGCCTCCCGCGCCTCGCGCGCGAGCTTGTAGCCTGGATCGGAGATCAGCGGCGTCCCCGCGTCGCTCACCAGCGCGACCGGCGACGCCGCAGCGAGCGCGAGCAGCCGCGCCCGGTCGGCCTCGGCCGCGTGATCGTCATAGCGGATCATCCGCTGCTCGATGCCGAGATGGTGGAGCAGCCGCCCCGTCACCCGCGTGTCCTCGCAGGCCACCGCCACCACGCCACGCAGCACCTCGATCGCGCGCAAGGTGATGTCGCCGAGATTGCCAATCGGCGTTGCGACAATATAGAGCCCGGCCGGCAGGGAAGTATCCATCGGCTCAGCTTTGGACCAGCCACCCCGGGAGCGGCAAGCCATGACAGACAGGTTCCTCACGCCGCGCCGGATGGCGGTGATCGCCGGGCTGGCGCTGCTCGCCGGCTGTCAGGTGGTGCCCAAGCCGAGGGGGCCGGTCGCGCCGCCGCCACCGCCACCGCCGCCGGTGAGCAGCCTGCCCCAGGACGCCGAGCGCCACCGCGTCGCGCTGCTGGTGCCGCTGACCGGGCCGAATGCGGCCGTCGGCCAGTCGATCGCCAACGCCGCGACGATGGCGCTGCTCGACACCAACGCACGCAACCTGCGGATCACCAATTACGACACCGGCGCCGATGCCGGTGCGGCCGCGAGCCGGGCGGTGGCCGACGGCAATGGCCTGATCCTCGGCCCGCTGATGGCGCAGGACATTTCGCAAGTCGCCGCCGCCGCTCGCCCGGTCGACGTCCCGGTCATCGCCTTCTCCAACGATGCCTCGGCGGCGAGCCGCCAGGTTTTCATCATGGGGACCATCCCAAGCGAATCGGTCGATCGGACGCTGCGCTATGCCGCCGAACACGGCGTCAGGAGCTACGCGGCGCTGGTGCCCCGCGGCGAATATGGCCAGCGCACGTCGTCGGCGCTGCTCGCCTCCGCTCGGCGGGCCGGCGGAGCAGTCGCTGCGATGGAGCCCTACGACCGTGGCAACACCTCGGTGGCCAGCGCCGCCCGGCGGCTGAGCGACAAGGGCGGCTTCGACGCGGTGATGATCGTCGACGGCGGCCGGATCGCCAGCCTCGCCGCGCCGCAGCTTCGCAAGTCGGCGAACGGCGGGCCGCGCCTGCTCGGCACCGAGTTGTGGAGCGGTGATGGCGTGGTCGCCGCCAATCCGGCGCTGCGCGGCGCCTGGTTCTCGGCGCTGTCCGACACCCGCTTCCGCCAGTTCTCGGCAAGCTACAAGTCTCGCTTCGGCGCGCAGCCCTATCGGTTGGCGACGATGGGCTACGACGCGGTACTGCTGACTTTACGAGTCGCGCGGGACTGGCGGCCGGGTTCGCCGTTCCCGCTCGACCGGCTGGTCGATCCCAGTGGCTTCCTCGGCCTCGACGGCGCCTTCCGCTTCGGCCCCGACGGCGTTGTCGAGCGCGCGCTCGAGGTGCGCGAGGTGCGTGCCGGCGGTGTCGCCGTGGTCAGCCCCGCCCCAGCGAGGTTCGGCGACGGCGGATAAGCACGGCGGATAAGGTTTGGGGCCTGCTTGCAGGCGGAATCGCGCGCATCCTATAGGCCGGCGATGGCCGCCGACGATCTGTTCGACAAGCTCCCCGCCGCCACCGCCGGCGAGGCCTATGACGGCTCGGCGATCGAGGTGCTCGAGGGGCTCGAGCCGGTCCGGCGGCGGCCGGGCATGTATGTCGGCGGCACCGACGAGCGCGCGCTCCACCACCTCGCCGCCGAAGTCATCGACAACGCCATGGACGAGGCCGTGGCCGGCCATGCCACACGCATAGAAGTGACGCTGGAGGACGGCGGCGGGCTGACGGTGGCCGACAACGGGCGCGGTATCCCGGTTGACGAGCATCCGCGCTTTCCCGGCAAGTCGGCGCTGGAAGTCATCATGACGACGCTGCATTCGGGCGGCAAGTTTTCGGGCAAGGCCTACGCGACCTCGGGCGGGTTGCACGGCGTCGGCGTGTCGGTGGTCAATGCGCTCTCCAGCCACACCCGTGTCGAGGTGGCGCGCAACCGCGAGCTGTTCGCGCAGGAGTTCGCGCGCGGGGCGCCGCTTGGGCCGCTGCAGCGGATCGGTGCGACGCCCAACCGGCGCGGCACGACGGTGGCCTTCACCCCTGACGCCGAGATTTTCGGTGAGGCGGCGCGGTTCAAGCCGGCGCGGCTGTTCCGCCTCGCCCGCTCCAAGGCCTATCTGCATGCCGGAGTCGAAATTCGCTGGCGCTGCCCTGCCTCGCAGGCGGACGCCGAGGTTCCGGCCGAGGCGGTCTTCCAGTTCCCTGGCGGGCTGGCCGACTACCTGGCCGAGCAGGTCGGATCGCGCGAATGCGTAACCAGCGCTTTCTTCACCGGCCGCCAGGACTTTCCCGAGGAGCGGGGCCGCGTAGAGTGGGCGATCGCCTGGCCGCTGTGGTCGGACGGCGCCTTCAGCTGGTATTGCAACACTATCCCAAATCCCGACGGCGGCACGCACGAGCAGGGGCTGCGCGCCGCGCTGACCAAGGGCATCCGCGCCTTCGGCGAGCTGGTCGGCCAGAAAAAGGCGCGCGAGATCGCGCCCGAGGACATCATGACCGGTAGCGAGGTGACGCTCTCGCTGTTCCTGCGCGATCCGCAGTTCCAGAGCCAGACCAAGGACCGGCTGACCAGTCCCGAGGCAGCGCGGCTCGTCGAAAATGCGGTCCGCGATCATTTCGACCATTACCTCGGCGACAATCCCGAGCGTGGGAGGGCGCTGCTGAGCGCCGTGATCGAGCGGATGGACGAGCGGCTGCGGCGCAAGGCCGAGCGCGAGGTCAAGCGCAAGACCGCGACCAACGCGCGCAAGCTCCGCCTCCCCGGCAAGCTCACCGATTGCTCCGGCGAGGGACCCGGCGAGACCGAGTTGTTCATCGTCGAGGGAGATTCGGCCGGGGGCAGCGCCAAGCAGGCGCGCGACCGCAAGACGCAGGCAATCCTGCCGATCCGCGGGAAAATCCTCAACGTCGCCAGCGCCAGCCCCGATAAGATTCGCGGCAACGCCGAGATCGCCGATTTGATCCTGGCGCTGGGCTGCGGCAGTCGCAAGGACTGCAACCCCGACGCGCTGCGCTATGACCGCATCGTTATCATGACCGACGCCGACGTCGACGGCGCCCATATCGCGACGCTGCTGATAACCTTCTTCTTCCAGGAAATGCCCGAGCTGGTGCGGCGCGGGCACCTCTACCTGGCGCAGCCGCCGCTTTACCGGCTGACTTCGGGCGCAACCTCCGCCTACGCCCGTGATGATGCCCATCGCGCCGAGATCGAGGCGGGGCTGTTCAAGGGCAAGAAGGTCGAGGTGTCACGGTTCAAGGGCCTCGGCGAGATGAACCCCCAGCAGTTGCGCGAAACAACGATGAGCCCGGCAACGCGCGGCCTGATCCGCGTCACCGTTCCCGAACAGTACGAACAGCGTCAGGCGATCAAGGAGCTGGTCGACCGGCTGATGGGCCGCAACCCCGAACACCGCTTCCACTTCATCCAGAACCGTGCCGGTGAGCTGGACCCGGAATTGATCGACGCGTGATGCGCGATCCTCCCCGGCACGGGGAGGAATGGCGCCGCGCTTATACCAGCACCTCGCGTGCAGGCCCCTGCCCGAGAAACGCCGAGGGACTTGCGCTTGCGCCGTAAGCGCCGGCGCAGAAGATCGCGACCAGATCGCCGACTTCGGCGCGCGGGAAGAAGGCTTTGTCGGCGAGGCGGTCGAGCGGGGTGCACAGGCAGCCGACGATCGACGCCACCTCCTGTGCTGGCGCGCCGAAGCGGGTAGCGATTGCCGTCGGGTAGTTGCGCCGCACGACGGTGCCGAAGTTCCCGGAGGCGGCAAGCTGGTGATGGAGGCCGCCATCGGTGACCAGGAAGGTCTCGCCGTGGCTCACCTTGCGGTCGACGATGCGGGTCAGGTAGACGCCGGCCTCGCCGACCAGATAGCGGCCAAGCTCGACACAGAACGCGGTATCAGCGAGAACCGGCGGTAATCGTTCGAGACTTTCGCCAAGCCGCGCGCCGATCAGTTCCACGTCGAGCGGCGCATCGCCCGGGAAGTAGGGGATCCCGAAACCGCCGCCGAGGTTACAGCGCGGCAGGGAGTCGCCGCTGTCCTCCGCAAGACTCGCCGCGAGATGCAGCGTCTGCGCCTGGCTTTCGGCAATCGCCTCGGCGTCGAGTGACTGGCTGCCGGCAAAGATGTGGAAGCCCCGCCAATCGGCGCCGCTGGCAATCACCCGTCGCGCCAGCGCCGGCACCCGCTCGGCATCGACGCCGAACGGCTTGGCGCCGCCGCCCATCTTCATCCCCGAGCCCTTGAGGTCGAACGGAGGATTGACCCGGATCGCCAGGCGGGGCCGGACGCCGAGCCGTTCGGCAATCGCCAGCGCGCGATCCGCCTCACCCTCCGATTCCAGGTTGAGCGTCACCCCCGAGATGATCGCAGCCTCCAGCTCGGCGTCGCGCTTTCCGGGACCGGCAAAACTTACCGTCGCCAGATCGATGCCAGCCTCGCGCACCATGCCCAGCTCGCCCCCAGAGGCAATGTCGAAACCATCGACCAGTGATGAAAACACCCGTAGGATCGGCTGGTAAGGATTTGCTTTAACAGCATAATGCAGCGCCACCCGACGGGGCAGCGCGCTTCGCAGGCGTGCCACCGTGGCGCGGATGCGATCGGCATCATAGACGAACAGCGGCGTGCCGCCCGCATGCGCGACCAACTCCGTGACGGGCGCGCCACCAATGACCAGCATGCCATTGCTCGCCGCGAAGCCGGGTGGGATCGGGCCGAGCGGCTTCACCCCGCCAGCTCCGCCAGCAGCGCCGCGCGATCGATTTTGCCGTTCGGTCCGATCGGCAACGCCGTCCGCCAGTGAAGCACGCGGGGCTGCATGAAATTCGGGAGCTCTTGCATAAGCTTAGATCGCAGTTGTTCGTCCATGTCTGAGGTACCTGGCGCGGCTCGTACCACCAGATGCACCGCCTGGCCAAGCCGCTCATCGGGTACGCCAAGCGCGACCGCCTCGGCGACGAGCCCGGTGGCCAGCGCTGCCTCTTCGATCTCTTGCGGGCTGATCCGGTTTCCCGCGCTCTTGATCATTGCGTCCCGCCTGCCGACGAAACTGAGCAACCCTTGCGGGTCGCGCTCGACCCGGTCTCCAGACCACACCGCCGTGCCGCCATAGTGCGACACGCTCGGCGCCGGGCGGAAGCGTGCGGCGGTCCGCGCCGGATCGCGCCAATAGCCTTTCGCGACCAACGGACCGCAGTGGACGAGTTCCCCTTCGACGCCATCCGCCGCGATTTCCCCGTCCTCCCCCGCCACCAGCACCTCGGCATGGGGAATCGCGCGGCCGATCGAGGTCGGATGGCGGTCGATCAACGCCGAGTCGAGAAAGGTCGAGCGAAACGCCTCGGTCAACCCGTACATGGCGAACAGCCGCGCCTCCGGGAACAGCGCCCGCAGCCTATGGACGAGCGTCGGCGTCAGCGCCCCGCCGCTGTTGGTCAGCCGGCGCAGCGACGCGGCGGTGGCCGCAGGCCATTCGACTTCCGCAAGCTGCACCCACAGCGGCGGCACGGCGGCGAGCGTGGTGATCGCGTGGCGCTCGACCGCCTTCACCACGTCGCGCGGCGTCAGGTAGTCGAGCGGGACGACGGAGGCGCCGGCGTACCAGCTCGAAAGCAGCTGACTCTGCCCATAGTCAAAGGCCAGTGGCAGCACCGCCAGCGCGCGATCGTCGCGCGCGATGCCGAGATAGGAAGCGACGCTCTCCGCCCCGAGCCACAGATTGGCGTGGCTGAGCATCACCCCTTTTGGCCGTCCGGTCGAACCGCTGGTGTAAAGGATAGCGGCCAGCATGTCCGCACCGGCGGCGGAGGGCGGCAGCGGCGATGATTGCGCCGTACCCGCCAGCGCCTCGGTCTCGGAAATCGCCGCGCAGCCCTCCGGCAAATCCGTCGCCTCCAACGTCGCCAGCCGGGCGGGCGTACCGACGATCAGCCGCGCGCCACTGTCGGCAAGGATGTGCGCGACCTGCGCGCGCTTAAGCAACGGATTGACCGGCACATGGACAAGGCTGGCGCGCGGCGCGGCGAGCGGCATCAGGCAGGTCAGTTCGCCCTTCGCCGCCCAGCTTGCGACCCGCGCTCCCGCTTCGGGCACCTGCTGCGCGAGCCAGCCTGCCAGGCGCGCCACCTGCTCCTCAAGCTCGTTGAAACACAATGTGCGGTCGCGCAGCACCAGCGCACCGGCCCCATCCTCACCGCGCAGGGCGATATGGTCGATCGGCAGCACGTCTGGGAGGACTCCACCACGTACGACGATTTGTGCTTCCAAGTCAGGCATTTTCGGCGACGGATATCGCGGCGAACGCCTTGAAGTGCAATCGCGTGAAGCCATCATCCTGCGGCAAGCCTGGGAAATCCGCGCTTCGACTTGCCGCGCCGCGCCGGGGGGGTTAGAGCGCTGCACCCATTGCACGGTGAGCCAAGAGGGGGGCCATGCCAGGCGATACCGACGAAATGCTCCGCACGGTGCTCATCGACGTTCTCGGGCTGCGGCGCGAGCGTGTTGCCGGGTTCACTGACGCCACCGGACTGTTCGGCCATTTGCCCGAACTTGATTCCATGGCTGTCGCCGGGCTGCTGACCGAGATCGAGGACCGGCTCGACATCGTCATCGACGACGATGAGGTCGATGGCGAGTTGCTGGAAAGCTACGGATCGCTGCTCGCCTTCGCGCGGGCCAAACGCGCCACACGGTGAACTTGGCCTATCGATCGGGGCCGGTGAGCGCGGCTTCGCGCAAGGCTCGCCAGACGGCGGCCGCCTGAACCGTCTCGTGAACATCGTGGACGCGGATGAGCTGCACCCCGGCGTTCATCGCGTGCAGCGCCAGCGTCAGCGAACCTCCGAGCCGCCGCGTCGCGGCCTCCCCCATCGACAGTGCCCCAATCATCCGCTTGCGGCTCGCGCCGACCAGCAGCGGCTGGCCGAGCGCGTGGAACATCGTCAGCGCGTTCATCAGTGCCAGATTGTCGGCGAGCGACTTGCCGAAGCCGATGCCGGGATCGAGCACGATGCGATTGCGGGGGATGCCGCCGGCGATCGCGGCATCGCGCCGTTCGCGCAGGAAATCGAACACGTCGAACACGATGTCGCGATAGGCCGCGCCGTCGTGGAGGTCGTCGCCGCTCCCGGGCGCGTGCATCAGCACGACCGTCGCGCCGGATTTCGCGGCCAGCGCGAGGCTACGCGGATCGTGGCGCAGCGCCGAGACATCGTTGATGACATGCGCGCCCGCCGCCAGCGCCGCCGCCATCACAACGGCGCGGCGCGTGTCGACGCTGATCGCCGCGCCGCTCCCCGCAAGTCGCTCGATCGCCGGAACGACGCGGGCCAGTTCCTGCTCCTCCCTGACCGCGACCGCGCCCGGCCGGGTCGATTCGCCACCGACATCGATGATCGCCGCGCCCGCCTCCAGCATCGCCAATGCATGCGCGTGAGCCGCGTCCGGATCGTCAAGAAACACGCCGCCGTCGGAGAAGCTGTCCGGGGTGAGGTTGAGCACCCCCATCACCTGTGGCTGGTCCAACGGAACTGTGGTGTTGCCCAATGCAAGCGGCGGGCGCGGCTGCCGCAGCGCCGACCACTGCGCCTCGCCCTCTTCCGTGAAGGCGTCAGGGAGGCACGTCAGCGCTTCGGCCAAATCCGGGGCGGCGACCACGCGCCGTTCGATGATTTCGCCTTCCTCGCGGATCAGCAGCGCGAAGCGGCTCGCCCAGACCATGCCGCCAGCCAGCCGCTCGGCGCCATCTTCCGGGCTATCGCGAAGGGCGAGAGGACGGATGTAAAGACCGGCTCTCGTCACTCTGAAAGGTGCCCGCGGCAGGATGGATGCTGAAACATTTTCAGCAGGACGAAACCAGGCAAAGCGGAGCTCTCATTCACCCGGCTAGGGCTCGGTCGCCAGCAGGTAGCGCTGGCGCAGCGTATCGAGCGGTTCCAGCGCGCCCTCCTGCTCGATGTGCCAGAAGCTCCAGCCGTTGCACGAAGGCGCGCCCTGCAGCCGCGCGCCGAGGCCATGGATCGAGCCGCTCTCACTACCCGCGGCCAGCGAGCCATCGGCGCGGACCACGGCGGTGAAGCGGCGCTTGCGGTCGGTGACCACCCGACCAGGCGCGATCCAGCCGGTCTCGATCAACTGGCCGAAGGCGACGCGCGGCGCCGATTTACCGCTCTGCATCGTCGTCAGCGCACTCTCGTCGAGCGGCAGCGCCATTTCGATCCGCTCGCGGGCGATGGCGCGATAGTTCTCCTCGCGCTCGCAGCCGATCCAGTTCCGGCCCAGCCGCTTGGCGACCGCGCCGGTGGTGCCGGTGCCGAAGAACGGATCCAGCACGACGTCATCGCGATGCGTGGTCGCCAGCAGGATGCGGTAGAGCAGTGCCTCGGGCTTCTGCGTCGGATGCGCCTTGACGCCGTCGCGCCGCAGCCGCTCCGGCCCGCCACAGATCGGCAGCAACCAGTCGGAGCGCATCTGCAGTTCGTCGTTTAGCGTCTTCATTGTCCGATAGTTGAACGTGTAGCGCGCCTTCTCGCCAGTCGAGGCCCAGATCAGAGTCTCATGCGCGTTGGTGAACCGCGTGCCCTTGAAGTTGGGCATCGGATTGGCCTTGCGCCAGACTACGTCGTTGAGGATCCAGAAGCCAATGTCCTGGAGGATCGCGCCAACCCTGAAAATGTTGTGATAGCTGCCAATCACCCAAAGCGAGCCGCCGGGCTTCAGCACGCGGCGCGCCTCGGCCAGCCAGGCGTGGGTGAAGGCATCATACGCGGCGAAGCTGTCGAACCGGTCCCAGGCGTCGGTGACAGCGTCGACATGGCTGCCGTCGGGGCGGCTGAGGTCGCCGCCGAGCTGCAGATTGTATGGGGGATCGGCGAAGACGAGGTCCACCGACGCGGCGGGAAGCGCCTTCATCGCCTCGATGCAGTCGCCGCCAAGGATCTGGCCGAGCGGCAAGGCAGCCGCCTGTGCACGCACGCTCGCCCTTGTCAGCAGTCCCGTTTCGTTCATCCGAGATGCCCCTCGTTGCCCTTTTGGCAGGGTGAGTCCTCGCGGACTCCGCGTCAAGCGACAACTTCAGCTCAGGGATTCGGGCGAAGCTCAATAGATTCTGGGTGTGGCCCAAAGGACTCGCCCCGTGCGGTTGTCTCAGCTGGCTGGCAAGCCGGGGTCGATCCCGGTCATGGCGATCGATTGCTCCCACAGCCAGAGAGCGAGTCCAGGCTCTCGTGCCACGTCGGAGCGCTTGGCCGGGCCAGAGGGACCCTTCGCCCCGCCCAGACCCTGCGGCCCATAATAGCCGCCAGGCTCGGCCTGGGGGTCGGTCGCAGCCTGAAGCCCCGGCCAAGCCGCCTTTGCGGGACTGTTGAGCAAGGGCGCAACAACCGGGAACACGGCGCGCATCAGCCCGGAATGCCTGCCCAACTCGGTGGCGGCGACGCCAGGATGGCACGCGATCGCGCTGACCGGCAGCCCAGCCGCGCGCAGCCGCCGGTCCAGCTCGAAGACGAACAGCAGATTGGCCAGCTTGCTGTCCGAATAGCGCTGGGTGCGGTGATAACTGTGCCGGGCGTCGAGGTCGTCGCGCGGGATCGTTCCGCGCTGATGCGCGAGGCTGCTGGTAACGACAATCCGGGCCCCGCCGGTTGCGATCAGCTTGGGCAGCATCAGCGCGGTGAAGGCGAAGGTGGCGAGATGGTTGACGCCGAACTGCAGCTCGAAGCCCTGGGCTGTGCGCGTCAGCGGCGGAAACATGACACCGGCGTTGTTGAGGAGGATATCGATCCGTGGCTCGTCCGATGCAATCGCCGCCGCGCGCCGGACGCTGTTGAGATCGGCAAGGTCGAGCGGCAGGGTGCCGATGTCGGCGCCGGGCACCGCCTCCCCGATGCGCCGCTCGGCTAGAGCCGCCTTGGCATCGTCGCGGCAGGCGAGCAGGACGCGCGCGCCCCTGGATGCGAGCAGCTTGGCTTCCTCGAAGCCGATGCCCGTATTCGCGCCGGTGACGATAGCGCAGCGCCCGGTCTGGTCGGGGACGTCGGTCGCGGTGAAGCCGGTCAAGCGAACATCTCCAACTGCGCCACCGGAGCGAAGCCACGACGATGGTGAGGAGTGGCGCCATGGCGGCGCAGCGCGGCCAGGTGCTCAGGGGTGCCATAGCCGACGTTGCGCTCCCAGCCGTAATGCGGGTGCTCGGCGGCGAGCGCGCGCATCAGCCGGTCGCGATGCTCCTTGGCGATGATCGAGGCGGCGGAGATGCAGGGTTCGATTGCGTCACCGCCCACAATCGGCTTCGCCGGCCAGCGCCAATCGAGGCAGCGGCCGCGCGGCGTTAGGTTGCCGTCGACCAGTACCGCATGGGGCTCCCCGCCCAACTTGTCGCACAGCGCTGTCACCGCCAGCGTCATCGCCAGCATCGTCGCGCCGAAGATGTTCAGCCGCTCGATATCGTCGACCTCGACTACCCCCACCGCCCACCGGCAGCGGCGCTTGATCCGCTCTTCCAGCATGGCGCGGGTCTCGCGGTTCAGCTTCTTGGAATCGTCGAGCCCCGAGGGCCGCGGCTTGCACAGCACCACCGCCGCCGCCACCACGGGCCCGGCCAGCGGCCCGCGCCCGGCCTCGTCGACACCAACCACTAGGCGCTCGCAAGCCGCCGCTTCCGTAAGGTCGGCGCCGGCACTGCAATCGTGCGTTTCGATGAGCATGCGCAAGCGTCCGGTCCTCGCCCTGCTTTCGCCAATGGCGGCCCTGGCGGCAAGCGGCGAGGCATCTTCGGCAGGGGATAAGCAGGAGCCACCTGCGTCCGCGAGATCTCGGAAGGTGCCGACGGCGCCATCTGCCTGCTGGAGGATGGCAACTAGGCGGGTGCCGGCTGGCTGCCGCGGTTGTCGCCGAAGTCTGCCCCGATGTCAGCGGAAGCCGAGCGCGTGCGCCAGAGCACCGTCGTCTATGTCGACGAGGCCGACGAAAAGGCGTTCGCCGGAGGGAAGGTTGAAAAAGCGGCGATGGCGTACAAGGGGTTCTTCTCGACCAGCGACCATCGGGACGACGTCTGCAAGAAGCAGGCGTCCACCGCCCGAGGGATCGCCTGAGTCTGGCGCTACCAAAGCTCCTGGAACCTATCGAACCAAAGATGGTAGCGGAGGAGGGACTTGAACCCCCGACACGCGGATTATGATTCCGCTGCTCTAACCAGCTGAGCTACTCCGCCATCGCCATGGCGCCGCGCGGGCAGGCGGGCTCTTAGGGTGGGGGTGACGGGTGGTCAACCTCTCCGTTGGTTCGGCCCCCCGGCTGCGTCCACCGACCCGCGAAACGGGAACTCGCGGATCGTGCGCCACAGCCCTTCGTCCCAGCCATACAGCCCGAAGCCGCTGAAGCGGAAGTCGATCGGGCGAAGCTGCGGCGTCAACTCGCCCTGGAGCGCGCGGGCCGCGTCGGGCTTAACCTTGTTCTGGATGGTGATGTGGAGCCGCAGCGGTTGAGCATCCTGACGGGTCAGCAGCCCGTGCATCCGCTCGGCGATGCTTGCGTGGAGCGCGACCATTTGCGGGCTCGATACGGCCAGTGCCGTGCCTTGCCCCAGCTTCATCAGTCCTTCGATCCGGGCCAGCGGCGGCGGCTGACGCGCCAGTTCGGCGAGCAGCCGCCGAAGCTCGGCCTCGGCCGAAGGCGGCAGCGCATGGAACAGGGTCACATGAGCACGGAGGCGGTTGCGTTCGGCCGGATAATGGGCGCGACGCAACCGGTCCGCCCAGGCTAGGACATCGCCCGGCAGCTCGGCGGTGATCAGCAGCGGTACGCCGCGCGCCCGCTCCCCCTCTGGCCGCGCGGGCGCATCGTCGGTCAGGCGGCGCCGCCCTTCAGGGCTTCCAGCACCTTCTCGGGCGCGGTCTGGCCATAGGGGTCTTCGTCGGTGCCGGCGTCGTTGATCCCCGGCACCTCGAACCAAGCGACGATATCATTGTTGTCGACCACCACCTTCTTGCCGTCGAAGGCCTCGCGGACGTTCAAATCCTTCCAGCGGAAGGGGTTCGGCCCTTCAATCGTAGCGTCCCGCACGCGGGTCTTGAGGGTCACGTCGGGAATAATGCGGTTCAGCATCGCTCGTTCGCTCCTTGGGAAATGCACCGCCGACACGGTGGTCGCCGCCGAGCAGTGGCAGAAGCCCGCGAGCCACGCAAAGTTCCTTAGCCACAAGGGGGGCTGAAGCTTGCGGGGAGAGCGGCGCCCCGCCACATCGGTCCAATGCACATTCGCGCGCCCGCCATCGTCTGCGCCTCGCGACCGCATGCCGAGACGGCGGTGATCGCCCGCGTCCTCACCGCCGATCACGGCATGGTCGCCGGCTATGTCGCCGGAGGACGGGGGCGGCGGCTGCGGCCGGTGCTGATCCCGGGGAATGTCGTCGAGGCGGAGTTGCGGGCGCGTTCGGACAGCCAGCTGCCGTTCCTGACGCTCGAGCTGGTCGAGAGCCGAGGTCCGTGGCTGGGCGAGCCGCTCCCCGCCGCCGCGATCACCTGGGTCACGGCGCTGGCGGCGACGGCGCTACCCGAGCGTCAGCCCTTTGCCCCGCTTTACCAGGCGCTCGGCGGGCTGCTGGAGGCGATTTGCGTCGCGCCCTCGGCGCGAGGCTGGATGATGCCGCTGCTGTCGTTCGAGCTGCTGCTGCTGCGCGAACTCGGTTATGGCGCGGCCATAAGCCCGCCCGATGCCGAGGACTGGCCTGCGCTGTTGGACGGCTTCGACCGGCTCGGCCGCGCGCTGGCGCGTTACCCGCTCGCCGATCAGCCTCTTGCGAACAAGGGGGGCGATGTTATGGCGGCGCGCTCGATGCTGCGCGACCGGCTCGTGCGGATCGGCGGGTGACTTCGAGGCGATTTTCTGATGCGAATAGCGGTTTTCGCCGGTGACGGGATCGGTCCGGAAGTGACGGCCGAGGCGGTGCGGGTGCTCCACGCGCTCGATCTGCCGGGGCTGGAGCTGGTCGAGGGCGATGTCGGCGCGGTCGCCTATCGCCAGCACGGCCACCCGCTGCCGCCCGAGACGCTGGCCACTGCCCGCTCCGCCGGCGCGATCCTGTTCGGCGCGGTCGGTGATTTCGGCTGCGACGATTTGCCGCGCGCGCTGCGGCCCGAACAGGCGATCCTGGGGTTGCGTAAGGAGCTCGGCCTGTTCGCCAATCTACGCCCCGCGACCGTGTTCAAGGGCCTTGAAGACTTGACCACGCTGCGCCCCGAAGTGGCGGCCAAGATCGACCTGCTGATCATCCGCGAACTCAACGGCGACGTCTACTTCGGCGAGAAGGGCATTCGCACTCTCGCCGATGGCCGGCGGCAAGGCTTCGACATCATGTCCTATGCCGAAGACGAGGTGCGGCGCATCGCCCATTTCGGCTTCAAGGCGGCGGCGGGACGGCGCGGATTCTTGTGTTCGGTGGACAAGGCCAATGTCCTCGATACTTCGCAGCTGTGGCGCGAGGTGATGATCGAGGTCGCGGCGGATTATCCCGAAGTGACGCTCAGCCACATGTATGTCGACAACGCGGCGATGCAGCTGGTCAAGGATCCCGGCCAGTTCGACGTGATCGTAACCGGCAATATGTTCGGCGACATATTGTCCGACCAGGCGAGCATGTGCGTCGGCTCGATCGGCCTGCTTGCCTCGGCGGCGCTGGCTGAAGGATCGTTCGGCCTCTATGAACCGATTCACGGATCGGCGCCGGACATCGCCGGCAAGGGCCTCGCCAACCCGATGGCCTCGATCCTGTCGGCGGCGATGCTGCTGCGCCACAGCTTCGGGCTTGAGGCCGGGGCCGCGCGGATCGAGGGCGCGGTGGCGAAGGCGCTGGCGGACGGAGTGCGCGGGAGCGATCTTGGTGGCAGCGCCGGCACCACCGAGATCGGCGACGCGGTGTTGCGCGCGCTTTGATCCACGCCGGTTCCTCGATGTCGAAGCCAGGCACCGAAGCCCTCTCCTCTGAAGGGGCGGGGGAGCACGCCGCGCTGCCTTCTGCGATCCCGCCTTCCCCGCGCCCGCTTCAGCTCGCGGTGGTGCTGCCGACGCTGAACGAACGGGGTAATCTGGCGCCGCTGTTCGAGCGGCTGGACGAAGCGCTGGCCGGCATTGCCTGGGAAGCGATCATCGTCGACGACGACAGCGCCGACGGCACCGGCGACGAGGCACGGGCGATGTCGCTGCGCGATCCGCGCGTCCGGGTTATTCAGCGCTTCGGAAGGCGCGGCCTTGCCTCCGCGGCGATCGAGGGCATGTGCGCGACCGCGGCGCCGGCGGTGGCGGTGATGGACGCCGACCACCAGCACGATCCCGCGCTGCTCCCGCAAATGCTCGCGGCGATCACCGCGGATGGCTATGACCTCGCCTATGCCTCGCGCTTCTGCGATGGCGCGAGCACCGAGGCGTGGAACCGCCCGGACCGGGTCAAGGCCTCCGGCTTTGCCAACGCGCTCGCCCGCAAAGTCACCGGGGTTACCCTCAGCGATCCGATGAGCGGCTATTTCATGCTTCATGCCACGACGCTGCGCGCCGATGCGCACCGCCTGTCCGGGGTCGGCTTCAAAATCCTGCTCGACATTCTTGCCACCGTGGAGAAGCCGTTGCGCGTCAAGGAATTCCCGCTGCGGTTCGCCGCTCGCGCCGACGGCCGCAGCAAGCTCGATCACACGGTGGTGTTCGAGTTCCTCATCGGCCTTTACGACAACTGGCTCGGCAACATCATCCCCACCCGTTTCGCGCTGTTCGGGACGATAGGCGCGCTCGGCGTCGTCGTGCATATGACAGTGCTGGCGGTGTTCCTGTCGATCTTCGGCGGCGATCTACGCGGCCAGTTGATCACTGCCTTCGAAGTCGGCCAGACCGTCGCCGCGACGGTGGCGATGACCTTCAACTTCGCGCTGAACAACATGCTGACCTATTCGGACAAGCGATTGTCCGGCTTCGTGCCGCTCATGCGCGGCTGGGCCAAGTTCGCGTTGACCTGCTCGGTCGGGCTGCTCGCCAACGTCGGCGTGGCGGCGGCGGTGGTGCGCTTTGGCGTCCACGAATACCCGGCGGCGATCTGCGGGATCATCGTCGGCTCGGTGTGGAACTTCGCCCTCAGCTCACGCTTCGTCTGGGGGCGGTACTGAGTTTCGCTTACGCCGTTGCGAGGCTTGTGCCGCGCAATCCAACTTTCATTCGTCATTGCGAGCGGCGAATTTGCGCGGCAATCCAGGGCAGTTACATCCGGCCCTGGATTGCTTCGTCGCTTCGCTTCTCGCAATGACGATTCAAGGCGAAGTCATCCCACTCTTGCGGCTGGACGCCACCCCACGCTACCCATGGATTACGCTATTGAGCGCGATCCACAGCGTGCGTGGCTTGCGCCAGGCGATCAGCCACTCGTTCCCGCTGGCGACGAAGCGATCGTCGTAATAGCCGTTGTGGTCGATGCCGACGCTGCTGGTGACCAGCCAATAGGTCCGGACCGTAGCCTCCTCTGCCGACACAAGTTCGATCCGACAGGTTGTCAGGTGATGGCTGATGAAGCTGTACGGCTTCCCGTCGCTGGGTGCCGGAAACACCGAGGGCGCATTCATTCAGGCACGGATCGCCTCGCGCCCGTCTAGCCGCTCGTTGATCAACTCGAGCACGCCATCCGCGGCAAAGCAGCCGGCATAGGCATCGGCCTTCCGCGAATCCCCCGCATGGGTGCAGGCCGCCAGCGTCTTGTGGATCGCGGCGCGGGCGAGATACTCATCCTCGTTCATCGGGTGCTCCCTTCGAGTGCGTGCTGAGCGGTTCACCGCGCGACAGGCTGATATACAATGACGCGCCCACAACTCGGCGACCCGGCGGCTTCATAGCGAAATATGCCCCTCGGATTCGGTGATTTTGGTCGCTGGGCTGTCGAAGAGACCAGCAGATGGGCTCGCCTCCCCCCTGGCCTGCTGGCGCTGTCAGCGAAATGCCGAACACGGTGGCTGGGTCGCCCGACGATCGTTATTCTGACGTGGTGGCAGAGTTGACCGGACGCACTGTACCGCAATCCTGACCCGCAGGTCGCGGGAACCGATATCGCCGCGGTCCGTTTAGAGTTGAGATGCGACTGGCTGCTCCACTCGTAAAAAAAAGGAGAGGATAATGCGAGCTTTCCTATTTGCGCCCTTTGTGGCGGCAATTTCACTTAGCGGATGTATGGGCGATGGTGGTTCTTACGGCGTGAACTCCAGCTACGGCGGCTATGACTACAACCGGCCGGATCCATCCTATGGCGGTTATGACGCCGGTCGCTACTATCGAGACGACCAAAGATATCGCGAGCGCCGCCTTTCCAGGAATGACCGCGTGTATCGGGGCCAAGATGGCCGATACTATTGCCGGCGAAATGACGGAACCACTGGCCTGATTGTGGGTGGCGTCGCGGGTGGATTGCTTGGAAACATCATCGCCCCAGGCGGCTCCGGGGTTCTCGGGACGGTCCTCGGGGCAGCGGGCGGCGCGGTTGCCGGTCGGGCGATCGATCGCAACGGCGTAAAATGCCGATGAGCAGGACAGTGGTTCGGGATGATTAACCGGGCCGCATCCTGTTCCACGCATCCAGTGCGGCGATCTTGTAGGCCTCGGCCAGCGTCGGGTAGTTGAAGGTGTTTTCGATGAAATAATCTATCGTGCCCTTCAAGTTGAGCACCGCCTGGCCGATGTGGATAAGCTCCGTCGCACCCTCGCCGATGATGTGGACGCCAAGCAGGCGACGGGTCTTGTTCGAAAAGACCATCTTCATCATCCCCTGCTCCAGCCCCATGATGTGCCCGCGCGAGGTCTCGCGCAGACGGGCTATGCCGCATTCGTAATTGATGCCCTTGTCGCGCACCTCCTGCTCGCTGAGGCCGACGGTCGAGATCTCCGGCACCGCATAGATGCCATAGGGGTAGTAGCGCGGCGCCGGCGGCATCGGCAGGCCGAAGGCATGGCAGGCGGCGATGCGGCCCTGCTCCATCGAGGTCGAGGCGAGGCTAGGAAAGCCGATCACATCGCCGGTAGCGTAGATATGCGGTACGTCGGTCTGGAAGGTGTCGGGCTTGACCGTCAGCCTGCCGCGCGCGTCGGCGGAGAGGCCGCAGTTTTCGAGGCCCAAGCCGCCGGTCGCGCCCAATCTTCCGGCGCAATAGAGCAGCATCTCTGTGCGCACCATCCGCCCGTCATCGAGCGTGGTGAGCACGCGGCCGTCATCGCCCTTGGCCACCGCCTTGACTGCCGTGCCGAGGCGGAAGGTGATGCCGCGATCGCGCAGCTGGTGGACGAACTCTTCCATGATCTCGCGGTCGACGAATTCCAGGAACGAACCGCGCGGCTCGATGATGGTGACGGCGACGTCGAGCGCACTGAAGATCGTCGCGTATTCGATACCGATCACCCCGGCCCCGACCACCGCCAGGCTGCGCGGCAGGTGGGGCATATTCACCACCTCGTCGCTGTCGAGGATCGCCGGATCGGTGAAATCGACGCTGGCGGGACGGTGGGGCAAGGTGCCGACCGCGATCAGGATGCGCTCGCCCTCGACCTTGAGTTCGCTGCCGTCGGGAGAGGTGATGATCAGCCGGTGCGGCTCGGCAAAGCGCGCGAAGCCCGACATGGTGTGGACGCCGTTCCTGAGGAACTGGTGCTCAAGCACGTCGACTTCGTGTTCGAGCGTCTTCTTCAGCCGGATGCTGAGATCCTCGCTGCCGATCTCCTTCTTGACCCGATAGGAACGGCCGTAGAAGCCGCGCTCGCGCCAGCCGGAGAGGTTGAGCGCGGTTTCGCGCAGCGTTTTCGACGGGATCGTGCCGGTGTGGACCGAGACGCCGCCAACCCGGTGACGCCCCTCGACCACCAGCACCGACTTGCCGAGCTTGGCCGCCTGGATCGCCGCGCGCCGGCCCGAAGGCCCGCTGCCGATGACGATGAAATCATATTGCCCCAACGCGCGCCTCCGGAAAAGCAGGCCATCCCAGGCCCCCGCCGCGCACGGCGGGAGCTATGTCCATCCTCTCCGAAAACGCCAGTGATCTTGCGGGCTGGTCCAGCGATTGGCAAGCGGCAAACCAGGTGCCGGACCCAGGGTCGGGAAAGCTTAGCTCACAAGCTGGCGAGCGCCCCGATCGTCAGCGCCAGCGAGCGCCGCCGCGCTTCCGGATCGAAGGTCGAGCCGGCGAGGATCAGCTCATCGGCTTGCGTGCGATGGAGGAACGCCGCGACCTTGGCGCGGACCGTCGCGGGCGCCCCCGCGACGCTCGCCTGCCCCATATGTTCGAGCGTGGCGAGCGCGGCGGGCGGCAGCGATGCGCGGTAGCCGGGCAGGGGCGGCTTGAGCCTTCCCGGCGTGCCGCTGCGCAACGCGACGAACGCCTGGTCCATCGACGATTGCAGCAGCCGCGCCGCCTCGTCGCTCTCCGCCGTCAGCACGTTCATCGCCACCATCGCGTGCGGGCGGTCGAGGATGTCGGACGGCGTGAACCGCTCGCGATACAGCTTCAGCGCCGCATCGAGCTGGTCCGGAGCGAAATGCGAGGCGAAGGCAAACGGCAGGCCGAGCATTCCCGCGAGCTGCGCCCCGAACAGGCTCGAGCCGAGGAGCCACAGTTCGACCGCTGCGCCGGCCCCTGGCGTCGCCTGTAGCGGCAGCCGCGCGTCGCCGGCGAACAGCGCCCGCAGCTCGACGACGTCCTCGGGAAAGTTCTGAGACGCGGCGTGCAACTCCTTTCGCAACATCCTGGCGATGCGCGCGTCGGCGCCCGGAGCGCGGCCCAGCCCGAGATCGATGCGGCCGGGGAACAGCGCGTCCAGCGTGCCGAACTGCTCGGCGATGACGAAGGGGTTGTGGTTGGGCAGCATGATCCCGCCAGCGCCGATCCGGATCGTCGTCGTGGCCTGGCCAATGTGGGCGAGTGTCACCGCCGTCGCCGCCGAGGCGATCCCGGGCATGCCGTGGTGCTCGGCAACCCAGAAGCGATGATAGCCGAGGCTCTCCGCCGTCCGCGCCAACTCGGCAGTCGCGTTCAGCGCCGCGCCGATGCTGCCGCCTTCGACGACGGGGACAAGGTCAAGAACCGAAAATCGCGTCATGGCGCGGCATTACTCCATCCTTGCCGGGGAGCAACGACCGCCCTCGGCTCAGGCGCCGGAGCGAAGTGTGCGACGAGCGCGCGCTCAACCGGTGAGGTCGGCCGCGGTGAACACCGGCACCGCCGCCACCGGCTTCATCAGCACGAGCGGGATCAACCGCTCCGTGTTCTCCTGATAGGCGGTGTAGGGCGGGTATATTGCCACCATCAACTCCCAGGCCCGCTGCCGCTCGTCGCCGGCGGGTTCGCGCCACGTGGCGCGGAACGCCTGGGCGCCGATCTGGAACTCGACGTGGTCGGCCGCGGTGATGTTGAGATACCAGGCGGGATCAGCGGGCGCCCCACCCTTGGAGGCGCAGATCACCACCTCGCCGTTGAACATCCCATAGATCAGCGGCAGGATCAGGGTCCGGCCGGTCTTGCGCCCGAGGTGCTTGATCAGGCAAATCGGCATTACGCCTTCGCCATTGATCGGGCCGAAATCGAAAAGATGCCCCTGGGTGCCGCCCGAGCTCAGGTAAAGATCGCGATGGTCGTCAGCCCACTTCATCGAACTTCGCGGGGCAGGTTTGGGATCGCTCATTGCAGGATCTTTCGGTGAGGAGGCGTTCTTCTGCGCTCGATCCAAAGGCGTGGCAATCGCCGCCCGACCATGTCTCACTGGGCCTGGCGGGCGGCATCGCGGATCGCTAGCCGGCTGCGGCACAATCTCGCGACGGATGCGTTTTTTGAGAATAAACTCAAGAGAGGTGGCCATGATCGATAAATCGGAAAAGTTCAGCCTGCTCGTGCGCGTCGGCTACGCGGCGCGGGGGTTGGTCTACCTTTTGCTCGGTTACCTTGCGCTCACCTCGGCCGGCGACGTTTCGGCGGGGCCGGCCGCCTCATTCGATGTGATCCAGGCCATCCCGCTCGGCTCGCTCGTCCTCTACGTCACCGCGCTGGGCTTGCTCGCCTATGCGCTGTACAGGTTCATCGCGGCCGTGGGGGACGTCGAGCATCAGGGCAGCGAAGCAAAGGGCATCGCCAGGCGGGTTGGCTATTTTGTCAGCGGGTTGACCCATACGGTGCTGGCGTGGACGGCATTGCAGTTCGCTCAGGGCAACAAGCAATCCTCGACGGGGGGTGGATCGGAAAAGGCCGCCGGCACGCTGCTCGCGTGGGACCTGGGGCCAATCGTACTCGGGGTTGTTGGCCTCGCATTGGTGGCGGCAGCCGTATTTCAGGGCCGCAGCGCCATTACGGCGAGTTTCAAGCGCCGGGTCGGCGGCGGGGCGCCCCCGGCGGTTCGCTGGATGGGTCAGGCCGGTTATGCTGCGCGCGCGGTGGTTTTCCTGCTGGTGGGCTGGTCGCTGATCAAATCGGCCTGGCTCGGCAGCCAGGCTGAAGTCAAAGGCTTTGGGCAAGCGCTGATGAGCATGCGGGAAAATGATGCAGTTTACGCGGTGGTTGCCATCGGCTTGCTGATGTTCGGTGTCTTCAGCCTGATCGTCGCGCGCTATCGCATCATCCCCGACGTTCAGCGCAGCGACCTCAAGCCCAGCCTGCGATGACTTGCCCGCCCTGCATTGCCATTGATTGCCCATAGGCGCACATGCTCCCTGGATTGGGAGCGGGTGAAGGATCGGGGGATCCATGAAACAAATTACAGCATGGGCCGCACTTGTGTTGACCGTCACGGCCGGCGCCGGGTGGCGGGCGGTGGCACAGAGTCCTACTCCCGCTGCGGATGTCGGCGCACAGGGCGCCCCGATGCGGGCGCGCACCGGTTTCGGCGAGGGCTATTTCCCGGGAGGGTCGCTTCCGGATAGCCTGCGCTGGTCGCCTCCGCCGCCGGCAAGGGGCTCGATCGCCGAGCGGCGCGACGTGGATGCCGCGCAACGCGCCGTTGCGGCGCGGAACGGCCCACGCTGGCAACTGGCGATCCGGGACGCCGACCTTGGACCGCAAGCAACCGATGCGTTTTCCTGTGCGGCCGGCCTCGACATTGGCCCCGACACGACGCCTAAGCTCGATCATCTGCTGCGCAAGGCGGCGGCGAATCTCGGCCGCTCGACCGCCGCGATCAAGGACGAATACAAGCGACCGCGGCCATTCATGGTCAATCGAGAACCGACTTGCACGCCGCAGGCCGAGCAATATCTGCGGGCCGATGGCTCTTACCCTTCGGGTCACAGCGCCATCGGCTTTGGCTGGGGCCTGATTCTTGCCGAACTGATCCCCGATCGCGCGGCTTTCCTCGTCACCCGCGGCCGCGCCTTTGGCGACAGCCGCCGCATCTGCAACGCCCATTGGCTCAGCGATACCGAGGAGGGGCGCATCGCCGCCGCCGCGACGGTCGCGCGGCTGCACGCAGAGCCCGCGTTCCGCGCCGACCTCGAAGCGGCGCGCGCCGAACTGGGCGGGACCTTGCCACAGCCCCGCGAATGCGCGCGCGAGGAAGCGGCACTGGCGTCCACCCGCTGAACCCGGTCTCGCTGCCGCCCGGGAGGCGAAGGTGACGGGCGGGATCCGTATCCTGGTGGACGCCGACGCCTGCCCGGTGAAGGAGGAGGTCTACAAGGTCGCGTACCGGCGCGGCGTGACGGTGCGCATTGTCAGTAATAGCCATCTGCGCGTGCCGGTGCACCCGCTCATCGAACGCGTCGTGGTTGCGAGCGGATTCGACGCCGCCGACGACTGGATTGCCGAGGAGGCGGGCCCGAGCACCGTCGTCGTCACCGCCGACATCCTGCTGGCCGATCGCTGCCTGAAATCGGGCGCGACGGTGATCGGTCCGACCGGCAAGCCGTTTACCAGCGCCTCGATCGGCAGCGCGATCGCCACCCGAGCGATCATGGCGGACCTTCGCAGCGGCGGCGACCAACTCGGCGGGCCGGCGCCGTTCGCCAAGGCGGACCGCTCGCGCTTTCTGCAGGTGCTGGACGAGGCGCTGGCCCGCCTGGCGCGGATGGCTCCATCGGGCTGAAGCGACCTGGTGCCCCTGGGTTGACCCCCTTGCGGTGCTCCGGCAGTGCGACCGGGATGAATGACAGCTCAGGCACTCGCCACCTCATCGACCCCGAACTCCTGCCCGCGCTCGAAATGCTGCCGGCGTTCGAGTTCAACCACGAGACGCTGCCGGCGATCCGCGAGGGCCTCAGCGGCGCGGTGATCCCATTCGATCCGCCGATCGCACCGGTAGAGAAGGTGATCGAAGGACCGGACGGCGCAGTTTCCGTGTTCTGGTTCGATCCGGAACCCAGCGCCAAGGATCGCCCAGCCCTGCTCCACATCCATGGCGGCGGCATGGTGATCGGTTCGGCGAGACTGATGCCGCATGGTCCTTCCACGCTTGCGGCGAGCATCGGCCTGCCGGTTGCATCGGTCGAGTACCGGCTGGCGCCGGAAACTCCGTTCCCCGGCCCGCAGGAGGATTGCTATGCCGCCCTGGCCTGGATGGCGCGCGACGCAGCCGAACTGGGGATCGACCCAAGCCGCATCGGTGTGACTGGCGAGAGCGCCGGCGGCCTCCTTGCCGCGGCGGTGGCGCAGATGGCACGCGATCGCGGCGGCCCGAAGCTGGCCGCGCAGATCTTGGTCTATCCGATGCTCGACCATCGCGTCGGCGGTGACGCGGACCCATGGCGCAACCGCCACACCGGCGAGTTCGTCTGGACGCGCAAGAGCAACCAGTTCGGCTGGGAGTCGCTTCGCGGCGATTACCTGCCGAACGACGCGCGCAAGGGCTGGTTCTCCCCCAGCCTCGCCGACGACGTTGCCGGACTGCCCCCCACCTGGATCGGCGTCGGCAACCTCGACCTGTTCTTCGACGAGGACCTCGACTACGCGCGCCGGCTGGTCGATGCCGGAGTGCCGGTCGAACTGCATGCCTATCCGGGGGCGTTCCACGGGTTCGACATGCTGGGCGGCGCGGGCGTCACCAAGGCCTTCGCGCGCGACCGGCGGAGCGGCACCGCTCGGCTGCTCGGCGTCAAGCCGCCCTCCGATGCTGAATAGAGGCCGTTGGGTTCAAGTGTCTTGCAAGTCGAGTGAGCGACCTCCTCCTCGTTGGTGAAGGTGGCGAGAAGGCCGGGGTGCCGCCCCTCGGCTCAATGCAGCGTGGCTAGCGCCTCGCGGCAATCGTCGCCGCACTCGCGGCACATCGTCGCGCAGAGCCGGCAGTGCTCGTGATCTTGCTTGTCGCATTCGGCGGCGCAAATGAAGCACGCCTCCATGCAGGCGGTCAGCATCGCGCGGACCATCGCGTCGTCATTGGCGGTCTGCCGCGTTGCCACCTTCGCTGCCGCTGTGCAGACATCGGCGCAATCGAGGCAGGTACGGATGCACTGCGCCATGTCCATCGGCTCGGCGGAGCAGGCATCGGCGCAGGAAGTGCAGAACAAGGCGCAATACATCGCGTGCTTGGCGGCCAGCGCCATCGGCTCGTTGACGCGACCGCTCGCGCTGGGGTGAAGCGCAATCATCTTCCGGACGGACATGTACTTCCTACTCCGATTGCGTGGGGACGTGCCTGATACTTAAATCTCGGCGCCGACCGTGGTGCGGTGCATCATCCGGCCGGATTCAGCATCATAGGGCAGCGCGCGGTGCATCGCCGCCGGGTTAACCCAGATCGCCAGATCGCCTTGCTGCCAGTGGTGGCGATAGCTGAAGTCGGGCTGCGCCGCCCATTCCATCAGCCGCCGCAGCAGCGCGCGGCCGTGCGCGAGTTCCATTCCCACCACCCGGTCGGCGGTGGTCCCGATCAGCATGCTCTTGCGCCCGCTCTTGCGGGTATAGACCAGTGGCCGCTCGGCTTCGATGCCGATGCCGAGTCGCCCCTTGTGCTGTTCGGGAATGGCGTCGGCTATGTCGCGCAGGCTCGACGATACAGTGTGGATGACCCTGAGGTCCTGCAACTGCTCCTTCTCGTCCTCGGGCATGTGCTCCCAGGCGGCGTCGGTGTTGGCGAACTCGGTCTCACCGCCTTGTGCGGAAATACTGCGGCCCGAGAGCAGCGTTGCATAAGGTGGCGGAGAGTCGAGCGGCATGCCGTCGATGTGGTAGAAGAAGGTGCCGAGGACATATTCCGGCGCGCGGTTGATCTTTTTGTCGAGCGTCACCTGGTAGACGTCGTCATCCTTGGCGGTGGTGGAATCGCTGCTCAGGTTCACGCGCGCGCCGAGCAGGTCGGTGAAGTCGAGCTGCTCATCGTTGGTAAAATTCACCTGCGGGATGACGATGACCGTGCGCTCATCCAATTCCTCGCGGATGCGGGCCACCACCTCCGGATCGAACAGGTCTTCGCGCCGGGCGATCACCCTGGAGCCGACCAGCGGCTTGAGATGTTCGAACCGTAAACGGCTGAGTTGATCGACCCTCATGCTGCATCCTCCTGCGACCTCCGCCGGCTTCGACGGGTATCCCGCCGTTGTAACCAATTCGCAGTCAGCGTCGAGCCTTGAGTGGCAGCTCGCCGCGCTGGGACGGCAACGGCAGTGCAAGTGGATGCAATCGCTCGAAATACTTCCTATCTACAAGCCCGAAAGGACGGTGCGGCATGGCCAATGGCTGGGCGCCCGATGGCGCTGTTCAGGACCAGATCGAGGACAGCCTCAAGGATGCGGTGGAGACAGCGCGTGCGCGCATGCCCGCCGGTGAGGGCCTGGCCCAATGCGAGGAGTGCGGCGAGCCGATCCCCGAAGCCCGCCGCCGTGCCCTGCCGGGCGCGCGCACCTGCGTCGGTTGCCAGTCTAGGCGCGACGCGCAGCCTGCCCGCTCCGCTATCAACCGGCGCGGCAGCAAAGACAGCCAGCTGCGCTAGCAGGCTCGAGGGGGGTTGATGACGATGGCTAAAACCGATCTCTTCGGCGAATCATGCCCTTCCCCTCCCCTTGGCCCGCCCGGCCTGAGGAGCTGGGGCGAGGTGATCTCGCCTGCCGAGGAGTGTGGACTGATCGCGCGGATCGATGGCTTGCCGCTCACACCGTTTCGTTTCCAGGGTTGGCTCGGCAAGCGGGTGACGTGTTCGTTCGGCTGGACATATGATTTCGACGAACGCCGCTTCGATCCGGCAGCGCCGCTGCCGGACTGGCTGATGCCGGTCCGCGAAATTGCCGCGACCTCGACCGGCCTCGCTGCCGACCTCCTCGTCCAGGCGCTGCTTATCCGCTACGATCCCGGCGCCGGCATCGGTTGGCACAAGGACCGCCCGGTGTTCGATCATGTCGTCGGCCTGTCGCTCGGCAACCCGGCAAGTGTGCGCTTTCGCCGCCGCACGGAAAGTGGCTTCGATCGCTTCGCGCTCGGGGCCGAACCGCGCTCACTATACCATCTCGCCGGCGAAGCACGCCGCGAATGGGAGCACAGCATCGCGGCGATGACCGCGCCACGCTGGTCGATCACCTTCCGCAGCCTTGTCGATCGCGCCCGCCGTCCACCCGCGCGTTCCTGATTGCGAACCGACGGGCGCGCTCGGCATCATCGGGGTGATCGGGTCGCCCGCGCGGGCTTCTGACCGCCTTTGCGATGCAATACGGCTCTCGCCGGCCGCGCCGGAGCGGAGTTCACTGTCCCCTTGCGCGGCCCTCCGGGTGCGGGGTCGGGCGAGCGCTCGATGGTGATCCCCGCCTCGTCCTCGTTGCCAGGCTTGCTGGTGCGGGCGAGCGCGGCACGGAACTTCGCTTCGACCGTCTGGGGAACCTGGAAGAACGTCTCGTTCGGAGTGATCCGGATGGCGCCGATTTCGTTGCGGGTGATGTGCCCGCGCCGGCAGAGCAGCGGCAGAATCCAGCGCGGATCGGCGTTGTGGCGGCGGCCGATGTCCATCCGGAACCAGACCACATCATCGAACCCGGCGCGATGATGCGCCTCGGCACGCCCTGGACCCTGGGCGGCGCTGATCTCGGTCAGCTCTTCGGGCTCGGGCATGCGGCTACGGTGCGCCCGCACCAGCGCGAGCGCGAGTTCGTGCGGGCTCATGCGTTCGACCAGTTGCCCGGCGAGCGCCTGGTCCTGCTCGCCCGCCTCGACCGGCTGGGTGAGCGCGGCAAACAACCGATGGCGGTCCTGCTCGCGGATTGCCTCGGGCGACGGCACGGGCACCCATTCCGCCGTGATCCGCGCCTGGCGCAGCATACCTTCGACGCGCTTGCGGCGCGGGTAAGGCACGATCAGCACCGCGGTGCCCTTGTTCCCCGCCCGCCCGGTCCGACCCGAGCGATGCTGGAGTACTTCGGTGTCGCGCGGCAGTTCGACATGGATCACCAGGCTCAGCGAGGCGACGTCGATGCCGCGCGCCGCGACATCGGTGGCGACGCACACCCGGGCGCGGCCGTCACGCAGCGCCTGGAGAGCATGGTTGCGCTCGCTCTGGCTGTGTTCGCCCGATAGCGCGACCGCGCCGAACCCGCGCTCGACCAGCGCGGCGTGGAGATGGCGGACGTTGTCGCGCGTCGCACAGAACAGGATCGCGGTCGCCGCCTCGTGGAAGCGCAGCAGGTTGATCACCGCGTGCTCGATCTCGGCGGGAGAGACCGCCACTGCCTGATAGGTGATGTCGCCGTGGCCGCGGTCGTCGCCCACGGTCGATATCCGCAAAGCGTCCCGCTGGTAGCGCTGCGCCAGCGCGACGATCGGCCTGGGCATCGTCGCCGAGAACAGCAGCGTGCGGCGTCCCGAGGGGGTGGCGTCGAGAATCTCCTCGAGATCCTCGCGGAACCCCATGTCGAGCATCTCGTCCGCTTCGTCGAGCACCACATATTGCAGCGAGGAAAGCTGGAGCGCGCCGCGTTCGAGGTGATCGCGCAGGCGCCCCGGGGTGCCGACGACGATATGCGATCCCTGTGCGAGCGCGCGGCGCTCCTTCGAGGCGTCCATGCCGCCGACGCAGGTGGTGATCCGCCCTCCCGCATGGCGATAGAGCCACGCCAGCTCGCGGCTGACCTGAAGCGCCAGTTCGCGGGTCGGCGCAATCACCAGCGCCAGCGGCTCCCCCGCCGGCGCATCGCCACCCCCGACCGCGAGTAGGCGCTCGGCCATCGCCAAGCCGAACGCGACGGTCTTGCCCGATCCGGTCTGGGCCGAGACGACGATGTCGCGGTCCCGCGCCTCCTCGGCAAGCACGGCGGCCTGCACGGGGGTTGGTTCATGGTAGCCCTGCTCGACGAGAGCCTGGGTGATGAGCGAGGGAAGTTCCGGGAAAGCCATTTTCAGTTCGTTATCCGCGCAGGACGGGATCGTCGCCGTCTAATTGTTATACTGCATCCATCCGGCCAGCGCCGATCGCCCGCAAATCCGGTTTCTTCGACGCTGGGGGAACAAGCCGCGCTTCCAAGACGTTGCAAAGAGCCGTGAATTTCTGGAGCCAATCAATGGCCAGCCCCGCGCGCGCGGTTGCGACGATGACCTCGCAGTTCTGCACCGCCCCCTTTCAACAGCGCCTGGCCAACTGGAACCGGAGCCGCCTCGCGCCTGCGTTCCCGGACGATGGCTGGCGAACCGAGCTTGAAGCCGATCTCGTCATGCTGCGGCTGGAGGGCGGCTTCCTCGACGAGTTGCGCGCCGAGGTAGCTGATCAGGCGGCGCGTGCTCCCACCGATGCCGATGCGTTCGTCGCCTGGTTCGAGGAGTTGAAGGAAAGCGGACCCGGCCAGGGCGATCCCCTATTCCCATGGGTCGAGCACGAGGCCAGCCGCGAACAATTCATCTGGTTCCTTGAGCAGGAGACGGCGGGTGAGGCCGGGTTCGAGGACCTTACCGCCCTCACCCAGGTTAAGCTGCCGACGCGTGCCAAGCTCGAACTGGCGCGCAATTACTGGGACGAGATGGGCCGCGGCAACATCAAGGGCATGCACGGGCCGATGCTGGCGCGGCTGGGCGAAACACTCGAACTTTCGCCGACGATCGAGACCACGGTGTGGGAGAGCCTCGCGCTCGCCAATGCGATGACGGCGATGGCGACAACGCGGCGCTACGCCTGGCATAGCGTCGGCGCGCTCGGCGTAATCGAACTGACGGCGCCGGCGCGGTCGGCGTGCACCGCTGCCGGCCTGCGGCGAATCGGCCTCAGCGATGCGGAGCGCCGCTATTTCTCGCTGCACGCCGTGCTCGACGTCAAGCACAGCGAGGAGTGGAATCGCGAGGCGCTGCGGCCGCTCGTGGCCGAGGATCCGCGACGAGCACGCGCGATCGCGGAAGGCGCGCTGATCCGCCTGCGTTGCGGCGAGCGCTGCTTCGCCCGCTATCGGCAGGAGCTGTGGGGCTGATCAGAGCCGTTCGCCGCCCGCTGCGTCTCCGGCTCAAGATGACGATGGACAGGAACGCGGCGGCGCTCGACAAGCGGGTGTGAACAGCGAGCGACAGTCGCGATCCTGGCGTGCCCCGCCAGCGGTTCGCATATTTTCCGCGCTCGTGGCCGGCCTGGTTGCCGGCGGATGGCTTGCACGCGCGCGCTTCACCGGCCTCGACAGGCTGCTCGCAATGGCCGGGCCGGTCGGGCGGCTGTGGCTCGACGCGCTGACGATGACGGTGGTGCCGCTGGTGTTCGCCCTGCTCGTCACCGGCATCGCCGGCGCTGCGGCGACCGCGGGTTCGGGCACGGTCGCGCGGCGGGCAATGTTGTGGTTTGCCGCACTGTTGATCGCATCGTGCGCGGTGAGCGCGGGGTTGGCGCAGCTGCTGCTGACGGCATGGCCGGTCGATGTGCTGTCCGGCTCTCTACCCGGCGCGGCGCCGCCCGTGCCCGAGCCGGGAAGCACTTGGCTTTCAGGAATCATTCCCGCCAACCCGATCAAGGCGGCGGCGGACACCGCGATGGTGCCGCTGGTGGTGTTCGCCTTGCTGTTCGGCTTCGCCACCGCCCGCATCGCCCAGCCGCTGGCCGATAGCCTGCTGACATTCTTTCGCGCCATCGTCGAAGCGATGCTGGTCATCGTCCATTGGGTGCTGTGGCTCGCCCCCGTCGGCGTGTTCGCGCTCGCCTTCGGAGTTGGAGCGCGGCTCGGGCTTGGTGCGGCGGGTACGCTGCTGCAGTATGTGGTCGTTGTAGTGTCATGCTGTTTGGTGACGACGGTGCTCGTGAGCGTCACCGCGATGATTGCTGGCCGCCTATCGCCGATGCGCTTCCTGCGCGCGGCGTTCCAGCCGCAGGTGGTCGCGGTCAGCACCCAATCGTCGCTGGCTTCGCTGCCGGCGATGATTGATGCGGCGCCCGCGCTGGGGGTCGAT
>JBDSIY010000098.1:0-3090 GCA_039917735.1 Novosphingobium sp. | reverse complement strand
TCGCTCGGGTTGGCGCTTGACGGCGAGGGCAAGGTCATCGCCGCACGGTGGGGCGGACCGGCGTTCGACGCAGGGATCGTTCCGGGCGCGCGCATCGTCGCGATCAACGGCGTCGCCTATTTGCCCGAGGAACTGAAGCGGGCGATCACCGCCGCCAAGGGCACCGCGCCGCCGCTGGAGTTGCTGGTCAAGCGCCAGGACCGTTTCGAGACCCTGCGCGTCGACTATCACGGCGGCCTGCGCTGGCCGTGGCTGGAGCGGGCGGGAACTGGCGCGGCGGGGCTCGACCGGCTGCTGGCGCCGCGCCCGAGCGCGGGCCCGTGAGCGACAATGCGCCGGCGAAGCGCAACTCGCTGGGCGACGCCCTCGGGCGCCACCTCGCCCCACCGCGCTTCATCGTTTTCCTGCTGCTGCTGCCGCTAGGCTTCTTCGCGCATCGCACCTGGTTCGAGTCACGCGGCTTTGCCGATTCGGCGTCGATGGCATTCGATCTGGCCGCCGGAGTTTTCCTCCTTTCGCTGATCCCGTTGCTGCGCCGCAGCGACGCGGGGTCGATCCGAGCCCATGCCGACGTAAACAACGCCAACCGCTTCCTGGTGCTGGTGCTGACGACGCTGCTGACCACCGCAGTGCTGGTGGCAATCTCCGGCGAATTGCAGGACGCCAAGGGCGGCAATGTCGCCGCGATGGTAAGGTTGATCGGAACATTGCTGCTGATATGGTTGTTCGCCAACAGCGTCTATGCGCTGCATTACGCCCACGCCTACTACAACAGCGACGCCGAGACAGGCGGCGACTGTGCCGGGCTGGAATTCCCCGGTGAGGCCGAGCCGAGCTATTCGGATTTCACCTATTTTTCCTTCACGCTCGGCATGACCTTCCAAACCTCGGACGTCGGCATCACCGCGCCGCCCATCCGGCAGGTGGCGCTGCTTCACTGCTTCGCGGCCTTCATCTTCAACCTCGGCGTGATCGCCTTCACGATCAACGCGCTGGGGGGCGGGAACGGGTGATGCGCTATCCGATTGCGCCGATAAAACGGAGCTTCTTTTGTTGCAGTGCAACATGGGGCGGAGTAAGCCCTCCGGGATCAATTCACGGGCGCCGCGAGGCGCCGCAATCAAGGGCGGGAAATGCAGATCGACATGATTCCGGTGGGCGACAATCCACCGCACAGCCTCAACGTCGTCATCGAAGTGCCGCTCGGCGGCGAGCCGGTGAAGTATGAGTTCGACAAGCCCTCGGGCGCGCTATTCGTCGACCGCATCCTGCACACGCCGATGCGCTATCCCGCGAACTATGGCTTCGTGCCGCATACGCTTTCGCCCGATGGCGACCCGCTGGACGCATTGGTAGTCGCGCGCTCGCCGTTCATCCCGGGGTGCGTCGTCCGCGCCCGGCCGATCGCCGTGCTCAACCTCGAGGACGAGCATGGCGGCGACGAGAAGCTGATCTGCGTCCCCGACGATGCAACCTTCCCCTATTACAGCAACGTCAAGGAAAAGGACGATCTGCCCGACATCGTCTTCCGGCAGATCGAGCATTTCTTCACCCACTACAAGGATCTCGAAGCCGAGAAATGGGTGCGCGTCGGCATCTGGGGCGACGCCGCCGAAGCGCGACGGATCACCGAAGAGGCGATCGAGCGGCTGCGGGTTAAGCTGTCGGGCGGGTGAGAAGCGCGCGCCGCGCGTCTGCCGGTTCTGGTGGAACCTTAGAGTAATGACGTTACGCGAAACCGCTCATGTCGAGCGAAGTCGAGACACCGCGCGACGTATCTCGACTACGCTCGACACGTGCGAGGGCGGCGCAAGGTAAAGGCGTCACGGCCTAATCCCCCGCCACCGTCATGCCGTCGATCCGGACCGTCGGCACGTTGATCGCCCGGTGCCATTCGAGATCGTCGGCGGGAGTCATCGCCGCGAACATCGCGAGCAAATTCCCGGCGATGGTGAACTCGGCCACGGGGCCCTCGATCGCGCCGCCGGTGATCCGATAGCCCGAGGCGCCGCGGCTGTAATCGCCGGTGACGCCGTTGACCCCCATGCCGATCAGCTCGGTGACATAGACGCCATCGGCGATGTCGGCGATCAGCGCCGCCGGATTGACCGTGCCGGCTGCTAGGTGGACGTTGCCGACCGACACGCCCTGCCCGCGCGCGGCATGCCCGGTCGGCTCGGCGCCAAGCTGGCGCGCCGAGGCGCTGTCCATCAGCCAGCCGGTGAGCCGGCCATGCTCGACCAACCGCCGCGGCGCGGTGGCAAGCCCCTCGCCGTCGAAACCGCGCGAGCGCAGCCCGCGCCGGCGGTGCGGCTCCTCGGCGATGACCAGCGCGGGATCGAACAGCGGCTCGTCGAGCCGATCGAGCAGGAAGCTCGCGCGCCGGGCGATCGCCGGTCCCGACATCGCCCCGATCAGATGGCCGATCAGTGTGCCGCCGACGCGCGGATCGAACACCACCGGCATCTGGCCGCTGGCGAGCCGGCCGGGGTCGAGCCGCGCCACGGTGCGGTTGCCGGCGAGCCGGCCGATCTCCTCGGGCGACGGCAGATCCTCGGCATGGTGGGCCTGCCGCCACGCGTAGTCGCGCTGCATCGCCGAGCCGGACCCGCCGACGACGGAGGCGCTGAGCGAGTGGCTGGTGCTCTCCGAAGTACCGGCAAAACCGTGGCTCGTCGCCAGGGCAAAGACGCTGCGGCCAAAGCTGGCGCCGGCGCCTTCCGAATTGGTGATGCCGGCCACGGCGCGCGCCGCATCCTCGGCGGCGAGCGCCGCCTCTCGCAGCCGCGCCGGGGATGGCTCGGTGGCATCGACCAGGTCGAGCTCGGGAAACGGTCCGCGCGCCAGCAGCGCTTCCGGCGCAAGGCCGGCATAGCGATCCTCGGGCGCCGCCCGCGCCATCGCCACCGCGCGCCTGGCCAGTTCATCGAGTGCTTCGTCGCTCAGATCGGAGGAGCCGATGCTCGCCGAGCCCTGGCCGATGAATACCCGCAGGCCGATATGCTCGCCCTCGGACCGCTCGACATCCTCAAGCTTGCCAAGGCGTACCTGGAGGCTTTCCGAGGCTTCGGCGACATAGGCGGCATCGGC
>JBDSIY010000097.1:0-16879 GCA_039917735.1 Novosphingobium sp. | reverse complement strand
GGTTCCTGCAGAATTACCAGGCCGACAGGGCCGGCGCGCGCGCGCCGGACAGCCTGCTCTATCTGGCGCGGTCGATGAACGCGTTGGGCGACGGCAAGCGCGGATGCATCGCGCTCGCCGAGTTCGCTGCCACCTATCCGGCGGAGGCTGCCGGGCGGCTGAGGGGCGATTATGACGCGACAAGGCGGGAACTCAGCTGCGGCTGACGCGGTGGCGCGGCCTCACCTGACGCCGGCGCCGGCGCCGATTCGACGCTTCTCCGAGGTATTCGCGCGGCTCTGGCCGGAACGGACCGGCCGCCTCGGGCTCGCGGTGTCGGGCGGGCCGGACAGCACGGCATTGCTGCTGATCGCCGCCGCCGCGCTGCCCGGCGAAGTCGATGCCGCGAGCGTCGATCACGGCCTGCGAGGATCCAGCGCGGAAGAATGCGAGACGGTCGCCTGCCTCTGCGCGGAACTCGGGGTGCCGCACGAAGTGCTGCGCGTGACCGTCGCGGCCGGCAATCTGCAAGCACAGGCGCGGCGCGCGCGCTATCAGGCGCTGGCCGGATGGATCGAGGAGCGCGGCCTCGCGGCGCTTGCCACCGCGCATCACGCCGACGACCAGGCCGAGACGCTGCTGCTGCGGCTCAACCGCGCCAGCGGCGTCGCCGGCCTTGCTGGGACGCGCGCACGCGGGCTGGTGCCCGGAACGAGTATCCCGCTGCTCCGTCCGTTGCTCGGCTGGCGACGGACGGAGCTGGCGGCGATCGTCGAAGCCGCCGGCATCGCCGCGGCCCAGGACCCCGCCAACGCCGACGATCGCTTCGACCGGGCGCGCATGCGCAAGGCGATCGCCGCTTCGGATTGGCTCGACGTCGCCGCCATCGCCGAGACTGCCGGCCACCTCGCCGATGCCGACGCCGCCATCGACTGGGCGGCGCGGCGCGAATGGCACGAACAGGTGCGCGAGGAAGGTCTCGGCATCACCTACCGCCCGCAGGCGCCGCGCGCGGTGGCGCTCAGGGTCATCGCCCGGATCGTCGCGCGGCTCGACGGGGAAGAGGCGCGCGGCGGCGCGATCGCGCGGTTGTTCGACGCCCTCGCCGCCGGTCAGCCCGCCTCAGTCGGTGCGCTGGTCGTCCGCCCGGGGCATTCCGGCTGGAGCTTCGCCAAGTCGCCCAGGCGCGCCAGCAAGAGTGGGTAGACTTCGCATGCTCACGCCAGCGCCGCCAGAATCATCTCGCGGCGCTGCTTCCCTAGCCGCAGCGTATCGCTGAGCAGCCCGAGCAGCTTGACCGCCTCTCCGGTATCGCGCTTTGTGTTGTAGCGGTGGGTGAGACAGAATGGCTCGGCAACGGCCACGGGAGAGCGACGGCATGGACGAGGACCTGAAGGCGCTTCTCGATCGCGAGACGATCCGCAACTGCGTGGTGCGTCTCGCGCGGGGCGAGGACCGGCGTAGCGCGGCGCTGATCAAGAGCTGCTGGTGGCCCGACGCGCGCTTCGACTATGGCGTCCACGAAGGCGGGTTTGCCGCCTATCTCGACTGGGTGGTGCCGGGGGCGGATGCAGTTCTGGATACCCAGCACGTGCTCGGGCAGACCCACGTCGAGCTGCTTGGTGATATCGCCAAGGCCGAGACCCACGTGATCTCCTACCACCGCGTCGACATGGGCGGCGAAGGTGGCGAGCGCGATACCTGCATCGGCGGGCGTTACCTCGACAGCTTCGCCCGACGTGACGGCGAGTGGCGGATCGCCGACCGGGTCATGCTCTACGACTGGGAGCAGGATTGGGGCCGCGCCGCCGATTGGTCCAAGGGAGTGATGGGCTATCCGTTCAGCGCCGAGCATTTTACGGGGCGCGGGAAGGGCGATTTCAGCGAAACCTTCTTTTCGGGAGAGCAGGCATGAGCGACGCTCCGCTGGCCGGAAAGGTCGCAGTCGTCACCGGCGCGAGCCGGGGGATCGGCCGAGGCATCGCGCTGGTGCTCGCCGAGCAGGGGGCCAAGGTCTATGTCACCGGCCGCACGGTGACGCCCGGCAGCTATTACCTGCCCGGAACCGTCGGGGAAACCGCCGCCGAATGCAGCGAGCGCGGCAGGAGTGTGGGCGGCGAAGGGCTGGCCGTCGCCTGCGATCACGGCGACGACGCGGCGGTGGCGGCGCTTTTCGAGCAGGTCAGGGACGAGCAGGGGCGCCTCGACATCCTCGTCAACAACGCCTTCACCCTCTCGGACGACCTGATCGAACCCGGCGGATTCTGGGAGAAGCCGCTGTCCAACCTGGAGATGTGGGACGTTGGGGTCAGGTCAAATTACGTCGCCGCCTGGCATGCGGCGCGGATCATGGTGCCGCGGAAATCAGGACTGATCGTCGCCATCTCAGGTTTTGCCGCGGTCACCTACACCTACGGCGTGATCTTCGGCACCTCGAAATCGGCCGTCGACCGGATGGCGCGGGACATGGCGATTGAGCTACAGCCGCACAACATCGCCTCGCTGACGTTGTGGCAGGGGCTTACCCTGACGGAGAAGGCGCGCGACAACCTCGCCAGGATGGGCGACAAGATGACCCATTCGATCACCAGCATGACCGGCAGTACGGTCGAGCATCCCGGCCGCGTCGTTGCCGCGCTCGCCGCCGATCCCGAGGTAATGAAACGCTCGGGCGGCGAGTTCATCACCACCGAACTGGCGATGGAGTACGGCATCACCGACATCGACGGCAGCACCATCCCTTCCGCCCGGGCAACACGCGGCTCGCCGATCTGGCGGCCGATCGCGGAGGTCGATTACCGTGGCCGATAAGATCGAACGTGATCGCGACAACCAGCTCGACGAGCTACTGGCCCGGCAGGAAATCCTCGCCCGGCTGACGGCATTCTCGCGCGGCATGGATCGGTTCGATCGCGAGGCCTATATGTCCGCCTTCCATCCCGACGCCGAGACCGCCGCCGGGCCGTTCGTCGGCAGCGCCGCCGATTGCTGGGATTGGGCGGTGCCGATGCACGAGGCCTACCAGAGCGCCACGCAACACAGCCTGCTCAATCTCACCATCGAGTTCGACGGCGATATCGCGCACAGCGAATGCTACTACATGTTCGTCGCCAAGAACCGCGACGACACGCTGGTGCTCGCCGGCGGCCGCTACATCGACCGCTTCGAAAAGCGCGATGGCGCGTGGAAGATCGCGCTGCGCACCAACGCGATCGAATGGGCCTGCCAGCCCCCGGCGATCCCCCTGCCCTTCGCCGACGTGTCCGGCGTTACCGACAACGGCGCCCCGGCGCGGGACCGCAGCGATCCTTCCTACCGCCGGCCGCTGACCAATCTGCGCCCGCCTTCGAACCCGGCCGAGCCGGGCTGATGGCGGCGCTGCCGGGCAAGGTCCCGCGGGGCACCACCACGTGTGGCGGTATCGACGAGCCGGCCGCGCTCGTCGCCGCGCTGGAGGCGCGCGCGCGCCGCGTCGAAACGCCGTGCGGCAACGACACGATGGCCTGGCGCATCTGGGGTGCCGAACACGTCGAGCGTCCACCAGTGGTGCTCGGTCACGGCGCGCAGGGGGCATGGTCGCACTGGATCGGCAACATCGAGGCGCTGGCGCAACGCTTCATGGTGATCGCCGCCGACCTTCCCGGCCACGGCGATTCAGCCCTTCCGGCAACGCCCGACCATGCCGGCATCTCGGCCGCGCTCGCCGAGGGTATCCGCCAGATCGTTGGCGACGGGCGGGCGGTCGATCTCGTCGGCTTCTCGTTCGGCGGCGTCGCCTTCGCGCATTGCGCGGCGCTGCACCCGGGCATCGCCCGCCGGGTGATCCTGATCGGCTGCGGCGGGCTTGATACCCCGCTCGGCAACATCGACCTGCGCCGGGTCCGCGGGCTGCGCGGTGAGGCGCGCGAGGCCGCGCTCAAGGCGAATTTGCTCGGACTGATGCTTCATCATCCCGAGAGCGCCGACGGGCTGGCGATGCATTTGCTCGTCGCAAACGCGCGCAAGGCGCGGCTGGACGTGCCCGGGCTGGTGCTGCCCGACCGGCTGGTGACGGTGCTCCCCAAGGTGGCGGTGCCGGTCGATGCGCTGTGGGGCGAATTCGATCGACCGCATCCAGAACCGGCGCTGCAGGAGGCGGTCATCCGCGGCATCCAGCCCGGCGCCGACTTCCGGGTAATCGCCAGTGCCGGCCATTGGGCCATGTATGAGCGGCCGGACGCGTTCAACCCGGCGCTGATCGACATGCTCGAAAGCAGTCCTCGCGCCCTGCTGTAACGCGGGCCAGCTACATCAGATAATCAATCAACTCATCGAGCCGTTCGGCGGCGCGGCGCAGGTGCCGCGGCAGTTCTTCGGCCAACGGATTGCCCGAACCGTCGCTGTAAAGCAGCTCCAGTTCCTCCATCTCCGCCGCCAGCCGCAGGTTGTAGTCGCGCCCTGCGGTGAGGCTCGTGACTGCGGTCACATCGCCGGGCAGCATGGTGGTTTGTGTCGACTCGGACATCGCGCACCTCTCCAAAGCGCTTATAGTGCAAATCCCGAAAAGATGCACGATGTGGCGCGACCCGCCTGCTGCCTATATTCATTCGGAGCTTGCCGTTCGCAAGGACGTCCAACGCTATGGCGAAGCAATGCCCGCCCGGTACTGGTGCCGGAACGTCGCGGCGAACCCTGCGAACGCCTGCTCCGCGATGGCGTCGCGCATCTTCTGCATCAGTTGCTGGTAGAACCACAGATTGTGCTCGGTCATCAGCATCGCACCGAGCATCTCGCCGGATTTTACGAGGTGGTGGAGATAGGCACGGCTGTAGCCGGCGCAGACCGGGCACCGGCAGCGCTCGTCGAGCGGCGTCAAATCCTCCGCGAAGCGAGCGTTGCGCAGGTTCAGTGGCCCTGCCCAGGTGAAAGCCTGACCGTTGCGCCCCGAGCGCGTCGGCAGCACGCAGTCGAACATATCGACACCGCGTTCGACAGCGCCGACCAAATCGTCCGGCTTGCCGACTCCCATCAGGTAGCGCGGGCGATCGGCGGGCAGCTGACCGGTCGCGAAATCGAGCGTCGCGAACATCGCATCCTGGCCCTCGCCCACCGCCAGCCCGCCGATCGCATATCCGTCAAAGCCGATCGCGATCAGCGCCTCGGCGCTTTCGCCGCGCAGCGCCTCGTCGAGCCCGCCCTGCTGGATGCCGAACAGCGCCGCAGCGCTCGCATGATCCGCCCCGGCGTCAAAGCCATCGCGGCTGCGCCGGGCCCAGCGCATGCTGCGCGCCATCGACGCCGCGATCGCATCGCGCGGCTGATCGGCGCGTGGGCATTCGTCGAACGCCATGACGATGTCCGAGCCGAGCAGGCGCTGGATTTCCATCGACCGCTCAGGCGTCAACAGATGGCGCGAGCCGTCGAGATGGCTGGCGAAGCGGACCCCCTCCTCGGTGATCCTGCGTAGCGTGCTGAGGCTCATCACCTGATAGCCGCCGCTGTCGGTGAGGATCGGGCGCGGCCAGTTCATGAACCGGTGCAACCCGCCCAGCCGCGCCACCCGCTCCGCGCCAGGGCGCAGCATCAAATGGTAGGTATTGCCCAGGATGATGTCGGCGCCGCTTGCGCGCACCGCTTCCGGGTGCATCGCCTTGACCGTGGCGGCGGTGCCGACCGGCATGAAGGCGGGTGTGCGGATCTCGCCGCGCCGCATGGCGATGGTTCCGGCGCGGGCGCGGCCGTCGGAGGCGTGGAGGGTGAAGGCGAAGCGGCTCATCGCCGGCAGCCTATAGGCACGATCGCGCTCGGCGGTCGATGCCGGTTCGGCGATCCGCTGCGCCATCGCCTGTGGATGCGATCCGCCGATCCTCGACATCGGTTTGCGAGCGCGATACGCCAAGCGGTGTGGAACGACGCGCGTCGGACGGCGCGGTTGCAGGAGAATGCGCAATGGGCCTGGAAGAACGAGTAGCCGCGCTGGAGGGACGGCTGAGGGCCGCAGAGGACCATCTGGCTATCCTCAACCTGCTCAACAGCTACGGGCCGCTGGTCGACAGCGGCTCGAGCGAACAGGCGGCGGCGCTGTGGGTTGAAGGCGGCGGCTATAGCTACACGGGCGGCAGCAGCAGGGAAACCCGGCTGGAGGCGCCCGAGCAACTCATCGCGGTCTATGAAGGCAGCGGCCACCAGACGCTGGTGAAGACCGGGACCGCGCATCTGCTGACGGCGCCCAAGATCACGATCGATGGTGATTGCGCGAGCGCGGTCGCCTATACCGTCGTGGTGCTGCGCGAGGGCGATCGCTGGTACATCATGCGCGCCGCGATCAACCATTACGCGCTGATCCGCACGACCGAGGGCTGGCGGATCTCGGAGCGCCTCAACCGGACGCTCACCGGCGGCGACGAAAGCCTGGAGATCATGCGCAGGATCATCGGGCAATGAGCCGCCCCAAGCAGAGGCTTGGCGGGGGTCGCCCCACCGCCGGACCGCGCGCCGGAAGTCGAGACAACCCGAAAGCGCTCCCACGGCACGGCGGATACGGGGCGCAAGGCCCTTCCCTTTCGGCCGGCGATCGGGCAGGGCAACGGCGTGGCCCGGAGGCGGGGCCGCCCTTGCCCCAAGCCGGGGGTCCGCACGGACCCATTTAGAACAGAACGATGAACATACACCCGCTCATCACCTCCACGCCGCCGCTTGCCGAACTCTGCGCGCGCCTGGCGAAGTCAGACTTCGTCGCCGTCGACACCGAGTTCATGCGCGAGAACACCTACTGGCCCGAGCTGTGCCTGGTGCAGATCGCCGACACCGAAGAGGCCGCGGCGATCGATCCGCTCGCCCCGGGGATCGACCTGACGCCGCTGTTCGACCTGCTGACCAACAATGAAGACGTGCTCAAGGTTTTCCACGCCGGCGGCCAGGACGTCGAGATCATCTACAATTTCACCGGCCGCACGCCGCATCCGATCTTCGACACGCAGGTGGCGACGATGGCGGTGAGCCAATCCGAACAGATTGGCTATTCGAACCTGGTCGAAAGCTGGGTCGGAATCGCCGTCGACAAGGGTGCGCGCTTCACCGACTGGTCGCGCCGTCCGCTGACCGAGCGGCAGATCGACTATGCGATCGGCGACGTCACCCATCTCGCCCGGATTTTTCCCAAGCTGCTCGCGCGGCTGCGCAAGACCGGGCGAGGCGAATGGCTCAACCAGGAGATGGAGAAGCTCGCCGATCCGGACAATTATCGCAACGATCCAGCGATGGCCTGGCTGCGGCTGAAGCCGCCGAGCCGCAATGCCGCCGTGCTCGGGCGGCTGAAGGCGCTCGCGGAATGGCGCGAACTCGAAGCGCAGGACAAGAACATACCGCGCGGCCGCATCATCCGTGATGAGACTCTGGCCGATCTCGCTGGCCATCCGCCCAAACAGCAGGCCGATCTCGCCAAGGTGCGCGGGCTTTCTGCCGGCTGGAAAGACAATGACATCGGCAGGCGGCTGATGACCACGCTCAACGGCGCGCCTCCGCTGTCCGAGGATGAGCTGCCACCTCGCGTTTCGCGAGGTGCTCCGCTCGGCAAGGAGGGCAGCCTGGTCGCCGACCTGCTCAAGCTGCTGCTCAAGATCCGCGCGCGCGAGATCGACGTCGCCGCCCGGCTGCTCGCCCGTAGCGACGAGCTGGAGATGCTGGCCACCGGGGTCCGGCGAGGCCTGCCAATGCTGGAGGGGTGGCGGTACGATCAATTCGGCCGCGATGCGCTCGATCTGGTCGAGGGCAAGCTCGCCTTCGCGGTGGAGAACGGCAAGCTCAAGATGACCCATGTTGACGATGCGGAGGCCGAGGCGGCCACTTGAATGCGCGGCTCCTGCGGGGCCGCCCGGCTACCGACGTTCAGGCCTCAGGGCAGCACCGGGAAGCAGGCGGTCACCTGCAGCGTCCGCGGCAGGGGCACGAGGCCGCGCAGCGCGCTGACGAAAGGCGCGGCGATGGTAACAAGGTTGGAATTGGTTTGGCCGGCGCAGCTGGTCGCGGCGGTCGGCGTCACCGCTGCCGCCGTTATGGCGATGCGGTACGCGGCTGCACGCTGCACGGCGAAACTCTTCTGGGCCGTGGCAGTGGCGCAGCTGCTTCCCACCGACATGCAGCGCGCGGTGGCAAAGGCGGTCTCTTCCAGCGTCTGACGTGTCCAGGCGAGCCGCGCGACCTCGATGATGCCGAACAGCAGCAGCAGGAACACCGGCGCGAGCAGCGCGAACTCGACCACGGTCGCGCCCCGCCGACACCGGGCGAGATTGCTTGCAGGCCGCCTCATTGCAGCCGCACCGTAGCGGACCGGCTGATGATTGCGTTGTTGAGCAGACCGCGCGGAACGACAATCGCCGCGAAGTTGCGCGACGCGGTGATCGTCAGGTAATATCCCGCCGTGGAACCGGCCGTCATCCCGGTGCCGGAGCAGCTGCTGCCACACGAAAGCGCGACGAAGGCGCCGTTGCTCGTCAGGCAGGCGCAGGTGCGGTTGACGTTGGTGCAGGCGCCGGCCGTGCCGTTGCAACTCGTCGTCACGCCGAGGGCGCTATCGGCGGCATAGGCGCGAACATAGGCGGGGATCGAGGCGAAACCGGCGTTGCTGGCCTGCTGGAAGGTTTGCACGGCGGCCGCTCCCACCGCCTGGTCGGCGCGTTCCGCCTGGAGATGATAAAGGCCGAAATCGAGGGCCACCATCACCACTGCAAAGAACAGCGCGGTCCACAGCGCGAATTCCACACTCGCGGAGCCGCGTCCACAGTTGCGCAGGCGGGTCGTGAGGCGAAAGGCCAGGTTCAGACGAGGCGGCCCGTTCATTGCACCAGCTTGATCGTCGAGGCGCCGCCGCCGCCATAGGCAGCGGTCATCGTCGGGCAGGCGGTTCCCGATGACGCGCCGCCGGTGGCGAGGATCTTGTAAGCGATCAGCGTGAAGCACTGGCCGGCGCCGAGCGTGGCGTTGCCGCCGCTCATGGTGACGGTCGAGTTCGGCAGATACACCGTGCCGGCGAAAACGCTGGTCGCTCCGCCAGACCAGCTGGTCCCGAGGCCGCCCATGCTGTGGGCCAGCATGTCGCCGATCTGCGCCCCGCTGACCGACGCCGCTGCCGCGATCAGCTTGGACTTGGCGCCCCCGGAGAGGTTGACCGTGCCGACGAGGACGAAGGTGACGTTGACCCCGGCCATGTCATAGCCGCTGACCGAGACGCCCTCGAGCGTCTGTCCATATGTCTTGCCGGTGAGGCTTGAGGTATAAGGCCAGGTGGTGCCGCCGGTTCCGTTCGTGAAGTTGTTCCTGATCGTATAGCGTCCGGCGCCGAACAGCGCTGACCCGGCTATGGTCAGATTGCCGTTGATCTGGTGGTTCGCGGTCTTGCCGAAGACGATGCGGCTGCCGCCCGCGGTGATGATGTTGCCGTTCGCGCCAAAGACGCCATCGCCCATGAAAAACAGGCCGCCGGGGGAAAGATTGATCGAGTTGGCGTTAGCGTCGATCCCGATGAGCACGCTGCCATCGCCGATCGACAGCTCGCTACCGCCGCCGATCGCGACCCCGCTGCTGGCGATGAAGGGACCAGCCCCGATCGTCACTGCGCCGCCGCCACCCAGGCTGAAGCCGCCGAAATAGTGCTGGCCGGCGCCCATGGTCAGCTTCTGCCCGCCGCCGAGCGTCAGCACCGAGTTTATCGTTACGTTGCCGTCACCCTTGACGTTGGTGCCCTTGAAGCTGACCGTGCCGCTACCGATCCACAGCGTGCCGACCCCGATCGTTACCCCGCTCGATCCGGTATCGAAGCCGCCGTTCACGGATATGTTGGCGTTGCCAAAATTGACCGACGCGCCTGAGTTGGTGAAGCCTGCGGCGACGGTGATGTTCGACCCGTTCTGGAAGGTGACGTTGACGCCACCTGCGATCGTCAGCTTGTTGATATTGTAGGTGCCGGGCGGAACCACATAATTGCCCGAACTCACCTTGAAGGCCAGCACCGGCGCCACGGGCGAATAGTCGAACGACCAGTCCTTGACGCTGGAACCCGATGGGGTGGTCGGATTGCCCAACGCCGGAATAACCACATACGCCCCCAGCTGACTGCGCGCCTGGGAAAGCTCGGTGCTGGCGCTCCATGGATCGACCAGCGTCGTCGCCTGGTTGACCCGCGCACTGGCCGGCGGGACGCTGGTGTTCCACGCCGGATTGGTGAAGGTTCCGGCAAAGCGCAGCGATTGCGCGGAAAGCGATCCGGAGGCGTTGCTAATGTTGCCGCCGCCCGAGATGATGTCGCTCGCGGTGATGGACGTCCCATTGTTGGCGATCGACCCTACCGCGGCGGCCGAGCAGCCGATGCCGCTGATCGTCGCGCCGCCCGAGGTCATCATCGCCTGAGGGCCCGTATAAAGCGCAAGGTAGCAGGGTGGCGCATAAGCCGGCTGGGTCGTGAGCGAGGCATAGGCCTCGGCCGCGACCGTATAGGTGCGCGGGATGCGCAGGATGCGCCCGAGCGTGTAGGGCAGCGTCGTGGTGACGGTTACGCGGACCGACTGCGCGCCATTCGTCGGGAAATTGCCGACCAGCGCCGCCGTCACGGTGGCACCGGCGATGCCGTTGGCGGCGACAATGTCCTGCGCGGCGGGCGTCAGGATGCTGGAGTTGGGGCTCGCCTTATAGGCCATCGCCGCGCCGAGCGCCGCCATGTCGGCGGCGCGCTGGCCAAGCTCGCGCTGGGCCAGACCGCGATTGACGTCGATGGCGAGCCCCGCCGCGCCGATCACCACGGGCATGGCCAGAGCCGCGATCACGCCGATCCCGCCTTTCGTGTCCGCGAGTAAACGGCGCGCAATCGCTGCGATAAGGTGACGGGCGCGGCGGCTCATCCCCGCCGCTTAGCACTGCCGGGTAAACGAGCCGTTTAACCCGGCGCCGGGGGCGGCAGCGCTCCCGCCCCCGAGTCGTTCCTCGCCGTCAGCCCTTCTTCAGGGAGAGACCACCAAAGCGCTTGTTGAACTGCGCGACGCGGCCGCCTTCGCTCACGCGCTGGTTGCCGCCGGTCCAGGCCGGGTGCGAGGTGGGATCGATATCGAGCACCAGCGTGTCGCCCTCCTTGCCATAGGTCGAGCGGGTCTCGAACACGGTGCCGTCGGTCATCTGCACCTTGATCATGTGGTAATCGGGATGGATATCGGCCTTCATCGTCGCGCACTTTCGCTGCGGCCGGTTCCAACCGGCCTCGAAAACAGAGGCGCGCCGATAGCGGGACCGGTCCCGAATTGCAACCACGGCGTCGCGACCTGCGGACTGCGTCCGCCCACACTACCGCTTCGTCAAGGCACCTGCCGAGTCTTCTGGGTAGCCAGGTTCCCCAACGCTTCCGATCGCGGAAGCGTGAGGCTCAGTGGGTCAGGCTCTGGCGCAGCCGATAGCGGCCGCCCACGTAGGGATCGAACAACTGCGCCAGCGACGGATGATCGACCGCACCACCGTCGGCGTCGTTGGTCAGGTTCTGCTGGCTGACATAGGCGATATAGCTCGAATCCTCGCTCTCCGCGAGCAGGTGGTAATAGGGCTGCTCGCGCAGCGGCCGCACCTCGGCCGGGATCGATTCGTACCATTCCTCGCTGTTGGCGAAGACCGGATCGACGTCGAAGACGACGCCCCGGAACCCGTAGAGCTTGTGCCGCACGACATCGCCGATGGTGAAATGCGTCCGCGTGCTGCGCGGGGCATCGATCATCCGCCCGGCCTGGGGGGAGAAGAAGGAAGCGCGGTTCATTGAGCCATTATAGGATTTAAGCGGCGCCACGACAAGCAAGCGACCCGCTTTTGGCACAGCCTCGCTGAAGGTGGCCGGGCGGGTCTTGGCAAGCCCTGACTTCTCCGCTAACCGCCGCGCTTCGTCCAAGCGGGCAACTTCTCCCGCCCATGCGCTTCGCGGAGAGGTGCCGGAGTGGTCGATCGGGACGGTCTCGAAAACCGTTGTGCGCGCAAGCGTACCGTGGGTTCGAATCCCACCCTCTCCGCCAGCCACCCCCAGCACCGGTCTCCGCCTGAACAGGCGGCCTGCAAAGCCGCGCAACAGGCGGGTTTCTGGCGACCAATCCGTAACAGGGCCGCACATTCGTCATGGTCTTCGCCGCGTTCTGGCGGGCTTTGCCGAGCCGTCTCCGCGCGGATCGACATCGGTTCGGTTTGCCTGTTCTGGCGCATTAACAGGGAAGAATCTGCAAAAACGCGTCAGTATCAGGGGGTATGGCCGGCCCACCGCGGGCGGCCAGCGCCTTTGTCGCGTAGCTGCAGTGACTTAGCAGCGCGAAATCCACTTTTCCTGTTAGTCGCCGTAACAGGGTGTTTAATCGCAATAACAGGCCCTGTTATTGCGCCGATCAGGCGCATTTTTTTGCAATAACAGGTTGACGTGATCAGCCGGTTTTGCCGATCGCCAGGCGCTGTTTGTGCCACGCGAGCGGGATCGGCTGGCGCAACAGCTGCTCCAGCGTCAGCCGGGTAGGCTGGCGTCCAGCGAGGATCCCCTGCTGGATGTCGGGGGCCAGGAAGGCGAGGCGCAGCAGCTTGCGCTCGTAGGGCAACACCGGTGCGGTCGCGACCAGCGGCATCCCGGTCGCGTCGCGGGTGACCATGCGTTGCGCCTTGCGCAGCGCGGCGACAGCACCGGATCGTGACGCAATGTGTGCGGCTGGCCGGCTTCGATGGACCGTCGGCCGCCGCGCAGCGGCAGTGCAAGCGCAAGGGTCACGCTGCAGGTGGCTCCGCTGCTGGTGATGGTTTCGCCATCGGCGAGGTTGCCGCGAATGCGCGGCGCAAAGGCGGAGTGCAGTTCGAGCGTTATGTCGTTGCGCTGGAGACGCACGGCCTTGAGCTGATCGAACGAATTCGCCGCAGCCGGCAACAGCCGCGCCATCGTATCGCTCACCAGCCGCTCGATGGCGGGCGCGGAGACGCGCCGTAGGATGCCGTCGTCGCAGGATGCGGCGCCCTGCTGCAGCGAAGCCGACACGTAGTAGCGATAGACCCGCCCGCCTCGCCCGCGCGAGAAAGCGGGGCTCATCGCCTCACCACTCGCATCAAACAGTTTTCCGACGAGCGGCGCCCTCACCACGCGGACGTCGGCGGCGCTGCGATGCCGCCGGGCATTGCCATCGAGATGCTGCTGGACGGCATCGAACAGCGCCGGTTCGACGATGGCGAAGTGGGTGCCGTCGTGAACCTGCCCCTTGTGGAGGATTTGCCCGAGGTAGATCCGGTTGCGCAGCAGATGGAACACCGCGCCGCGGCTGAATGGCACGCCGCCAGTGTCCCTACCGCTGGCGGTGATGCGCTGCTTCGAGACGATGCCGCGCTCGGCAAGCTCCCGCTGGAGCTGGTGGACCGAACCCAGGTCGAGATAGAGCGCGAAGATCATTCGCACCGTGACGGCCTCCGCCTCGTTCACCTGCAGCTTGCGGCTGCCGGGTGCGGGAAGGTCGTAGCCGAGCGGCGGAACTCCTCCCATCCACATGCCCTTGGCCTTCGAGGCAGCGATCTTGTCGCGGATGCGCTCGCCGGTAATTTCGCGTTCCAACTGCGCGAAGCTCAAGAGCACGTTCAGAGTCAGCTCATTGGCGAGGGCGCAGAAATCGACGCCGCCTGCCTCGATCCGCCCTACAATGTGAAGACGGCGCGGTGACCGACCACTCTCGGTCTGTCAAATCGCTTGGATATCGCAATCCATCGCGGCTATGCTCGCGCCGGGCAATACCAGTCCATCCCAACGCTTCCTCCATCTTCTCGACAAAGACGGCTGAACCACAAGATACTGGTATTGCTCAACAACTTTCGGATCAGACTCTAAGCCTGTTACACCCCACTTACCGGAACTCTGAAGGAGCGACGCGGCATCAGAGCGGGGGTCGCGAAAGAGTAAGAATTTCTTGCTGTTTCTCATTGTGATAAGAACCCGAGAGTCGCCCCCGCGCGGGGGGCGTGGATCGAAACACCTCCAGCGGCGAGTTCGCGCTGCGGCCGGCATTTCGCCCCCCGCGCCGGGGGCGTGGATCGAAACCGGGCGCGCGCGCCAGCATGGCGGGTCGCTAAACGTCGCCCCCCCGCGGGGGCTCAGCCCGGTGCGACCCTAGTGGCTTCAGAAAGTAAAGCGCACGCCGACGCGGACGGTGTAGAGCGACTGGCGCGAGTAGATCGTGTCGGTCGGCGCCACGAAGTTGCCACTCGCGTCGACCGCGTTGGGCGCATAGCGATATTGCACGCAGGGCTGGCTGGCGTTCGCGGCGGTCTGAGCCGAGGTCGGCGCGGTCCCCGTCGCCACCGGAGCGGTCAGGCAGCTGACCGTGACCGGCGCGATGGTGTAGGGGAACACATATTCGCGGATCTGCCCCCAGTTCTTGTTGAGCAGATTGGTGAAGTTTTCGACATCGCCGAACAGCTGCACCCGCGCCTTCGACCATCCCGGAACCGGAATGTCCTGCGAAACATGCAGATCGATCCGCGTGAACCACTTCGAGTTGAAGGCGTTGCGCGGCGCTACCGTCCCGCGATACTTGCCCAGGCCGGATGCCGTGACGAAATTGTCGAAGGCCTGCGCATTCGCTGCCGTGTTGAAGGAGACGTTGGGGTCGGAAACCCCGGTCGGCACATACAGCAGGTAACGGAAACCCGAGCTGCCGGTGGTGCTGCCGATGGTTCCGAACACGCTGCCGCGATTGGCGATGTCACGGAAGGTATAGCTAAACGGCCGGCCGATCCGGGTCTCGCCGAACATCGCGAACGTCGTCTTGTAGTCGCCGAAGAAGGCATGATCGAACGATAAATCGTACTTGAAATTATACCGCACTTCATCATTAGAAATACCGTAGGCCACGTTATTGGGATCGACGAAGGCGCCGTTGGTGTAGTTGGAGTTGGCGGTCGACGATGTCGCGGGGGCCTGATCCTTGACGTCCTGATAGACGAAGCTGATGCCTGCGCCGAGGCCGAACGGGAAGTCCTTGTGCACCCGCGCCACGGCGATGATGCTGCGGCCCTTCTTGGTGTTGGTCAGCAGGATGTCTGAGTTGGTGTCGGCGAAGCTGGTCAGCGGCGTGTAGCGCGGCCGGCCGTCCGGCGTCAGCAGCCCGTTGGGCCGCACGCGCAGGTCGGTGAAATAGACCTGGTTGCGAACCTTCGAATAGAGCACGTCGGCGCCGAAGCTCCAGCCACTGCCAAGGAAGTTGTCGAACTCCGGCTGCCAGTCGAACGACAATGTTCCGCGCCACTGCGACGGAATCTTAAACTTCGGATCGAGCGCGTTGACGGTGGAAGTCGATGCGGTGTTGGTCGCCACGTTGCCGCTGATCTGGGCCAGATAGGCATTCGCCGCGCCCGGGATCGTCGAGCCATTGACGTTGGTCAGGATCGCCGCGCCCGCACCCGCCGGCAACCCGCCCGAGGTGCCGGAATAGGTGCCGTTGTTCGCCTGCTGCACGTCGATCGAGTTCGTCAGCACCCCGGTGTTCGCGAAGCTGTTCGAAACATAGACATCGGGAGTGCCGCCCGAGAAGATGCCGATGCCGCCGCGCACGGTCAGGCTCCGCACCGGCTTGAAGTCGAAGCCGATGCGCGGCTGGAACACGCCGCGTCCGGAGATGTAGGCGTTGTTGGGAAATCCGTATCGCGCGAGGAAGCTCGGGCTCACCGCCGGCCGGCTGTTGCCGCCGAACACGTCGTAGCGCGCGCCATAGGACAGCGTGAGCAGCTCGTTGACGCGCCAGTTGTCCTGGATGCCGAAGGCATAGGACCAGTAGTTGAACCGTGAGGCAGCGTCCTCGGGCACCAGCGACGGCACCGCGTTGCCATAGCGGAAGCGCTGCGCGTTGCCTGCGGCAAAATCGGCCACCGAGTCAAAATAGTAATCGCCGCTCGATCGCTGGAGGAAGGAATTGGCGACCTTGGTATGCTGGATATCGGCGAAGATGCGCAGATCATGGTCGTTGGGGGTCAGCCGCGCCTGGACCAGCCCTCCCCAGGTCTCGCTGTTGAGCGCGTTGGTCTGGCGCGAGATGTCCGGGCCGAAATAGATGCTGCCGAAGGTGGTCGGGCAGGCGGTGGCTGCCGAACTCGCCGCACCTGGGGCGGTGCGGTCGGACGTCGGCGCGCCGCAGACCTGGAACTGTGCGAACCCCCGGCCGAGCACCGGATCCTGGATACGCTTGTAGTTCTTGTAGAAGCCGCGAACCTCGGTCGAGAACTCGTCGCTCCATTCCGAGTTCAGCTGGGCGACGCCAGTGTAAAGGCGGTTGCCCTGGATGTAGTCGTTCGAAGCCAGGCTGAGGCCCTGCGGCTGCGAGGTGAAGTTGTTGACGCCGACGTTGAGCTGATCCTTGGCGTATGTGCCGGTCAGCGACAGCCGCTGCGTATCGGAGATGTTGGCGTCGAGCTTGGCGACGACGCGGTCGTCCTTGTCGCCATTGGTGTTGAGGATGCCGCCGGTGTCATAGCCATAGCGGCTCTTCGCGATCGTATTGACCTGGTCCACCAGCGCCTGGCTGATCGAATCGATGGCGATGCCGGCGTTGTTGTCCTTCGGACCCTCAGGCAGCGGCAGCGCGGCGCGCACCCGCTCGCCGGCGATCATGAAGAACAGCCGGTCCTTGATGATCGGGCCGGAAAGCTCGGCGCCATAGTTCTTGTAGGTGAAGTTGGGCAGCGTCACCCGGCCGGTCGGCACGCCGGGGCCGGGCTTGGTCTTCTTGCCGGTCAACTCGTCCGAGGAATAGGCGAAGAAGCCGGTGCCCTGGAAATCGTTGGTGCCCGAACGCAATACGATGTTGATCGAGCCGCCCTGGAAATTGCCCTCGCGCACGTCGAACGGAGCCACCTTGGCCTGGAACTGGCCGATCGCGTCGAACGGGATCGG
>JBDSIY010000096.1:0-56710 GCA_039917735.1 Novosphingobium sp. | reverse complement strand
TACTTCTCGACCACCTCCGGCAACATCACCGACGACATCATCATCCGATATCTCGACCGGCATACCCACAAGAACGGCTTCAGCCCCTCCGCTTGATCCTACCGGCGTCAGCCGGTCAGTCGTTCAGAGCTGCTCGCCCGAACCAAGCCTGCTCCAAGCCCGAGCCTCAAGCCGACTTCTTCAACGGCATCGGGACTATGCTGCCATTCGCCGAGATTGCGGCAAACGAGCGGTCTTGTCGGGCACCGGACCTGAAGTCTCCCGCCGGTGGGGCGCCCGCACATGCGAAAGTCTCGCCGGCAGCTCAGTCTGCTTGGCCGAGGGGAAAAGGCAAAGCCGACGCTGTAGCCACGTTATATCTCTACTTGGCTGCCAAGTTCGATTACCCGGTTGGTTGGGAGTTGAAAGAACTCCATCGCGCTATCGGCATTCCGGACCATCGCCGCGAACAGCTTTTCGCGCCAGATCGCCATGCCCGGACGGCTGGTTGCGATGACCGTTTGACGCGACAAGAAAAAGCTCGTGTCCATCAGCTTGAACGGTCCGCCGCAGCCGCTCTCCTTGGCAAGGACCTCGGCGACGTGCACCTCATCCATGAAGCCGTAGTGGACGATCAGGCGATACAACCCGCAGCCGAGATCAGTGAGTTCGGTCCGGGCCTCCGTCGAGACATGCGGGACGTCCGCGATCTGCACCGTCAAGATCACCACGCGCTGATGCAGGACCCGGTTGTGCTTGAGGTTGTGGAGCAGCGAGGGAGGGATTCCGTCGGCTGCCGAGGCGAGGAAGACTGCGGTGCCCGAAACCCGTTTCACCGAGTTGGCGACGGACGCAATGAAAACGTCGACCGGCATCGCATCCTCGTAGAGTCGTTGGCGCACCAGCCGTCGCCCGGCTGCCCAAGTGGTCAGCAAGGTGAAGGCTACCGCCGCGACCAGCAGCGGAAACCAGCCGCCATCGGGAATCTTGGTCACATTCGAGCCGAAATACAGCCCGTCGATGATGAGGAAGGTGCCGGTCACAGTCACTGCGACTACCGGTTTCCACTTCCAAACCGAGAAGGTGAGCACCCCGAGCATCAAGGCAGTGATGAACATGGTGCCGGTCACAGCGATCCCATAGGCGGCGGCGAGGTTGCTTGAGGTCTTGAAGCCGATCACCAGGAGGATTACCAGGACCAGCAGCCCCCAGTTAATCAGCGGCACATAGATCTGCCCCGCCGCCTTGGCACTGGTGTGCTCGATGCGGATGCGCGGCAGGAAACCGAGTTGCACCGCCTGCTGCGAGACCGAGTAGGCACCCGAGATCACTGCCTGGCTGGCGATGATCGTCGCCAACGTGGCGAGGAGCACCAGCGGTAGGCGCGCCCAATCCGGAGCCATCAGGAAAAACGGGTTTTCGACTGACCCGGGATTGACCAGAAGCAGTGCCGACTGGCCCAGATAGTTGAGCAGCAGGCACGGCATGGCGATATAGAGCCAGGCGAGGGAGATCGCCTTGCGACCGAAATGACCCATGTCGGCGTAAAGCGCCTCGGCGCCAGTCACCGCCAGCACCACCGAACCGAGCGCGAGGAACGCCAGTTCCGGGTCGATTAGGAAGAATCCGACCGCGTAGCTGGGACTGAGCGCGAGAAGGATCCCCGGCGCCTGGGCGATGCCCATCACCCCCAGCACGGCTAGGACGGCGAAGTAGACCAGCATCACCGGTCCGAACAGCCGCCCCACCGCCGCCGTCCCATGCGACTGTATCGCGAATAGGCCGACGAGGATGCCGATCGAGATCGGCAGCACGTAATCGGCAAATCCTTTGTGGACGACAGTGAGGCCCTCGACCGCCGAGAGCACCGAGATGGCCGGGGTAATGATCGCGTCGCCGTAGAACAGCGCCGTGGCGATCACCCCGAGTATGGTGATCCCCGTGCCCCAACGGTGCGTGCCGAGCTTGCGGCTGATGAGCGCCAGCAGCGCGAGGCTGCCCCCTTCGCCCTTGTTGTCGGCCCTGAGGATGACGAAGACGTACTTGACTGTAACGATCAGCATCATCGTCCAGAAGATCAGCGACAGAACGCCGAAAACGTGGGCGGGGTCGACCGCCAGCGGATGGTGGCCGATGAAGCTCTCGCGCAGCGCATAGATGGGCGAGGTGCCGATGTCGCCGAACACCACCCCGATCGCGCCGATCCCCAGCGAGCGCAGGGTTTCGCCCCCATTGTGAGCGTGTCCGGCGTGCTCCTGATCCATGCCGAGCAGCTAAGGAAACGCTCGGCATGCCGCCACAAGCTTTACGCCAACTTTATGCCTCAAGCCAACTTCGCCGGGGAAGCTTAACGCCGGTTTGCGCGACCGTGGCGGGACATCCACAGCGGAGTACCCGTACCATGCGCGCGATCATCCACCGGCTCGAAAACGGCGAGCGTTGGTGGGCGGCCGAAGCCGCTTTCGCCGCAGCGGCTCTGACGCTGCTGTTGCTGGCGTCCTCGGCCGCACGCGAGTTGAGCCGTCTGATGCAGCGCGCTACGCCGCACCCAGCCGCCCAAGAGGAGTTCGCGATGGCCGCTGTGGCAGTGCTCTGCGGCTGGGCCGGTCTGGCCTGTGTTGCGCGACGATCTGGATGAGAAGCCGTGTGGCCTCACGAGAAGATGTTCTCCAGCGGTGATGCCGTTGCCTCACCCGAATGTTCCCCTACGCCGGTTGCTCGTGGGTTCGGGCCGCCAACTGCCGCATCCGCCGTCGCAGCCGCCCCCTCGAGGCGGGTCCGAGCCGCTTCACTGAACCCCCTGTCCCTGATGCAGCCCCAACCTTGCTGATTGCCGCCTCCCGCAAGCGATGGGCGCGAGTGTCGGCACCCATTGCCGGCTCGACAGCGTATGCCTGCGGGGCGCACAACCGACCGGTGGATGACGAACACACGCCTTTCTTAGCGCAGTCGCGCGAGCTTGCCTTCGAATCCGGCGGACTCGGTTACGCCGTCTCCCTGTCGCTGATCGCGCTGGTCACCGCGGTCGCAGCGGCGGTGTTCCGGCCAGGAAACCTCACCAACGTAGGCCTCCTCTACCTGGTCCCCGTGATGGTCGCCGCCACGCGCTTTGGCCTGCGCACGGGCCTGATTACTGGGCTGGTGTCATCGCTGGCTTACAATTTCTTCTTCATCCCGCCGCTCCACACCTTCATCATCGACAATCCGGAGAACATCGTCACGGTCCTGATGCTGCTGGGGGTGGCGGTGGTTAGCAGCCAGTTGGCGGCCCGGGTGCGCGAGCAGGCGCGGCTGGCGCAGCGCAGCGCAGCCGAGAGTCAGGCACTCGCCAGCTTTGCCCAGCAACTCACCGGCCTGCGCACCCGGGTCGAGTTGGCGATGCTGCCGTGCGTCGAGCTCGGACGGCTGTTCGAGACCCACGCCGTCCTGCTCGTGCCGGGCGAGAATGGGCTCGCCGCTTTAGCCGCATCCCCTGCGGACGCCGAGCCGGACCGCATCGCCGCCCTGGCCGGGCTACGGGCTTTCGAGGCCAATCAGCCGACGGGCCTGGGTTCCGACACGCTGGCCGCGTCCAAATGGTCATTCTGGCCGATCGCCTCCGGCGGCCGCGTCCACGCCGTGCTGGGCATGGCCCGGCTTGATGCCCGAACCCCGGTGGGACCCGAGCAGCTTCCGCTCCTGCGCACCCTGCTCGCCCAAGCGGGCCTGGCGTTTGAACGGAACGCACTGGAAGACGAGATGGCCATGATCGCCCAGCTCAAGGAGCGCGACCGGTTGCGCGCGGCGCTGCTGTCGTCGATTAGCCACGATTTACGGACGCCGCTGACGACCGTCCTGGGCACGCTCGCTGAAATCCGCCCGGCTTCGGACGAGCAGGCGAGGCAGCTGAGCGAGACACGACGTGAGGCCGAGCGTCTGCACCGCTTCATCGCCAACCTGCTTGACATGGTCCGCGTCGAGAGCGGCGCGCTGCATCCCTCGGCCGAGCCCGTTGATCTCGCCGAGGCGGTGGCGGAAGCATTCCATGACCTGCGCCGGGGGCTGACCAGCCATAGGCTCCATTTTGACTTGCCTGCCGACCTCCCTTTGGTTCTGGTTGACCCGCGGCTGCTTCATCACTGCCTGATCAACCTGCTCGAGAACGCGGCCAAGTTCGCGCCTGAAGGTTCGGCCATCGCGGTGTGGGCGCGACGCCTGCCAAACGGGCTCGGCTTGTCGGTACTCGACGAAGGCGTGGGCATCCCTGTGGGCGACGAGACCCGGATCTTCGAGATGTACGCCCGTATCGAGGGCTCGGATCGCAGGGGTGGCACCGGCCTCGGCCTGGCTATCGTCAAGGCTTTTGCCGAGGCGATGGGTCTCACCGTCGAAGCGACGAACCGCTGCGATCGGCCCGGCGCATGCTTCACCTTGCGAATACCGGAGGGCAAGCTGCGCGCTGGCCAGGAGGTGGATGCTTGAGCACGCCGATCACGCTGTTGGTAGTCGACGACGAACCAGCGATCCTTCGCCTGCTCAACACGGCGCTGAGTCGCGCTGGCTACGCCGTGATCGAAGCCGGCTCGGCGCGCGAGGCGCTCGCGGCCGTGGCGATCGACAAGCCGCATGCAGTGCTACTCGACCTCGGTCTGCCGGATCGCGACGGCCTGGAGCTGGTGCCGTTGATCAAGAGCGCTGGGCCGGCAGTGGTCGTGGTATCGGCTCGCGACGCGACGGAGCAGAAGGTAAGCGCGCTCGATCTCGGCGCCGACGATTACGTAACCAAGCCGTTCGACACCGAGGAAGTCCTGGCCCGGATCCGCGCCGCCCTGCGCCACCGACTGTCATCCGAGAGCGAGCAGGCGCTTGTCTGCGCCGGCGAGGTCGAGATCGATCTCATCGCGCGCAGCGTTCGCAAGGGCGGCAACGAAGTTCACCTGACCCGCAAGGAATACGGCCTGCTGGCCGAGCTCGCCGCCCGCCCCGGCAAGGTCCTGACCCACGCCCAGTTGCTCCGCGCGGTCTGGGGGCCGGCTCACGAAAGCGACGTCGAATACCTGCGCGTTGCCGCCCGTGGCATTCGCCGCAAGCTCGAGGAGGACCCGGCTCGGCCATCGCTGATCCGCAACGAGATCGGCGTCGGCTATCGTTTGGTGACGTAAACCATTGTAGACCAACTTCTCGGACCGCAATGTCCGCAACTGGCCGTCGTATGGGACTGCGAAAACCGCCATGAGGCGAGTTGCTGGCTTGCAGCTACACGTCAGTAGGACGGCGCCTTATGGCAAGAGCAGGCATTCATTTCGCGCACTCGAAGGACCTGAATTGGTCGCGAGCTGCCGCCTCTGGTCCGCCCGCGATCACCATCACACATCTGACCCGCCGAAATACCCTCTTCTTGACGTACAAACCGCCGCTCCACCTGACTGTTTGGGCGATTCTCGCTTGCCCTCCGCTCCTGCTGCGGTGCACAATGAGCCATGCGGATCGCCATCGTCGATGAAAGCGCGGCCCGCGCCTCGGTTATTCAAGAGGGTTTGAGCACGCTTGAAGACTGCGAGATCTTCGTGGTGACCGAGCGGCGCGGGCTGGTGGCGCGGATCGAGGAAATCGCCCCGGAGATCGTCTTCATGGACCTTGGAAACCCGTCGCGCGACGTGCTCGAAGAGTATTTCGCGGTCAGCCGGGCAGTGGCGCGGCCGATCGCGATGTTCGTCGACGAATCGGACGATGAATCGATCGCCGCCTCGGTCGAGGCAGGGGTCTCGGCCTATGTCGTCGATGGGCTTTCGGCCAACCGCATCCGGCCGCTGCTCGATCTTGCGGTGCGCCGCTTCAACGCCTTCGCCCGGCTTCAGGCCGACCTTGCCGATGCGCGCGGCAAGCTCGCCGAGCGCGAGAGCATCGACAAGGCCAAGCGCATTCTGATGGACACGCGCGGCCTTCCCGAGCCGAAGGCCTATGCCGAGATGCGCAGCGCGGCGATGAAGCAGGGCCGGCGCATCGCCGACATCGCCGATGCGATCATCACCGCGCAGGCGCTGATCGGGCCGTGCGCGGCGACAAAGGGAGATCGGTGATGGGAATCGAACTCACCGTCGGCTTCCTGCCGCTGGTCGACGCCTGCCTGCCGATCCTGGCGCTGGAGCATGGCTTCGCCGAGGAGGAGGGGCTGTCGCTCAGCCTGGTCCGCGACATGAGCTGGGCGACGGTGCTCGACCGGCTGCTCTATGGCCACAGCGATGCCGCGCACCTTGTGGCCCCTCTCGCCATTGCCGTCACCCTGGGGCGCGGGCGGCCGGCGCAGCCGCTGGCGGTGCCCTTCGTGCTCGGGCTCAACGGCAACGCCATCACCCTGCGCCCGGAGCTGGCGGCGCGCGTCTGCCCGCCCGGCCGGCTCGGCGATCCGGTGGCGGTCGGCGAAGCGCTGCGGGTGATCGCCCGCGAGCGCGCCGTCGCCGGCAATCCGCTGCGCTTCGGCGTGGTCCATCGCTATTCGAGCCACAATTACATGCTGCGCTACTGGCTGGCCGGCTGCGGGATTCGGCCGGGCCGCGACGCCGAGTTCCCCGTGGTGCCGCCGCCGTTCTGCGCCGACGCGCTGGAAGCGGGCGAGGTCGACGGCATCTGCGTCGGGGAGCCGTGGAACAGCGTCGCGGTCGAGCGCGGCGTGGGGGTGATCGTGCTCGCGACCGCGCAGATCTGGCGGCGGGGGGTCGAAAAGGTGCTGGCGATGCGCGAGCCGGTGCTGGACGCGCGGCGCGACGCGGTGGTTCTCCTCATCCGGGCGATGCGCAAGGCCGCCGCCCATTTTGTCGATCCGGCCAATTGGCAGGCCAACGCCGCGATCCTCGCTCGGGCCGAATATCTCGACGGCAATGTCGACGAAATCAGGCGCGCGATCTCGGACCGGCTGCTGCTCGCCCAAGGGGGCGAGATCGTGCACTTCCAGGACTTCATGTTCCAGTATCGCGAAGCGGCCAACTTCCCCTGGGTCAGCCAGGCGGAGTGGCTCTACTCGCAGATGCTGCGTTGGGACGGCGCCACCTACCACGCCGAGGACGCGGCGCGTGCGGCGCGCGTCTTTCGCCCCGACGTCTATCGCGGCGCCTTGCTCGGCACCGGCGAGCCGCTGCCGGCCGCGAGTTCCAAGGTCGAGGGCAGCATCGAGAAGCTGGTCGCGGTGGGCACCCAGCAGGGCAATATCACCTTGGAACGCAACAGATTCTTCGACGGCGCGGTGTTCGATCCGGCGGACATTCCCGGCTACCTAGCCAGGCTGCCGTGACGCCAAACTTTGCTGCAATGCAAAAAAGGGCTTGCCGAGGCCCCGGCGATGGGCGTATTTAGCGGCGACGGCAGAGTGCTTGGTCGCCCAAGGATGGGGGATCCACAAGAGCGCTGCCGACAATCGAAATTGCGTGGCAACGGTGCCGCCCGATCTGGTTCCCTCCGGAACCAAGTCGAGGCGGCTTTTTTGCGTTGCGCGCGGCGGAGTTCAGGCCGGTGAGCGAATGTGGCGGTTCAATGCAGCACGAGCGCGGCGAGCAGCGCCACGGCGAGCAGCGCGCTAACCGCCTGCCAGAAGCCAACCGGGTAGCGCTCGATCAGCGGCGCGGGCCGTCGCGGCGCGGCGCGGATCGCGCCGCCGCCTTCGAGCGCGCGCAGCAGCTCTATGACATCGCCGAAGCGCGCACCGCGATCCGGCCGGATCGCGGTGAGGATCGCGTCGTCGAGCCAGCTGGGGATATCCGGCCGATGCCGCGAGGGCGGCGGCGGCGGCCGGCCGAAGCGCGGGCGCTGGAACGCCTCCTGCTCACCGAACGGCCATTTGCCGGTGAACCAGCGGTAGAGGGTCACCCCGAGCGCGAACTGGTCGGTCAGCGCGTCGCCGGCGTTGCCCTCGAACTGCTCGGGGGCCATGTAGCCCGGCGTGCCCGGGATCTCGCCGCCGCGAAAGTCCTCGACGCGGGGGAGCCGCGCCACGCCAAGATCGATCAGCTTCAACCCGCCGTCGCTGGTCAGCATCACATTGTCGGGCTTGATGTCGCGGTGGATCACGTCGAGCCGGTGCAGGGCCGCCACCGCGCGGGTCAGCCGCACCGCCTGCTTGACACCCGCCCTGATAGCCGGAAGCCCGGCTTGCAGCCTTTCCGCCATGGTCTCGCCTTCGAGCAGCGGCAGCACCCCATAGAAAGCGCTCTGGCGATCGGGGCGCACGGGCTTGGAGCCGAGCACGAACGGGCTGGTAACGCGTTGGCCGAGCAGCAGCTCGCGCGCGAAGGCGAGGCGCAGCGTGTGCTCGGACAGAACTTCGCGGCGAGGAAACTTGAGCACGACCGGCCCGCCATCCTCGCTGTCCGTCGCCAACAGCAGCACTGCGTGCCGGCCGTGGCTCAGCCGGCGTTCGACGCGGAAGCCATCGATGCTCGCACCGGGCAGCGGCGGATCGACGAACGGCAGCTGGGAGAGGCCAGCCAGGATGCCATCGTGATCGGGCGCGGGCAGCCGCACGATGTCGAGCACAAGCACCGTCGCGTTGTCGCGACTGCCGGCGGCAATCGCGGCGTCGGCGATAAGCTCGGCGGTGGTCTCGGCGCTGGCGTTCTCGCGCAGGATCGCGGCGATACCCTTGCTCGAAAGCACGCCGTGGACGCCGTCGGTGGTGAGCAGCAGCCGGTCGTGCTCGGCGAGTTCGATCGTCGCGTGGTCGAGCCTGAGCTCGGGCTCCATGCCGATCGCGCGGATCAGCACATGCGCCAGGTCGGGCTCGGGGCGCGTATGGTCGCTTGTCAGCAGCGCGAGACGGCCATCCGCGAAGCGCCAGGCGCGGGAATCGCCAACGTGCGCAAGATGCGCGCGCCGGCCGCGAAGCGCGATGGCGGTGAACGTGGTCGCACTGTTGGCCATGATGGTGCCCCGCCCCTGTGCATGCAGCCAGCGGTTGTAAGCGGCCATGGTAACGTGGATGGCGCGTGCCGGGCCGAGCGTGTCGGGCATCTCGTAGAAGCCCTCGATCAACGCGCGCACGGCGAGCTCGGCCGCGGCGCGGCCCTCGCGGCCGCCGCTCACCCCGTCGGCGATCGCCGCGATCATTCCGTGGCGCGCACGTTGGATCGCGGTGCCGAGGTGAACTCCGCCGAAGTCCTGATTCTCATCGCGCGGGCCAATCCGGCTGGCGAAACCGGCAGCCGCCACCAGTTCTCCGGCTGCCCGCATCTTCCGTCCATCCGTCCGCTGTCGCCCGGGCCTGCGCGCCCGCGCGCATAAGCATCGTTCATCCGATCCACTCGTCAAGTGCAGGAGTCTTAATCATGGCATCGCATGCCCTTTCCACCCCAGGCCGGCTTGAACCGGCACGAAGTTCCAGCTTCTGGAGCGCTGGCCATCGGCCGACCCTGCTGGCCGCCTTCCTTTATTTCGATGTTGCATTCATGGTCTGGGTGATGCTCGGCCCGCTGGCGCCGATCATTTCCGCTCAGCTCGCGCTCGATCCGGCGCAGAAGGGCCTGATGGTGGCGGTGCCGACGCTCGCCGGCGCGGTGCTGCGCGTCGTCATGGGCCTGCTCGGCGATCGCCTCGGCCAGAAGCGCATCGGTGCGATCGGTCAGCTCGTCGTCATCGTCGGGCTCGCCTGCGCGTGGCAGCTCGGAATCTCCACCTTCGAGGGCACGCTCGCGGTCGGCGTGGTGCTGGGTTTTGCCGGCGCGAGCTTCGCCGTGGCGCTGCCACTCGCAAGCCGCTGGTATCCGCCCGAGCACCAAGGCAAGGCCATGGGCATCGCTGGCATGGGCAACTCGGGCACCGTGCTCGCTTCGCTGTTCGCGGCGCTCCTCGCCAAGGCTTACGGCTGGACCAATGTGTTTGGGCTGGCGCTGATCCCCCTCGTCGCGGTGTTCGTATTCTACCTCGTCGCCGCCAAGGACAGCCCGGACCAGCCCGCGCCCAAGTCGCTCGCGGCGTACGGCGAGGTGCTTAAGGAAGCCGACGCCTGGTGGTTCATGCTGTTCTACTTCGTGACCTTCGGCGGCGTCGTCGGGCTGTCGACCTCGCTGCCGACCTATTATACCGACAGCTTCGGCGTCACCCCGGTGATCGCCGGCTACTGCACCGCCGCGGGGGTGTTCGTGGGATCGCTGCTGCGGCCGCTCGGGGGCGGGCTTGCCGATCGGTTCGGCGGCATCAAGACGCTGAGCTTCGTCTACATCGGGGCCGCGCTGCTGTTGGCGCTGATCAGCACCGGGCCGACGTCGATAATGGTTGCCGTTGCGTTGTTCGTGGCGACGCTCGGCGCCCTCGGCATTGGCAATGGCGCGGTGTTCCAGCTGGTGCCGCAGCGTTTCCGCAAGGAGATCGGGGTGATGACCGGGCTCGTCGGTTTCGGCGGCGGCGTCGGCGGGTTCTACCTCGCCAGCTCGCTCGGCTACGCTCGCAAGCTCCTCGGCAGCCCGTCGCTCGGCTTCCTGATCTTCGCCGCGCTGGCGCTGGTCGCGCTCGCCGGGCTGACGCTGGTAAAGCGTCGCTGGCGGACCACCTGGGGCGCCGCGCTACAGGACGTGCGCATCTGACCGCGTAGTCAACAAGCTTGCGGAGAGGGACGAGGGGGCAGGCACGGACCTGCCCCCCACCCGGCTGGGAGGGGATGCCAGGGCTTTCACTTCATGGGGGACCCTTGATGCATACTCGTTTGCTCTTCGCCGCGACGGCGCTTACCGCACCTTTCACATTCTCACAAGCCGCGCAGGCCGCCCCGGGCGATCCGAGCCAGGTTAACGACGCTCTCACCTTCGATCCGATCATCGAAGGCCGGCTGCGCTACGAGCATGTCGATCAGCCCGCCACCGAGGCCGACGCGGTGACCATGCGGCTGCGCGCCGGCTTCGAGCTCAAATCGAACGGCTTGGCTTTCCTCGCGGAGGCGGAGGGCACGCTCGCGATCGAGAACAACTACAACGCTTTCCCGTTCGCGATCGCCAGCCATCAGCGGCGTCCCGGCTATTCGGTTGTCTCCGATCCGGAAAACATCGAACTCAACCGGCTCCAGCTTCAGTACAAGGGCAAGGCGGCGACGATCACGCTGGGCCGCCAGCGCATCAACCTCGACGATCAGCGCTGGGTTGGCTCGGTGGGCTGGCGGCAGAACGAGCAGACCTTCGACGCGGTGCGCGCCGAGGCGAAGATCGGCCCGGTCTCGCTCGACGGCACCTATTCGGGTCGCCAGCGTACGATCTTCGGCATCGACGCCGGTCCGCGACAGTCCTACGACGGCAGCTTCTTCTTCGCCGGCGCCGGGGTGAAGCTGGGTCCGGTGAATGTGAAGAGCTTCGCCTATCTGCTCGATTACAACGAGGCGTTCTTCTTCGCCAACAGCTCGCAGACCTACGGCGCTCGAGCTACCGCCATTCTGCCGCTGGCGCCGAAAATCAAGCTCAACTTTGCCGCGAGCTATGCGCGGCAGTCCGACTACGGGAGCAACCCTTTTCACTACGACGCCGACTACATCGCGGGAGAGGTTGGGACGACGATCGCCGGCTTCGGGCTGACCGCCGGTTACGAAAAGCTTGGCAGCGACAACGGACGCGCGCTGCAGACCCCGCTGGCGACGCTGCACAAGTTCGATGGCTGGGCCGACCTGTTCCTGACGACGCCGAACGCGGGCCTGCAGGATTACTACGGTGGTGCGTCCTACAAGTTCGACAAGGTCAGCTTCGTCAAGGGAATGAACGCGGCGGTGATCTATCACCGCTTCGGCAGCGACACCGGCGGCTTCCACTACGGCAGCGAGTGGGACGCCAGCCTGGGGTTCAACCTCAAACAGTTCGGTGTGCTGGTGAAATACGCCAACTACGACGCCAGGTGCTTTGGCTTGGATACCGAGAAGTTCTGGCTGCAGGCCGAGTTCAAATATTGAGCCCGGCGCTGCGAAAGCCAAACGGCAAGGGCTTAGCCAAGCCCCTGAACCTGCTGCTGCACTGCAAAAAAGCACTGTCCAATCAGGGTCGAATCGGGTAAAGGACAAGTAAGCAATCGCGCGCCGCCCAACGCTGGGCGATTACTCGCGCCGCTGTGCAACTCGACAACGCGTGGCAACGAAGCCGCCCGTGCTCGCCCCTTCCGATGGGCTGGCTCGTGGCGGCTTTCTTGCGTTCGCGCCCGATGGAGACGCCCGATGCAGACGCCTCGAATGGAGATGCGAACGTGAACGCTCCAATGAATTTCGACGAGGCCGGCCCCGCCGGCGACGCGCGCGAACGGCTGGTGGTGATCGGCAATGGCATGGCCGGCTGCCGGGCCGTCGAAGAAATCATCGAGCGCGATCCCACCCGCTTCGACGTGACGATCTTCGGCGCCGAGCCTCGCGTCAATTACAACCGGATCATGCTTTCGCCCGTGCTCGCCGGGGAGAAGCAGTTCGAGGAGATCGTGCTCAACTCGGCCGAATGGTACGACGACAACGGCATCACCCTCGTCTCGGGCGACCGCGTCGATCATATCGATCGCGCGAACAAGGCGGTGGTGTCGCGCTCAGGGCGCGTCGAGCCTTACGATCGGCTGCTGATCGCGACCGGCTCCGATCCCTTCATCCTGCCGATACCGGGCAAGGACCTCGAAGGCGTGGTGACCTTCCGCGATCTCGACGACGTCGAGAAGATGCTGGCGGCGGCAAACGCCGGCAAGTCGCGCGGCGGCGGCGACGCGGTGGTGATCGGCGGCGGACTGCTCGGGCTCGAGGCGGCGCACGGACTTTCCCTGCGCGGCATGAAGGTCACCGTCATTCATTTGATGCCGACGCTGATGGAACGCCAGCTCGACGAGGCGGCCGCCTGGCTGCTCAAGCAGGAGCTGGAGCGGCGCGGCCAGACCATCCTCACCGGCGCCAACACCAAGGAGATCGTCGGTGAGGGCGGCAAGGTCGCCGCCGTCCGGCTTCAGGACGGCACCGAGGTCAAGGCGGACATCGTCGTCATGGCCGCCGGCGTCCGCCCCGCCACCGAACTCGCCAAATCCGCCGGCCTCGAATGCGAGCGCGGCATCCTGGTCGACGACCACATGGTCACGTCGGACCCGAGCGTGCTCGCGGTCGGCGAATGCGTCCAGCACCGGGGGCTTTGCTACGGCCTGGTCGCGCCGCTGTGGGAGATGTGCCGCGCTCTTGCCGACTACGTCACCGACGAGCCGACCGGCTATCTCGGCTCGGTCTCCTCGACCAAGCTCAAGGTCTCGGGGATCGACCTGTTTTCGGCGGGTGACTTCTCCGCCGGAGACGGGGCCGAGGACATCGTCATGCGCGACGCGGCGCGCGGCGTGTACAAGCGCCTGGTCCTCAAGGACCACAAGATCGTCGGCGCGGTACTCTACGGCGATACCGCGGACGGCAATTGGTACTTCGACCTTTTGCGCAAGCAGGAGGACGTCTCCGCGATCCGCGAGGGGCTGATCTTCGGCCAGGCCTTCACCGCCGGAGGCGCCTGCACGGACCCTAATTCCGCCGTTGCCGCCCTCTCGGACGAGGCCGAGATCTGCGGTTGCAACGGCGTTTCCAAAGGCAAGATCGTCAAGTCGATCCTCGACGGCGCCTGCTCGCTCGACGCGGTCCGATCGACCTGCAAGGCCTCGGCGAGCTGCGGATCGTGCACCGGCCAGGTCGAAGCGCTGCTCGGCCTGACCATGGGCGCCGACTACGGCGGCGCGCGCGAGGTGGCGACGCTGTGCAAATGCACGAGCTTCAGCCACGAGGATGTGCGGCGGCTGATCCTGGAAAAGCAGCTCAAGTTCATTCCGCAGGTGCTGCAGGAACTGCACTGGACGACGCCCGATGGCTGCGCCTCGTGCCGCCCCGCGCTCAACTATTACCTGCTCTGCGCCTGGCCCGGCGAATATGTCGACGACCAGAAAAGCCGCTTCGTCAACGAGCGGATGCACGCCAACATCCAGAAGGACGGCACCTATTCGGTGGTGCCGCGGATGTGGGGCGGCATCACCAACCCCACCGAGCTGCGCGCGATCGCCGACGTCGTCGAGAAATACAACGCGCCACTGGTCAAGGTGACGGGCGGCCAGCGGCTCGACATCTTTGGCATTAAGAAGGAGGACCTGCCGGCGGTCTGGTCCGATCTCAATGCCGCCGGGATGGTTTCCGGCCACGCCTATGGCAAGTCGCTGCGCACGGTGAAGACCTGCGTCGGATCCGACTGGTGCCGCTTCGGAACGCAGGATTCGACCGGGCTGGGCGTGAAGATCGAGCAGATGACCTGGGGCAGCTGGATGCCGCACAAGTTCAAGATCGCGGTATCCGGATGCCCGCGCAACTGCGCCGAATCGACGATCAAGGACTTCGGAATCATCTGTGTCGATAGCGGCTACGAGCTGCATGTCGGCGGCAACGGCGGCATCAAGGTGCGCGTCACCGATCTGCTGTGCAAGGTCGCCACCGAGCAGGAGGCGCTCGACCATTGCGCCGCCTTCATCCAGCTCTACCGCGAGCAGGCGCATTACCTCGAGCGTACCGCGCCGTGGATCGAGCGCGTCGGCCTCGATCATGTCAAGGCCGGGCTGTTCGACGATCCCGAAGCGGTGCGGCGGCTCGCCGCGCGGTTCCGCCATTCGCAGCTGTTCACCCAGGACGATCCCTGGGCCAAGCGAGCGGCGGGCGATCGCCGCGACCTCCACAGCCACATCGCCGTGGTGCGACCCTTCGAGATGGAGCAGGCCTGATGCTTGGCGATTGGCTCGATATTGGCCCTGTCACCCAGATCGAGGCGGGGACGGCGCGCACCCTGCCGGTCGAAGGCGGCGAGGAGATCGCGATCTTCCACACCCTGCGCAACGAGTTCTTCGCGCTGGTCAACAAATGCCCGCACAAGCAGGGTCCGCTGAGCCAGGGCATCCTCCACGGCGATGTCGTCACCTGCCCGCTGCACAATTGGAACATCTCCTTGCGCTCGGGCACGGCGCTCGGGGGCGACGAAGGCTGCGTGCCGACGATCCCGCTGCGGGTGGACGCCGGGCGCATCTATCTGCGGCGCGACGCGGTGATTGGCCCTCCCCGCGCGAAGGCCGCCTGACGCCGATGGCGGCGATCCGCACGACCTGTCCCTATTGCGGCGTCGGCTGCGGCATCGCCGCGACGGTAACCGGCCCGCGCAGCGTGACGATCGCCGGCGATCCCAAGCATCCGGCCAACCTCGGCCGGCTGTGCTCGAAGGGCACCCATCTCGCCGAGACTGTCGGGCTCGAAGGGCGGCTGCTCGCGCCGATGATCGGGGGTCGGAAATGCGGCTGGGACGAAGCGCTCGATCATGTCGCCGCGCGGATGCGCGTCTGCATCGACGAGCACGGCCCCGACAGCGTCGCCTTCTACGTTTCCGGCCAACTGCTGACCGAGGACTATTACGTCGCCAACAAGCTGATGAAGGGCTTCATTGGCAGCGGCAACATCGACACCAACTCGCGGCTGTGCATGGCGAGCGCCGTCGCCGCGCACGTCCGCGCTTTCGGCGAGGACGTGGTTCCGACCAATTACGACGACCTCGACGCCAGCGACCTGATCCTGCTGGTCGGATCGAACACCGCCTGGTGCCACCCGGTGATCTGGCAACGCATCGAGCGGGCGCGCGAACGACGCGGCACCAAGCTCGTCGTCATCGATCCACGCCGCACGGAGACCGCCGAGCAGGCAGACCTCCACGTACCCCTGGCGCTCGATGGCGACGTGGCGCTGTTCAATGCGCTGCTCGCGGAGATGCACGCTCGGGGCTTGGTGGACGATGCATTCCTGAACGAGCGGGTCGAGGCGCCGGCGGGCTTCTGGGACGAACTTGCCTGCGACCACGGTATCGACCCACCCATCTTCCGAGCCCTCGCCGATCTCGTCGCGGCCCACCCGCGCATGCTGACGCTGTTCAGCCAGGGCGCCAACCAGTCGATCGGTGGCACCGACAAGGGCAATGCGATCATCAACCTCCACCTCGCCACCGGCCGCTTTGGGCGGGTCGGGACGGGCCCGTTCAGCATCACCGGCCAGCCGAACGCGATGGGGGGGCGCGAGGTTGGGGGCCTCGCCAATATGCTCGCCTGCCACCTCGGCTTCTCGGACGACGAGCGCCAGGACGTCGCCGAATTCTGGAACGCGCCGAACCTCTGCGCCGGGCCGGGGCTAAAGGCCGTCGACATGTTCCGCGCTGTTCATGACGGGCGGATCAAGTTCCTCTGGGTGATGGCCACCAATCCGGCGGTGTCGATGCCCGATGCCGGCTTCGTGCGTGAGGCGTTGGCGCGCTGCCCCACCGTTGTCGTCTCCGACGTGATCGCCGATACCGATACCAGCCGCTTCGCCCATGTTCTGCTCCCCGCGCTCGCCTGGGGCGAGAAGGACGGCACGGTGACCAATTCGGAACGGCGCGTCAGCCGCCAGCGGCCGCTGTTCGCGCCGCCGGGCGAGGCGCGGGCGGATTGGCGTATCCTCTGCGATGTCGCCGGGCGGCTGGGCTGGGGCGAATCGTTCGTATTCCGCTCGCCTGCGGACGTGTTTCGCGAATACGCGGCGATGACCGCGCTCGCCGTCAAGCACGGCAAGCGGCTCGACCTGACCGCCTGGAGCGAGGTCGGCCCGTGGCGCTATGACACGATGAGCCCGTTCCTGTGGGGCGGCGAACGTCCGCTCGCGGAGAGCTTTCCCACCCCATCGGGCAAGGCGCGACTGGTCGCGGTCAGCCCGCCCTCGCACCCGGTGGATCCGCGATTCCCGCTGCGGCTCAACACCGGCCGCTATCGCGACCAGTGGCACACCATGACTCGCACCGGCCTGTCGCCAACGCTGTCGCAGCACCGGCGCGAGCCGCTGCTCGAGGTCCACCCGGCCGACGCGCTTGCGCATGGGCTGGGCGAGGGCGCTCTGGCTCGCGTGGTGACGCCGCACGGCGCGGCAGTGTTCCGCGTGACGGTCACCACCGCGCAGCGTCAAGGCGAAATCTTCGCCCCGATGCACTGGACCGATGCGATGGCCGGAGAAGGGCGCAGCAATCGGCTGCCCGGTCAGGCGGCCGACCCGCTCTCGGGCCAGCCCGCCTTCAAGAACAGCGCCGCGCGGATCGAGGCCGTCAACCCCGATTGGCGCGCCTTCCTGGCAACGGCTGACGCGCCGGTGCCGCAAGGCATCGCCTACTGGGTCCGCTCGCGCATCGCCGGCGGCTGGCTTTATGAGTTGGCCGGGGAGGGGATTATCGACGCCGACGCGCTGCTGCCTGTGGGAGAGCGCCTGGAGCTGGCCGACGCGGGCAAGGGCCTGCGCCGGATCGCGGTGCGCGGGGACGACGGGATGCTCGCGGCGGTTCTCTATGTGACGCGCTCGGGCCAGCTCCCGGCGCGCGACTGGGCGGCGGCCCAGCTTGGGTTGGGCGATGCGAGCGCGTCCGAGCTGCTTGCCGGACGCCCCCGCACGCCGGTGCCCGATCGCGGCCCGATCGTCTGCGTGTGCCACGGCATCGGCGAGAAAGAGATCGTCGGGGCGGTGATCGCCGGATGCGCGAGTGTCGCCGCGGTGGGCGAGGCGACCCGCGCCGGAACGAATTGCGGCAGTTGTCGACCAGCGATCGCTCGGCTGCTGGAAGCAGCCTGTGAAGCCCCTCAGGAGGCTGCGGCATGAACGACTTTCCCACGGGCTCGGTCTGGCTGGTCGGCGCCGGCCCCGGCGATCCCGAACTGCTGACCCGCAAGGCCGAACGGCTGATCGGCGCCGCCAGCGTGATCTTCCACGACGCGCTGGTTGGCCCGGGCGTGCTCGCACTCGCCGCTCCAGGCGCGCGGCTCGTCCATGTCGGCAAGCGATCGGGTCGGCATTCGAAGGACCAGCGCACGATCGACCGGCTGATCGTCGACGCAGCGCTTTCCGGAGACCGGGTCGTGCGGCTAAAGGGCGGCGACCCTTCGATCTTCGGCCGCGCGACCGAAGAGCTGGACGCCTGCCGCGCCGCCGGGGTGCCGGTGCGGGTCTGCCCCGGCGTCACGGCCGCCAGCGCCGCCGCTGCCACCCTCAACGCCTCGCTGACCCTGCGCGGTTTTGCCCGCAAACTGACCTTCGTCACCGCCCACGCCCGCGCCGGGGAATCGCTCGATCTCGACTGGAGCCGCCTCGCGGATTCGGAGGCGACGCTGGCTGTCTACATGGGCAAGGCGGCGGCCGGTGAGGTCTCGGCCCGACTGATGGCCGCAGGTCTGGCGGGCGAAACCCCGGTGGCGCTGGTCGAGAATGCGAGCCTCCCCGAGGAGCGCGTGTTCCTGACCCGGCTCGATCTGCTCGGGCTTAGTTCAAGGACCGCCTTGGGCGACGGTCCGGCGCTGCTCCTGATCGGTGAAGCGTTGCGCGGGACACGGTCAGCACCCGCCGGACGGACTTCCGACGCCTCGACCGCGCGCGTCGATCGTACCGCTTAGCCCAGCATCCGTAGCGCCATCGCCCGTACCTCTTCCCCCATGTCCGGGCGGTCGAGCGCCAGCGCCAGGGTGGCCTCGACGAAGCCGACCTTTGATCCGCAATCGAATCGCCGTCCGGCGAAGGTCACCGCGTGGAACGGTTGGACACCAATCAGCTTGGCCATCGCGTCAGTGAGCTGGATCTCGTTGCCCGCGCCCTTCTCCTGGTTGTCCAACACTTGCATCACGTCGGGCTGGAGGATGTAGCGCCCCGAGACGATGAGGTTGGACGGCGCATCCTCGACCTTGGGCTTCTCGACCAGCCCGACAACTTCAGTGAGCGCGCCGTCCCGCCGCCCCGGCGCGATCACGCCGTAGCTCGAAACCTCCTCATGCGGCACTTCGAGCACGCTGATGAGGTTGCCGCCAACCTCGCCATAGGCCTCGACCATCTGCTTCATGCAGCCGGGCTCGCCGATCATCAGCTCGTCGGGCAGGACGATTGCGAAGGGCTCGTCGCCTACGATCGCACGCGCGCACCAGATCGCATGACCCAGCCCCAGCGGCACCTGCTGGCGCACGGTGACGAGGTTGCCGGGCTGGACCCGCGTCGGCTCGAGGCTTTCCAGCGACTTGCCCCGCTCCACCATCGTCGCCTCGAGTTCATAGGCGGTGTCGAAATGCTCGACGATGGAAACCTTGCCCCGACCGGTCACGAAGATCAGCTGTTCGATCCCGGCCTCACGAACCTCGTCCACCGCATACTGGATCAGCGGCCGATCGATGATCGGGAGCATCTCCTTGGGGATCGCCTTGGTGGCGGGGAGGAAACGGGTGCCAAGTCCGGCGACCGGGAAAACTGCCTTGCGGACCGGCTTGCGAAAGTTTTCGGATGTCATGAGCGGAAACAATGGCCCCTTGATGTTGCAGCCGCGTTAAAGCCGTTCCGCGCGACCCGCGCAACCGCGCGGCAGCCTTTATCGCGCTCGGCTTGCCGCGACTACGATTGAGGTTAAAGCAAGCCGATGGACAAGATCATCATTCAGGGCGGCAAGCGGCTGGCAGGCAGCGTGCCGATTTCGGGGGCGAAGAACGCGGCGCTCACCCTGATTCCCTGCGCGCTGCTTACCGACGAGCCGCTGACGCTGCGCAATCTGCCGCGTCTCGCCGATATCGACAGCTTCCAGCATTTGATGAACCAGTTCGGCATATCCACGACAGTCGCCGGGACGCGGCCCGAGGATTTCGGCCGGGTCATGACCTTCGAGGCGACGCGCATCACCGGCAGCGTCGCGCCCTATGAGCTAGTGCGCAAAATGCGCGCGTCGATTCTGGTGCTCGGGCCGATGCTGGCGCGGATGGGCGAGGCGACCGTCTCGCTGCCGGGGGGCTGCGCGATCGGCAACCGGCCGATCGACCTGCATTTGAAGGTGCTGGAGGCGCTCGGCGCGCATATCGAACTCGCGGCCGGCTATGTCCGCGCGATCGCGCCCGATGGCGGGCTGCCCGGGGGGCGCTACAGCTTCCCCGTGGTGTCGGTCGGCGCGACCGAGAACGCGCTGATGGCGGCGGTGACGGCGCGCGGCCGCAGCCTGTTGCACAACGCCGCGAGGGAGCCGGAGATCGTCGACCTGTGCCGGCTGCTGGTGGCGATGGGCGCGCGGATCGAAGGCATCGGCGGCTCGGACCTCACGATCGAGGGCGTTCCGCGCCTTCACGGCGCCACCTATCGGGTAATGTCGGACCGGATCGAGGCGGGGAGCTATGCCTGCGCCGCGGCGATCACCGGCGGCGAGGTGACGCTGACCAACGCCGTCGCCGAGGACATGGAGGCGACCGTCCAGGCGCTGAGCGACGCCGGCCTCCAGGTCGAATCGGGGGAGGACCAGATCCGCGTCAGCGCCGACGGCGGGTTGCGCCCGATCACCCTCGCCACCGCGCCCTATCCCGGGTTCGCCACCGACATGCAGGCACAACTGATGGCGCTGCTGTGCTGCGCGAAGGGGTCGAGCGTGCTCACCGAGACGATCTTCGAGAACCGCTACATGCATGTGCCTGAGCTCAATCGCATGGGCGCGCGCATCGAAACCGCGGGGAGGACCGCGATCGTCCACGGCGTGCCCAAACTTTCCGGAGCCGAGGTCATGGCGACGGACCTGCGGGCGTCGATGAGCCTGGTGATCGCCGGCCTCGCCGCCGAGGGCGAGACGCAGGTCCATCGCCTCTACCATCTCGATCGCGGCTATGAACGGTTGGAGGAAAAGCTGACGCTGCTGGGAGCGGAGGTGGAACGCGTCGGCGACGATTGACTGCGCGGCTTCGGGAAACATTGGCGCCGCCCCGGCGTTTAACCCCGCGAATCCAAGGAGCAGACAATCATGAGCCTGATCAAATTGGCGCTCGCCGGGGTCGCCGGCTATGCCCTCTACAAATATGTGAACGCCGAGAACACCGACCGGGTGGCACTGGCAAGCGGCGAGGGTGCGCACAGCGGCAGCTTTGCCCAGGTGCGCAACTCAGGCCCCGAGGCAATGCGCGACAAGCCGCCGCAGTGGCAGAAGGTCGACGAGTTGAGCGATCAAAGCTTCCCCGCGAGCGATCCGCCCGCCACCTACTGACAAGCGTGCCGACATCGCCGGCGGGCGAGGCGAGTGCCTCGTCCGCCGCTTTGTTGCGGCTCAGCCCGATGGATCTGGCGGCGAGCATAGCCGACTTGCGAGCCATACCCGGATGGCGCTGGCGAGCCCCGGCGGGGTCGGCGCCCCCAGCCGTTCGGCGTCTATGCGTGCAATCAGCGCATTGAGCGGGACCGATTCTAGCGCCGCCGCCATCTTCAGCATGTCCCAGAACAGCGGCTCAAGGCTGACCGAGGTCTTGTGCCCCGCGATCTCGACCGAGCGCTTGACCGGCGGGTGGTAGTTCGCGGCCGGCCCGGAGGCCGAAGGCGCCGCGAAGCGCTCCACCGATCAATACATGTGCTGGCCGCCGTTTATCGACAGCGTCGAGCCAGTGACAAAGCCCGCCTCCTCGGAACAGAGGAAGGCGACGCCGCGTGCGATCTCCTCGGCTTGGCCGAGACGTCCCACCGGGATCTTGGCGACGATCTTCTCCAGTACCGGGGCGGGAACCGCCGCCACCATTTCGGTGTCGATATAGCCAGGGGCGATGGCATTGACGGTTACGCCGAACTTGGCGCCCTCCTGTGCCAACGCCTTGGTGAAGCCGTGGATGCCCGATTTCGCGGCGGCATAATTCACCTGGCCGTACTGCCCCGACTGTCCGTTGACCGAGCCGATGTTGACAATCCGGCCCCAGCCGCGCGCGCGCATGCCGGCGAAAGTCGCCTTGGCCATGTTGAAGCAACCGCCGAGGTTGATCCGCATTACCTCGCTCCAGTCCTCGAAGCTCATCTTTTGGAGCGTGCCGTCGCGGGTGATGCCGGCGTTGTTGATGACGATGTCGATCGGACCAACCTCGGCCTCCACCCTGGCGCAGCCGTTCAGGCTCGCCTGGTGGTCGCCGACGTCCCATTTGTAGGACCCGATGCCGGTTTTCTCGGTAAAGCTACGCGCCTTCCCGTCATCGCCGCCATAGGTGGCGACCACCGTGCAGCCCATCTCGCGCAGCGCCAGCGAGATCGCTTCCCCGATTCCCCTGGTTCCACCGGTAACGATTGCAACACGCGTCATCGCCAAGCTCTCCCACCTTGCTGCTTTCGCACTCTGCTAGGAGTTGCACTGCCGGCGGGCAAGCCCTCGGTCGCCAGCAAGCACCACCATACGGTGTCCGAATCGCATTGTGTCGGGCGGAGAGGGGAAGGGAAAAGCCGGCGCGGTCAGAAGCGGAACTGGGTTCCGACATAGACTGCCTGGTTGTCCTGCTTGCCGTCGGTCAGCGGCACCAGCCGCTCACGATCCTGCGAATAGCGGACACCGGCGGTAACCGCGAGATTGCGCGCGACCCGGTAGCTGCCGCCCAGATCGACCAGATCCTCCTTGTCGCCCGCGAAGGTACGCGGCGCCCGGCCCGTGGCTGATCTTTCCTCGAGGACGATGCGCGGGCTGAAGCGGCCCTCGGCTCCGCCTCCGCCTGGTGCGATGCTGTAGCGTGCCAGATCAGGCTGGTCGGGCTTGCGGCTTCCTGGAACCGGCTCCCCGTCCTGGGCGAAGTTGCGGTAGCCGCGGGCGACACCGAGACTAAACGCCGACTGGGCAAGGCCCAGCGTAGAGTCGCCCGCCGTGGCGGCTCCCGCGCTCCGGTCTCCGAACGCCCCGGTAGATTTCAGCGCCTGCGGGTCGAGCCGCACCGCAACCGTAACCGATCGGTCGGGCCGGTTGGGATTCTTCGCCGGGGTAAACGGATAGATCTGGCCGCGGGTAAGCGACGGCAGAGGCAGGCCGCGCGCGAGCCTGGAACCGGGATTGCCGGCTTCGAGCGGGCCGATGCTTTTCGCCACCCGCTCCGGCATGGTCCCCGCGTCGAACCGGGCAGTGAAGGCGAGCACCGCGCTGGGCAGGGCCAGCACCGCCACCGCACCGCCAAGCATCATTCCGGCGGTCATGCCGGATTTCGCGCCGCTGTTCGTACCCTTGCCCATCATGAAACGCCATCGGACCTTGCGGGAGCGGCGCGCGCTCCGGACCCGGCCGCGCGCATCGCTCGAAGTGATTCCTGTTGGCCTGCATGGTAACACAGGCCACCTTGCGCTCCCACAACTGCTTTGCCGAGTCTGGGCGCCGCGTTCATCGATCGTTTATTGACCGCGCCGCAGGGGTACGGCCCACTTGCCGCCCCGGCGGCGCGGCTATAGAGGCTTGAGCGCGGGACGCCCTGGTTGTTCTCTCGCGCGTTCGACCACAGGAAACGGGAAATGACGATGTCACTGAAGCTGGCCGCCGGCCATTTCCCGACGCGAGCACTGTTGCGCGGGGCGCTTTGCGCATTGGCGGTCGCCGGCCTTTCGGGCTGCGGCGGCAAGAAGGAGGTCAAGACCGAGATCGCCCCCTCCAGGGTGATGACGATCGGCGTCAACAGCTATCTTTGGCGCGCCAGCCTCGACGCGCTGTCGTTCATGCCGCTGGTCCAGACCGACAGCGCCGGCGGCGTCATCGTCACCGACTGGTACACGAACCCCCAGAACCCCGGCGAGCGGGTCAAGGTGACGGTGACCATCCTCGACCAGGACCTGCGCGCCGACGCGTTGCGCATCGCCGCCAGCCGGGAGGTGGTGCAGGGCGCGCAGTGGGTCGCCGCGCCGGTCCAGGCGGCGACGATCCAGAAGCTGGAGGACATCATCCTGACCAAGGCCAGGGACCTGCGCCGCAATGCCGTCGGGGGCTGACCATCGGGCCGGCCGGTGACGGCGGCACGGTGAAGCGGTTCGCCGCCCTGGCGCCGATTGCCCTGCTCGCGGCCTGCGGGCTGCGGCCAATGTATGCGGGGGGCGGCAGCGGCGCGGTAGCGCAGGGCCTTGCTTCGATCGAGGTGGCCCCGATGGAGGGCCGCGCCGGCTGGCTGATGCGCAACGCGCTCATCGACCGGCTGGCCGCCGCGGGAAAGAACAGCAGCACGCCGCGCTATCGGCTCGATGTCCGGCTCGACGACCGGCTCGAGGGTTTCGCCCTGCACGCCAACGACACGATCGGCCGCGAGCGGCGGACGCTGCGCGCACGGTATCAACTCGTCGATATTGCCAGCGCGGCGATTATCCTCGATGCGACCGCCGGCTCGGACGCGGGCATCGACGTGGTGAGCTCGGAATATGCGACGATCGCGGCCGAGCAGACCGCGCTCGAAAACCTCTCGCGCGAGGTCGCCGATCGCATCGTCACGGCTGTTTCGTTGAAGCTGCGCGACGGGCCCCCGGCCGGGCGATGAAGGCCACTCAGCGCGAATTTGCCAGCCTCGCCCCCCGCGCGGCGGGAAGCGCCCGGCTGTTCTTTTTCTGCGGCGCCGACGAGGCGGGCGCGCAGGATGCCGCGGCGCGGATTGTCGCGTTGCTGCCCGACGCGGGCGAACGGGTGGAACTTTCAGCCGCAGAGCTGAAGAAAGACCCGGTACGGCTCGGCGACGAGGCGCGATCGACGTCTCTGTTTGGCGGCGCGCGTCACATCGTGCTGCGGGTGCAGGGCGACGAAGCCAGCAACGCGGTCGAAACCCTGCTGCAAGGCGAGGTGGACCCTTGCCCGGTGCTGATCATCGCCACCGGCGCCACCGACAAGTCGCGTACCGCCAAGCTGCTCGCGGGGCGGCCCGACGCGCTGGTGGCGATCTTTCACCCGCCCGACCTGCCCGTGGTCGCCGCCGCCGTGCGCCGCATGGCCGATTCAGCCGGGCTTCGCATCGACACCGATATCGCCGAGCGCATTGCCCGAGCCGCCAGCCTCGATACCCGGCTGGCCCAGGCCGAGGTCGCCAAGCTCGCGCTCTATCTCGATGCGAGCGCCGAACGGCCGCGGTCGGTCGATCCCGCCATGCTGGAGGCCATCTCGGCGCGTACCGAGGAGGACGGGTTCGCGCCTCTTGTCAATGCGGTGCTCGGCGGCGCGACGGCTCGGCTGCCGGACGAGTTGCGGCGGATGGCGGAACTCGGCCTGAATCCCGTCGGCGTGCTGCTGGCCTGCGAGCGTCGCGCCGCGCAGCTCACGGCGCTTGCCGCCAGGCTCGGCTCCTCGCGCGATGCCCGGTCGCTGATCGATGCGGAAGCGGCCGCCAAGCGGATTTTCTGGAAGGACAAGGGCGATGTCCTCCACCAGCTGCAACTCTGGCGGGGCAGGCCGCTGGAACGGCTGGTGGCCAAGCTTGTCGGACTGCATTCCCACATGTTGAGCGACAGCCAGAATGCCGAGCTACTGCTGGCGCATGGTCTGGCGGAGGTCGCCCGGGTCGCCGCCAAGCGGTCATAAACCTATGGCAGGAAACGAGCTTCGGGCGATATTCCGGTCTCTCAGGAAAATGCGACAACATTGATCCTTGTTATTTATGTTGCGATGCAACAACATGGGCCGGGCGGATGTTAGAGACAGGAGGCGAGAGGGCAAAGGCTTGCCCGTAGCCGTGAGGGAGCGATCAACGGATGAATGCGCCTTTTGCCGTTTCCCCGATTCCGCCACGCACGCGCACCGTCGGCGATGAGTTCAATCTCGCGCCATCGCTGGAGCGACGGCGCCTGCAAAGCTATCTGGGCCTGATTTTCGCGGATGTCGTCGCGCTGTTCGCGGGGTTCGCCTTCGCCGGCTATCTCGATCTTCGCGGCGCCGGCGTGAGCGACGCCTATCCGCTGGCCGAGCTGGTGCTTCCTATTTTCCTGACGATCGCGCTCTACAACGGCGCCTATTCGATCACTACGCTCAGGCGAACATCGCTTGGGGTGATGCGCGCAGAGGTGGCGCTGCTGATCTCGGCGGCGGCGGTGGTGTTCATCGCCTTCTACATGAAGGAGAGCGCTCAGTTCTCGCGCGCGGGGTTCACGCTCGGGGTGATCTGCTCCGGGGGAGCCCTGTTGTTCGCGCGGGTGCAGATGCGCCGGTTCATCGTCTGGCGATGCGGCGCCAGCGTCATCAACCAGCTGGTGATCGACGACGGCGGACCCGTGGTCGATCTTCCCGGCTCGATCCGGGTGTCGGCGCAGGCGCTCCGGCTGCAGCCCCGGCTCGACGATCCCCACGCACTCGATCGCGTGGGCCTGGCGCTGCGCAATGTCGACCGCGTCGTGGTCAGCTGCCCGCCCGAGCGGCGTGCGGCGTGGGCGATGATGTTGAAGGGCGCGAACGTTGCCGGCGAGGTGCTCGACGACGAAGTGGTTCGGCTGGGCGCGCAGGGCGCGCGAGTCGCCAATGGGCATGGCCTGCTGCTGGTCTCGGTAGGACCGCTGGGCATGCGTGCCCGCGCGATCAAACGGCTGTTCGACGTGGCGCTGGCGGGCGGGGCGCTGCTGGTGCTGGCACCGCTGCTGATCGTCGTCGCCATCGCCATCAAGCTTGAGGACGGGGGGCCGGTGTTCTTCGTGCAGCGGCGGATGGGACGCGGCAACTGCTTCTTCGATATGGTCAAGTTCCGCAGCATGTCGGCGGCAATGACCGACGGCGACGGCGCGGTTTCAACCTCGCGCCAGGACCAGCGGGTAACCCGCATCGGCCGATTGATCCGCTCGACCAGCATCGATGAGCTGCCGCAGCTGATCAATGTGCTGAAGGGCGACATGAGCCTGGTCGGCCCCCGGCCCCACGCGATCGGCTCGCAGGCCGGCGACAAGCTGTTCTGGGAAGTCGACCGCCGCTACTGGCAGCGCCACTGCCTGAAGCCCGGCCTGAGCGGACTCGCTCAGGTTCGGGGTTTTCGCGGACCCACCGAATCCGAGGCGGACCTCACCCAGCGGCTGCAGTCCGACCTCGAATACCTCGAAGGCTGGACGATCCTGCGCGACATCAAGATCATCCTGCTGACGCTGCGCGTGGTGGTGCACGCCAGGGCCTACTGATGGGACCAGGCCGATCCACCAGGTCGCTCTTGCTTGTCAGCGATCATACGTCATTCCTCTTGCGCACCTGGCACTGACCGAAGCCGAACCTGCCCGCAAAAGGCACATTGGCGGCGGAGTTGATGGTGAGGGTGTAGGTCGTGGTGGTGGGGGTGCGGCCGGTTAGATCGACCTGCGAGGACAGCCGGTAGAGATCGAGTTCGCCGCCAGCGGCATTGAGCAGCGTGTCATCGATATACATGCCGGTGCCGCCGTCGTTGTTGCGGGCGCTGGTGATGGTGATCGCCTGAAGGCCGCTCGGCGAGTTGACGCTGTAGCTCGCGTGCTGGAAGCTAATGTTGCTCTGGCAGCCCTGAGTTCCGTAGAACTTGCCGATAGTGCCGTGCTGGTCGTAGCAGATACGCGCGCCGCACACCGCCTTGTCGCCGGCGACGACCCGCGCTGACGCGTTCGTCACCACGTTCGACATCTGCAGACCGGTCGCCGCCGTATGGCTGCCCTCGATATCGATCGAGAAGCGCGGATAGCCGTCGCCGGTGGTCACCGATGCGACGGTGACGCTGGCCGTTCCGTTGCCGATCGCCGTGTTGAATGCGGCGTTCAACAGCGTCCAGCCGTAAGGTATCTGGCTGGCGGTGATGCCGGTAATCGAACTGGCGCCAATGGTGGACGAGAGGTTTGACCCGCTTGCCGCGGTCATGTCCATCATGCCGTTCATCAGCGCGTTGCGGCCGATCGTGCCCTCGGTCATTGTCGTCAGGTCGTAATTGCCGATGTCCTGTTCGAACCAGATCTGCGCGTTGAGCGGGGCCTGCGCGGCCGTGGTGAAGGTGATCGACCACGCGCCCGTCGAGAAGTTCAGGGTACCGGAGGCGATGCCGGCCCCGGTGATCGCGCCGGTGCTGGTGTCGACCTTGCCGATCGGCACGCCGCTCATCGCGATCAGCGTCGGCGCGGCTGATCCGCCGGTTGCCGCCGCCCGCATCGAGGGCGGCAGCGTGCCCGAATACGTCGTGCCGCTGTTGATGCCGCGCGCAGCGTACCAGTTGTTGCGGATCGGCCGCTGCTCGATGCTCGGTGCGGAAGGATAATCGGCGTCGAGCTTGGCTTTGGCCGCGAGCGCGTTCTTATAGGCGCCGTAGATGGTGTGATGAAGCTGGAGGTTGTCCATCGTGCCGGGCAGCGACATGTTCGCCGGGCTGGCGCCGGTGTCGAGCAGCGCGTTCCAGCTGTCGAACACCCGCACCCAGGGGCGGTTGTATAGCAGGCCGGGAACGCCGTAATTCACGCTGTTCACCGTGGAAACGAAATTCGCGGCCGAGCTGGTCATCCATTCATGCACGACCAGCGTCAGCGTGCTGGGGGAGATCAACACGTTCGCGGCGGTGTAGCTGATATTGGCGGTAACGGGCGCGGTGCCGCCGAAAGTATACACCCCGGCGCTCACCGTGTATTGATCCTGCCCGGGCGCGCTCGCCACCTTGGTGCAATAGCGCGGGTGGCCCGAGGCGAAGACGCCGATCACACCCGGCGCGCCATAGCTTTCGCCATCGACGAAGTTGCTGGTTTCGCTGGCGGTGCAGCTGCCGGAGTTGACCGTGCGGCTCTCCATCAGGAACGCCTTGCGGCCCCGGGGCAATTCATTGCCGATATACCAGACTTTGCCGGCCGCGCCGAGCTCGTTGGCATAGGTGGCCAGCGTCGCCAGCGTCTGCGAGGCTGTTTGCGGCGAGTTGTAGTAGGCGGCCGACGATCCGCTAGCATCGTTCACCGAAACCGAGGCGCCAAATACGTGGCTGCCCGGCTGCGTCTTGACGGTATAGGCGCCATCCGAGTTCACCGAGAATTGACCGTCGGTGGCGCCCAGGCTGATCGGCCCGGCCGGGTTGCCGGTAGAGGCGATCGAGGTCGATCGCGAGCGTTCAAGCATCGCCAGCGTCGTCGATGCGCCGATCGCGTGATTGAAGCCCTCGCCCAGCAGCCACTTGTTGCCGCAGACAGACGCGATCAGCCCTGCCGCGTTCGGGCCGGTGCCGAAGCCGGCGGTGGTGGTGAGCGCGCTGCCCGCAACGCTGCGCCCGCCGATCGAGGCCGTCCGGCTGTCGCCATCGTACTTGGCGGTAGTGAGGCCGGGGAGGGTATAAGCGGCGGCCACGCTGATGGTCAGCACGGAATCGCGCGGGCTGTTGGCGCTGTCGGCCAGCGTCTCGCGGATCGTCACCGGATGGCTGCTCGCCGTGGAAGCGTTGGTGGCGACGAGCCCGGCGACGAGATTGCCGCCGGAGATCGCGAAACGTCCGCCGGCGTCGTCGAACAGGCTCAGCGTCGATCCGGCCGTCGCGCCCTGGATCGCGCCGACGACGGTGCCCGGCGCGGCGCCCGAGGAGATCGTCGATGCGGAAAGCGTCAGCGCGGCCAGACTGGGCGCCTCGAACACATTGGTGACGTTGAGGGTCAGCGCGGTGTCGTTCGGGCTGTTGGCGTATCCGGACAGCGTCTCGCGGACGATAAAGGAGTGGCTCGTCGCGGTCTCATAGTCGAGCGCCGTCACTCCCCGGATGATGGTCGAGCCAGACAATGCGACGCGGCCGCCGGCGTTGTCGAACAGGCTGAGCGCCGAGCTTGCCGTCGTCCCGGTGAGCGCGCCGGCGAGCGCGCCGGCGCCAGCGTCTTCGGCGAGGGTGAAGCTGCCGGCGAGCGCGTTCAGCGCCGGAGCGGTGGATCCGCCGCGCTTGCTCGCGCGGCGGAATCCGAAGGAATAGCCGAACCCGGGCATCAGTCGGAATACCCGATGATCGTCATGCCGCTGGTGGTGCCGGTGGCCCAGAAGCGCTTGACCATGAGGCTGACCACCTCGCCGTCGAGCACCGGATGGTCGAGGAAACTGCCGTCGGGCATCTCGACCGGGGTCAGCCGGATCGTGCCCGGCTTGCCGGCGCGGAACGCCTTGCTCGGCCGCGCCTGATCGACGGTGTCGCTGAGCGCGACGGCAAAAGCCATGCGCGCCGGGGCCATCGGCGAGGCGGGATGGTTCTGATAGAGGACGGTCAAGGTGCTCTCCTGTGGCTCGATCCGCGCGATCGGCCCCCAGCGCTCGGGAGCGCGACGGGGAACCCGCCGACGCCTCCAGAGCCGAGGAGGCGAATCGACAGGCCGGGATATAACCGATGTGGTTAGATGTAGGAAAGCGGAATGCGGTCCGGGTTCGTCATGCGCGCGTAAGCGGCACAACCAGGATTGGGCCAAAATGGTGCGGGCGGGGGGACTTGAACCCCCATGGGCAAAGCCCGACGGATTTTCGTACCACTTCGGCTTTCGCCGCCGCCCCTAATTTCGGGGCGTTCGTGGTCTGGACTATCCCTTCACCGTGCCATTGCGGCCTTCAGGTGCTGCCCGTCTAGTCTCTACACCTTCCGGGAGGACAAGTGCCCTCGCGGCTTGGCTCGGGATCGCCAGGTTAAAGGTTTCCCCGAATTTGAGCAGTTCTGCATCGCGCGTTTCCCCGCGAGCACTCAATCCATAAGTCCGTTGCGTCTACCGATTTCGCCACGCCCGCACGCGCGCGGCTATAAGCACCGGCCGATGCGCCGCCAAGCGGGATTCCGCCGCATCAAACGACATTGAGCCGGGCGCGCATCTCCTTGCCGGGCTTGAAATAGGGGACGCGTTTGCCGGGAACCTCGACCGTCTCGCCGGTGCGCGGGTTGCGGCCATTGCGCGCGCGGCGGGCGCGGGTCGAGAACGCGCCGAAGCCGCGCAACTCGACCCGCCCGCCCTCGGCCAGCCGCTCCGAGATTTCGTTAAAAAACGTATCGAGCGCGCGCTCGATGTCTTCGGTGCGCAACTCGGGGTTTTCCCTGGCGAGCGCCTGCAGCATCTCGGAGCGGATCATGAGTCGGCATTCCCCCGTTGCGCGCCGGCTCCCAGCGCCAGCGATCATCAGACTGCCACGCCGCCGTTTGTCGCGCAACGGTGAAGAATGAGGCACTCCTGCCCAGCGCTCGCGTTTTCCGAACAATCGGACCGCACATGAGTTCAGCACTGGCGCGCTCTTTTGCACCTGCGAATTGCCCGCTACCGTGCGCGCGAAACGAGGACACGGCCACCCGATGAAAGACCTCACAAACTGGAACGAGGGCGATTGGATCGCCGCGATCGGCGCGGTGGCGCTGGTCGCGGTGCTGGTCATCGGCGGGCTGATCGCCGGTCGCCGCAGCGAGGAGGTGCTGGGACACCCGCGCGGCCTGTATGTGCTGTTTTACGCCGAGATGTGGGAACGCTTTTCGTATTACGGCATGCGGGCGTTGCTGATCCTCTATCTGACCAAGTTCTGGCTGTTCTCCGACGGCAAGTCGAATTTGATCTACGGCGCCTACGGCAGCCTGGTCTACATCACCCCGGTGCTCGGCGGGTTCATCGCCGACCGCTGGCTGGGTCAGCGCAAGGCGGTGCTGTTTGGCGGCATCGTTCTCGCCCTCGGCCATTTCTTCATGGCCTATGAGGGGATGAGCGGGATCGCCGACCCCGCGGTCAAGCAGGCGGACCCCGCAATTAACGTCTTCTGGCTGGCATTGGCGCTGATCATCGTCGGCTCGGGCTTCTTGAAGGCGAACATCTCGGTGATCGTCGGCCAGCTCTACCGGATGACCGACGTCCGCCGCGACGCCGCCTATACGATCTTCTACATGGGGGTGAACACCGGCGCGGCGCTCGGCACGATCCTGGTCGGCTATCTCGGCGAGACGATCGGCTGGGCGTGGGGCTTCGGCCTCGCTGGCATCGGCATGGCCGCGGGGCTGGTCATCTTCGTGTTCGGCAGGCCGGCACTGCTCGGCCACGGCGAACCTCCAGCGGTGCTCGCACGCAGCCGCGAATGGCTGCTGTATGGGACTGGCGCGGCGGCGGTGGTGGTGATCTGGCTGCTGATCCAGTACCAGGGCGTGATCCAGAACCTGCTGATCGTCAGCGGCGTCGCGATGCTCGGCTATACGCTGTACGAGGCGTTTAAGCTGCCCAAGGAACCGCGCGAGCGGATCTTCGCGATCCTGTTCCTGATCGCGCTGAACCCGGTTTTCTGGGGTTTGTTCGAGCAGGCCGGTGGCAGCCTCAACCTTTATACCGACAAATATGTCGACCGCGCGGGCGTGCCGACCAGCTTGTTCCAGTCGATCAACCCGATTTATATCGTCCTGCTCGGGCCATTGTTCGCCGCGCTATGGCAATGGTTGGCGAAGCGCGGGCTTGAGCCCTCGGCGCCCGCGAAGTTCGGAATCGCGCTGCTGCAGGTCGGAGTCTCGTTCCTGGTGTTCGTGTGGGGGGCGCGGACAGTCGGCGCCGCGGCGATGACCCCGGTCGTCTTCGTGTTTCTGATCTATCTGCTGCAGACCACCGGCGAGCTCTGCCTGTCGCCGGTCGGCCTCTCGGCGATGACCCGGCTGGCGCCGCTGCATCTCGCCAGCTTCATCATGGGTGCCTGGTTCTACATGACCGCCGTCGGCAATTTCGTCGCCGGTAAGATCGGCCAGGCGACCGGCGGCGAAAGCGGGGCGATGTCGAAGGCGCTGACGCTGGCGATCTATAACCAAATTGGCTGGGTGACGATCGCCATCGGCGTCGGCGTGCTGCTGCTCTCCCCGTTCGTGCGCCGCTGGATGCATCTCGGCACGCTTGAGGATAGCGTAACGCCGGCGGATAAGGCCGGCGACGACGATCGCGAGCGGGCGGACGCCAGCTTGCCGGCGAAAGGCTAGCCTTCGACGGTAGCTTTGACCGCAGCCCCGGAATGTGAGACAGCGTCCCTCGCGGCCAGGGGCGTCGGCGGTCCAGACCGTTGCCCACCTATATTTCAGCTTTGGCGCTTTGGGCGTCCCCGTCTTTTTCGTGATCAGCGGGCTGATCATGGTGCTGACCATCGGCTTTTCGCATTTGGCGCGTCTTGCGATCGAGCGCCCGCTGCTGCGGATATTGTCCTTCTGCGGACGGTCCCGACACGCGGCGCGGCCGCTGCGCGGCTGAGCTGACCGCACCGCCGCAATGCGGTCAGGCCCGCGCTTCCTTCACTCCGGCGCTGTTGTGGCGCAGCGCCTTAAGCGCGGTCTCGACGATCTGCGGGGCGTTGAGGCCGGCGGTGTCGTACTGCCTGTCCGGCGCGTCGTGGTCCTGGAAGATGTCGGGCAGACGCATCGTCCGGATTTTGAGGCCGGCGTCGAGCAGTCCCTCGTCGCTGGCCAAGGTCAACACATGCGCGCCAAGCCCTCCGATCGCACCTTCCTCAATGGTGACGATCGCCTCATGCGTTGCCATCAACCGGCGAATCATTGCCTCGTCGAGCGGCTTGGCGAAGCGCAGGTCGGCGACGGTGGTGGAGAGCCCCTTCGCCTCAAGCTGGTCAGCGGCCTTGAGCGCCTCGGCGAGCCTGGTGCCGAGCGAGAGCAGCGCGATCTTGCTGCCTTCGCGCATGATCCTGCCCTTACCGATCTCGAGCCGCTCAGGGACCGCCGGCATGCCCACGCCGGTGCCGTTGCCGCGCGGATAGCGGAAGGCGATCGGCCCCGCGTCATAGAGCGCGGCGGTGTGGACCATGTGGACGAGCTCTGACTCGTCGGCGGCGGCCATCACCACGAAGTTGGGCAGCGTCGCCAGATAGGTGACGTCGAAGCTGCCTGCATGAGTCGCGCCGTCGGCGCCGACCAGCCCGGCGCGGTCGATGGCAAAGCGCACCGGCAGGTTCTGGATCGCGACATCGTGGACGACCTGGTCGTAAGCGCGCTGGAGGAAGGTCGAGTAGATCGCGCAGAACGGCCGCATCCCCTGCGCGGCGAGCCCGGCGGCGAAGGTGACCGCATGCTGTTCGGCGATGCCGACGTCGAAGGCGCGTTCGGGGAACACCTCGGCGAATTTATCGAGGCCGGTGCCCGAGGGCATCGCCGCCGTAATCGCGCAGATCGTCGGGTCGCGCTCTGCCTCCGCGATCAGCGCCTTGGCAAACACGCCGGTGTAACTGGGCGGACCGGCCGAGGCCTTGACCTGCTCGCCGGTGATGACGTTGAAGCGCTGGACGCCGTGATACTTGTCCTCGCTCGCCTCGGCCGGCGCGTAGCCCTTGCCCTTCTGGGTGATGACGTGGACCAGGCACGGCCCTTCGTCGGCGTCGCGGACATTTTCCAGGACCGGGATCAACTGGTCGAGATTATGCCCATCGATCGGGCCGACATAATAGAAGCCCAGCTCCTCGAACAGCGTGCCGCCCATCGCCATTCCTCGCGCGAACTCGTCGGTCTTTCGCGCGGCATGGTGGAGCGGCTCGGGCAGGTGGCGGGAGACCCGCTTGGCCAGTTCGCGCAGCTGCAGAAACGGACGCGAAGAAACCAGCCGGGCGAGATAGGCGGAAAGCCCACCCACCGGCGGCGCGATCGACATCTCGTTGTCGTTTAGGATGACGATCAGCCGGTTGCCGGCGGCGCGGGCATTGTTCATCGCCTCATAGGCCATACCCGCGCTCATCGCGCCGTCGCCGATCACCGCGATTCCCCGGCCCGGTTGGCCGGCGAGCTTGTTGGCGGTGGCAAAACCCAGCGCCGCCGAGATCGAGGTCGAGCTGTGCGCCGCGCCGAACGGATCATACTCGCTCTCGCTGCGACGGGTGAAGCCGGAAAGCCCGCCGCCCTGGCGCAGCGTGCGGATGCGCGCGCGCCGGCCGGTGATGATCTTATGCGGATAGGCCTGATGGCCGACATCCCAGATCAGTCGATCGGCTGGCGTGTTGAACACATAATGCAGCGCCACGGTCAGTTCGACCACGCCGAGTCCCGAGCCGAGATGGCCGCCGGTCTCGCCGACCGCGGAGATCATTTCGGCGCGCAACTGGTCGGCGAACTCGCGCAGCCGCGAGGGATCGAGGCGCCGCAGTTCCTCCGGAGTTTCCGCCAAGTCGAGCACGGGGGTGGCCGGGTTGGCTGTCATGACGATTGCCTTACACTCCGCCCTGCCGGGTGTCGACTGAACCTAGCGGCCATATAGCATCGTCCGCCAGCGGGTAAACCGTGGCTGTTTCGCAGGGCGCTCGCCCCCACGGTCCAACCGATTCGGCTCACGGGCGCTTCATCAATTGCAATCCGCGCAGACGCCGCGCAACTCCACCACAGGCCTGATGTCGGCGAAGCCGGCGCGGTGCGCGGCCGCTATCAACGTTTGCGCGACCTGATCGTCGTCGCTGTGGACGATGCGTCCGCAGCTGTCGCAGATCAGGAAGATGCAATCGTGGCGGCAGCCAGGGTGGCTGTTCGCGACATAGGCGTTGACGCTTTCGACCCGCCGGGCGAGGTTCGTGCGCACGAACAGGTCGAGGATCCGATAGACGCTGTTGGGTGCAACCCGTTTGCCGCGCTGCGTGGATAGGGTTTCGGCGAGGTCATAGGCGGATGCGGGCCGCTCCTGCTCGGCGAGAGCGGCGAACACGTCCTCGCGCATATCGGTCCATTGTTCGCCCGCCTCGGTCAGCACGTCGCGGGCGGCGCCGATAAGGTGTTCTCCCGAATGTTCGCGATGCGTGTGACCCGCCATCGCCCGCCTATAGGCTGAGCCATGCTGTCTCGCAATCGGCGGCTGGCTGAATGCGGGCAGGCCGCCTACGCAGGCAGCTGTTCGATCAGTTCCGGGTGAAATCGGGCTTGTACGATGCCGGGAAAAGGCGCGCGAGCGCCGCCACCTTGGGCTGGTCCCAGCGCTCGATGTAGGGGTGGTGCGGGTTTAGCGCCATGAAATCCTGGTGGTGGTCCTCGGCGGGGTAGAAGCCGCGCGCGGGCTCGATGCGGGTTACGATCGGCTGTTTCCACAGCCCCGACTTGCTCAGCTGGGCAAGATACGCCGTCGCGACGCTTCGCTGCTCGGGGGTGAGCGGCACCAGCGCCGAGCGATACTGTGTGCCGGTGTCGGGACCCTGGCGGTCGCGCTGCGTTGGATCTGCCCCGGCCGAGAAGAATATCCGCAGCAACTGGCCATAGCTGACCTGCGCCGGGTCATAAGTCACTCGCACCGCCTCGGCGTGGCCGGTGTCGCCCGTACTGACGCGGTCATAGCTGGCATCGGCGCGCCCGCCGCCTTCATAGCCCGATACCACGCTGGTCACGCCCTTGACGTGGCTGAACACGCCCTCGATGCCCCAGAAGCAGCCGCCGGCAAAAATCGCCGACTGCGGCCGGGCGCCTTCGTTGACCGCGAACGCGGGGGCGGGGGCAAGCACCACGGATTCAGCAGCCATAGCCCCTGACTGCTGGCAGCCGGCTACAAACGCCGCGATCGGTGCCAGGAGCGACAGCACGGCAGCGCGCGGCCTCATCGTGCCACCGCCGCATGCGCGACGCCAGGCAGCGCCAAGTGCGCCAAATCTCCAACCACCGGTGCGCCGACAAGCAGCGCGCCCGCCGCGAACCCCAGGGTAAACAGGCGAAACACTTCGCTCTTCAGGAACTTCATGGCACGCTCCGGAGTCCGTCGGGATGCCGCCGTCTGAACCTTCCGGGCTTGACCCGTGCTGAATGGCGTTGGCAGGCTACCGTCAGGCCACCCGTCATTTTTGCCCCACACTCCTTCGCGGCCCCGATCAGTGCCGGAAGTGGCGCATGCCGGTGAACAGCATCGCCAGACCCGCTTCGTCGGCGGCGGCGATGACCTCTTCGTCGCGGATCGAGCCGCCCGGCTGGATCACCGACGTCGCGCCGGCCTCGGCCGCCGCCAGCAGCCCGTCGGCGAAAGGGAAGAACGCGTCCGAGGCAACCGCGCTCCCGATCGTGCGCGCCTGCTCCCAGCCCTGCGTTTCCGCCGCCTCGAGCGCCTTGGCGGCGGCGATCCTGGACGAGTCGCGGCGGTTCATCTGCCCGGCGCCGATCCCGGCTGTGACGCCGTCCTTCGCATAGACGATGGCGTTCGACTTGACGTGCTTGGCGACCGTCCAGGCGAACAGGCAATCGTCGAGCTCCCGCGCGCTCGGCGCCCGCCTCGTTACCAGCTTCAGCAAGTCGCGAGTGATGCTGCCGTTGTCGCGATCCTGGACCAGCAGCCCGCCAGCGATGACGGCGGCGGTCTGGCCGGGGCGCGCCGGATCGGGCAGCGCATCGACGAGTAGCAGCCGCAGGTTCTTCTTGCGGGCAAAGACGGCGAGCGCGGCTTCGTCCGCGCCGGGTGCGACGACGACCTCGGTGAAGATGCCGCAGATCGCCTCGGCGGTCGGCCCATCGAGCGGGACGTTGCTCGCAACGATGCCGCCGAACGCCGAGACCGAATCGCAGGCGAGCGCCTCGGTCCAGGCTTCGCGCAGGCTCGGCCTGGTCGCGACGCCGCAAGGGTTGGCGTGCTTGACGATGACGATGGTGGGCGAGCCACCGGCGAACTCCGCCGCCAATTCGAGCGCGGCATTGGCGTCGTTGTAGTTGTTGTAGGACAGCTCCTTGCCCTGCAGCTGCCGCGCCTGGGCAATGCCGGCGACCTCGGTCCCGGCGGTCCGATAGAGGGCGGCCCGCTGATGCGGGTTCTCGCCGTAGCGCAGTTCGGTGACCAGCGTCGACGCGACCGTCCGAGTCGCCGGAAAGGTTGTCGGCTGGTCAACATCGGCGAACCAACCGGCGATCGCCGAATCATAGGCGGCGGTGGCGGCGTAGGTCTTGGCAGCGAGCGCCTTGCGGAAGTCCAGCCTGGTCGCGCCGCCGGTCAGTTCAAGCTCGGTGATCAGCGCCGGGTAATCGGCGGGGTCGGTGACGACCGTCACATAGTCGTGGTTCTTCGCCGCGGAGCGCAGCATCGCCGGTCCGCCGATATCGATGTTTTCGATCACCTCGTCCCGCCCGGCACCCCGCGCCACCGTGGCCGCGAATGGATAGAGGTTGACGACGACCAGATCGATCGCGCCGATTGCGTGCCTGGCCATCGCCGCCGCGTGCTCGGGATTGTCGCGCACCGCCAGCAGTCCGCCGTGGACCTTGGGGTGAAGCGTCTTGATTCGGCCGTCCATCATCTCGGGAAAGCCGGTCAGCTCGGAGATGTCGCGTACCGTCAGCCCGGCCTCGCGAAGCGTCCGCGCGGTGCCGCCGGTCGAGACCAGCTCGACGCCCCGCGCCGCGAGCGCACCCGCCAGTTCGGCCAGGCCTGACTTGTCCGACACGGACAGCAGCGCCCGGCGGATTGGAACCTCGACCATCGGTGTGCTTCACTCCATCCTGCTGAAAAGCCAGCCGATGACGCCGCCCTCGCGTGTCACCGGCGCCTGTAGCACCAGTTGCTGGACGGTGACCGGGCGACCTTCGCCATCCGCCCACAGGCTTTCCTCGATGCTTAGCTCCCCGCCATCCGCGCAGAACAGCCAGTAGCCGCCGTCGGGCAGCGTCAGCCCGGCGCCATCGCCGCCCTCCACCAACTCGGCGGCCACGTCGGGGCCGAGGTGGAAGCGGATTGTCGCGCGCACCCGGCCGCGCTTGCCGGTGCGGCCGCTCGGCAGCAGCATGTCCTCGCCGTGCAGCTCGCCGCCGTCGTCACGCAGCGTCAGGGTACGGCGGTGAATCAGTCCGTATCGCGCGGCATAGCCATCATGGCTGGCCTCGATCCGGGTTGCGCCGCTGCCCGGTGGCGAGCCAGGCTCGGCCTCGATTACGCGGCGTTCGACATCGACCGAGCCGACCCCGCGCCCGACCGCGCCGCCGCGCTCGATCGCGGTCGAATTGCTGTCGTCGAGGGTGAGTGCCGAATGGGCGGCGGTGGCGCGCAGCGCCTGTTCGAGCCGCAGCGGCATCAGGCCACCCGCCGCCGCCGCGCCGCCGCAGTTGACGATCAGCCTTCGGTCGGCATGCGAGAACTCGAAGGCCAGCGTCGAGGCGCAACCGAGCCGGGCGTGGCGCTGAGGCGGCGGCGGGGCGGCATCGAACTGCAGCACCGCGCGCGCCGCAACCACCCGCTGATAGCCCCAGCGACCGGCCTCGCGCGGCGGCCGCGCCCGCACTCCGCTGGCCTCGACCAGTTGGCCGACTCGATCTGCGCTCACGGCCCAGCCGCCCTGCCAACTGCCGAGCGACCCATCGGCGTGGGTGAGCGCCAGCAGCGGCGGGACGAGGTGGGCGATCATCGTCGTAACCTGCGGCGGGGGATCGCGCCGGATCGCCCGGTAGCAAGCGCGCAGCTTCACCAGCAGCGCGATCGCTTCCATCTGCGCCAGCGGACTGCGCGACAGCGTGCCGCCATCGTTGCCGACCAGTTCGCCGAGGGTGCGGATCAGCCCCGCCTCGCCAAGGAGGCGACGCGGGCGACCCTCCGGAAGCAGCAACCCGGCCGCGACGACCGCGCACCAGCCGGCAGTCTCGGCAAGCAGATCTTCACCCTGGCCGGCGTGGCGATCGAGCCAGCGCGCCTGATCGGCGAGCGATTCCAGCGCGCGGCTGCGCAAGGCGCGGTCGCTGCCCGACAGGATCAGCGGGGAATGGACCAGCCAGTTGAGCACCCGCCAGCCGGTGCGCTCGACGGTCCAGCCGCCCTCCCGGGCCACCCGCTGCGGCGGTGCCGGGTTGGCGATGAGCCAGGCGGCGAGCACCTCCTCGGCGAGCGGGGTCAGCTGCGGGCGCGCGCCGCAGGCCTCCAGGTCGGCGAGCCAGTCGAATCCGTGCAGCACCCGTGCAAAGGGTGGCGCCAGCCGGCCGCCTGCCGAGAAATCGGCATCGGGAATCGCGAGCTTGGCGCCGTGAACGAGAAAATGGCCGGCGCGCAGGGCGGTGCCGCGCACCCGGTCGCCCGGCAGCGGATTGGCGACGGTGGCCAGCAGCCGCAGCTTCTGCGGCTTGGCGAAGGGGGCCGACAGCACCGAGGCCGGCACGCCGATGCGATAGGCAAAGCGCACGAAGCGGTCGCCTGCATCGACGGCAGGCGGGGAGAAGTCGGCGATTTCAAAGCCGCCCCCCGCCCCGACCGGCTCGCCGACGATTGGGAGTGCCGGCGGATCGTCCGGAAACTGCTCGGCCTTGGTCTCGGGCGAGATCGCGGTATGGTCCCGTGCCGCGTGCTGCGTTTCGCCAGCGGGCATCGCCGTGCGCCGCATCAGCCCATCCCCCGCAGTGCGGCGATGTTGGCCGCATAGCGCGCAGGCCCGCCCTGGAAAACCGCCGAGCCGGCGACCAGCACGTCGGCACCGGCCTCGATGCATTGCCGCGCGGTGTCCGGGTTGACCCCGCCGTCGACCTCAAGCTTGATTGCCCGGCCGCTGTTCTCGATCATCTTGCGGACAGCGGCGATCTTGCGGAGCTGGCTGGCGATGAAGCTTTGGCCGCCGAAGCCTGGATTGACGCTCATCACCAGCACCAGGTCGATATCGTCGATCAGATAGTCGAGCATCTTGGCGGGGGTGCCGGGGTTGAGCGCGATACCGGCGCGCTTGCCGAGCGCCTTGATCGCCTGGACCGTGCGATGGATATGCGGCCCGGCCTCCGGGTGGACGGTCAGAACGTCGGCGCCGGCCTGGGCGAAGGCTTCGAGATAGGGATCGACTGGCGCGATCATCAGATGGACGTCGAACGGCTTGCGCGTGTGCGGGCGCAACGCCTTCACCACCGCCGGGCCGATCGTCAGATTGGGGACGTAATGGCCGTCCATCACGTCGATATGGATCCAGTCGGCGCCCGCCGCGTCGATCGCGCGCAGCTCTTCGCCGAGACGGGCGAAATCGGCCGACAGGATCGACGGCGAAATCAGCGGTGAGGTCATGGGCTGGGCGATACCTTCGCGCGGCGCTTAGACAGGGCGCCACGGAGCGGCAAGGCTGGCGCGCGCCTTTTCCACACCGCCTCCCGATTGCATGCAATCTCTGATTCAGTCTCCATTCACCCGGCGATCAACATGGGCGCGCCTCCATTCTGCCCAAGATATTTCGGGAACCTGCATGCGATGACCGTGCTGCACCGTCTTTGCACCTTGGCGATCACCACTGCCCTGGCGTTGGCCAGCGCCGCGAATGCCTCGGCCCAGGTCGCGCCGCCGGAAGATTGCGCCGGCACGCCTTCCGGCACCTGGCTCAACGTGCTGGTGGAAGGTGTCCGCAACGGCAACGGTCTGGTCGCGGTGACGCTCTACGCCGACGAGCCCGGCAGCTTCCTGGTCAAGCATGGATCGATCGGCGTCCAACGCTTCCCGGCGCAGGCCGGCGCCACCCACGCCTGCATTTTCATTCCGAAGCCGGGCGTCTACGGGATCGCCGTCTACCACGACGAAAACGCCAGCATGAAGCTCGACCGCAGCCGCCTCGGCCTCCCGCGGGAAGGGTTCGGCTTCTCGAACAATCCCTCCACCCTGGCCGGAATTCCCACATTCCGCTCGGTGCGGCTCAACGTGCCACGCCCCAATCTGGCTGCGCGGATCACCCTGCGCTACCCGTAGAGGGGTAAAGTCGCCGGCCTTCAAAGGCCGAAGCCTCCCTCGACCACGGTCACGCAGCCGCCGCCGAGCCATACGCGGGCGCCATCGAGCCGGCAGTCGAGCAGCCCGCCACGCGCGGAGGCCTGGAAGGCGCTGAACCGCTCGCGGCCGAGTCGCGCTGCCCAGAACGGGGTGAGCACCGCATGCGCGGCGCCGGTGACGCTGTCCTCATCGATGCCAGCGCCAGGCACGAAGACCCGGCTGACGATGTCGGTGTCGATTCCGGGGGCGGTGGCGATGAAGGTCTCGTTCCCAAGCACGGCGAGCGCCGGAAAATCGGGAGCGAGCCGCTCGACCTCGCTGGCGTCGGCGAGCAACAACAGCGTGTAGCCCTTCGGCGAACGCCACAGCTCCCGCTGCCGCATGCCCATAGCCGCCACCGCCTCCGGCCATTGCCCAGGTCCGACCGGGATCGCCGGCAGAGCAAGCTCGTAGCCGGAGCCGAGTCGCCGCACTTCCAGCACCCCGGAGCGCCGGGTTGCAAATCGGACCGCCTCGCGATCCGGGTGCAGCGACAGCAGGACATGGCCGGCGGCGAGCGTGGCGTGGCCGCACAGATCGACTTCGATGCTCGGGGTGAACCAGCGCAACGCGTAAGCTTTTCCACCATCGCTCGCCGGCACCACGAACGCGGTCTCCGCGAAGGCGTTCTCCGCGCCGATCGCCTGGAGCGTCGAATCGTCCAGCCAAACATCGAGCAGCATCACCGCCGCCTGGTTGCCGGTGAATATCCGATCGGCAAAGGCATCGACGTGCCAATAGGGGATGCGCTTGGTCACGCCGCGTCCTGCGCCGATCCAACTGGCGGCGCCAACACATCCTCGGCGGCGAAGCCTTGCTCGTCCACGAGGCCCTCGGGATCGGGATGGATCAGGATCTCGAGGCCCGGAAACTCGGCGGTGAGCCGCTTTTCGATGTCATCCATCACTCGATGCGCCTGGCGGACGCTCATCAGCGGATCGACCCAGACATGGAACTGCACGAAATCGCGATTGCCGGACGTGCGGGTGCGCAGATCGTGGACGCCGCGCAGGTCGGGATGGCGCGCCAGCACCGCGATGAAATGCTGCCTCTTATCCTCCGCCCACTCCTGGTCCATCAGCTGCTCGATCGCCTGATGCGATGCGCGCCACGCGTTCCAGGCCAGCCAGGCGGCGATAATAAGGCCGAATGCCGCGTCGGCGCTGCGAATCCCGCCATATTGGTCGAGTGCCAGCGCCGCGATCACCGCCAGGTTGAGCAGCAGGTCGGACTTGTAGTGCAGATGATCGGTCGCGATGGCGATGCTGGCGGTGCGGCGGATGACGTGCCGCTGCCAGGCGAGCAGCGCCAGCGTGGCGAGGATAGCGACGATCGACACGGCGATGCCCTCGGGCGCGGCCTCGGTCCGGCCGCCGGCCATCAGCTGCCCGCCGGCATGGAAAGCAAGCGCCAGCGCCGAGAGCGATATCAGCACGACCTGGAACATCGCCGCCAGCGCCTCGGCCTTGCCGTGGCCGAAACGGTGATCGCGGTCGGCGGGCTGGCCGGCGACCCACACCCCGATCAGCGTGGCGATGCTGGCAGCAAGATCTAGCACGGTGTCGGCGAGGCTGCCGAGCATCGCCGTAGAGCCGGTCGACCACGCCGCCCAGGCTTTCAGCGCGACCAGCAGCATCGCCGTGGCAATGCTTGCCAGCGCGGCGCTGCGATTGAGGCTGGCAGGCTCGCTCATGGATAGAGCAGCGTGCTGTCCCAGGCGGTAATCTCGCCCCCCGCCACGCGCGTGAACAGCCGCCGCTCGTGCAGCCGGAAGGGCCGGTCCTGCCAGAATTCGATGGCCTTGGGCAACAGCCGGAAGCCGAGCCAGTGCTCTGGCCGTTCGATCGCGCCGCTGCCGAATCGTGCCTCCGCCGCCTCGTAGCGGGCGATGAAAGTAGCGCGGCTGTCGAGCGGCGCGGATTGGTCCGAGGCGACCGCGCCAAGCTGCGATTCGCGCGCGCGGCTGCGGAAATAGGCATCCGCTTCGGCCGGCTCGACTGCGGTCAGCATCCCTTCGATACGGATCTGGCGGCGCAGCGACTTCCAGTGGAACAGCAGCGCGGCGCGGGGATTGGCGGCGATCTCGCGGCCCTTGCGGCTGGCGGCGTTGGTGTAGAACACGAAGCCATCGGGTCCATGCTCCTTGAGCAGCACCATCCGCACCGACGGGTGGCCGTCGGCGGTGGCGGTCGCCAGCGCCATCGCGTTGGCATCGTTGGGTTCGCTGTCCCGCGCCTCGGCGTACCAAGCCTCGAACAATGCAAGCGGATCGTCAGCGGGGATAACCTCGGCCGCGAGTTCAGCGTCCACGCGGCGAGCCCGCGCAAGGTGACAGGGTTGACACAAGTGACACTGTCCAGGCGGAACTGTCACCTTGTGCCGTCGCGCGGTCTACTCCCCCCTTCCGCAAGCGGGAGGGGGGAGTAGACAGAGCTGCCGCCGGATTTTTCATGCGCGACCAATACCGGCGTTGCGCGGTGTAGGAAAGCGCGGCTTGTCCTGAAGCGCGCCCCTGACTAGCTTAGCGGCATGGCAGCAGCAGACCCCTACAAGATTCTGGGCGTGACCCGCTCGGCGAGCGAAAAGGACATCAAGTCCGCCTACCGCAAGCTTGCCAAGGAACTCCACCCCGATCGCAACCAGGGCAAGCCAAAAGCCGCCGACCGCTTCAACGACGTCACGCGCGCCTATGACCTGCTGTCCGACAAGGACAAGCGCGCCCAGTTCGACCGCGGCGAGATCGACATCGAGGGGAACCCCGCGGGCTTCGGATATGCCGGCGGCGGGGCTGGCCCCGGTGCCGGCCAACGCGGCTTCCGGGCCGATGGCTACGAAGGCATGGGGTCCGAAGGGGTCGATCTCGGCGATATTTTCCAGGGAATCTTTGGCGGCGGGCGCGGTGGCGGGGGCGGTTTCGCAGGGTTTGGCGGCAACCCCAGGGGCCGCGCCGCGGCGCCGCCCAAGGGCGACAACGTGTCCTACCGCCTTGGGGTCCCGCTCACCGACGCCGCCCGGCTCGAACCGCAGCGCATCACCCTGGCCGATGGCTCGACCGTCGATCTCAAGCTGCCGCCCGGCGTCGAGGACGGCACCCAGATGCGCCTCGGCGGCAAGGGCGAGGCCGGGCCCGGCGGCAACGGCGATGCGCTGGTGACGATCGAGCTTACGCCGCACCCGTTCTTCCGCCGCGAGGGCGACAACATCCGGCTGGAGTTGCCGGTCAGCCTCGACGAGGCAGTCAATGGTGCGAAGCTGCGGGTCCCCACCGCCGAAGGTCCGGTGATGCTGACCGTCCAGCCGGGCAGCAGCTCGGGCAAGACGCTGCGGCTCAAGGGCAAGGGGTTTACCCGCAAAGATGGCTCGCGCGGCGATCTGCTGGTCACCATCGAGATCGCGCTGCCGGCAGGCGACGCCGATCTTGCCCAGCGGCTGGCCGGCTGGAGCGATCCCCGCCCGCTCCGCGCCCGGCTCGGCGTGTGAGCTGAACCCGGGTGGAGGAACGCCAGCTCGAAACCGCGGCCGGTCATCATGACCTGTCGCCGGAAGCACGCCGGCTGGCCGCGATCGAGGCGCGGGCCGGGCGCGATCGGCTGCCGCGCAGGGCGGGACTGGCAAAGCGCACGATCGAGGTGATGCGCCGGGTCTGGACTGGCGCCTATTACGACGGCTTCATCCACGCGGGCAATCTCGCCTATATGGCGATCCTCGCGCTGTTCCCCTTTTTCATCGTCGTCGCCGGCGTGTTCTCGCTGCTCGGGGAAAGCAGCCAGCGCGAGGCGTCGCTGCGCGCTTTCCTGCGCGCGGTGCCGCCGATGGTCGCCCAGGTGATCGAGCCGGTCGCGCGGGACGTGATGGCGGCACGCAGCGGCTGGCTGCTGGCGGCCGGCTGCTTTATCGGCTTGTGGACGGTCACCAGCCTGATCGAGACGGTCCGCGACATCCTGCACCGCGCCTATGGCACGCCGGCCACGCACGCGTTCTGGCGGTATCGGCTGCTGTCGAGCGGGATCGTCGTGGTCGCGGTGGTGCTGCTGCTGCTGTCGCTGTTTCTGCAGGTCGCGATCACCGCGGCCCAGGAGGTGATCGCCCTGCGGTTCCCGCGGCTGGAGGCGTGGCTGGGCACGCTCACCACCTCGCGGCTGATCTCCGGCGTCGTACTCTACGGCTCGATCTTCGCGCTGTTTCTGTCGCTCACCCCCTCCACCTATCGCAGCGGGCGCTATCCGAAGTGGCCCGGGGCGCTGCTGGTGACGGTGTGGTGGATCATGGTGACGGTTGCGCTGCCGTCGGTGCTGCGGCTGTTTTTCAGCTACAGTCTCACCTACGGCAGCCTTGCGGGCGTGATGATCGCGCTTTTCTTTTTCTGGCTGGTCGGCTTAGGGATGGTCGCCGGAGCGGAACTCAACGCCGCCCTGGCGGAGACTCCCGAGGAACGGGACGCGCTGGGGAGGGCCGATAACCGCGCCCAAAAGCGCAACGGGCAAAGCAGGGAGAGCTCCGAATGACTGGTCTGATGCAGGGAAAGCGCGGGCTTATCATGGGGCTGGCGAACGATCGCTCGCTCGCCTGGGGCATCGCCAAGGCGCTGCATGAGCACGGCGCCGAGCTGGCCTTCTCGTATCAGGGCGAGGCGCTCGAAAAGCGCGTGCGGCCGCTGGCGGAGAGCCTGGGCAGCGATTTCCTGATCGAGTGCGATGTCGCCAGCATGGAGGCCCTCGACACGAGTTTCGCGGCGCTGGCCGAGCGCTGGCCGACGATCGATTTCATCGTCCACGCAATCGGTTATTCGGACAAGAACGAGCTGCGCGGCCAGTACTTGGACACCAGCCTCGAAAACTTCCTGATGACGATGAACATTTCGGCCTACAGCCTGGTCGCGGTGACCCGGCGCGCGGCGGCGATGATGCCGGATGGCGGCTCGATCGTCACGCTGAGTTATTACGGCGCCGAAAAGGTGATCCCCCATTACAACGTCATGGGCGTCGCCAAGGCGGCGCTGGAGACCAGCGTCAAATATCTCGCCAACGACCTTGGCCCGCGCAACATCCGGGTCAACGCGATCTCGGCGGGTCCGATCAAGACGCTGGCCGCGAGTGGGATCGGCGATTTCCGCTACATTCTGAAGTGGAACGAACTGAACTCGCCGCTGCGCCGCAACGTCACCATCGACGATGTTGGCGGTGGCGGGCTCTACCTGCTGTCCGATCTCGCCAGCGGCGTTACCGGCGAAATTCACCACATCGACGGCGGCTACAATGTCGTCGGCATGAAGCAGGAAGACGCACCGGACATCGCGCTGGCGTGAGGTGAGGGGCTTACCTTGCTTTGCCGGTCGGCAGGCGGTGGTTTAGCCGGTCGTAGAGACACCGAGAAAGCTGGGGACCGGTCCGTTCCAGCCGGCTTCATCCCCCGTCCGCGCCTGGGCAGGTTCGTCCCGCTTGCGGCGCTTCGGCCGCTCGGCGGCGGGTGGCGCGGGTTCGGTCCGGCGTGGTGGGGTTGATCGTTCGGCCTGGCGCGGCGGCGCGGCTAGGTCGGCCTGGCGCGGCGGCGGAGCGTCGGCCTGGCGCGGCGGCGGAGCTTCGACCGGGGCGGGCCGGTCCGACTCGGCTTTCCGCTCGGGCTTGCGGCCGTCGCGACGCGAACTCGCGCGCTTCGCCGGCGCGCGCTCGGCGACCGGTTCCTCCGGGACAGCGCCGGCCATGTCATAGACCGGAATGCTGAGGCCGGTCAGCTTCTCGACGCCGGCGATCGCCTCGGCATCGGCTTCGCTGACGAAAGTAAAGGCAACGCCGGTCGCCCCGGCGCGGCCGGTGCGGCCGATGCGGTGGATGTAATCGTCGGGGTGCCAGGGGGTGTCGAAGTTGAAGATGTGGCTGACACCCTTGATGTCGAGCCCCCGCGCGGCGACGTCGCTGGCGACGAGGATGTTTATCGCGCCGTCCTTGAAGCGTTGCAGTTCGGCGATGCGCGTCGACTGATCGATGTCACCGTGGATCTCGCCCGAGGCGAAGCCGCTCTGCCGCAGGCTCTTGTTGAGCTCGCGCACCGTCGTCTTGCGGTTGCAGAAAACGATGGCGGTGGAAACGTCATCCCGGCGAAGCAACTCCCGCAACACGTCGCGCTTGGCCCGGGTTGGCACCATCACCTTGTACTGGGCGATGTTGATGTTCGCCGTCGCCGGCCGCGCGACCTCGATATATTTGGGATTGGTCAGGAAGCGATCGGACAGCTTCTTGATCGGCGGCGGCATCGTCGCCGAAAACAGCAGCGTCTGGCGTTTGGCCGGCAGCTTCGTGCAGATGTGCTCGATATCGGGGATGAACCCCATGTCGAGCATGCGGTCGGCCTCGTCGATGACCAGGAGGTCGCAGCCGGTCAGCAGGATCTTGCCGCGCTCGTAAAGGTCCATCAGCCGGCCGGGGGTGGCGATCAGCACGTCGACGCCGTCGCGCAGCGCCTTCACCTGATCGCCCATCTGCACGCCGCCGATCAGCAGCGCCATTTTCAGGTCGTGGTTCTTGCCGTATTTCTCGAAATTCTCGGCGACCTGCGCGGCGAGCTCGCGCGTCGGCTCGAGGATCAGCGAGCGCGGCATCAGCGCCCGGCGGCGGCCATGGGCGAGGATGTCGATCATTGGCAGGACGAAGCTGGCGGTCTTGCCGGTGCCCGTCTGGGCGATGCCGATGATGTCGCGCATCATCAGCACCGAAGGGATCGCCTGCTCCTGGATCGGCGTCGGCGTATCATAGCCGGCCGAAATGACCGATTGCAGCAATTCGTCAGAGAGGCCGAGATCGGCAAAGTGCATAGGCGGGGTGGTTTTCCGGAAAATTGCGCCCTCGCGCCGACGCGGCGCGCGACCAAGGTCCGGCGAACCGGACCATGCCTGGCGGCACCTATGCCAAAACCCGGCGGCAGTCAAGAAATCGCGCCCGCCAGCGCCCCTGCAAACCTCAATCGTCCAGGATCAGCTCGCGGATCTGGGTGAGCTTGCAGTTGGCGCCGTTGCGAGAAAGCAGCATGTCGCGATCGACGCAAAGCTTGCCGTCGTTGCTCCGGGCCAGGTAGAAGCCGGAGTAGAAGTCGCGCGCCCGGCAGGCACGTTCCAGCATGCCGCTCACCACCCGCCGATCGCGCATGTAAAGGATCAGCTCGCCGCCCAGGCTCGGCTGCACCCCGGCGATTCCGGCGACCGCGAGGCAGCGCCCGATGCTGCGCTGGGTGAAGCGCAAGCCGCCAACGCGGTTTGGCATCGGCAGCTGCATGGTGGGATCGGGCCGTGAGCCGCGCGGAACGATGCGGATGGTGATGTGTTCCTCGATCCGCACCTGGTTCGCGCGTTCAGCACGAGAGGCCTCCTGCGTGGACGGAAGGATCGCAGTCATCGCCCCAGTCGGCCGATGCGCGACGCCCGCCGCGTAGCTGGCCGCAGCCTTGTCCCCGCCAGTGCCGCCGTCAGCCACGGGGCCGGCCATCGTCAGCAGCAACGGCGCGAGGAGAAGAATGGCGGAGTTCATCGCGGCATTCGGCTGGAGGTCCGTATCCCGAAATGCGTCAAGGACGTGGGCCGCCATACCTCCAGTGGTTGAACCACCGCTTAACCCGCTGATTGTCGGATGCAACCGGCAACGGGCTCTGGCATAGCGGCGCGCGTCATGGACGCCCCGGATAACTTCCTCGAACAAGCCGCCGCTCGGCTCGGGCCGCGCGGGCTGACGCGTGACGCCGATCGCATTTCCCCGTGGCTCACCGACTGGCGCGGGGTGTTTACCGGCAGGGCGATGGCGATGGCCTCGCCCGCCAGCACCGCCGAGCTTGCCGAGCTGGTGAAGCTGTGCGCCGCGCATGGTGTGCCGATCGTGCCGCAGGGCGGCAACAGCGGCATGGTCGGCGGAGCGACTCCCGACGCCTCGGGCCGCGCGCTGCTGCTGTCGCTGCGCCGGCTCGATTCGATCGGCGCGATCGATGCGGGGGCGCGGCAGGTGACCTGCGGCGCCGGCGTGGTGCTGCAGAGGCTGCACGATGCGGCGGCGGAAGCGGGCCTGCGCTTCCCGCTGACGCTCGGCGGCAAGGGTTCGGCGACGGTCGGCGGGCTGGTCGCGACCAACGCCGGCGGCACCCAGGTGCTGCGCCACGGGGTGATGCGCGCGCTGGTACTCGGGCTGGAGGCGGTGCTCGCGGACGGCAGCGTATTTTCGGCGCTGACCCCGCTCAAGAAGGACAATCGCGGCTTCGACCTGAAGCAGCTGCTGATCGGTTCCGAAGGCACGCTCGGCATCGTCACCGCGGCCACGCTACGGCTGGTGCCAGCGATCGCCGACCGCGTGGTTATCTGGGCCGGGGTGCCCTCGCTGGCGGCGGCGCGGGCGCTGCTGCTGTTCTGCGAGGATGCCGCCGGCGCGGCGCTCGAAGGCTTCGAGGTGCTGCCGCAGGCGTGTCTGGACGCGGTGCTGGGCCATCTGCCCGGATCGCGCCCGCCTCTGGCCGAGAGCCACGCCTGGCACGCGCTGATCGAAATCGTCGCCGATCGCACCACCGCCGCCGGCCTGCGCGAACGCTGCGAGGCGATGCTGGCCGACGCCTTCGAGAAGGCGCTGCTCGAGGACGCGACGATCGCCGCCAATGACACGCAGGCCGAGGCGTTCTGGCTGCTGCGCGATTCGATCGCCCCGGCCGAACGCGCGCGCGGCCCCGCCGTCCAGCACGACATCTCGGTCCCGGTCGAGCGCATGCCCGCCTTCGTCGAGGCCGCCGCGCCGGCGATCGAGCGCGAATGGCCCGGCGTCGAAGTCGTCGCCTTCGGCCACCTCGGCGACGGCAACGTCCACCTCCACGCCATCGCCCCGCCCGGCGCGCCGTCGGACTGGCCGCAGCGCGAGGGCAAGGCGATCAGCGCCCGCGTCTATGACCTCGTCACCGAATGGGGCGGCTCGATCTCGGCCGAACACGGCATCGGCCAATTGAAGCGCGCCGAGCTGGAGCGGCTCGGCGATCCGGTGGCGCTGGCGCTGATGCGGCGGGTGAAGGCGGCGCTGGACCCGGCGGGGCTGCTCAATCCGGGGAAGCTGGTTTGACAATTCGCCCTTTGTATGCTTTTGTCATACAAGGAGACTAAGTCATGCGATCTGATGCTTCGGTATTAAGCGTGCGTGTCGGCCCTGCCGAGCGCGCGATGCTCGAAGCGGCGGCGGAGCAGGCGCAAACCAGCCTGAGCGACTTCGTGCGCCGCAAGGCGGTCGAGGCGGCAGAGCTCGATGTGCTCGATCGCCGCCTAGTGACGATCCCGGCCGAGTTGTGGGAGCGGTTCGAGGATTGGGTCGATGCGCCCGCCAGGCCGGTCCCCGCCTTGCGCAAACTCGCCGACTCGCCTCCGGCATGGCGGGACTGACGCCGCCGAGGCCGCTCGATCCCGACGACGATCGCGAGAGTTTCGATTGCGGCCGTGAAGCGCTGAACCAGTGGTTCAAGCGCCACGCTTGGCGCAATCAGCAAGCCGGCGTTTCCCGCACGAGCGTGGTTTGCGAACCGGCGACCGGAGCGGTGGTCGGCTATGTGAGCCTGTCCGCCGCGCAGATCGAACGCGCGTTCCTCGCCAAATCCGAGCAACGCAACCGCCCCGGCCCGCTGCCCGCGCTGCTGCTCGGACAGCTTGCCGTCGACCGGCGCTTCCAGGGCATAGGCGTCGCGGGCTCGCTGCTGTTCTTCGCGCTGACCACGGCGGTGCGCGTGTCGCACGATCTCGGCTGCTTCTGCGTGCTGACCCACCCGCTCGACGACGGCGTGCGCGGCTTCTATCGCAGCTTCGGCTTCGATGACCTGCCCTTCGATCCGCGCGGCAGCATGGCTGTGCGCATGAAGGATTTGGTTGCGAGCGGGTTTTGATGGTCGGCGACACGTTGCGAAAGCAAAGCCGATTCGGCCGAGGCGCCAGGTGAAGGCGGCCCGGACTCGGTGGGGCGGCTAAATCCGGGGAAGTTAGTTTGAGTGGTTCGCTCCTTCAAACGAGACGAACGCCCGAGCGCGTCGCTAGACCGTGGCCTGGTTCAATTCTTTCTCGTCCACTAGGCGCATGATGATCGTCTGCGAGCTGAGTACAGGCGTACCGGTAGAGTACGCGATGTGCTGCCCGTCCACAAATTGGTGTTGGGTTGCGCCCGCGAACGCCTCAAGCGGAAGGCGGAACTTGGCGCGAGGGTTGTGGAATATCTGTAACTCATCGGACCATTGCTCGCCGTTGTCGGCTGTGACGTCCTCGCTGAACGGAGTTCCGACGACGGCGTTCGGGTCGGGGTCCAAGCGGAACCCGATGCGAAGATAGCGGTGGTCGTCGGGCGCGAAGCCTGCATCCACGCCCATCCGGTCGAACTTCGCAATGGTCCCAGCATTTGAGAATACGACAGCAGAGATGTTTTCCGCGCCCTCCAGATCGAAGAATCCGGTCTCGATGGTCTTGGTCTTGTAGACGTGGTCGTCAATCTTGATCGACCGTATCAACAGGTTGCCATCCACGAATTCCCATTCAAGCCGGTGCCCGTAGAGATAGAGCCAGAGCGCCTCCTGGGTATAAGTCATCGAGCCCATATCTCCATCGCCACCGGGTTTATGGAAGTCGGCGATAGCGAGGACGAACGGCTTGCCCGCTCCGGGGCCTCGCTCCCAATAACTTTCCCCGTTTGCGCTTCGCTTGTTGAGCTTGCCCGTCAGCGCGCTGACGAATTTCATCGGCATGTAGTCCTTGAGGAAGGCCTTTATTTCATCGGGCGTCTTCGGGTTGGGATGATCTGCGAGAACCCCTGCTTCTGACGGAGCGCAGGTGGTCGCCTCTACTGTGAACTCGCCTCGTGGCGAGGCGATGTGGAAGTCCGGCGCCTCGGGCTGCGTGACGTCGTATCCCAGCTCCCGGAACACAGCCCAAAGATAAAGCTCCCAGAGCCGCTGATCGAACTGCTTGGTTTGAAACTCCTTGACGAAGTGGGGGTCAGTGGGCGCGAGCCAAGGCCCGAGTTCCTTGAAAACGGCTCGCGCCGGGGCACGCCCCGGCGTCTCTAGCAGCAGCCGGAAATAAGGGTGGAGGTCATCTGGCTTGGTTCCAGGTAGCACGGTGAGGAGATCCGTGGCGTGGTTGGTCTCGTCGCCCTGCGCACCGAGCACCGCTAGATCTTCCTCAGTGACCGCCTTCGCGATGCGCTCCCGGAGGGCAACGGTTGCGTACTGCGCGGAGCGGAGACTTGCAGCGATGTCTGCCGAGCGGAAGCGCCCATTTCGGTCACGCACAAGGAGCGACCAATAGTAGTCATCATCTTGAACGTCGCGAGCGATCACGCCAATGACGCGCTCCTCGATGTCTGCCCAATAGGCGACCTCCTCGTAGAGATACGGAGCCGGTGACCGGCGAGTTCCGATGGCGAGGAGATTAAACCGAGACGGTGAGATTGGCTTGCTTAGCTTCTCTCTATCAAGCCGTACCTTCTGCTTTGCCTTCGCCTGGCCCATGTTCTTGTTACCCCTCAGATGACGAACGAATGGCCGATTTCACAAACGGGACAATGGCAGGCGACCGGACCTTCCACCCTCACCCCGCCACCCGCACAAAGCTATCGATCACCCGCTTGCGCCCGCCGGTCTCGAAGTCGATCTCCAGCTTGTTGCCCTCCTGCGCGGCGATGACGCCATAGCCGAACTTGTCGTGGAACACCCGCGCGCCCACTGCCAGATCGCCGCGCGGCTTGGCGGCGAAGCTGGCGGCGCTGCGGCTGGGTTCGGCGATGGGCTTGGGCGTCGCGTCGAACTGCGCGGCCGCCGCGCGCTGCCAGCCGGGGCCGCGGGTGGCGATGCGCGAGGGCTGGGCGCGGGCGAGGTCGGCGAAGGGGTCGCCCACCTCCGACCATTGCGCGCGCCACAGCGAGGCACCGCCGGTCAGCGTGGTTTCCTGCTCGATTTGATCGGCGGGCAACTCGGCGATGAAGCGCGAGGGGATCGAGCTGGTCCACTGGCCATAGATGCGGCGGTTGGCGGCGTGGAGGATCGTGCAGCGCCGCCGCGCGCGGGTGATCGCGACGTAAGCCAGCCGGCGCTCCTCCTCCAGGCTGGCGAGCCCGCCCTCGTCCATCGCGCGCTGCGAGGGGAACACGCCTTCCTCCCAGCCGGGCAGGAAGACGTTGTCGAATTCGAGCCCCTTGGCGGCGTGGATGGTCATGATCGTGACCTTCTCGGCATCGTCGGCGGCGTCGTTGTCCATCACCAGGCTGACGTGTTCGAGGAAGTCGCCGAGCGTCTCGTAGTCCTCCATCGCCCGGGCGAGTTCGGACAGGTTCTCCAGCCGGCCGGCGGATTCGGCGCTTTTCTCCGCCTGCAGCGCGGCGGTGTAGCCGCTCTCGTCGAGCATTGTGCGCGCCAGCTCGGCGGGGCTTGAGGCGCCGGCAAGGTCGCGCCAGCGGGCGAAGTCGCGCATCAGCGCCAGCAGCGTGCCGCGCGCTCGCGCCGGTAGCTCGTCGCTATCGGCGATGTCGATCGCGGCGGCGGCGAGCGGCAGCGTCCGCGCGCGGGCATGGCGGTGGAGCGCGCCGATCGCCTTATCCCCGAGCCCGCGCTTGGGCGTATTGACGATGCGCTCGAAGGCGAGGTCGTCGGAAGGCTGGGCGATGACCCGCAGATAGGCGAGCGCGTCGCGGATTTCGGCGCGCTCGTAGAAGCGGAAGCCGCCGACGATGCGGTAGCCGAGGCCGATGGCGATGAAGCGGTCCTCGAACTCGCGGGTCTGGTACTGGGCGCGGATCAGGATGGCGACGCGGTCGAGCGGCGCGCCCTCGCGCTCCAGCCGCTCGATCTCCTCGCCGACGCGTCGCGCTTCCTCCGGTCCGTCCCAGACGCCGATGACGCGCAAGCGGTCGCCGGCGTGCGCCTCGGTCCACAGCGTCTTGCCGAGCCGGGTGTTGTTGGTGGCGATCAGGCCGGAGGCGGCGGCGAGGATCTGCGGCGTCGAGCGATAGTTCTGCTCAAGCCGGATCACCGTGGTGCCGGGAAAGTCTTGCTCGAAGCGCAGGATGTTGGCGACCTCGGCGCCGCGCCACGAATAGATCGACTGGTCGTCGTCCCCCACCACGCAGATGTTGCGCCGGCCCTGCGCCATCAGCCGCAGCCACAGGTACTGGACCTGGTTGGTGTCCTGATATTCGTCGACCAGGATGTATTTGAAGCGGTTCTGGTAGAGCTGCAGCACGTCGCGGTGGCTGCGCAGGATGTTGAGCATGTGCAGCAGCAGATCGCCGAAATCGCAGGCGTTGAGCACCCGCAGGCGGTCCTGGTAGAGCCGGTAGAACTGCTGGCCCTTGCCGTTGGCGTAGACCTCGTTCTCCGCAGCATCGAGGTCGTCGGGGTTGAGGCCCCGGTTCTTCCAGCGGTCGATCAGCCCGGCGAGCTGCCGCGCCGGCCAGCGTTTTTCGTCGAGCCCGTTCGCCTGGATCAGCTGCTTGAGCAGCCGCAGCTGGTCGTCGGTATCGACGATCGTGTAGTTCGCCTGCAACCCGACCAGCTCGGCATGGCGGCGCAGCATCCGCGCACCGATCGAATGGAAGGTGCCGAGCCACGGCATGCCCTCCACTGCCGGACCGATCAGCTCGCCGACCCGGTTGCGCATCTCGCGCGCCGCCTTGTTGGTGAAGGTGACGCAGAGGATTTCAGAGGGCCAGGCGAGCCGCGAGCGGACCAGATGCGCCAGCCGCGCGGTCAGCGCCGCGGTCTTGCCAGTGCCCGCCCCGGCCAGCATCAGCACCGGGCCTTCGGTCGCCAGCACCGCCGCGCGCTGCGGCGGGTTCAGCCGGGCGAGCAGCGGGTCGTCGCGCGGATCGGCCATTGCGGAGGAAGGAGCAGGGGAGGGGGGCGCCACCGGTGAACAGCTAGGGAACGGCGCATCGCGGTGCAAGGCCGGTTCGCCGCAGCGCGGGAACAATCCGCCAATTCGTGAGTAGGGGGAGGTGCGTCAGAGGGAGATATTACCATGCGCAAGACATTCCTGATCGGGGCCGCGGCGGCATCGCTGTTCGCCATCCCCGCCGCGCTCAGCGCGCAGACTACGCCTGACGAAGCCAACGCCGCCGTCGCCGCTACTCCGCCCGGAAGTTCCGCCGCGACCGACATGGCCCAGGCCTCGAAGCCGGTGCTGACATCCGCCCAGCGGCAGACCTTCAGCACCTGGCCGGCCGAAAAGCAGGCGCAGTACGACGGCTGGACTCCGGAATATCAGAGCTATTACTGGACGCTCGAGCCGCAGCAGCAGACCGGCTATTGGGCGCTCACTCCTGACCAGCGCGGCATGATCTACAAGATGACGCCCGAGCAGCGCGCCCAGACCTGGCAGTCGATCGCCGCGCAGATGAACGGGCAGACGCCGGCGACGCCGCCGGGTCAGGCGAACCCTCCGGGCGAGGGCATGCCGACCTCGGGCGTGCCCGATCCGCAAGCCGCGTCGCAGGCGGCACCTCCGGCTATGCCCGCCGATCCGTCCTACCAGGGAACACCCTATAAGGGCGCGTTGACACCCCCGCCGGTGACCGCGATGAACAAGGACTATCCGGTCTGCAGCCGGACCGTCCAGGACAGCTGCCGCAACCGCGGCGGCAAGTAACTTCGAGATAGAGCCCGTAAGGGTCGCGGGCGAAGGGCGTCGGGCAACCGGCGCCCTTCGTTCGTGAGGGATGCCCTTGAGGATCATCCCGGGTTGAACGGTTGCCCCGCGCGCCTGCGGAAGGGGAGATTGGCTTAGATGGGCAACACGCTGGCGCTCGGACGCCGTCGTGTTGACAGGCCGCGCGTGATCGGGAACTCCGCCCGGAGATGAACCCGCTCCGCGCCCATTCCCGTGTCCTTGCTGCCGCCACGGTCGGGACAGCGGTCGAGTTCTACGATTTCTACATCTACGCGACCGCCGCCGCATTGGTGTTCGGGCCGCTGTTCTTTCCTGCCAGCTCGCCGGCCGCCCAGACGCTGTTCGCGCTGATGAGCTTCGGCATCGCCTTCGTCGCCCGGCCGATCGGCGCGGTCGCCTTCGGTCATTTCGGCGACCGGATCGGCCGCAAGTCGACGCTGGTCGCCTCCTTGCTGCTGATGGGCGGATCGACCCTCGCCATCGCCTTCCTGCCGACCTACGCCAGTGCCGGCTGGATCGCACCGGCGCTGCTGTGCGTGCTGCGTTTCGGCCAGGGCTTTGGCCTCGGCGGCGAGTGGGGCGGGGCGGCGCTGCTCGCGGTCGAGAACGCGCCGCCCGGATGGGAGGCGCGCTTCGGCGCCGCGCCGCAGCTTGGCGGGCCGATCGGCTTCCTGTTCGCCAATGGCCTGTTCCTGCTGCTCGGGCTGGCGCTGCCGGAGAGCGCCTTTTTCGCCTGGGGCTGGCGGGTGCCGTTC
>JBDSIY010000095.1:0-10198 GCA_039917735.1 Novosphingobium sp. | reverse complement strand
CAGCGAGTTGTACTCGGCGCACAGCGCGCGGCCGGGCTCGCACCACAGCTCCGACGAATAGGACACCGGCAGCGATTCGGCGGCGCGGTGGATCACTGCGAAGTAATCCTCGAGCGGCGGCGGCTCCAGGCCCGGATAGACCGAGGGGAAGCCCCCGCCGACATCGACGATGTCGACGGTGACCGCCGCCTTGACGATCGCCGCGCGCACCAGCTCCAGCGCCTGGACATAGGCGAACGGCGTCATCGCCTGGCTGCCGACGTGGAAGCAGATGCCGAGCCAGTCGGCGACCTGCCGGGTGGCCTGCAGAAGTGGCGCAGAATCAACGAGATCGACGCCGAACTTCGAAGCGAGGCTCAGCTCGGCATATTCGGACGAAACGCGCAGCCGTACGCAGAGCTTGAGGTCCGTCGCCGGCGTGCCGTCGTCAGCGTTGGTGGCGGCGACGATTTTCTCCAGCTCCTCGTGGCTGTCGAGGCTGAAGGTGCGTACGCCGTGCACGCGATAGGCCTCGGCGATCGCGCTCGCCGGCTTGACCGGGTGCATGAAGCACAGCTCCGCCTCGGGCAGCGCCGCGCGGACCAGCCGCACCTCGGCGATCGAGGCGACGTCGTAGTGGGTGATGCCGGAATCCCAGAGCACGCGTAGCAGCGCGGGCGAGGGATTGGCCTTGACCGCATAGAGCGAGCGGCCCGGAAACTTCGTCGCGAAGAAACGGGCTGCCCGCGCCGCGGCATGCGGCCGGTTCAGGATTATCGGTTCGTCGGGCGCGAGGGCGCCCGCTACAGCCGATGCATCGGGATGGATGTGCAACGCAAGGGACCCCCAAGGACAGTTCGACAAAGCAGCCTTGCGGTTTGGAAGTCCCCCATGGGGCTGCGGGGGGTCGCTATAAGGGGGTCTAGGTGAACTGCAAGTGAAAATGCCGCGCTCGCGAAGCTCAGCTCAGGCGATCGCGGAAATCCTCGTAGGCGAAGCGCCGCACGCATTCGAGCGCGTCGGTCTCGCTGTCCCACAACCAGATCGAGGGCAGGGGGACGCCGTTGAAGGTGGTGGTCTTTACCATCGAGTAATGCGCCTGGTCGAGGAAGGCGAAGCGTTGGCCGGGTTCGTGGGGCGCGGGCAGACGATAGTCGCCGATCACGTCGCCGGCGAGGCAGGAGGGGCCGCCGAGCCGGACCGCGCCCGCCTCGCCGTGCGCGATCTCGGGATCATGCGGCAGCTCGCCGAGCAGCGCCGGGCGGTACGGCGCTTCGAGCACGTCCGGCATGTGGCAGGTCGCCGAAACATCGGTGATCGCGATCGGCACGCCGTTGTGCATCGTGTCGAGGATGGTGCCGACGAGGATGCCGGCGTCGAGCGCCACCGCCTCACCCGGTTCGAGATAGAGCGCGCAGCCGGTCTCTTCCCTGACCTCGCGGAGGAAGGCGACCAATTCCTCGCGCTGGTAATCGGCGCGGGTGATGTGGTGGCCGCCGCCGAAGTTCAGCCATTTGAGGCGGGGCAGATGGCGGACGAGGCGAGGGCGCAGCGCCTGCCAGGTGCGCTTGAGCGGGAGGAAGTCCTGCTCGCACAGGGTGTGTAAGTGCAGCCCGTCGACGCCATCGAGATGTTGGTCCTCCAGTTGGTCGATCGGGAAGCCGAGCCGCGAGAACGGCGCGCAGGGATCATAGCGCGGCACCTGTCCCTCGGCATGGAGCGGGTTGATCCTGAGGCCTATGTCGAAGCGCGCGCCAGCCTCTCGCGCCGCCTCGATCACCGGCCGGAAACGCGCGATCTGGCCGGGCGAGTTGAAGATGACATGGTCGGACAGCGTGCAGATTTCTGGCAGGTCTTCGGCCTTGTAGCCGGCGCAATAGGTCGCGATCTCGCCCCCCCGGGTGCCTGAAACGTAGAACGCGCCGGCCAGCCGCGCCTCCCACAGGCCGGAGGCACAGACCCCGTCGAGCTGCGCGGACACCAGCGGCGCCACCTTCCACATCGAAAAAGCCTTGAGCGCGGCCAGCATACGGATGCCGGCGCGGTCGCGGATGTCCGCGAGCACGGCAAGGTTGGCGCGCAACTTCGCCGCATCGACAACGAAGGCGGGGCTGTCGACCCGTGACAAGTCGAAGTAAGCGAAGGCTCCGGGATCGCCGGCTTGGGTTTCCATGGCTATTTCCGCGCGCTGCGGGTCAGTATCAGGCCGGCCGGCTATCAAAATGGAGGTAACTAAGCGCGGTCTGCTTGATCCGCCACTTGCCGTCAGGGCATTTAACATATCGCTCCCGATAGTGGCCGTAGCCGGTGTGGCCTTTTTCGCCGACGGCGGCCTGGCGGTCCTCGGCCATTTCGACGCGGTCGTTCATCGCCCAGATCACGTCGGCCGCTTGGCCGTCGGCGGTGAAGCTCACTTCCGGATTGTGGACCTGATGCGCGGTCCTGGCGCCTTCGATCGAGCCGCGGACAAAGGCGATCGCCGCGTCACGCCCCTCAAAGCGCTTTCCGCCGGCGGCTCCGGTGTCGAGCACCAGATCCTCGGTGAAGACATCGGCCCAGCCAGCCCAGTCCTTGGTGTCCATCAGCCGACAATAGCGCGCCTTGGTCTCGCAAATCGCCAGCCAATCGGCAAAGTTCGCCTCCATCCGATTCTCTCCCGGTTATTGCGTTGCCTTCTTGGCCGGAAAAGCCGTGCGGGCAAGCGCGACGTTGCTCGCGGCTTGCCTCGCCGCGGCGTCCAACCTATCGCTCCGCGCCGAGCGGGCTACAGCGTCAGGACACTTCATGCAGCGTTTCGAGGGCACCAGCAGCTATGTCGCAACCGAGGACCTGAAGGTCGCGGTCAATGCCGCGGTGGTGCTGCGGCGGCCGCTGCTGATCAAGGGCGAGCCCGGCACCGGCAAGACCGTGCTCGCGCAGGAGATCGCTCAGGCGGCCGACGCGCCGCTGATCGAGTGGAACGTCAAGTCCACGACCAAGGCGCATCAGGGTCTCTATGAGTACGACGCGGTGGCGCGCCTTCGCGACGGCCAGCTTGGCGACGAGCGCGTCCACGATATCCGCAACTACATCAAGCGCGGCAAGCTGTGGGACGCCTTCACCAGCCCGGCGCTGCCGGTGCTGCTGATCGACGAGATCGACAAGGCGGATATCGAGTTTCCCAACGATCTGCTCCAGGAGCTCGACCGGATGAGCTTCGACGTTTACGAAACCGGCGAGCGCATCGCCGCGCAGGAGCGGCCGATCGTCATCATCACCTCGAACAACGAGAAGGAGCTGCCCGACGCCTTCCTGCGCCGCTGCTTCTTCCATTACATCAAGTTTCCCGACCGCGACACGATGCAGGCGATCATCGACGTCCACTTCCCCGGCATCCAGAAGGTGCTGGTCGCCAAGGCGATGGACGTGTTTTACGAAATCCGCGAGGTGCCCGGCCTCAAGAAAAAGCCGTCGACCAGCGAGTTGCTCGACTGGCTGAAGCTGCTGCTCAACGAAGACATGCCGCTCGATGTGCTGCAGAGCCGCGATCCGCACAAAGCGATCCCGCCGCTCCACGGCGCACTGCTCAAGAACGAGCAGGACGTGATGCTGTTCGAGCGGCTGGCCTTCATGGCGAGAAGGCAGGGGTAATGGCCGCACCATACATCGGAAGCTGCGCCTGCGGACAGGTGTCGGTCACGATCACCGTCGCGCCGGTGGCGACGCGGCAGTGCTGGTGTCGTCAGTGCCAGCAGCTGGCCGGTGGCGGGCCGACGCACAATGCGATGTTTCCGACCGAGGCTGTGACGCTAATCGGCCAGACCGCCGAGTACAGCTATGTCGCGGCAAGCGGCAACACGGTGACGCACGAGTTCTGCCCGGCCTGCGGCACGCCCGTGCTCAGCCGCTCCTCGGCCCGCCCGCAATTCCGCGGAATCCGGATTGGCCTGCTCGATCCAGGCAATGGGATCCGGCCGGAGATGGCGATCTGGACCGAGGATGCGCCGGACTGGGCGGCGATCGATCCGGCCCTCGAACGGCACGCCAGGCAGCCGCCGCCGCCTCCTTCGAGTTAAGGAGCGCCGATGTTCTTCAACTTCGTCGACGAATTGCGCGCCGCCGGGATTCCGGCCAGCTTCAAGGAGCACCTCGTCTTGATCGAGGCGCTCGATCGGGATGTGATCGAGCAGACCCCCGAGGCGTTCTATTACCTCTCCCGCGCCACGTTCGTGAAGGACGAGGGGCTGCTCGATCGCTTCGACCAGGTCTTCGCCCGCGTGTTCAAGGGCATCTTCAGCGATTACGGCCAGCAGCCGGTTGACGTCCCCGAGGAGTGGCTGAAGCAGGTCGCCGAACGCTATTTCTCCGAGGAGGAGATGGAGGCGATCAAGGCGCTCGGCTCGTGGGACGAAATCATGGAGACGCTGAAGAAGCGACTGGAAGAGCAGGAGAAGCGCCACTCGGGCGGCAACAAATGGGTCGGCACCAATGGCACCAGCCCGTTCGGCAACTCGGGCTACAATCCCGAAGGCGTCCGGATCGGCGGCAAGAGCACGCATGGTCGTGCGATCAAGGTCTGGGAGAAGCGTGACTTCGCCAATCTCGACAACACCCGCGAGCTTGGCACCCGCAACATCAAGGTGGCGCTGCGCCGGCTCCGCCGCTTTGCCCGCGAGGGCGCGGCCGAGGAGCTGGACCTCGATGCCACGATCGAGGGCACCGCCAAGCAGGGTTGGCTCGATATCCACATGCGCGCCGAGCGGCACAATGCGGTCAAGGTTCTGCTGTTCCTCGATGTCGGTGGATCGATGGACCCGCACATCAAGCTCGTCGAAGAGCTGTTCAGCGCCGCCAACGCCGAATTCAAGAACCTGGAATTCTTCTACTTCCACAACTGCCTATACGAGGGCGTGTGGAAGGACAACCGCCGGCGCTGGGCAGAACGCACCAACACCTGGGACATCCTTCATAAATACGGGCACGACTACAAGGCGATCTTCGTCGGCGATGCGGCGATGAGCCCCTATGAGATCAGCCATCCCGGAGCCTCGGTCGAGCATTTCAACCAGGAAGCCGGCGCCGTCTGGCTGGAACGCGTCGCCACCACCTACCCCGCGACGGTCTGGCTCAACCCGACGCCGGAGCGCCAGTGGGAGTTCTCGGCGTCGACACGGCTGATCCAGCAGGCGATGCACGGCTCGATGTACCCGCTCACTCTGGAGGGCCTCGACGAGGCGATGCGCGAGTTGACCCGGAAGAAGCATTGAGCGCCGCCGCTTCGGCCATCCGCACCCCTCGGGGTTGGGCGGGCGCGCGCCCGATCCTGGCGGTATCGCTGGGCAATGCGCTCGAATTCTACGATTTCATGGTCTACGCCTTCTTCGCCATCCAGATCGGCAAGGCCTTCTTCCCGCTGCACGATCCCTATGCGAGCCTGATGGCGTCGCTGGCGACCTTCGGCGCGGGCTTCGTCACCCGGCCGCTCGGGGCGTGGCTGCTCGGCGGCTATGGCGACCGGCACGGCCGTGGCCCGGCGCTGATGCTGTCGATGGCACTGATGGGTGCGGCGATGCTGCTGCTGGTGCTCTGCCCGGGCTATGCCAGCATCGGGTTTGCGGCCCCGGTCATCGCCGTGCTCGCGCGGCTGCTGCAGGGCTTTGCGCTGGGCGGAGAGGTCGGGCCGGCGACCGCCTATATGCTGGAGAGCGCGGCGCCGCAGCGGCGCGGGCTGGTCGTTTCGCTCCAGCGTGGAACGCAGCTCGTCGCCGGAATTGCCGGTTCGCTGGCCGGACTGGTGCTGAGCTGGGCGCTGCCGCCCGCCGCTTTCGAGGAGTGGGGCTGGCGGATCGCGCTGGGGCTTGGCGTCGCGATCATTCCATATGCCCTGGCGGTCCGCCGGAACCTGCCGGAACCGCCCCATGAGAACTCTGGCGGGCATCCCGCGGAGCATCCGCCCGGGCTGAGGCTCACCCCCGGTCTCACCCGAACCATCGTATGCGGCGCGATGATCATGACCGCGGGCACCATAGGCGCGTATATTCTCACCTACATGGCGACCTTTGCGCAGGCGAGCCTGAAGCTTTCGCCGACGATCGCGCTTGCGGGGCAGCTGACGGCCAGCTTCGTCGCGCTGATCGCCACAGTGCTGGGCGGCTGGCTCAGCGACCGCACCGGACGCCGCGCGGTGATGATCCCGGCCGCCGGCCTGGCGATTGTGGCCAGCCCGATCGTGTTCGGCTGGTTCACCCGCGCAGCCGATGCCACCTCCTTCATCGTCGGCGCCAGCGTCATCGCGTTCCTCAGCGCGCTGCCGGTGAGCGCCGGCAACGCCGCCATCGCCGAAAGCCTGCCGCGCGCCGTCCGCGCCCGCGCCTTCGCGCTGATCTATACGCTTCCGGTGACGATCTTCGGCGGCACCACGCAGCTCGTCGTCACCTGGCTGATGCATGTCACCGGGCGTACCGACGCCGTCGTCTGGTATTCGGTCGCCGGCATGGTTGTTGGCCTGGTCGCCGTGATTTTTCTGCGCGAGAGCGCTCCGGCGCGACTATATCCAAGGCGCCTTGACGGGCTCTCGCCGACTGAGGCGCGCTGAGGTCACCCTACCGCTGGCGATGCGGCGCCAAGGTCGCTAAGCGCCCCGCCATGGACCGCCAACTGCTCATCATCTGCCTGCTCACGGCCGGCATCAATCTGATCGGCACGCTCGCTTATGCCGCGCGCATCGCCGGGGTGCGGACGCGGCGGATCGCGATGAGCTTTGCGCTGTTCAACATCCTGGTGCTGGTCTCGCGCACCTCGAACAGCTTCCTCGGGCCGTTCCTGGCGAAACGGATCGAGCTCAGGCTTGCGCGGGGCGGCGGGGACGCGCTGCTCGGGGATTTCCGGCTTGTCCTGTTGTCGGCGACGGTGGCGGTAGCGGTCGGAATTGTCCTTGTGCCGACCGGGCAGCGGCTGTTCGCGCGCGCGATCGGCTACTTCCAGCGGCACCGCTCGACCGGGCGGATGGTGCTGCGCGCCGCCTCTCCCGCCGGTGTGCGCGCGATGCGGCAGGCGGTGGCGATCCCATCGCGCGAGCATTTCCGCGAGCTGATGCTGGAGCGCGGGGTCGGCTGGGGGGTGCTCGTCGCCAATTGCCTGGCGCAGGCGCTGATCACCGTCGGCGTGCTCGCCTCGCTTTATGCCGGCTACCTCAACCCGGAGTTTCGCGTCACCGCCTCGCAGCTTTCGGCGGTGGTCAACGGCTTCGCCACGATCCTGCTGTTCGCGCTGATCGACCCGCAGCTTTCGGTGATGACCGACGATGTTGTCGAGGGCAGGGTCAGCGAGCAGCTGTTCCGCCGTACCATCGTCTGGATCTCGTTCAGCCGGCTGGCCGGGACTCTGCTGGCGCAGGCACTGTTCGTGCCGTCGGCTCACGCGATTGCCTGGATCGCCTATTACGTCTGACCAGGGCCCGGGCGGGGGCGCGGCACCATTTCCGCCACGCCGCGTTAATCCACGTCAGTGTTAGGCCGAGGCGATGGACGCTATAACCGAACCGGACGCCGACCTGGTGGAGGCCGAGCCCAAGACGCTTCCCGCGCGCAAACCCGGGCGTGGCTGGCGGATCGCACGCAACATCCTGCTTGGTCTGCTGGCGGCGATCTTTGCCGTCTGGCTGATCCTGTTCATCACCAAGGGCCGCTTCCTCAAGCACCCTTTCGAGCGCACGGTCAGCAGCTACACCGACCGCAAAGTCAGCGTGAAGGGCGACTTCCAGCTCTATTTCGCGCCGTTGCGGATCAAGTTCGTCGCCGAGGGCCTGACCGTCTCCAACCCGCGTTGGGCGAGCCGGCCGAACCTGTTCACCGCAGAGCGCATCGTCACGCGCATCGCCCCGTTGTCGCTAATCTTCGGCAAGAAGCACATTTACGCGCTCGATTTAACCAAGGGCGCGCTCGATCTCGAATGGAACGCCGCCGGCAACCGCAACAGCTGGTCCTTCGGCGAGGCGACCGGGGCGCCGATCAACCTTCCGCGGATCGATCGTGCAACGCTGGCGGGGACGATGGTCCGCTATGTCGATCCGCGGATGCGGCTGCTCGCCGACCTCGGCATCGACACCGTCAGGGCCAAGGACACGCGGATCGGCGATGCCATCGGCGTCAGCGGCACGGGCCGACTGCGCGAGACGCCGTTCCGCGTCGTCGCGCGGCTGCTTTCGCCCAATGAAACCATCGCCCGAGGTGAGAACAAGCTGGCGCTGCGAGCCTGGGCGGCGAACAATGTGATTGATGTCGCGGGAACGCTGCCGTCGCTCGCCGATGTCGAGGATGTGCCCCTGCGGACGCGCGCGCGGGGTCGCAACATGGCCGAGCTGCTCGGGATCATCGGCGTCACGCTCCCCGCCACCCGGACCTATGTCGTCAACGCCCAGATGGTGAAGGACGGTTCGACCTATCGCTTCACCAAGATGGTCGGAAGGTTCGGCAACTCGGATCTCGCCGGGTGGTTGACCGTCACCAACGGCGAGCGGCTGCGCCTCGATTCCATCCTGACCACTCGCCGGCTCGATATCGTCGATGCCGCCCCGTTCATCGGTTACAATCCCGATATCGTCGCGACGCGGGGAGCCGTGGCGGCAGCGGCGGCGACCGGCGCCGGCCCGAGCCGGTTACTGCCGGACGCCGCGCTGCCCGTCGCGCAGCTGCAGCGCTTCGACGCCGGGCTCAAGTGGCGGATCGCCGATGTGAGCTCACGCAGCGTGCCGATCTCGAACATCGACCTGACGCTCGCGCTTGAGCGCGGGAGGCTGGCGCTGTCGCCGCTGACGTTCTCGATGGCGCGCGGCAACATCGCGGCCGACGCGATCTTCGATACCCGACGCCGTCCCTCTGCCGTGAGCTACGACATTCGCCTCGCGCCGACGCCAATGGGTAGGCTGCTCGCCGGGTGGGGCGTGGAAGAGGCGGGAACTACCGGCACGATCCGTGGCCGAATCAGGCTGGAGGGCAGGGGCGACACGATCCACGATTCGCTCGCCACCGCCTCGGGCCGCATCGTCTTCGTCATGCCGCAGGGGACGTTCTGGACACGCAACGTCCAATTGTCCGAACTCGATCTCGGCACCTTCGCCTATAAGATGTTCGAGGGCCGGCTGAAGGAGCCCGTGGCGATCAACTGCGGGCTGATCGGCTTCACCGTTCGCAACGGCGTGGCGGCGGCTGACCCGATCCTGATCGATACCCAGAAGAACCTGATCCTCGGGCGCGGCAGCTTCAGTTTCGCAACAGAGGCGATCGACTTGACGGTGCGCGCGGACGGAAAGAGAATCAGCCTGTTCTCGGCGCAGTCCCCGGTGGGTATCCGGGGCAGCTTCGCCAGTCCGTCGCTCGACGTGATCAGCCCACAGCTCCTGGCGCGGGCGGGCGTGGCGATCGGGCTCGGGGCAGTGGCGAGTCCGCTAGCGGCGGTGCTCGCCTTCGTCGATGTCGGCGACGCGAAGTCGGCCGCCTGCGGTCCGGTACTGGCCGGCGCGCCCGCCTCGGCGCAGCGCACCACCAAGGGCGAAAGGCGCGACGACGTCGGACGCGGGAGCCCCTCCAAGTACGAGCGCGGACCGGCCCGGAAACGGAAAAAGTTCCTGGGCATCTTTTGACAGGGGGCGGCCTGTCAGTCCCGGTGCCGCAAGTCGATCCGCGTCAGCGCAATTGCGCGGTGCGCTGCCAGGCGGGCCGCTCGCCAATGCGCTCCAGATAGGCCGTGATATTGGGACAGCCGGAGAGGTCACGGGTCTCGCAGAACCGGGGCAGGCACATCATGATATCGGCGGCGGTGAAGCTGGAACCCGCGAAATAGGGCACCTGGCCCAGCCGCGCGTCGGCGAGGGCAATGGCGCGCTCGCTGCGGCTCGGCCCCTGGTTCGGAGCGCCGGCGCCGGTCCCGCCGGCGGCTGCGGTCATGTAATCGATCATGAAGCCCGGCACCATCGAGCCGTTGGCGAAGTGGAACCAGAACAGATAATCGGGATAGTCGGCGTGCTCCGGCGTTACCACCAGCCTGCCGCCGCCGTGCCGCATGCACAGATATTCGACGATCGCCCCGGACTCGCCAAGTACCAGACTTCCGTCCTCGATCACCGGCGCGGTGCCGAAGGGATGCAGCGCCTTGTATTCGGGCGGCGCCGCGCCGCTCGGGTCGCGCGCATAGCTGCGAAGCTCATAAGGCAGCCCCAGCTCTTCGCAGAGCCAGACGATGC
>JBDSIY010000094.1:0-3776 GCA_039917735.1 Novosphingobium sp. | reverse complement strand
CGCCCGTGTCTCGACTACGCTCGACATGAGCGGTTCAAGCAAAAGTCATCATGGTCCAATGCGGGGCAGCTACTCCGCCGCCACGCTGACCTCCTCACTCTCCGTCGCCTGGCGGTTCCACATGTCGGCGTAGAGCCCATCTGCCCGCAGCAGCGCGCCATGGGTGCCCGATTCGGCGAGCCTCCCTTCGTGCAGCACCAGGATCTGGTCGGCGTCGGCGATCGTCGACAGGCGGTGGGCGATCGACAGGCTGGTGCGGCCCGTCGCGACTCGGCCGAGCGTCGCCAATATATCCTGCTCGGTCGCGGTGTCGAGCGCACTGGTCGCCTCGTCGAGCAGCAGGATCGGCGGGTTCTTGACCAGCGTGCGGGCAATCGCCACCCGCTGCTTCTCGCCGCCCGAAAGCTTGAGCCCGCGTTCGCCGACTTCGGTATCGAAGCGCTGCGGCAGCCGCTCGATCAGCCCCATCAGCGCCGCGCCGCGCGCCGCCGCCTCGACATCCGCCATGCCCGAGCCGTCGCGGCCATAGGCGATGTTGTAGCCGATGGTCTCGTTGAACAGCACCGAGTCCTGCGGGACGATGCCGATCGCGGCGCGCAAGCTGGCCTGCGTCACCTCGCGGATGTCCTGCCCGTCGATCAGGATGCGGCCGGACCAGGGATCGTAGAAGCGGAAGATCAGCCGTGCGATCGTCGACTTGCCCGCGCCCGAAGGCCCGACCACCGCGGCGCTGCTCCCCGCCGGCACGGTGAACGACAACCCGTGGAGGATCTCGCGGTCCCGCTCATAGCCGAACACGACATTGTCGAAGCTGAGGGTCGGCCGGCGGATCGCCAGCGCCGGCGCGCCGGGTGCGTCCTTCACCTCGACTTCCTTGTCCATCAGCGCGAACATCTGCGCCATGTCGATCAGCCCCTGGCGGATCGTCCGATAGACCATGCCGAGCATATCGAGCGGCCGGAACAGCTGGGTAAGGTAGGTGTTGACGAACACCAGATCGCCGACGGTGAAGCGCCCGCGCGACCAGCCCCAGACAGTATAACCCATCGCCCCGGCCATCAGCAGGTTGACGATCAGCGCCTGGGCGCTGTTGAGCAGCCCCAGGCTGTTCTCGCTGGTCACCGCCGCATCGGCATAGGCGCGGGTTGCCTGCGAATAGCGCGCCTCCTCGCGCCGCTCGGCTCCGAAATATTTCACCGTCTCGTAGTTCAGAAGCGAATCCACCGCCCGCGCCATCGCCTGGTTGTCGAGCCGGTTCATCTTTTCGCGCAGAGCGCTGCGCCACTCGGTGATCCAGCGCGTCACCACTGCATAGGCGACCACGGCGATGGCGGTCGCCACCACCAGCCCGGCGCCGAAGTGCAGGTAGAAGATCACCGCCACCGCGATCAGCTCCAGCGCGGTCGGCGCGATGTTGAACAGCAGGAAATACAGCATCGTGTCGATGCTCTTGGTGCCGCGCTCGATCACCTTGGTGACCTCGCCGGTACGCCGCGCCAGATGGAAGCGCAGCGACAATTCGTGCAGCCGCCGGAACACGTCCTCGGCCAGCGCGCGGGTGGCGTCCTGGCCGACCCGCTCGAACACGATGTTGCGCAGATTGTCGAACGCCAACCCGGCGAAGCGCCCGAGCGCATAGGCGAGGATGAAGGCGAGCGCGAGCGTGACCGCCGGGTTGCCGCCCATCGTCATCAGATCGACGGCCCGCTTGTAAAAGAACGGCAGCGCCAGCGTCGTCGCCTTGGCGGCAAGGATCGCCAGCGTGGCGCCGACGATCCGCCAGCGCAGCGCCGGATTGTCCGATGGCCAGAGATAGGGGAGGAACCGGCGGAGCGTCTGCCAGCCGTCATGGCGGGCGTCGGGGGCGTTGGTGGCGGTGTCGGGAGGCATCGATGTGATTTAGGCTTGCGGCGGCGGAAGGGAAGGGGTGGGGGTGTGTCAGAACAATCGAGGCCTGCAAATCAACTTACCGCTGAAGGCCACAGGCTACAGCGTTTCCCGGCGGCTCCGTGCGATCCTGGATCGAACTAAATCTAGAGTATGTTCAGCTTCCGAGCGCGAGCGGACATGCTCCAGCCGATGGCACCCATCAAGGTTCATCTGGCCGCTTGCGGCCGATGGCACCCATCAAGGTTCATCTGGCCGCTTGCCCCATCACCCCGGCGGCACCGCCCCCGCGTCAAGATCGAACAGCACCTGGCGCTTGGCGAAATCGATGGCGATGCGCTTGAAGGTATGCAGTACGTCCATGCCAAGCAGGATCGCCGGCCGCCGGCCAAGGCCGAGATAGGCGAAAGGCAGCGCGTCGGCATAGGCGATCGACACATTCGTGATCCGCAGTGAACCGACGTCGAGCGTGCGGGCAACGCCGATTTCGGCCGCGATTCGCTGTCCGGTGACGCTGACCAGCGTCGCCCGGCCGCTCCCGACGCGCCCCAGCCTCGCCTGCAGCGCCCGGTTGCCGATCGAGTAATCCGCCCCGGTATCGACCACCACGTCGACGCGCACCCCGTCGATGCGCGCCTTGGTGAGGATCAGCTGACCTGACCGCCGCCGCGCGCGTACGACGATGTCGAACGCCCGCGCATCGGACGAGTCATCGACGGTGTCGCTGACGCTAATGAGATTGCGCCTGAAATCGAACAGCACGCGCTGGTGCTGCAGGCTGTCGACACCGACGATCCCGTCCGCGCCGATGTTCTCCTCGCTTAGCACCGGCGCGACGATGCCGCCGAAGCTGCGGCTGCCCAGGGTCAATCGGTCGACCTTCACGGTGTCGATGATCATCCGGCCGCCAACGCTGATCACCGACGCCTTGCCGGCCGGCGCCAGCGCGAGGCGGGCCGCGAGCGCGCTGCCGACGATGGTGTTCTGGGCGCCGGTGTCGACGAGGAACTCGAACGGCCCGCCCTCGCCGATCCGCACCGGCACGGTCAGGCGCCAGCTCGGATCGACCCGCGCGGCGACGACGTCGGTGTTGTCACCCTCCCCACTCGCGGGCTCCGCTGATGCCGTTGCCAGATTAGCGCCCGCCAGCAGCAGCGCGAGCGCGGGGCCCAGACCCGCCATGCCTATCTCCCGGATACGCGCCGAAACCTTGCGCCCGCCAACCCGGCTTACCACCACGTCGCGGGCAAGAGCAGTGCTTTTGACCCCATCCCATCAGCGGGCGAGTCGGGCGCGGCGCGCCTTGCCAGGCAGCCGGAAGGATCTACCTCCAACGGTGGAATGGCGGTTTTCCGCCACTTTCGCTCTATGTGAAAGAAAATTGCAAAAAACCGTTGACCCGCCACGACCCCCCCCATATATGCCTCTTCACCGACGGGGACGCCGCCATTCAGACGGTTCGCTGCTCGGTCGCCATCATAAACGGACAACAGGTCCCCCGGTATAACAATCGGGGACCATCGGTTGTCCGCCAATTTTGTTCGGCGGCTCTTTGACATTGTTGGTTCAGATGAAGGGACATATGGGCGACGGCGCCCGGTCCGGGGAGTTTAAGGCTCCGGTAACCGGTACTGCAAGCCGACGCCTGAATATGTCCTTCGTATCCATACGTTTGACAAGTGCAGGTATCGGCTCCTTGAAGCTCAACCTTGCAGGTCGGCGGGTAATCCCGGTTAACCCCGGGGCCCCGCACCTGGTTGGTTGTGACACAAACTTGAGAGTTTGATCCTGGCTCAGAACGAACGCTGGCGGCATGCCTAACACATGCAAGTCGAACGAGACCTTCGGGTCTAGTGGCGCACGGGTGCGTAACGCGTGGGAATCTGCCC
>JBDSIY010000093.1:0-36772 GCA_039917735.1 Novosphingobium sp. | reverse complement strand
GGCTCAATCCGGTGATCGAGGAGGTGCTCTATCCGGCGATGGAGGACCGCGCCCTCGATCTGATCATCGGCGAGGGACCCTCCGCGCGTTCGGTGCGGATCGACCTGCCGGCGTTCACGCTGATCGGGGCGACAACTCGGCAGGGACTGCTGACGACGCCGTTGCGCGACCGCTTCGGCATCCCGGTGCGGTTGAACTTCTACACGGTGGACGAACTCGAGCTGGTGGTGCGGCGGGGCGCGTCACTGCTCGGCATCGGCATCGACGCCGAAGGCGCGCGCGAGATCGCGCGTCGGGCGCGGGGCACGCCTCGGGTCGCCGGACGACTGCTGCGCAGGGTACGCGACTTCGCCCATGTCGCGGGCGAGGCGATGGTCTCGCGCGCGCTCGCCGATGCCTCGCTGACCCGGCTGGAGGTCTATGCACTGGGGCTGGACGCCCAGGATCGCCGCTACCTCCGAATGATCGCCGACATCTACAAGGGCGGCCCCGTCGGTGTCGAAACGCTCGCCGCCGGCCTGTCCGAGCCGCGCGATACGATCGAGGAGGTGATCGAGCCTTTCCTGATCCAGCTTGGCCTGGTCGCCCGCACCGGGCGCGGGCGCTGCCTGAACGACGGCGCCTGGCGCCACCTTGGGCTGTCACCCCCGAGCGGGTCGCAGGCCGGGCTGTTCGGCGAGGAAGACGCTGCCTCCTGAACAGCCGACCGTTCACGTTCATAGGTAAAATTATGAACAAATGCCAACCGGCACATTCACCCGCGGATCAAATCGCATGGCGCATATCTCTCTCACCGGCGGAGACTTCATCCGCGAAGGAGAATGACATGCGTAAATTCCTTGGAGCAATTCTTGCCTGCGCGGCGGTGACCACCGGCGGCTCGGCCTACGCGCAGGATTGGGAAAGGTATTCCAACGATGGCGGCCGTTATGACCGTCGCGACGACGACCATCATTATGGTCGGCGCGACGATGACCGTGGCGCCCTCGGCCACATCTGCTCGGGCCAACGCGGCTATCAGGTCGAAAACCGGCTGCGCAACGAGGATCTTGACCGCCGTCTCGAATGGCGCATCCAGAACTCAATCGACGGCCTGCAGAACCGCCAACGTGTCGTCTGCGCGCAACGCGATTGGCGCGAGATCAGGCTCCTCGACGGCCGCTACGATGTGATCGAGCGGTGGATCGACAACTCGGCTCGCGCCGAAAGGGGCCGGCGCTGGTAAAGCCCTATCGGCGATGCCCGATGCAAGATCGTGCGAGCCGGACGGCAACCCCGGCCGGCTCGCCATCTCCGCTTAGGCGGCGAGCTTCCTCAGCACGTACTGGAGGATGCCGCCGTTGAGGAAATATTCGAGCTCATTGGCGGTGTCGATCCGGCAGAGCGCAGTGAAGCTGGTCTTGCGGCCGTCGCCGTGCTGCACGTCCACCGTCACGTCCTGGCGCGGCTGGAGGTTGGCGACGCCGCGGATGGTCAGGCTGTCGTCGCCGGTGAGGCCGAGCGCCGTGCGGCCGTCGCCGTCCTTGAACTGCAGCGGCAGCACGCCCATGCCGACCAGGTTGGAGCGGTGAATGCGCTCGAAACTCTCGACGATAACCGCGCGCACCCCCAGCAGATTGGTGCCCTTGGCCGCCCAGTCCCGCGACGAGCCGGTGCCGTACTCCTTACCGGCGATGACGACGAGCGGCGTACCCGCTTCCTTGTACTTCATCGCCACGTCGTAGATCGGCAGTACCTGACCGTCGAAACTGCTCATCCCGCCTTCGACGCCGGGGACCATCTCGTTCTTGATCCGAATGTTGGCGAAGGTTCCGCGCATCATCACCTCGTGATGGCCGCGCCGGGCCCCGTAGGAGTTGAAGTCAGCTTTGGCGACCTGGTGCTCCATCAGATATTTGCCGGCCGGGCTGTCGGCCTTGATGTTGCCGGCGGGCGAGATGTGGTCAGTGGTGATCGAATCGCCGAGGATCGCCAGCGGCCGGGCTTCGATGATGTCGCCGACTGGCGCCGGGGTCATCTCCATGCCGTCGAAATAGGGCGGGTTGGCGATGTAGGTCGATCCGGCGCGCCACTGGTAGGTTTCCGAACCGGTGACGTCGATCTTCTGCCAGTGCTCGTCGCCCTTGTAGACGTCCGCATAACGGGCGCGGAACATGCTGCGATCGATCGCGGCGTTCATCACCGTGGCGACCTCCTCGTTGCTCGGCCAGATGTCGGCGAGATAGACATCGGCGCCGTCGCTGCCCTTGCCGATCGGCGTCGAGGTGAAGTTTTCGCTGACCGTGCCCTTCAGCGCATAGGCGACGACCAGCGGCGGCGAGGCGAGGAAGTTGGCGCGAACATCGGGGCTGACGCGACCCTCGAAGTTGCGGTTGCCCGACAGCACCGAGGCGGCGACGATGTGGTTGTTGTTGATCGCCGCGCTGATCGGCTCGGCAAGGGGGCCGGAATTGCCGATGCAAGTGGTGCAGCCATAGCCGACCAGGTTGAAGCCGATCGCGTCCAAGTGCTCCTGCAGCCCGGCCTTGACCAGATAGTCGGTGACCACCTGCGATCCCGGCGCCAGGCTGGTCTTGACCCAGGGCTTTGGCTTCAGCCCCTTCTCGTTAGCCTTCTTGGCGACGAGCCCGGCTGCGACCATCACGCTGGGGTTCGAGGTGTTGGTGCAGCTGGTGATCGCGGCGATCACGACATCGCCGTCGCCCACGTCATGGTCCCTGCCCGCGACCGACACGCGGCATGGCTTCTTCTTGTAGATCGTCTCCAGCTCGCCGTTGAACACGTCGTCGACGGAGTTGAGCGCAACCTTGTCCTGAGGCCGCTTGGGACCGGCCATCGAGGGAACGACACTGCCCATCGCCAGCTCGAGCGTGTCGGTGAACACCGGATCGGGCGCGTTGGGGTCGATCCACAGCCCTTGCTCTTTCGCATAGGCTTCGACCAGCGCGATCTGGTCCTCCTCGCGGCCGGTCAGGCGCAGGTACTCGATGGTCTTGTCGTCGATGCCGAAGAAGCCGCAGGTCGCGCCATATTCGGGGGCCATGTTGGCGAGGGTGGCGCGGTCGGCGAGGCTGAGCGAGGCAAGGCCCGGGCCGAAATATTCGACGAAGCGCCCGACCACGCCCTTGGCGCGCAGCATCTGGGTGGCGGTGAGCACCAGGTCGGTCGCGGTTACGCCCTCGGGCAGCTTGCCGGTGAGCTTGAAGCCGATCACCTCGGGGATCAGCATCGACACCGGCTGGCCGAGCATCGCCGCCTCCGCCTCGATGCCACCGACGCCCCAGCCGAGCACGCCGAGGCCGTTGATCATCGTCGTGTGGCTATCGGTGCCGACGCAGGTATCGGGATAGGCGATGGTGACGCCGTTCTGGTCCTGGCTGGTCCAGACCGCCTGGGCGATGTGCTCGAGGTTTACCTGGTGGCAGATGCCGGTTCCGGGGGGCACCGCGTTGAAACTGTCGAGGCTCTTGGAGCCCCATTTGAGGAAATCGTAGCGCTCAAAATTGCGTTGATATTCGATCTCGACGTTCTGCTCGAACGCCTTGGGATGGCCGAACTCGTCGACCATCACCGAATGGTCGATCACCAGGTGGACGGGGACCAGCGGGTTGATCTTGGAGCTGTCGCCGCCGAGCTTGGCGATCGCGTCGCGCATCGCGGCGAGGTCGACCACGCAGGGCACGCCGGTAAAATCCTGCATCAGCACTCGCGCCGGGCGGTACTGGATTTCGCGCGAGGGCGCCCTGGGATCCTTCTGCCAATCGGCCAGCGCCTGCAGATCATCGGTCGAGACGGTGAAGCCGCCGTCCTCGAAGCGCAGCAGGTTTTCGAGCAGGACCTTCATCGAGAACGGCAGGCGCGACACGTCGCCGAGCTTCTCGCCCGCCTTGCGCAGCGAGTAATAGGCGATATCCCTTCCCGCCACATTCATCGTGGCGCGGGTTCCGAGCGTGTCCTGTCCCACCTGGCTCATGCCTGTCGTTTCCTCGCTGAATATGGTCTTCGCGCAGCGTGAGCCCTTGGCCGGCTGCATGGCGGAAAACCGCTTGTTTCCGGCCCGGCGAATGCGCGTTCGAGGCTGTCAGGTCAAGGCCGGAGCGCTGCCGCATGACCCCCGGATCGGACCAGCCCGGCCGGAGCGGCGATCGCGGTCGCCGACGTGGTGATTCAGCCGAGGGTCAGCGACGATGCTTGATGAAAGTCACCGAAACTGGTTAGACTGGCGGCAATGTCCGGGATCGCCATGGACCGTAAGTTCATGCCGGGCGCGGCATGCGTCACAGGGATCAAATCGTGATTTTTCAGCGTTGTATGATTATTCCGGCGGCGGCATTGGCGATCGCCGGCCCAGCGCTGGCACAGCCGACCGGCCAGGCTCCGGCCGCCCGTCGTCAGCCTGCGCCGGAGATCGGTGCGCCGCAACCGCTGTTGCCCCCTTCGATCACGACACCGATGCCGCCGCCGGTCATCCCGGCGCCGACCGGCCCCGCCGCCGCGCCGGGAGCGATGCCCGTCATTGCGCCGCAGCCGATCGCCGAGCCCGTCATGTCTTGGTCGGTCGAAGACGCCCGCGCGCTGCTTGTCGCGATCGAGGGCGTCGAAGCCGATGGCCTGATCCCGGCCGACTACAATTCCGAAGGTCTGCGGGCGGCGATCACCTCCGGCCCGAGCGACGCGCTCGACCAGGTGGCGAGCACCAGCTTCGCCTGGCTCGCCGAGGACCGGCGGGAAGGCCGGACCCCGGTGGAACAGCGCGTCCAGTGGTTCGCGGTCGATACCGATCGCGAGGCGACGCCGACCGCGATGCTGATGGCCAAGGCGCTGTCCGACCATGATGTCGGCGGCGTCCTCGCCAGCCTCGATCCGACCGTCCCCGATTATGCGGCGCTGCGCGAGGCGCTCGCCGACACCCCGGCGAACGATCGGCCCCGGCGCGCGTTGATCCGGGCCAACATGGACCGCTGGCGCTGGCTGCCGCGCAACCTCGGCGACGTCTATCTGCTGACCAACGTGCCCGAGTTCCAGCTTCGGCTGACGGTGAAGAACCGGATCATCCGCAGCTACAAGACGGTGGTCGGCAAGCCCGGGCGCACTGCGACGCCGCAACTCGCCGAGACCGTGCAGGCGGTGGTGTTCAACCCGACCTGGACGGTGCCGCAGTCGATCGTCAAGGGCGAGGGGCTGGGCGCCAAGCTGGTCGCCAGCCCTGGCTCGGCGCGCGCGCAGGGTTATAAGGTCACGCAGGCCGCCGACGGCACGGTCACGGTCGTCCAGCAGCCCGGCGACAGCAACGCGCTCGGCCGGTTGAAGATCGACATGCCCAATGCGCATGCGATCTATCTCCACGATACGCCGCAGAAGGCGCTGTTCGCCAGGGAGGTGCGCGCCTTCAGCCACGGCTGCATCCGCACCGAGAACGCCCGCATCCTCGGCATGACCATGGCGATGCTGGGCGCGGGGATCGACGTTGATCGGGCCAAGGCGCTCTACAACTCGACCGAATATACCAGGGTGCCGATGACCAGGACTTTCCCGGTCTACATCACCTACTTCACGATCGGCCGCGACATTACCGGCGCGCTCAGGACCTTCGGCGACATTTACGCTCGCGATGCGCCGGTGCTCGCCAGCTTCAAGGCGCCGCGCGAGCAGAAGACCGAGCAGCGGATCAGCGACGAGCCGGTGATCAAGCTCGACAATCCGCTGTAGCGCGGAGGAACGCGAAGCCCGCCCTTGCCGCGCGAAGCCAACGCCCTTACGTCGGACGCCCTCAACTGCTCGGGACGGAACCATGGAAGCGAAGCAATCGACCATCGACATTGCCACCAGCCGGGTCATCGAACTTGAAGCCGAGCTCGAAGCATCGGGCAACGCCACCACCGAGGCCGGGGCACTGGCCGATGCTCGAGAGATCCTGCATCGCTGGGTCGATAGCGTCGTCGCGGTGGTGGCGACGCCCGGTGTCGGCCGTGCCGTGCTGATGCATGCGAACGGCAGCGAATCGCGGATCGCCTCGCCGGAATTGCCGGCGCTGCTTTCGCGCCCGATCACCTGGGAGGGCGCTGGCGAATCGGGCGAAAGCGCGTCTACCTGAAGCAGACGCGGGGCTGATTCGTCAGCTCAATTGCGCGCGATGGCCGACAGGAAGGCTTCGCCATAGGCCTCCAGCTTGCGTGCGCCGACCCCGGCGATCTCGCCCAACGCGGCGCGAGTTGAAGGACGGCGCTCCGCCATTTCGCGCAGCGTCGAATCGTGGAAGATGACATAGGGCGGCAAGCCCATCTCCTCAGCCAGCGTCCGGCGGAGCGCGCGCAGCGCATCGAACAGCGGATCGCAGACCGGGTTGGCGGCGCCGCGATAACGCTGGCGTCCCGACGCGCGTTTTGGAGCGAGCGCGATGGTGACTCCGGCCTCGCCGCGCAGGATCGCCCGTGCATCCGGGCCGAGCGCCAATCCGCCGTGCTCGGTCGGCTGCAGGCTGCCTCGCGCCTGCAGCGCCCGCGCCAGCGGCCGCAACAGCCGAGCCTCCTCGCTGCCGACGATGCCGAACACCGAGAGCCGGTCGTGTCCGCGCTGCAGCACGCGCTCGTCGGCGACGCCGGTCAGCACCTTTTCGAGATGGCCGAAGCCGAAGCTCTGGCCGGTGCGGTACGCGGCCGACAACAGCTTGCGCGCGGTCTCACTGGCATCGACCAGCCCCGGTGCCTCGCGGCAGTTGTCGCAATTGCCGCAGGTGGCAGGCGGGTCCTCGCCGAAATGGCGGAGCAGCAGCGCGCGGCGGCAGCCGCCGGTCTCGACCAGCGTGGCCAGCGCCTCGAGCCGGGTGCGCTCGCCGCCGCGCCGCGCCTCCTCGACCTCGCCAAGCCGCTGGCGGGCGCGGGCGAAGTCCTCGGCACCCCACAGCATCAGCGCCAGTGCCGGGTCACCGTCGCGGCCCGCGCGGCCGGTCTCCTGGTAATAGGCCTCGATCGACTTGGGCAGGCCGGCATGGGCGACGAAGCGCACGTCGGGCTTGTCGATGCCCATGCCGAAAGCGACGGTCGCGACCATCACCATCTCCTCCGATGCGACAAAGGCGGCCTGGTTCGCCGCGCGCACCGCCGGATCGAGCCCGGCGTGATACGGCAGCGCCGGCCGCTTGGCGCTTCCCAATGTCTCGGCCAGCTGCTTCACCTTGGCCCGGGTCGGCGCATAGACGATCCCCGGCCCCGGCTGCTCGGCAAGCAGCGCCCGCAGCTGGCGCGGCGCGTTGTCGCGGGGGCGGATCGCATAGCGGATGTTCGGCCGGTCGAAGCCGGCGACGATCAGCCCATCCTCGGGAATGCCGAGCTGGGCGAGGATATCGGCGCGGGTATGCGCGTCGGCGGTCGCGGTGAGGGCCAGGCGTGGCGCCTCGGCAAAGCAATCGAGCAGCGGCCGCAGCAGGCGATAGTCGGGGCGGAAGTCGTGACCCCATTCGGAGACGCAATGCGCCTCGTCGATTGCGAACAGCGCCAGCGGCGCTTCGCCGAGCAGCGCGCGGAAATGCGGCTGGCTGGCGCGCTCGGGCGCGACGTAGAGCAGGTCGAGCGCGCCCGCGCGGAACCGCTCGATCGTCGCCGCCCGGTCGGTGTCGGCGCTGGTCAGCGTCGCTGCGCTGATGCCATTGGCCGTCGCCGCGCGCAGCTGGTCGTGCATCAGCGCGATCAGCGGGCTGATGACGATGCAGGTGCCGGGCAGCATCACCGCCGGCAGCTGATAGGTCAGCGACTTGCCCGCCCCGGTCGGCATCACCGCCAGGGTCGATCGTCCGGCGAGAACACGGGCGACGACCTGCTCCTGCGCGCCGCGAAAGGCGTTGAAGCCGAAGGTCGCGTGCAGCGCCTCGCGCGCATGATCGAGGCGCGGGGCAGGAACGGTGGCGGCGATCGTCATGGCTTGGCGGCAGCTTGGCAGATCGCCCCGACCTTGGGAACCGCGCCTCGGCCTATCGCCGCCGCCGGCGAGGAACGCCGCGCAGCGCGAAGAGGGCGGTGACGATCACCACCACCACGGTATCGGCGATCCAGTCCTTGATGTCGCAATCGCGGTGAAGCGCGGGAATGCTCTGGACGAGCTCGATCATCGCGCCGAGGAAGGACAGCCGTTCGGCGATTTGCCAGCGCGGTGTGCCGTTGAAGCCGGTCTGCGCCAGTAGCGCGAGGACTCCAAAGGCGATCATGTGCTGGACCTTGTCGCCCAAGGGCTCGAGTCCGAGGTGGGGCGGCTTGGGGAGGACGGCCATGGTGATCGCGAAGACCATCGCCACCCAGAAGGCGATCCTCACGAGCGGCGCCAGCCGCGACAACACCGAGCCTGCCATTGCTGCACCGCAATATCGAAAAGCGCGATGCTTGCAAGCACTGGCATGGACGGCGGGAGAAGCTAAGAGGTGGCCATGACCGAACCGCGCAAGATATCGTTCATCGGCCTGGGGGTAATGGGCGGGGCGATCGCCCGGCATATCGGCGAGGCTGGCCACCAGCTCACCGTCTACAACCGCTCGCACTGCCGGCTCGCGCAGTGGCGTAAGGCGAACCCGGGCATTGCCGTGCGCGTTGCCCAAAGCCCCGGCGACGCTGCGGCCGAAGCCGATGCGGTGATCACCTGTGTCGGCAATGACGACGATCTCGCCGATGTGGTCCTCGGCCCGCGGGGGGTTTTCACCACCTTGCGGCGCGGCGCTACCTTCATCGATCACACCACGGTATCCGCAAGGATCGCCCGGCAGATCGCCGTCGAGGCGCGGGACCGTCGCGTCCATTGCATCGACGCACCGATGACCGGATCGCAGATCGGCGCCGAAAACGGCACGTTGACGCTGATGTGCGGTGGCCGGAGCGACGCGATCGAGGCGGCGCGGCCGATCATGGAATGCTATTCGGCGCGGATCGTTCATGTCGGCAAGGCAGGCGCCGGCCAGACCACCAAGATGGCGAACCAGATCTGCCTCGCCGGGATCATCGCCAGCCTGGCCGAGGCGGTCCGCTTCGCCCAATCGTCGCATCTCGATCTCGACCGCGTGATTGAGGCGATCTCGGGCGGCGCCGCGCAAAGCTGGGAGATGGACAACCGCTGGCAATCGATGATCGCCGACGAGTTCGACTTCGGCTTCGCCATCGACTGGATGCGCAAGGACTTGGGCTTGGCGATGGAGGAAGGGCGCGGCATCGGCGTCTCGCTCCCTGTCGCGGCGCTGGTCGATCAGTTCTTCGCCGAGGTGCAGGCGATGGGCGGCGGGAGGCAGGACACCAGCGCGATCATCCGCCGCTTGCCCGAGCGGGGCCGCAGTTGACGTTCCTTCCCCGGTTGGGGAGCATTTTCGCCGCCGTCGCCCTGGTCGCCACAACGCCCGCCCACGCCGATACGCTGATCGACAACGTCAACGGGATCACGCTCGACGAGAAGGGCGCGGTGCAGCGTTTCGCGGCGCTGGTCATCGGCACTGACGGGCACATCACTCGGGTACTCGCGAGCGGCGAGAAACGGCCACCGAAGCTCGACTACCGCGTCAACGGCAAGGGGCGCGTGCTGCTGCCCGGCATGATCGACGCGCATGCCCATGTCATGGCGATCGGCTTCGCTGCGTTGACGCTGGACCTGTCTGAAACGGATTCGCTCGCCGATGCGCAGGCGCGGATCGCGCGCTATGCGCGCGATAACCCCGATCGCGCCTGGATATTGGGCCGCGGCTGGGACCAGGACCGATGGGCGCTCGGCCGCTTTCCCACCGCGGGCGACCTCGACGCGGCGGTCGGTGACCGGCCGGTCTGGCTGCTGTCATCGGACGGTCAGGCGGGATGGGCGAACAGTGCCGCGCTCGCGGTCGCCGGGGTCACCGCCGCCACCAACGACCCGGCGGGCGGGCGCATCCTGCGCGCCCCAGGCGGCAAACCCTCTGGCGTGCTGGTCGACAAGGCTGCCGAGCTGGTCGAGGCCAAGGTGCCGCCGCCCCGCCCGGTAGACCGCGACCTCGCCTTCCTCGAGGCGCAGCGCCAGCTGGTCGCGGCCGGCTTCACCACCGTCACCGACATGGGCACCAGCATCGCGGACTGGCAGGCGTTCCGCCGGGCTGGCGATCTGGGGAAGCTACGGATGCGGATCATCGCCTACGCCGGCGGCACCGAGGCGATGGCGCTGATCGGCGGGCCCGGACCGAGCCCTTGGCTTTATGATGACCGGTTGCGGCTAGCGGGCGTCAGGCTGCGCCTCGACGGCTCGCTCGGCTCGCGCGGGGCGGCGCTGAAGGCGCCCTATGCCGACGATCCCGGCAACTCCGGGCTGACCCAACTGTCGCAGACGCAGCTCGGCAATCTGATGAGCCGCGCGGCGATCGACAAATTCCAGGTCGCGGTGGAGGCCACCGGCGACCGTGCGGTCGCGATGACGCTTGGCGCGATCGGCGAACTCTCGGCCACCTACAAGGGCGATCGCCGCTGGCGGATCGAGCAGGCGCAGGTTGTTGATCCGGCCGATCTCGGGCGGTTCGGCGGGCGGGGCATAGTCGTCTCGGTGCAGCTGCAAATGGCGGCTACCGACCAGGCCATGAACGCGGCGCGACTCGGCCCTGTGCGGCTCACGGGCGCCCAGGCATGGAAGTCGATCCTCGACGCCGGCGGGGTTTTGGCTTTCGGCGGCGACGCAGCCGCCGGACCGTTCGATGGGCTCGCCACTGCTCTGAGCCGCACCGGCGCTGACGGCCAGCCCTTCGGCGGCTGGCAACCGCAGCAGCGCCTCAGCCGCGAGGCCGCGCTGGCCGCCTGGACCACCGGCGCCGCTTACGCGGGATTCGCCGAAACGCGCCTCGGCCGCATCGCCCCGGGCCTGAGGGCTGACTTCGTGCTGGTCGATCAGGACCCGATCCTGGCCGCGCCGGACGATCTGCACCGGACGCGCGTGCTGGAGACCTGGGTGAGCGGTCAGGCCGTGTATCGGGCGGATCAGGCCCAGAAGGCGGAACCCCGCCGAGCTGCGACGGACAGCCGCTGAAACCTCAAGCTACTCGGCCGGATGCGCTTCGACCTCCGGCTCGCCCGCACCCTCGCTGGCCGCTTTCTCCCGCGCCTCGCGCCGCTCGCCGAACCACATGATCAGCAGCGAGCCTTCGAAGAGGAAAAGCATCGGCACCGCCAGCATCAGCTGCGAGACCATGTCGGGCGGGGTGATCACCGCCGCCACCGCGACAATGGCAACGATCACATAGCGCCGCGCGCGTGATAGCTGCACCCGGCTGACAATGCCGGCGCGGTTCAGCAGCAGCAGTAGCACCGGCAGCAGGAAGCTGATCCCGAAGGCCAGGATGAACTGCATGACCAGCGCCAGATAGTCGCCAGTGCCCGGCAGCGCCTCCAGTTTCAGCCCGCCCTGCACGCCTGAAAAACTCAGGAACCAGCGGAACGCGGTGGGCATCACCACGTAATAGGCGAGGGCCGCGCCACTGGTGAACAGCACCGGGGTCGCGATCAGGAAAGGCAGGAAAGCGCGCTTTTCTTTCGAGTACAGGCCCGGCGCGACGAAGGCCCAAAGCTGGTTGGCGATGATCGGGAAGCTGATGAAGAAGGCGGCGAACAGCGCCACCTTCACCTCGACGAAGAACGCCTCGTAGAGCTTGGTATAGACCAGCCGCCCCTGACCCGGGGGGAAGGCAGCGGTGAGGGGGCGGACCAGGAACCCGAAGATGTCGTCGGCGAAATAGAGGCAGACCGCGAAGGTCACACCCAACGCGGCGATGCAGCGCATCAGCCGCGTGCGCAGCTCCATCAGATGATCGAGCAGCGGAGCCTGCGTCTCGTCGATGTCGGGGAGGTTCAGGACCATGGCGCAAAACTCATGGCGGTGGCGGTAGCGAGGGCTGGCGTTCCGCATCGACCGCACGGGAAACCGCCTCGCCCTGCGCCGGTGGAGCAGCCGCAGCCTCGGCCAAGGCAGGTCCCGGCAGTGCGAAGGCTTCGGGCGTTGCCGGATGCGCGCGCATGATCTCCTCGTTCTGCTCGCGCCACTTCTTTTCCATATCCTCCAGCTCGGCCTCGCGGATCATCGCCTCGAAGCCGGAACGGAAGTGGTTGGACATTCGCCGAATCTTGCCGATCCAGCGCCCGGCGGTGCGCAGCGCCAACGGCATGTCCTTGGGGCCGATGACGACGATCGCGACGATCGCCGTGAGCAGGAACTCCGATGCGCCGATATCGAACATGGCGAATGCCTTATCGGCTTAGCGGACAACCTGCTGCTCGGGAACCGGTTCGCCGTTAAGCGTCGGCTGCTGCGGTGCGATCGGCTGCGCGGCGATTTGCGGCGGCGGCGCGACAGCGTGCGGGGCCGCCTCGTCGTTGATCCCTTGCTTGAAGCTCTTGATGCCTTTGCCGAAGTCACCCATCAGCTCGGAGATCTTGCCCCGGCCGAACAGCAGCAGCACCACCAGCGCGAGCACGATGAGGTGCGGAAGCGACAGACCCATTACCTTACTCCTGACCTGCCGGCGCGGCGGTATCCAGCGCTCGGCCAGTCCTATCTAGGACGATTCGCCTGTGGTTGCCAGTGCGACAGCCCGGCCTTCGGCTTGATCGTCCTGCTCAGTCGTCGGTTCGCCGTCCTCCGCGTCGAGCGCGGCCATCGCGTCTTCCACCGGATCGAGCAGGCCGGCGGCGCGCAGCTCGTCGATCCCGGGCAATTCACGCCGCGATTCGAGGCCGAAATGGTCGAGGAAGGCCGGCGTCGTCGCATAGATGACCGGGCGACCCGGCACCTCGCGCCGGCCGCAGATGCGCACCCAGCCGGCTTCGAGAAGCACGTCGAGGGTGCCTTTGGCGGTCTGAACGCCCCGGATCGCCTCGATCTCGGCGCGGCTGACCGGCTCGTGATAGGCGACGATCGCCAGCACCTCGGTCGCCGCACGTGACAGGCGGCGCGGGCTCTCTCGCTCGCGGCGCAGGATATGCGCGAGGTCGGGCGCGGTCTCGAAATGCCAGCGCCCGCCTCGCTCGACGAGGTTGATGCCGCGCGGAGCGTAGTGCGCGCGTATTTCGGCAAGCGCCGCGCGTACCTCGCCGCCGCCCAGGTGCGCGGCGATCGCCTCCGCGCGCAGCGGCTCAGTCGCCGCGAACAGCGTCGCCTCAACCGCGCGGACGAGATCGTCCGGAGCGGCATCGGGCACCAGCTCATGTTGAGCTCGGGGATGCATCACCCTTGCGCCGCGCGCAGCCGAAGCGGCCCGAAAACGTGTTCCTGAGCCAGTTCGGCCTTGCCGAGCCGCGCAAGTTCGAGCGTGGCGACGAAGCTGGAGGCAAGCGCCGAGCGGCGCAGGCGCGAATCGGTCCATTCGGGCTCGTCAGCAGGCGGCAGGAAATCGCGCAGCTCGATCCAGTCGAGCGTCATCCCGAGCATCGCCGACACCCGGGCGAGCGCGCTGTCGAGCGTCATCACCATGCGGTCGCGCACGACGTGGACGGCCGGGGCGGTGCGGGCGCGGACCTGGCCCTAGGCCTGGACCAGCGCGAACCAGTTGCATTGCCAGATGCTCCTGCGGTCGAGCCGCAATCCCTCGGGCGCGCCGCGCGCGAAGACGTCGCGGCCCAGCCGGTCGCGCGCCATCAGCCGCGCCGCCGCCTCCCGCATCGCCCCCAGGCGCGCCAACCGCAGTTGCAGCCGAAGCGCCAATTCCTCGGGGCTGGGGTCGGGCTGCTCGTCGCGCGGCAGCAGCAGCGCCGATTTGAGATAGGCGAGCCATGCCGCCATCACCAGATAGTCCGCGGCCAGCTCCAGCCGGAGCGTCCCAGCGCGCTCGACGAAGGCGAGGTACTGGTCGACCAGCGCCAGGATCGAGATGCGACGCAGATCCACCTTCTGCCGCCGGGCGAGATCGAGCAGCAGGTCGAGCGGCCCCTCCCAGCCATCGAGCGCGAGATGCAGCGCGGCGTCTGCCGGCGGTGCGGTATCGAAGCCGTCCCACTCCTCGGCGGCGGCGAGGGTGGAGAGTTCGTTCACGCTGGCGCACCCTCTATGGACGCCAGCGCGAGCAGCGCGTCCCGCTTCGCAATCAACTCGGCTTGGTCGGCGCCCGCGCGTGGTGCGGCCATCGCCGCCAGCGCGCGGTCCAGCCGCAGCGCGCCCGCTTCCGTCATCACCGGGAGCCGCGAGGCGATGCCGATCATGTCTTCCATCTTCGCCCAGCAGTTGAGCGCGATATCGCATCCGGCGGCGATGGCCCGCTCGGCGCGCTCGGGAACGCTGCCCGACAGCGCTGCCATGTCGAGGTCATCGGTAAGCAGCAGGCCCTCGAAGCCGATGCGCTTGCGGATCACGTCCGCAATGATGAAGGGCGAGAGCGTGGCGGGAAGTTCGGCGTCCCAGGCCGTGTAGCGGACATGCGCGGTCATCCCGACCGGAGCGTCGGCGAGTGTGCGGAACGGCTCCAGATCGCTCTCTAACTCGGCCTCGCTGGCAATGACCGTCGGCAGTTGTTGGTGGCTATCGGCCATCGCCCGGCCGTGCCCGGGCATGTGTTTGACCACCCCTACGACCCCGGCCCGCGCCAGCCCGTTGAGCACCGCCCGCCCCAACGCCGCAACGCGCATCGGCTCCGCGCCGAGCGCGCGGTCGCCGATCACGTCATGTGCGCCGGGCTGCCGCACGTCGAGCAGCGGCAGGCAATCGACGCTGATGCCCACCTCGTCAAGGTCGATGGCCAGCGCGTGGGCGTTGGCCCGCGCCGCCTCGATGGCGCTGACGGGCGCGACGTCGTAAAGCCGGTCGAACGGCTCGCCGGAAGGGAAGGCAAGCCATTCAGGCGGCTTCATCCGGGCGACGCGGCCGCCCTCCTGGTCGATGCAGATGAACAGCTGCTCGAGCCCGTGGATCGCGCGCAACTCGTCGGTAAGGGCTCGCAGCTGGGCGCGGGTCTCGATGTTGCGGCCGAACAGGATGTAGCCGGCCGGATCGGCGTCGCCGAAGAAGCGCCGTTCGTCCCCGGTCAGCGCCGTGCCGGACAGGCCGAAGATCGCCGGTGTCATCGGCCAAGAATCGCAGCAATGCGCCAATCTGGCAAGCGCGCGGCGGCTCGCCGATGTGGATTGCGCCGACTGGAAGCGGCACGTCGTTGGCTGCGGCGGCTTGCGCGACCCGCCGCGGACCGCCAGACGTTGGCGTGATGGATCCACTCGCCAGTTCCGCCGGCCGTGCCCTGTCGGCGGTGCGCATCCATCATCGCCTGGCCGCGCCCGTGCTGGGGGGAGTTGCGGCTTGCGGCTTCCAGCCGCTCGCGCTGTGGCCGCTGACCATCGTCGCGATTGCCGCGCTGATCGAACTGGTCGCGCGCGCGCGCAGCGGCCGACAAGCGGCGCTGCTCGGCTGGCTGTTCGGCGTCGGCCATTTCACCCTTGGCAACAATTGGATCGCCACCGCCTTCACCTATCAGGCGAACATGCCGGCCTGGCTCGGCTGGATCGCGGTGGTGCTGCTGTCGTTCTATCTCGCCGTCTATCCGGCACTCGCGGCGGCGGCAGCCTGGAATATTTCGCGCCCGGGAAAGGCTGGCCGCGATCTGCGCTTGCCCGATAGCCCGCGCTTCGTCGGCCTGGTCTTCGCCGCCTGCTGGATCGTCAGCGAGTGGCTGCGCGGCTGGGTGCTCACCGGCTTTGCCTGGAACCCCCTCGGTGTGGCGCTGCTCGGCGGATACGAAGCCCCGGGGCTTGCGCGGCTGGCGCCGTTCACCGGCACCTACGGGTTGTCGGGCGTGCTTGTCGGAATTGCCGCGCTGGTTCGCACCCTGTGCAGCAGTTGCCTCGGCAGCACGGGCCGGGGGCGTGTCGGAGCGCTGGCTGGGCTGATCGCGGGAGCGGCGCTGCTGACCCTGGCGATGGTCCTGCCCGCGCGCGCGCCGCGAGGGGCCGCCGGCTCGCTGCCGTTCACCCTGGTCCAGCCCGACATCCGCCAGGAAGTGTTGAACGAGCCCGACCGCTATGAGCAGAACTTTCGCCGCGTCGCCGGGCTTTCAATCGCGGCGCAGCCGGGCGAACTGCGGCTGGTGCTCTGGCCCGAATCGGCAGTGCCCGACTATCTGCGCGACGGCTATCCGCAGCCCTATTACGAGGGCGGCACCCACGCCGCCAACCCAGCGCTCGCGCGGCAGCGGCTTGCCGGCATCATCGGGGCGCGCGGGCTGCTTCTGGCTGGCGCCGTCGACCTGGTGATCCGCGACGGCGCCGTGGTGGGCGCGCGCAACGCCGTGACTGCGATCGACGATCGGGGCGCGATCCTGGCGGGCTACAGCAAGGCGCATCTGGTGCCGTTCGGCGAGTATCTGCCGCTGCGCCTGCTGCTAGAACCGCTTGGCGCGGCGCGGCTGGTGCCGGGCTCGCTCGATTTCGAAGCCGGCCCGGGCCCGCGCACCTTCGACCTCGGGCCATGGGGAAGGGCCGGAATCCAGATCTGCTACGAGATCGCCTTTTCCGGCGCGGTCGTCGATCCGCGTCATCGCCCCGACTATATCTTCAACCCCTCCAACGACGGCTGGTTCGGCAGCTGGGGGTCGCCGCAGCACCTCGCCCAGGCACGGCTTCGCGCAATCGAGGAGGGGCTGCCGGTGTTGCGCTCGACCACCACCGGGATCAGCGCGGTAATCGGCCCCGACGGCACCGTCCGTCAGCACCTTTCCCGCCTCACCGCCGGTCGGCTCGACGGCGTGGTGCCCTATGCCGCGCCGCCGACGCCGTTCGCCCGGCTCGGCAACGCGCTGCCGCTGGCGCTGGCCGTGCTGATGCTCGTCATCTCGCTGGTTGCCATGCGCCGCCCGACGCGATAGATATGCCGACATAAAGATATCTTTATATCACGAACGGCGACGCCTTCGGGAAAAGCCAAAACGCAGGATAAGAAATGCGCAGCGACTATCTGTTCACCTCCGAGAGCGTTTCCGAAGGCCACCCCGACAAGGTCGCCGACCAGATTTCCGATTCGATCGTCGATCTGTTCCTGTCGAAGGATCCCGAGGCGCGGATCGCTTGTGAGACGCTGACGACGACCCAGCTGGTCGTGCTGGCCGGCGAAATTCGCTGCAAGGGCGTATACGAGAACGACGCCTGGGCGCCCGGCGCGATGGAGGAGATCGAGCAGACGGTCCGCCGGACGGTGCGGGACATCGGCTATGAGCAGGACGGCTTCCACTGGCAGACCTTCACCTTCCTCAACAAGCTGCACGGCCAGTCGGCGCATATCGCGCAGGGCGTCGATGCCAGCGGCAACAAGGACGAGGGCGCGGGCGACCAGGGCATCATGTTCGGTTATGCGACAGATGAGACCCCCGATCTGATGCCGGCGACGCTCGACTACAGCCACAAGATCCTCGCGCGGATGGCCGCCGACCGCCATTCGGGCGCCGCCCCTTTCCTCGAGCCCGACGCCAAGAGCCAGGTGACGCTGCGCTATCAGGACGGGGTGCCGGTCGCCGCGACCGCGATCGTCGTCTCGACCCAGCATGCCCCCGGCTATGACGAGGGCGAGAATGAGGCCGAGCTGCATGCCTACGTGAAGCAGGTTGTCGCCGATCTGCTGCCAGAGGCGCTGCTTGCAGATACGGTCTATCACATCAACCCGACCGGCAGCTTCGAGATTGGCGGGCCGGACGGCGACGCCGGGCTGACCGGGCGCAAGATCATCGTCGATACGTATGGCGGCGCGGCGCCGCACGGCGGCGGCGCGTTTTCGGGCAAGGATCCGACCAAGGTCGACCGTTCAGGGGCCTATGTCGCGCGCTACCTCGCCAAGAACATCGTCGCCGCCGGCCTCGCGACCCGCTGCACGATCCAGGTCGCTTATGCGATCGGCGTGTCCCGGCCGCTGTCGCTCTATGTCAACACCCACGGCACCGGCAACGGCGTGGCGGACGACGCGATCGAGGCGGCGATCATGTCGATTGAGAGCCTCGGGGGGCTGACCCCGCGCGGCATCCGCACCCACCTCGGCCTCAACAAGCCGATCTACCGGCCCACCGCCGCCTACGGCCACTTCGGCCGCAAGGCGGATGGCGACTTTTTCCCGTGGGAGCGCACCGACCTGGCCGAAGCGCTGAGGGCGGCGCTAGGCTAAACAGCGCCTCCGGGCGGCCGCTCCTCACTGCCGCCGATTCCGCTCCTGTCGAGCGAAGTCGGGACACGTTCTGAATTGCCTAACCCAGCTCAGCCCGGGCGGTTTTTCGCCGCGCTCGCGATCAGCGGCGCGGCGGGCGCCCCGATCTTGGGTTGGCGAACGGAGCCGAGGGTGACCAGCGGCGCCAGCCAGCCGACCTGGTCGATCCGCGTCCCGAAAAAGCGCGCGCCGACCAGCGTGTGGTGGCCATAATCGCAGAAGAACTTGTTCAGCCGCCGGTCTATCGAGAAGCACGCATGCTGCGCGGGCGAGCACACGTAATCCATGCGGTCCAGCACCACCAGCCGGGGAAAGCGCTGCTTGAGCCGCGTGATCTCCCTGTCGGACCAGGCGATCATCTCGCTTTGCGGCCGCGTGCTCAACTCGTCGAAATAGGCACGGTCGGAGCGGCGCTCGATCGCGGCCGGATCAATGGCGCCGCGTTGCATCGCCTTCAGCACGACGACATCGGCCAGGCTCAGCGTCTCGTCGCGGTACTCGCTGAATTCGAAGATGTTACGGGCGATGGCTGGAAGTTTGCCGTCGCGCATGATCCGGGCGATCAGGGGCTCAAAGCTGCGGACGTCGGCCACGCTGTAGCGGCTGGCGATCAGGACCGCGTCGGCCATCCGGTAATTGGGAGAGGCGAAGAAGGTCTCGCCCAGTTTGGCGATCTGCCCGCCGTACCGCGCGAGCTGAAACGTCTCTCGCGTCCGCGCGCTGGAGGCGAGCACGTTGTAGACGTCACGCGAATGCGAATTGCCCACGATCAGGATTTTCGGGCGAGGATCGGCGGGATCGAACCACGGTCGATGGTCCGCGGCGTTGTCCTCAAGCGTGTAGCTCGGACTGCCCGAAGCCTGCCGCAGCAGCGCCCAGCTTTCCTTCTCCAGCGAGCGGTTGTCGTAGCGATAATCGAGCACGGCGGTGCGGGCGACGGCGGGGCGCGACAGCAGCAGTGCGTTCGCGCTGCCGATCATGCCGATTCCGACCATCGCCGCGACGCCGACTCCGGCGAGAGCGAAGATGCGCGGTCGTGAGATCGCGGTGCGGTCGCGGAACGGCTGCTCGACGTAGCGATAGCTGAGCCAGGCGAGGAGCAGCGTGGCCAGCACCAGCAGCGGCATCAGGTAAGGCGCAGGTTCGATCAGACTGGCGTGGCGGGCAAAGGCGAACAGCGGCTGGTGCCAGAGATAGGCGCTGTAGGATATCAGACCGATCCAGACCATCGGCTTGAGGCTGAGGAACCGCTGCGCGATCGTCCCCTCAACCGCGAAGAGGATGACCAGCGCGGTCCCAACCGTCGGGATCAGCGCGTCGACCCCGGGAAAATGATCGCCCGAGTCGAGCCCGACCATGGCGAAACCGATCATCGCCAGCCCTGCCAATCCTCCGGCTTCGGCCACCAACCGACCCTTCGGCTGCCATCGGTGGCGGAGGCAAAAGGCGGCAAGCCCGCCGAGCGCAAGCTCCCAGGCGCGCGGCGGCAGCAGGTAGAAGGCGACGTTGACATGGGTGTGCGAAGCCCATTGCGCGAACGCCAGGCTGCCGACGAAGATCAGCGCTAGCGCAAGCACCGCGATCCGCTCGCCAAACCGCCAGAGCAGCGCCAGGAACGGCGGAAACAGCAGGTAAAACTGCTCCTCGACGCCCAGGCTCCAGGTGTGGAGCAGCGGCTTCAGCTGGCCGGATGTGTCGAAGTAATTGGCCTGCATCCAGAAGTAGATATTGGAGCTGAACGTCGTCACCGCGACGATGCTGTCCATGAAGTCCTTCATGTCGGGCGGCAGCAGCCAAAGCACGGCGAAGGGCAAGCAGGACGCGATAACGAAGAACAGCGCAGGCAGGATTCGCCGGGCGCGGCGCTCGTAGAAGCGGACGATGCTGAACGCGCCGGCGTCCAGTTCGCCGATCAGGATCGAGGTGATGAGAAAGCCGCTGATGACAAAGAACATGTCAACGCCGGCAAAGCCGCCGCTGACCACGGCAAAGCCGGCATGAAACAGGATGACGGGAAGCACCGCGAGCGTGCGCAGCCCGTCGATCTCGGCGCGATATCGCAATGAAGTCCCCCGAACGAATTACTGGCGAGCTTTCCCTCCGGCGCGGCGCAGGTCAAGCCAAATCCGGATACGGTGCCGTGGCTGGTCCAAGCACTTTCGGGCTGGAGTGGACCGGCGAACCTCATTGACCCACGGCCATAAAAAGGAAGTCCTGCGGAACGCCGCGTGGGCGGGCGCATTCCAGACAGGTCGCTCCGGCTTCGGGCGAGAATCTGGAGAGAACCATGGCTTCCCGCAAATCATCCCCGAAGGCAGCATCCGGAAAAGCGTCCTCCAAGGCAGGGGCCGGAACATCCTCACCCAGGAAGACCTCATCCTCGCAGCCCACCTTCACCACCGAGCGCGGTAACGGCGGGGAGTTGCACCAAGTGGCGGCAGGTGGCGAGATGCTGACCACCCAGCAGGGCGTGGCGGTCGCCGACGATCAGAACAGCCTGAAAGTCGGCCCGCGCGGTCCGACGCTGCTCGAGGACTTTCACTTCCGCGAGAAGATATTCCACTTCGATCACGAGCGGATTCCCGAACGCGTCGTGCATGCCCGCGGTTACGGCGTCCACGGCCGTTTCAAGCTGACCAAATCTCTTGCGGAACACACGACGGCCCGGGTGCTGACCGAAGTCGGCGAGGAGGTGCCGATGTTCGTCCGCTTCTCGACGGTCGCTGGCAGCAAGGGCTCGTTCGACCTCGCGCGAGACGTTCGGGGGTTCGCCGCGAAATTCTACACCAAGGAGGGCAATTGGGACATCGTCGGCAACAATATTCCCGTGTTCTTCATCCAGGACGCGATCAAGTTTCCGGACCTGATCCACGCCGCCAAGCCCGAGCCCGATCGCGGCTTTCCCCAGGCGCAGACCGCGCATGACAATTTCTGGGACTTCATCACCCTGACACCCGAATCGATGCACATGATCATGTGGGTCATGTCGGACCGCGCGATTCCCCGCTCCTTCCGCTTCATCGAGGGCTTCGGCGTCCACACCTTCCGGCTGATCGACGCCAACGGCAAGGGCACCTTCGTCAAGTTCCACTTCAAGCCGAAGCTCGGCCTGCAGTCGGTTTTGTGGAACGAAGCCCTGAAGATCAACGGCGCCGATCCCGATTTCCATCGCCGCGATCTGTGGGACGCGATCGAGAACGGCGATACTCCCGAGTGGGACTTCGGCGTCCAACTGTTCGACGATGAGTTCGCCGAACGCTTCGAATTCGACGTGCTCGACGCCACCAAGATCATCCCCGAGGAGCAGGTGCCGGTCGAGATTATCGGCAGCTTCGTGCTCGATCGCCTCGTCGACAATTTTTTCGCCGAAACCGAGCAGGTCGCCTTCTGCACCCAGAACGTTGTGCCGGGGATAGGCTTTTCGAACGACCCGCTGCTGCAGGGGCGCAACTTCTCCTATCTCGACACTCAGCTCAAGCGGCTCGGCTCGCCCAACTTTACCCATATCCCGATCAACGCGCCCAAGGGCTGCCCCGTCATGAACTTCCAGCAGGACGGGCATATGGCGATGCGCAACCCCACGGGCCGCGTCAATTACGAGCCCAACAGCTGGGGCGGGCCGCGCGAGGATCCGGCGCGCGGCTATCGCCATTTCCCCGCGAGCGAGAGCGGTGAGAAGGTGCAGTTGCGCTCGGAAAGCTTCGCCGATCACTACAGCCAGGCGCGCCAGTTCTTCATCAGCCAGACCTCGGTCGAGCAGAAGCACATCGGCGACGCACTGGTGTTCGAACTTTCCAAGGTCCTGCGCCTCGACATCCGCGAGCGCATGGTCGGCCATTTGCGCAACATCGACGCGTCGCTCGCCACCGCTGTCGCCACGGGCCTGGGCCTGTCGACGCTACCGCCGGCGGCGGAACCGGCGGTTGCGCCGCGAACCGACCTGCCGCCGTCCGACGCGCTCAGCATTCTCAAGCGCCCGACAACCTTCAAGGGTCGCAAGCTCGGCGTGCTGGTGAGCGACGGGGCCTCGGCGAAGCTGGTCGATGCGCTCCTTGCCGGCGTCAAGGAAGCGGGTGCGACCCATGAGGTTGTTACGCCGATGGTGGGCGGGGTCATGCTCGACAATGGGGCGATGCTCACCGGCCAGCAGAAGATCGATGGCGGCCCGTCGGTCCGCTACGATGCGGTGGCGGTGGTGGTCTCGGCCGAGGGCGCCGCGCTGCTGTCGCGCGACAAGCCGGCGAAGGACTTCATCAACGACGCCTTCGCCCACTGCAAATTCATCGGCTATTCCGCCGAGGCTGCGCCGCTGCTGCAACGTGCCGGTATCCTGCCTGAGGACATGGACAAGGGTCTCGTCGAACTCGGCAACGCGGACGATGCGTCGGGCTTCCTCGCCCTGTGCGAGGATTTGAGGCTGTGGGAGCGCGAGCTTACCGTCGATCTCGACGCGGAAGGTTTCCTTAAGGCCCAGGAGGCGAAGACCGTGCCTTGAACGGCGCGGGATTTCCGTTTGGTGTCTTCCCTCCATCGCTCCCGCGATTGCGAATTGACGCCTGTACAGGTAGGGGCGACCAACTATCGCAACCCCGGGAACCCGCATGAACACGTCCGACATGACCGCCAAGATCGCTGCCGGCAGGGGCTTCATCGCCGCGCTTGACCAAAGCGGCGGCTCGACGCCGAAGGCGCTCAAGGGCTACGGCGTGGACGAGAGCGCCTGGAGCGACGAGGCCGAAATGTACGGCTTGATCCATCAGATGCGCGCGCGGATCATCAGTTCGCCCGTCTTCACCGGCGAAAAGGTGCTCGGCGCGATCCTGTTCGAGCGGACGATGGATGGCGAGGTCAGCAGCCAGCCGACTCCTTCAGCGTTGATCGCCAAGGGGGTGGTGCCGTTCATCAAGATCGACAAGGGGCTGGAGGATGAGGCGAAAGGCGTCCAGCTGATGAAGCCGATGCCCGATCTTGATGCGCTGCTCGATCGTTCGGCCGAGCTCGGCGTCTTTGGCACCAAGGAGCGCTCGGTGATCAACGCGGCGAACCGCGAAGGCATCGCCGCGATCGTCAAGCAACAGTTCGAGATCGGCCGCCAGGTGCTCGCCAAGGGGCTGATGCCGATGCTCGAGCCGGAGGTGAACATCAAGAGCGAGACCCGGGCCGCGTGCGATGCGATCCTGCTGGAGGAGGTGCTGAAGGCCCTGGATGGAGAGCCCAAGGGTCAACAGGTCATGCTCAAGCTCTCTCTGCCGGCAGTGCCCGGCACCTTTGACCGGCTCGTCGATCACCCCAAGGTGCTGCGCGTGGTCGCGCTCTCGGGCGGCTATCAGCGGCCCGAAGCCTGTGCCGAACTCGCGAAAAATCGCGGCATCATCGCCAGCTTCAGCCGGGCGCTGCTCGAAGACCTGCGCGCGCAGATGAGCGATGGTGAATTCGACGCCGCGCTGGGCGAGGCGATCGACGCGATCTACCAGGGCTCGACGCAGAAGAGCGCGACCGTGGCGGCCTGATGCAGGTGCCGGAGACCGAACTGCGGTGAGCCAGCCCGATCGTCCTCCCTGCCGGTTGTACCTGATTTCCCCGCTCGATATCGACGGCGCCTTTCCGGAGCGGCTCGCGCAGGCGCTGGAGGCGGGCGGTGAGGCCAACCCGGTGGCGGCGTTCCAGTTTCGGGTGAAGGGCCTCGACGAGCAGGAGGCGGCGCGGCTCGCCGCACCGCTGCAGGCGATCTGCGCCGAGCGCGAGGTCGCCTTCATCGTCAACGATTCGATCCAGCTCGCCGCGCGGATCGGCGCCGACGGCGTCCATCTCGGGCAGAGCGATGGCAGTGTTGCCGAGGCGAGGCTGGCGCTTGGGCGCGAGGCGCAGATCGGCGTTACCTGCCACGACAGCCGCCACCTGGCGATGGCCGCGGGTGAAGCCGGCGCCGACTATGTGGCTTTTGGCGCCTTCTTCCCGACCGTCACCAAAGAGGTCAGCCACTACGCTGTGCCGGAACTGCTCGACTGGTGGCAGCGCTTCTTCGAACTGCCCTGCGTTGCGATCGGCGGGATCACGCCAGAGAACTGCGCCCCGCTGGTGATTGCGGGCGCGGATTTCCTCGCTGTCTCCGGCGCGGTCTGGAACGGCGACGCCATGGCCAGGGTCAGCGCCTTCGCCGAAGCGATGGTACCGCAGTGACGAGGTTACGCGGCCGCCGGTAACTCGCCCGGCGGTGCGGACGTGAACACTGGATAGCGCCCGAGCCTGATGAACAGCAGCGCCGAGAGCAGCATTACCGGCATCGCCGTCATCAGGAGCGCGTCATAGCTGCCGGTGACATCGTGCACCTTGCCGGCGATCACCGGGCCGAGCGCGGTGCCGAGCATCATCGCGCTGGAGATCGTGCCGAATAACGCGCCGAACGCCTTCAGCCCGCCATAGCGCGAGACCAGATAGGTTGAGCACTGCAGCCCCGCCCCGGCTGAATAGCCGAGGATCATCGCACCGGCGGTCAACGCCGTCACCGTATGGAACAGGTTGAGCAGCAGGAAATGCCCGAGCGCGGCGATGCCGAAGCTAAAGAAGGGGATGAAGCCGCTCTGGTAGCGGTCGAGCAGCCAGCCGGTCAGGAACTTGCCAACCAGGCCGGCAATCCCCGCCGAAGCGGCGACCTCGACCGCGCTGGACCTCGCCAGCCCGGTTTCGCTGATCAGCGGCACCAGATGCACCGAGACTCCCGAACCGACCATCGACATCAGCACGTTGGCGACCAGGATGCGGATGATCCGCGAATCGCGCATCCCCTCCGCGAAGGTGAGGCCCGGCAGCAGCACCGTGGCCGCGCCTGGCACCGCCACCGCCCGCTGGCCCAGCGCGCGGGCGTCGCGGAAGAACAGGATCAGCAGGACCAGCGCGAACCCCGCCCAGCCGCAGCCCAGCCACCGGTAGGCGGCTTGCCAGCCGTAGGCGCCGATCAGTCGGTCGGCAAAGATCGGGGCGAGCGTCTGCCCGACCGCCGAGCCGCTGAGCACGGCGGCGAGCGCCAGTCCCCGGCTGGTGCTGAAGACGCTCGAGACGCCGGCGCTCCAGATCGTCGACTTGATGAACAATGCCGCCAGCCCGAAGACCACCCACAGGATGTACCACTGCGTCAGCGCGCCATTGGCCAGGCTGAAGCCCGCGAAGGCGGCGCCCGAAGCGATCGTGCCGAAGATCGCCAGCTTGCGTGTCCCCACCCGGTCGAGCAGCGCGCCGACGAACGGCCCGCCGATCGTGGCGATCACCGCGAAAATCGTGAGCCCGACGGAAATTTCCGCGCGGCTCCAGTGGAACGCCTTTTCGAGCGGCTGGATGAAGGTGCCGAACGAATAGGTCACGACCGTGTAGAACGACATGCCGACCATTGCCGCGCACACCATCGGCCAGTGCCGTTGCCACTCTTCGCTCGCCCTCGGCAGCTGCTCGCCCATCGCCCTCTCCCCGCCCGTCCCGGCGCCCGTTAATTGAGCCTGGCGATCACTTCCTCGCCGAAGCGGCGGGCCTGCTCGCACCATTCGCCCCGGTTGGCGGCGACGATGCTAGCGCCCGAACCGGCGACGCCAAGCGATTTCAAGTGGCTGTAGTGATCGACCGCTTCTTGCGCGCTCCAGCCGGGCTGGAGCGTGAAGGTACCCGAGCAGATCACCGCCGGCGGCGTCTCGCGGCCGACCTTGGCGCAGTGCCCCTTCATATAATCGATCGCGGCGAGCATGTCCTCGTCGCCAGAGATGTTCGCGGTGCGGGCGGTGTCGGTCACCTGCTTGGGCACGAAGAACGGGTGCCAGGCGTCGCCAAGCTCCACCGTGCGCCGCAGCGCGCGCTTGCTGTTGCCGCCGACCAGCAGCGGCGGATGCGGCTTCTGGACCGGGGCGGGTAGCATGCGATTGCCGACGGCGGTGAAGCCGGTGCCGTCGAAGGCGAAGTCCTCGCCCGTCCAGGCGGCTTTCATCGCCCGCATATACTCGTCCATGATGTCGTTGCGGCTGTCGAAATCGACGCCGAGCGCCTTGAACTCGGGTTTCAGGTAGCCGGCGCCTAGCCCGAGCAGGACCCGGCCGTTGGAGAACGCATCGAGCGAGGAGACCGCCCGCGCGGTGATGAAGGGATTGCGATAGGGCAGCACCAGAATGTTGGTCTGAAGGCGCAGCCTGGTCGTCACCGCCGCCACCATCGATAGCAGCACAAACGGATCCTGCGCATAATGGCCGCCACCGTCGAGCCAGCGGTAGGACGGCACCGGATGATCGGTGACGGTGCCGGACCAGAACCCCGCGTCCTCTGTCGCGCGCGCGCATTCGTGCAGCGCAGCCATCGAGACATATTCCTCGCCCTGTTCGATATGGTCGAAGGGAAGGGTCAGGCTGAGCGTGAAGGTCATCCTCATTAGTCCTTGTTTCCGGCCTTTTAGCGCTTCTCATCAATTCAAGGCATCGTCACTCTGAACTTGTTTCAGGGTCCATTTCACCTCGGGCGCTGCGCTCGGAGCGGTACGCAGGGGCGCCGTCTCTCTTCGCGGCGATCGACGGTTCGTGTGGCACGATGGATGCTGAAACGAGTTCAGCATGACGCGAGTATCTGAGCGCAGGGCCCGAGTTCAACATGCCCTTCATGGCTTGGCCTCGGGCGGCAGTACCCAGCCGCCCGCGTCGTTGCGGATCCAGCCGCTTGACGCCCAGGTGCCGCCGTCAACCGGGATGATCGTGCCGGTGATGTAGCTCGCCATTTTCGAGGCCAGGAACACGGCGAGACGGCCGCATTCCTCGTCGATGCCGGCGCGGCCGAGCGGGATGCGGCGGCGGACCGCCTCGAGCTGCGCGGGGGTCGGCTGCAGCCACTTCGATTCGTCGACCGGGCCAGTGAAATTGCCGCGCGTGCCCGGCGTCACCGTGTAGTCGGGGGCGATGGCGTTGACGCGGATGCCATGCTCGGCGAACTCAAGCGCGAGCGTGCGCGTCAGGTTGTCGATCCCAGCCTTGCAGGCGGCATAGACGGCGTAGCCGGGTGCGGCGCGGGCCCCTTCGATGCTGCTGACGTTGATGATCGACCCGCCGCGCCCTCTGGCGATCATCACCGGCACGGCTGCCGATGTCGCGGCGAGGTTGCTGATCAGGTTGATGTCGATGTGGCGCCGCCAGTTCTTTTCGGCGAGTTCGAGGAACGGACGTCGCGCGATCCCGCCGGCGTTGTTGACGAGGATGTCGAGCCGGCCGAACCTGTCCTTCGTCGCCTCGACCGCCGCGCGGATTTGCTCGGTATCCATCACCGTGCCCGGTATGGGTAGCGCCTGGGTTCCGCGCTCGGCAATCCGCGCGGCGGTTTCCTCGCAGCGCTCGGGAACGATATCGAACACGGCCACGTCGGCGCCCATGTCGGCGAGGCACAGCGCGATCGCACGGCCGATGCCGCCGCCGCCACCGGTGACCAGCGCCGCCTGTCCGGTCAGGTCGAGATCGCTCGCGTCCATCGTCCGTCCCCCTGCATTATCGGATTGCCGCGATTGCCGCGATCAGGTCCGCCACGTCGTCGAGGTCGGGCGGCTCGTCGATGTCGCGGGCGAGGCCCTCGCCGCGTACCGTCTCGACCCGCAGCCCGAGCCTGTCGGCCTCGGCATGGTGCCGGGCAAAGCTCGCAGTGCCGAAAGCGAAAGCGAAGGAGCGCCCCGCCGGTAGCGGCAGCGAAATCACATTGGTGCCAAAGCCATGCCGGTCGGGGGCGATCGCGACGGTGTCGGCGGGCTGGGCGGCGAGCTGCTCGACCTCGCTCGTCGTCAGCAGCGGCAAGTCGCCGGCGATCAGCACGATCCGCGAGGCGCCGAGCGCCGCGACCTGGGCGACGGCGCCGCCTGCCGCTGCGTCGAGGTCTGGCCCCCCGTCCTCGAGCACCGTGAAACCTTCCGGCAGCCCCTCGGCGGAACCGGCGAGGAAGGCCACCCGGTCGATGCCGACGGCTTGGCGGGCCGTCTCCGCGACATGCGCGGCCATTTGGCGAACCAGTTCATCGCGGCACGGTCGATCGAGCGCGCTGGCCAGCCGGCTCTTGCGGCCGGGCGGCGACTTGACCGGGATGACCGCCCAGCAGCTCACCGATCGGCCGGGTCACGGCTTGGGACGGACAGTGCTTCGCGCAGGGTGCTGCCGCTGGACCCCGCCCTCGCTGTCATGGCCGTCGTTCTCCCAGGACATTGCCTGTTGCCTGTCGCCGAGGATTGCCGATAGCGCGCCCCGAGAGTCAGGCAATATAATAGTCGCCGCGCTTCCCTCCCGCTTCTCCGACGGATGTCCCGCATGACCGCACCGGCCGGATTCGCCGTCATCCCCATCGCCGTCCTGCCGCTGTTCACGCCCGGCATGTCGGTGGCCGCCGAGATCGCCGCCGCCGCGACCCGGGCAGGTGAGGCGTTGGGGAACGGCGACGTGGTCGTCGTCGCGCAGAAGATCGTCTCCAAGGCCGAAGGCCGGATGCGCAGCCTGGCGGAGGTCGTTCCGCGGCCCGAGGCGCTGCGTATCGCCGCCGAGACCGGCCGGCCCGCCGAGCTGGTCGAGCTCATCCTGGCCGAGAGCACCGAGCTGCTGCGCGCGCATCCGGCGGCGATCATCGCCCGCCACCGCAGCGGCCACGTCCTCGCCAACGCCGGAATCGACGCCTCGAACGTCGAAGGCGGGGAAACGGGCAGCGTCCTGCTGTGGCCGGCCGATCCCGACGCCAGTGCCCGCGCGATACGGCGCGATTTGGAGCGCATTGCCGGCAGCCACCCAGCGGTGATCATCGCCGACAGCATGGGCCGCGCCTGGCGCGTCGGCACTCTGGGCACGGCGATCGGTATCGCCGGTATCGCCGCGATCGACGACCGACGCGGCGAGGCCGATCTGTTCGGCCGCGTGCTGCAGGCGACGATCGTGGCACTCGCCGATTCGCTGGCCGCCATTGCGACGCTGGCGATGGGGGAGGGCGCGGAGGGCACTCCTGCGGCGATTGTGCATGGGGCCGGCCGCTGGGTCAGGCGCGAGGACGGCGATGGCGCGGCGGCCGGACTGCGCCCGGTCGATCAGGACATGTTCCGGTGAGCGGCCATGTCCTCGCGCTGACCGGCGGCGTCGGCGGCGCCAAGCTCGCCGCCGGGCTCGCCTCGGTGCTTGCGCCGGAGCGGCTGACGGTGGTCGTCAACACCGGCGACGATTTCGAACACCTTGGCCTGACGATCTGCCCGGACATCGATTCGCTGGTCTATGCGTTGGCCGGGTTGAACGATGCGGCGCGCGGCTGGGGGGTCGCGGACGAGAGCTGGCAGGCGATGGCGATGCTGCGGGCGCTGGGGGAGCCCGACTGGTTCAACCTCGGCGATCGCGACCTCGCCATGCATATCGCCCGGACCCGGCGGCTGCGCGCCGGCGAGAGCCTGTCTCAGGTGACCGCCGCGCTCGCCGGCGCGCTCGGCATCGGTGCCGCCGTCGTACCCATGAGTGACCTTCCGATGCGCACGCAGATCAAAACGGACGCGGGCTGGCTCGACTTCCAGCGCTACTTCGTCGCCCATCAGTGCCGGCCAGTGGCTCGGGCAATCCGCTTTGTCGAAACCTCAGGCGCCGCGCCGTCGCCAGGCTTCGCCGCCGCACTGGCGCGCGACGACCTCGCGGCGGTGGTGATCTGCCCGTCTAACCCCTTCCTCAGCGTCGATCCGATCCTCGCGCTCGACGGCGTGCGGGCGCGGCTGGCGGCGCGGTCGGTGCCGGTGATCGCGATCTCGCCGCTGGTTGGGGGCAAGGCGCTAAAAGGCCCGCTCGACAAGCTGATGGGTGAACTCGGGCTTGCTCGCGACAATCACGCCATCGCCGCGCATTACGCCGGCCTGATCGACCATCTTATCATCGATACGGCCGATGCCGGGCATGCCGAAGGCTTGCGCGCCGGCGGGCTTTCGATCACGGTGACCGGAACAGTCATGTGCGATGCCGCCGACCGGGAGCGGCTTGCGCGCGAAGCACTGTCGGCGGCCCGCATCGTGATTGGTTGAACATGGCCCCTGCCGACTATGACGCCGACGCTGCGTTAACGACTCGACTTCTGTCCGCCCCGCTCGACGATCTGCTGGCCGAGGCGCGGGTCCGGCGCGACGCGCGCCATGGTCCGCTTACTGCGGCGCGGATGACCTATTCGCCGAAGGTGTTCATTCCGCTAACCCGGCTCTGCGCCGACGTCTGCCACTACTGCACCTTCGCCACGACCCCTTCGCAGCTCGCCGCGCCGTTTCTGACGCCGGAGGAGGTGCTGGATATCGCGCGTGCCGGTGCGGCCGCCGGGTGCAAGGAAGCGCTGTTCACCCTCGGCGATGCGCCCGAGCGCCGCTATGCCGTCGCCAGGGAGTGGCTGGTGGAGCGCGGCTTTGCCCGCACCATCGACTACGTCCGTCACTGCGCCGAGTTGGTGCTGGGCGAGACCGGCCTGCTGCCACATGTCAATGCCGGCCTGCTCGACGAGGCGGATTATGCGATGCTGCGCCCCGTCGCCGCCTCCGCCGGGCTGATGCTCGAGAGCACGTCGGAGCGGTTGTGCGACAAGGGCGGTCCGCACTTCGGCTCGCCCGACAAGGAACCGGCGCTGCGCCTCGCCTCGCTGGCGGCGGCCGGGCGGGCGCGCATGCCGATGACCTCGGGGATATTGGTCGGCATCGGCGAAACGGCGCGCGAGCGCATGGAATCGTTGTTGGCGCTGCGCGATCTGCAGCACACATATGGCCACCTCCAGGAAGTCATCGTCCAGAATTTCTGCCCGAAGCCCGGAACGCGGATGGCAGAGGCGCCCGAGGCATCGGAAGCAGATTTCCTGCGTACGGTTGCGGCGGCGCGGATGGTGCTTCCCGACGAGGTTTCCGTGCAGGTGCCACCCAACCTCAACGACGAGCGGCTCACCCAGCTGATCGACGCCGGTATCGACGATTGGGGCGGCATCTCGCCGGTGACGCTCGACCACGTCAACCCCGAGGCCCCCTGGCCCGGGATCGAGCGGCTGGGCGCAATCAGCGCTCGGGCCGGCCTGCCGCTCGTCGAACGTCTGACGATCTATCCGCGCTTCGTGGTGGGAGACGACGGTGCCTGGATCGACCCGCGCCTCCGCCCGGCAGTGCTCCGGCTGGCCGACTCGGAAGGCTTGGCGCGCGACAGCAGGTGGAGCCCCGGCGTCACCGAACCCGCGCCCGGCAGCCCCAAAGCGCCGCTGGGCGCCTGTCACGATGGCCCGATCGCGCCGACGCTTCACCGCATCCTCGAGCGCGCCGCGCGGGGCGTTGAGCTCGCAGAGAGCGAGATCGTGGCATTGTTCGCTACGCGCGGCGCGGCGGCGCGGGCGGTGGTCGCCGCGGCGGACGCGCTGCGGCGGGAAATGCGAGGCGACACCGTCACGTATGTCATCAACCGCAACATCAATTACACCAACATCTGCACGCTCGCCTGCTCGTTCTGTGCCTTTTCGAAGACTTCGAGCAAGGCGGGCTTCCGCGACAAGCCATACAACCTCGACTTGGAAGAAATCGCGGAGCGGGGGCGGGAGGCCGTGGCGCGCGGCGCCACCGAGGTTTGCCTGCAGGGCGGCATCCACCCGAGCTATGACGGCGATACTTACCTGTCGATCCTGCGCGCGGTGAAGCGCGCCTGCCCCGAATTGCACGTCCACGCCTTCTCGCCGCTCGAGGTCAGCCAGGGCGCCCGTACGCTCGGGCTGACGATCCGCGACTACCTCCAAAGTCTAAAGGACGAGGGGCTGGGCTCGCTGCCCGGCACCGCGGCGGAAATCCTGTGCGACGATATCCGCGCACAGATCTGCCCGGACAAGGTGACCACCTCCGAATGGCTCGACGTGGTCGGCACCGCCCACCGCATCGGCCTGCCGACCACATCGACGATCCTGTTCGGCCATCTCGAACGTCCCGAGCACTGGGCCCGGCACCTGCTGGCGCTGCGCCGGTTGCAGGGGGAGACCGGCGGATTCACCGAATTCGTGCCGCTGCCGCTGATTCACATGGAAGCGCCGTTTTACCGGCGCGGCCAGTCTCGCAAGGGGCCGACGTGGCGCGAGGCGGTGATGATGCATGCGGTGGCGCGGTTGGTGCTCCACACCAGGATCGATTCGATCCAGTGCTCGTGGGTCAAGCTCGGTGTCGAGGGTGCGGCGACCGTGCTGGCGGCCGGGGCCAATGACTTGGGCGGCGTGTTGATGAACGAAAGCATCAGCCGCGCGGCGGGGGCGGCGCACGGCCAGGACGTCAGCGTCGACGATTTGCGCGCTGCAGCGGCCTCGGCCGGCCGGCCCTTGCGCCAGCGCACGACGCTGTACGGCGAAATTGCCGGCAAGGCGCTGGCGCCCGAGCCGGTGTGAGGCCGAACGGCAATCCCGTCAAAAGACGAATTCATATTCCAGAAGCAGCCGCGCCTGGCCTTGCGAGTCGTGGCGGGCATTGCCAACGGCGAACAGATAGCCGGTTTCGATCTCGAGTTCGCCACCCAGCGGCAGGTGCTCGATCTCGGTCTTGACGATCGGCCCGACGTAGTGGCGCCTGCCTTCGAATTCGCCGAAAGCAGCGGCGCCGGCTCGAAATTTGCCGGCCAGCGCCCAGTCGGCCGAGGCGGCGTAGCCGATTTCGACTTCCTCGCCGGAGCGAAGCGTTTTCTCCGCGATCAGGTTGAGCCTGCCGTCGAAGGTGCCGGCTTGGTGCTGTAGTAGCAGCTTGGTTTCGGCGGCGTTTGGCCCACCTCGGTCGAAACCGTATTCGCCATAGGCGGCGACATCGAGCCCCAGCGCTTCGATCCGGGCGAGATGGACGATGCCTTCGACCGCGATTGCGTCGACCGAGCGCGAGGCCTGACGCGGCCGTCCGGTTTCCAGAAGCACGGCAGCATAGAACTTCTCTGAGAAATGATGCGCGGCTTCGAGGATCAAGGCGTCGTCGCCGTCCTGTGCGCCGCCGGTCAGCCGGCCGTACCGCGCCTCAAGCTCGGTGGTTCCCGGCTCAAGCCGCGCTCCGTAGACCTTCCCGGCCAGTCCGGGCTCGGCCATTGCCGGGGTTGCAATCAGAAGTGCAGCCAAACCGGCCATGAGCGTGCGCATGAGACATCCCCGTTGCTTTGAGGGCGCCCTTAACGCGAGTGATTTGCAAGAGCAACAATTTCCGGCTTGCTCGGTTGAGAGGCCTGGACCTGCCTAAAAACTTTCGTTGTACACCCGGCTGAGGTCGCTCGCCCATTCGCCGGCGAACTTGTCCAGCAGTCGCTGCGCCGGCACTTTGCCGGAAGCGACGATCTCGTCGAGCGGGTCGAGGAAGCCAGCTTCGTTGTCGCCGCTCGGGCCAAGCCGGCGTCGCGCGTTGAGGCCGGCGCGGGCGATGTCCAGCACCTCGCCAGCGATATCGCGGAGCCGTCCGCCGCCGGGAACCGGCGCGTCGAGCGCGAGCCGGGGCACGGCGCTGCGCAAAGCCTCGCGCTCGTCCATGCCCCAGCCCTTGACGAGGTCCCAGGCGGCGTCGAGCGCGGTCTGGTCGTAAAGCAGCCCGACCCACAGCGCCGGCAGCGCGCAGATCTTGTCCCACGGGCCGCCGTCGGCACCGCGCATCTCAAGAAAGCTCTTCAGGCGAACCTCGGGGAAGGCGGTGGAGAGATGATCGGTCCAGTCGCTGATCCGTGGACGCTCGCCCGGCAGCGCCGGCAGTCTGCCGTCGATGAAGTGGCGGAAGCTCGAACCGGCTACGTCTACATATTGGCCGTCGCGGAACACGAAATACATCGGCACGTCGAGCATATAGTCGACGTAGCGTTCATAGCCGAAGCCGTCCTCGAAGACGAAGGGCAGCATGCCGGTGCGCTGCGGATCGGTATCGGACCAGATGTGGCTGCGGAACGAGAGGAAGCCGTTGGGCCGCCCCTCGGTAAACGGCGAGTTGGCGAACAGCGCCGTCGCCAGCGGCTGTAGCGCCAGGCTGACCCGGAACTTCTGGACCATGTCCGCTTCGCTGGCATAATCGAGGTTGGTCTGGATAGTGCAGGTGCGCAGCATCATGTCGAGCCCGAGCGAGCCGACCCGCGGCATGTGCCGCAGCATGATCGCATAGCGGCCCTTCGGCATCACCGGCAGCTCGTCGCGGCGCTTGTCGGGCCACATGCCGAGGCCGAGGAAGCCGAGCCCGATGCGATCGCCGATCGCCTTGACCTGGGCGAGATGGCGGCCGGTCTCGGCACAGGTTTCGTGAAGCTGTGCGAGCGGCGCGCCCGAAAGCTCGAACTGGCCAGCAGGCTCCAGGCTCACCGCGCCGTCCGCGCCGGCGAGGGCGATGACCCGCGTCTGGCCATCCGCGCCTTCTTCCTCGACTGGCTGCCAGCCGAACTCGGTAAGCCCCATCAGCAGGTCGCGGATACCGCCAGGCTCGTCGTAGGACGGAGCGCGAAAATCGGCGCGGCGATAGACCAGCTTTTCGTGCTCGGTGCCGATCCGCCACGCTTCGCGGGGCTTCTCGCCCGCCGCCATCGGCGCGGCGAGCTGGCCGATGTTCTCGATCACCGGATCGTCGCCTTCCGAAGCCTGCCGCATGCTCATGGCCGGGCAGTTAGGGACGCGACGAATCTTGTGCCAGTGTTAATTCCTAAGCGGTCCAATCGCCCGCGACCGCCATCCACAGCGAGACCGCCGCGATTGTCGCCGTCTCGCCGCGCAGGATGCGCGGGCCGAGCGAGATCGCCCGGGCTTGCGGCAGGGCGCGGATAGCGGCGCGTTCGGCATCGTCGAAGCCACCCTCCGGGCCGATAAGCAGCGCCGCTGGCGCGCCTGGCGGCGAACGGGCGTGGTCGGCAAAGGTGGGAGCGGCGGGCTCGCCCCCGGCCTCGTCGGCGAAGAACAACGCCCGATCCGCCGGCCAGTCGCGCAGCAGCGCCTTCAGCTGCTCCGGCTTGGCGAGGTCGGGCAGGGCGGTGCGCGCGCATTGCTCGGCCGCCTCGATCAGGATTGCCCGGGCTCGCTCAGGATTGAGGCGGTCGGCGACGCAGCGGCGGGTGAGCAGCGGCTGGATGCGCCGTACGCCGAGCTCGGTCGCCTTTTCCAGCACCATGTCGAAATGCGGCTTCTTGAGCAGCGCGGCGCAGAGGGTCAGGTCCGGAACCTGTTCGCGCGGGCGGGTCCGCGTCTCGGGTTCCAACAGCACCTCGCGCTTGCCTGCGGATTGCACCCGCGCCGTCCATTCGCCCGTAAGGTCGTCACAGAGCACCACCGTGTCACCTGCGCCGATGCGCATCACCTGGACGAGGTAATGCGCCTGACCGCCCTCGACCCGCAGTGGCACCCCCTCGGCGAGCGGCCCTGATACGAACAATCGTGGAGCACTGCGCGGTGGCCAGGCGGGGGTGGCGGGCATCCGCCTCACCTAACGCCTGGTCCGCATTGTCGCCAGAGGCCGATCCGGCATTGTCAGCGGCGCGCGATCATCATCCGCCGGCTGACCGCCTGAAGTCGGCCCGGACGCTACTCGGCCGCAAGCAGTTCCTCTGCCCCGCCGAGATCGACGCTCACCAGGCGCGAAACCCCCTTCTCGATCATCGTCACCCCGAACAGGCGGTGCATGCGGCTCATCGTCACGGCGTTGTGGGTGACGATCAGGTAGCGGGTCTCGGTCTCGCCCACCATCGCGTCGAGCAGGTCGCAGAACCGCTCGATGTTGGCGTCGTCGAGCGGGGCATCGACCTCGTCGAGCACGCAGATCGGCGCCGGGTTGGTGAGGAACAGCGCGAAGATCAGCGCAATGGCGGTGAGCGCCTGCTCCCCGCCCGACAGCAGCGTCAGCGACTGCAGCCGCTTGCCCGGCGGTTGCGCGTAGATTTCCAGCCCGGCTTCGAGCGGATCGTCCGAATCGGCGAGGGCCAGATGGGCCTGCCCGCCCTCGAACAGCCGCCCGAACAGCCGGCGGAAATGGCCATCGACCGCCTCGAAGGCGGTGCGCAGCCGCTCGCGGCCCTCGCGGTTGAGCGCCCCGATCGAGCCACGCAGGCGGTGGACGGCCTCGGTCAGTTCCGCCTGTTCGGCAAGGCTCTCGCCGTGCTTGGCTTCGGCCTCGGCAAGTTCGTCGGCGGCGACGAGGTTGACCGGGCCGAGCCGCTCGCGATCGACGACAAGTCGGTCCATGCTGGCCGACTCCTCGCCGGCCCCCCCTAAATCCCCCGGGACGAAGCCGAAGCGTTCGGGCAGCAGCGGCGGCGGGCAATGGAAGCGCTCGCCCGACTGGCGCGCGGCTTCGGTACGCCGGGCCTCTTCGTTCTCGGCGCGGGCAGCAGCGGCGGCGCGCGCCTCACGGGCGGCGGCGAGCGCCTCGCTGCCTGCCGCGAGCAGCGCGTCGGCCTGCCGCCCGGCGTGGGCGGCGGCGGCGAGGGCGGCTTCGGCTTCGGCGAGTTCGACGGCGATCCGGTCGCGGATCGCCTCGCCCTCGTCGATCTCGCGCAGCAACGACGGCGGCTTGGCGGCGATCACCGCGCGTTCCTCGCCGATCTCCTCGAAGCGCCTACTCATGCCGGCGAGCCGGGTGGCGGCGTCGCCGGCGCGGGCCTGCCAGCCCTTGATGTCGGAGCGCCGCGCGGCGGCGCGTTCGCGC
>JBDSIY010000092.1:0-10558 GCA_039917735.1 Novosphingobium sp. | reverse complement strand
CGCCGACTTCGGCCCGGACACCGCCTTTCGGCGGTGCGCCACATGGCCTATCGCTCTTCGAGCGGCATCACATAGACGTCGAGATGCCGAAGCTTGTCGGTATTGGTAAACTCGTAAACCGTCACCGTGTTGGACACGTGGGTTACGCCGTCCCGCGTGTTGCGCTCTTCCAGCTCGAGGATCACTCGCCCCGGTTCCTCGGTGACGTGCCGCACCGTACCTTCCCACGATGTGCCGGCGCTATATTGCGACACGTATTTCTTGTAAGTCGTCCAGTCGATGACTTCGGCCTGAGGGCCGAGAAAGGCGCCGACGCGCTCGAACGCGTCAACCTCCACCAGATCCTCGAAAGTGGCCCAGTCCGATTCGGTCAACGGTCGCTGCTTTGATTTGTCGACCAGCGCAGAAAACGCTTCGCTATATTCGATGACCTTGCGTGCAAGCCCAGTGAACTGGGTTGATGGGGGCATTTCGTTAGCCATTCGTTACTCTCCGTTGAATGTTCCTGAGGTGCATCCTCAAGCGCGTTTTCGGATAGCGTTACAGCATCACCTGACCACCATCGGCGTTGATCGTCTGTCCGGTGACGTACCGTGAATCCTCGCTCGCCAGAAACAGCGCGACCGGTGCGATGTCGGTGTCGAGGTCGCCGAAGCGACGGAGGGCGATGTCTTCCATGTACTTCTGCCCGCGCTCGGGATTCTGCTCGAAGAACGCCGCCGCTCCTGGGCTGAGCCCCGCCGGGTTGATCACGTTGATGCGGATGCCGAACTGGCCCCATTCGCGCGCAGCGGACCGCGAGAGCGCGCGCACGCCTTCCTTGTTCGCACCATAGATGCCGTCGCCCGGCTCGCCGTAGATTCCCTGCCGGGTGCCGAAGTTGATCACCGAGCCGCCGCGTTCCTTCAGGTGCGGAAAAGCGGCCTGCATGTGGAACAGCGTGCCGAACAGGCCCGAGCCGAAGGTCAGCGCAATCGATTCGTCGGTGATGCTTTCCACCGGCGCCTGCCGCGTTGCCTGGGCGTTGTTGACGAGGATATCGATGCGCCCGAAACGCTCGACCGCCGCGGCGATGGTGCGGTTCGCGTCCTCGCGCTTGGCGACGTCGGCTACGATCGACAGCACGCTGCCACCGGCTTCCCCGAGCTTGCGCGCCTCGGCTTCCAGCACATCGCCGCGCCGCGCCGACAGCACCACCGCCGCGCCCTCGCGTACATAGAGGCGCGCTATGGCGAGGCCGATGCCCTGGCTGGCCCCGGTGATGATGGCGACCTTGCCGGCCAATCTGCTCATGTAAATCTCTCCGTGTTTATTCGTTGTTGCCGACGAGCAGGTTCTCACCCGAAAAGTCGGCGGCGATCGCGCGCGCGCCGGGCGAGGTTTCCGCGTGGGTCCGCTCCAGCCGGCGATAGACGAAGCGCCACTGGCCGTCCGCCTCTTTGCGATAGGTCTCGTGATAGAAGCCGAAGCCGCGCAGCCACTGCTTCTCGCCGTTGCGCGACCAGAACAGATTGTCCTCCATCGCCCAGACCCCGGTGGCGTTGTCGCGGTTCTGGAAATCGATCACCGGCGTGTGGCAGTGGTGGACGGTGGTGACGTTGGCCAATTGCACGGCGAGTTGCTCCGCCGCTGCCTTGCCGCCGACGATCGGCTCGGGGCCGATCGACATCGCGACGTAATCGTCGCTGTGCAACTCGGCGTAGGTGTCCCAATCCTTCTGGTCCACCGCGTGGTCCCGCCGGCCCTTGAGGCGATGGATTTTCTCGAGCTCGATCAGCCGCTCGATATCGGTCATGCCGTCCATGGCTCGGTCCTCATTTCGCCGCCGCACCGAGCACGTGATGCGGGTTGGGGAGGCGCTGATCGGCCGATGCGAGCACGCGCTTGATACCGTCGCGCACGGAAACCTTGCTGGGCCCGAGCAGTCGCTCCATCTTCGTAGTGTCGCCCCAGATCGGCCAGGACTGGCCGTTCTCGACGAAGATCGGCTCCTTGCCCACGATCTCCCCGGCGATGATGCAATAGTCCTGCGTCGTCATCGCCTCGGACCCGCCGACGTTGACGATCTCGCAGCCGACCTTGGCAATGCCGGCCGCGCCAATGGTCTTCTCGACATAGTCGTCCTCGTAAAGCGGGGTGTGGACGTTGCGGACGCCGGGATAGACGCTCACCGGCTCGCCCCTGGCGACCTGATCGACCCGCTGGGTGACGGCGCCGCCGCGCGGGCCGTAGAACGAGAATATGCGGACGATCGTCACCGGCAGGCCGTAATCGACGCTAAGATGCTTGAGCATGTATTCGGCGGCGATCTTGCTGGCGGCGTAGTTCTCCCCGGCGCTGTGGAGGCCGTAGGGATCGTCCTCGCGCAGCGGACGCTCGCCCTGGTATTCGTAGAGCGAGCCGGTGCTGCCGTGGACGAAGGCGTGGGCATCGCGATAGCGCCGCGCCAGCCGCCCGGTGGCGCCGGTGTTCACGTCATAGGCCAGGTTCCCGTATTTGGGCGGCAGCACGGCATAGTTGATGACGACATCGACCGACTTCGGCAGCGAGGACAAATCCTCATTGGCAAGATCGAAGCTGACCGCCTGCGCCCCCGAGGCTTCCATCATGCGCTTCTGCTCGGGATCGGACCAGCGGGCGAGCGCATAAACCTCGTTCGACTTGGCCAGCGCGGCGGCGACGGGGAAGGCGACGAGGCCGCTCGCGCCGGTGACCAGGACTTTGCGGCCCGATAGCTCGGGCGCCGATAGCTCGGACATTGTCCCGTCCTCTCCCTGATGTTCATAGGCTTCTAGAGTCGCATGGACCGTGCCGCCGTTGTCTATTCAGGCAAAGACGAGCGTGTGCAACCCGCTTGCGCCGTCTGATCGGACACGGTGGGAACGCCGGCAGCGGAACCGCCACATCCGACTGCCAGCGCAGGTGCAGGACACTCAATCTACCAGTTTCAGCAACTTCCGCTCAATTGGCGAAAGCACGCCGGCGAGTTCGTGGCCGCGCTTGAGCACTTGTCCGGCTTCGCCGAACAGCGCCCACATGCCTTGGCGGCCGCGCAGCGCCGGCCGCTTCTCGATTCGTGCCTGCGGTCGCTCGGCGGCGCGGACGAAGCCACAAAAGCTCGCCGCGTCCTTGCCGAAGTCGATCGCGTAATCGCGCCACAGCCCGGCCGCGACCATCCGGCCGTAGAGATCGAGGATGCGCTGCAGCTCCAGGCGGTCAAACCCCACCCGGAGGTTCACCCGAGCGGGAAAGGCGATGACGCTGGCACCGGCAGCGGCGGGCAACTGTCCGCCGGGCCGCATCCGCGATCAGCCTTGCGTCCGCCGGCGGGGTGGCCCGGCTTCGACGGGGGCGATCCGCTCGGACCGCAGCGCCGCAAGTTCGGCACGCAGCAGAGCTACCTCGGCTTCGAGCAGCTCAAGCCGGCCAAGGCCCGAAGGCTCGCAGGGCTCCTTGCACGGCGTGCCATAGGGCATGAAATCCTTCGCCCAGGTTTCCGCCACGACCAAGGTCGAGCGCGCCTTGACGCCGACCATCGTCGCACCCTCGGGCACGTCCTCGGTGACGACGGCGTTGGCGCCGACGCGGGCGCGCTGGCCGACGGTGATCGGCCCCAGGATCTGTGCGCCCGAGCCGACAATGACGTTATCGAGCAAGGTCGGGTGCCGCTTGCCGCCCACGCCGTTGGCCGGGTTGGTGCCGCCCAGCGTCACGCACTGATAGATGGTGACGTTGTCGCCGATGGTCGCGGTCTCGCCGATCACGGTAAAGCCGTGGTCGATGAACAAGTGCCGGCCAATCTCGGCGCCGGGATGGATGTCGATCCCGGTGACAAAACGTGACCAATGGTTAACCGCACGGGCGAGAAAGAACAGTCGGGCATTGAACAGCGCGTGGGCGATACGATGCCAGAAGACCGCCCACAGCCCCGGGTAGAGCAGCACTTCCCAGCGCGAGCGCGGCGCCGGATCGCGCGCCACGATTGAGTCCAGATAGCGGATAAGCCCGGCTGCCATTACCCGTTTTCCCATTCCTGCGCGGTCAAAGCAAGCGCTGCTGGCCGCCGGCTGAGAGTTCGTCAAGCGCATCGCGCCATATCGAAAGCGTCGGCGGCTGCTTGCGTTCCAGGCTCAGGCGATCGATTGCCGCGACGAGCTTTTCGACGGCGATGTGGGTACGTTCGCAGCGAGGCACAAGATAGGCCGCCGCGGAATCGTCGAGGGCGAAACCGCGCATCTCGGCATGGAGCGCGATCAGCCCGGCGAGCATGGTGTCGTCTGGAGCGCCGATCTCGAGCCGCAGCGCCGCCGCCAGCCGCGAGGCGAGGTCGGGAAGCGCCACGCGCCAGTCCTGGCCGGCGCCGCAGACCAGCAACAGCGGCGTGCCGTTTTCCTGGGCACGGTTCCAGCGATGGAACAGGTCCGGCTCGCCCAGTCGGTCGGCGTCGTCGATCGTCTCGCCCCGGCCGGTGCTCGCGAACCAGCGTGCCAGCAGCGATTTGCCCGAGCGGGGCGGACCGAACAGGATGGCGTTGCGGAACGGCCATGCATCGGCACGGGCGAAGGCGTCGAGCACACGCGCGTTGGCGTTGCCGACGATCAGGCGCGGCGCTTCCTGGCCAACGCCATTGCCGAGCGGAAGCGCGATCTGCCGCACGGCCGGGACCTGCCCTACCGCCTCACGCTGAGTGTGCTGCCGCTGACCGAGGCCTGATAGCCGCGCGCACGCAGCGCCGTGGCGAGCCCCTCAAGGTCCCCGGCCAGGGTGACGCGCATCAGCGACGTGCCGCCGACCGCGAGGCTGGTCACCGAGGCGCCCTGCACCCCGGGCGCGCTTCTCACCGCCGCCAGCACCGCATCGAGCGTAGCCGCGTCGGGCGAGGCGAACTGGATTGTGTAGGTGGCGGCGCTGGCGGCGCTCGCACTCGCGCTCGGCTGCGGCGTCGGGCCGGTCGACGGCAGCTCGGGCGTGCCGGGCTCGGCGCGCCCGGCGGGCAGTAGCGCGATCTGGGCGCGCAGTTGCGCCAGCACTGCCTGGTAGGCGCGCTGGTCGGTGGTGAGCGATGGGTCCGGCCGCAACTGGCCGCGCGCCAGCGCGCCGCGATAGACCAGGTCGATCCGCACCAGCGCTTCGTTGAGCATCCGGGTAATGCCGCGATCGTCTGGCGCGGTCAGCGTGAAGCTGTCGAGAAACAGATTGTCGGGGCCATAGCGCGCGGTGAAGGTGCCGCGCACCGGGCCGCCCGGCCATTGCCGTTCGAGCCGTGCCACCGGCATGATCACATCCGAGGCGCCGAACTGGTCGAGCACATTGCGCCACCACAGCCGGCTGCGGCGCCCCGGCTGACCGGCTGTGACGAGCAGCGATTCCCCGCCCGATCCCGTCGGCCGGACATAGTCGATCGGGCTCGCCGAGGTCTGGAAGTTGGCCCACGCCCTTTGCCATGGCCCCCGAACCTCGAACACCTGCCGGGTTCCGCCCGAATCGAGGATCGGAATCACCAGCAGCGGCGCCGAGCGGGCGAACTGCCCGCCGCCGTTGGCCGCCGCCACCAGCTCGCCGGCCTTGGCGCGATCGAAGATCACCCCGAGCGTGGCGATGTAGCGGCGCGGTCCGATCTGTTCCTGCTGGACGACGATCGCCGAGACCATCGCGTCGAGATCGCCATCGCTCAGCTTGGCGGCGCCCACCTTCTCCCAGGCCAGCCGCTGGGCCAGCTTCCAGCCGGCCTGGCGCGCCTCCTCGCCGGTTTTGCCAGTCGTGTCGACGGCGATGCCGTCAACCTCGATGTCGGTGGTGCTGGCGACCGGCGGAATGCCGCGCTCGCCCTCGATCTGCGCGATCAGGCGGCCGGGGCCGATGATGGCGAGCGCCACTGCAAGCGACAGCGCGGCAGCTGCGAGCAGTGTCAGAGGTCGCGCGCGGCGTTCGACAGGCTCAGGCTGAGCGGAGGTCGTTGAGTTTGGCAGGCAAGGTCCGCTCATTAGTCACCCACACCCGCTCAGCCTGAGCTTGTCGAAGGCCACGCGCCGACGCCAGCCTTAGCCCTTTGGCGAATGCCCGCCGACAATCCAAGCATGGAAATCCTTGGCCGAAACCGCTACCCGCCCGGCCGATGCCAGAAGACCGCCCCCCCGCCTCCTATAGTTACGCGCAATCCGGCGTCTCGATCGCCGCCGGCAACGCGCTGGTAAAGGCCATTGGCCCCCTGGCTCGGGCCACTGCCCGCCCGGGCGCCGATGCCGAACTCGGCGGGTTCGGCGGCTTCTTCGATCCGCGCGCGGCCGGCTATGCCGATCCGCTGCTGGTTGCCGCGAACGACGGCGTCGGCACCAAGGTCAAGCTCGCCATCGACCATGACCGGCACGATGGCATCGGCATCGACTGCGTCGCGATGTGCGTCAACGATCTGATCGTCCAGGGCGCCGAACCGCTGTTCTTCCTCGACTATTTCGCAACCGGAAAGCTGGACCCGGGCATCGCCGAACGGGTGATCGCCGGCGTGGCGGAAGGATGCCGCATCGCCGGCTGCGCGCTGATCGGCGGCGAGACGGCGGAGATGCCGGGTCTCTACGCGTCCGGTGACTACGACCTTGCCGGCTTCAGCGTCGGCGCGGTCGACCGCGGGCGGCAGCTCACCGGCGCGCGCGTCGCCGCCGGCGATGTGCTGCTCGGGTTAGCATCCTCCGGGGTTCATTCGAACGGCTTCTCGCTGGTGCGCCGCCTCGCGGCGGACAAGGGCTGGAGGCTCGACCGCCCGGCGCTGTTCGATCCCGAGCAGCTGCTGATCGACGCCTTGATCGAGCCGACCCGCATCTATGTGCGAAGCCTGCTGCCGCTGCTGCGCGAGCAGCGGATCCACGCGCTGGCCCATATCACCGGCGGCGGGTTGCTGGAGAACGTGCCGCGCGTGCTGCCGGCTGGGTTGCATGCGGCGATCGACGCCGACGCGTGGGAACAGCCGCGGCTCATGGCCTTCCTGCAGGCGCAGGGCAACATCGAGCCGGGCGAGATGGCGCGCACCTTCAATTGCGGCATAGGCATGGTGCTGGCGGTTGCCGAGGGCGAGGCGGAGGGTGTCAGCGCCAGCCTTCGCACCGCCGGTGAGACGGTGTTCGCGATCGGGCGCATTGCGGCGGGCGAGCGTGGCTGCGCGGTGTCCGGCAGCGTGGAGACGTGGTCGGCGCGGGAGCCGTGGCGAGTGACGCATGCGGCTTGACGCCGATCCTCCGCATTTGCTCCGCGAACTGAGGTGATTTCGTGACCCGCGCCAAGGTCGGCGTGCTGATCTCGGGCACCGGCACCAACATGGCGGCGCTGCTCTACGCCAGCCGCGCCGAAGATTGCCCCTATGAGATCGTGCTCGTCGCCAGCAACAACCCGCGGGCCGCTGGGCTGACGCTGGCGGAGGCGGAGGGCGTCCCCACCTTTGCGCTCCCGCATCGCGGCATGGCGCGGGCCGATCACGACGCGGCGATCGACGCGGCGTTGCGTCGGAGCGGCGCGGAACATGTCGCGCTCGCCGGGTACATGCGCATTCTGACTCCCGAGTTCGTCGCGCGCTGGCAGGGGCGGATGGTCAACATCCATCCGTCGCTGTTGCCCAAATACCCCGGCCTGCACACGCATGAGCAGGCAATCGCCAACGGTGATGCTCTGGCCGGGTGCACGGTCCACATCGTCACCGCCGTTCTCGATGACGGCCCGATCCTCGGTCAGACCCCGGTCGCGGTGCTCGCCGACGACACGCCCGAGACGCTCGCCGCGCGGGTGCTGATTGCCGAGCACCAGATCTATTCGCGCTGCCTTTCCGCGCTTGTCACCCGCGATCGCTCGCCCGAGTGGCTGCTCGACCAGGTGCGTGAGCGTGCCCTGGCGATGCCGCAGACGGACGAGGTGAGTTCACACGGCATGGCTTGCTTCGGCATCGTCAAGGGCAAGAAGTTCGCATATCTCAGCGCCGACCACCACGGCGCCAATCAGCAGGATGGGGGCCGCGTCGCGCTGCTCGTCAAGATCAGCGGCGCCGACGAACAGGCGATGTGGATCGAGCAGGACCAGGCCCGCTACTTCCGCCCCGCTTATTTCGGCGATGGCTGGATCGGGATCCGCCTCGATCTCGGCGACACCGATTGGGACGCGATCCGCGAATGGCTGGCGCGGAGCTGGCGCAGCGTGGCGCCGAAAAAACTCACCGCCCTGCTCGACGCCGCCGACGATTTCTGACGCGCTTGGTGCGCTCTCACCGTCACCCCGGCAAGTTGACAGGTTGACAGAGTTGACACGTACAAGGCGAGGTGTCGGGCTTATGTCATCCGGCTCTGATGGCATCTCGCTCTAATGAAAGTCCCGAGACCTCGGCAAAATCCGCACATCCCTCGGGTGACGGGCGCCGTCGGGCGGTAGCGGGTCGTTGCCGGGTGATGGCAGTGCCACCCCCGCCGCGTCGCCCAGCCGCGCCAGCAATTCGCTGCGGTCGTGGATGCGGCTTGCCATCAGATGGACGACGCCTTCGGGGCTGCGCTGGACTTCGCCTTCGACCAGCATCAGCCGGGCACCCATCACCGCGCGGCGGTAGGTTTCGAACAGCCGCGCCCAGATCACGACATTGGTGATGCCGGTCTCGTCCTCCAGGGTGAGGAAGATGGCGTTGCCCTTGCCGGGGCGCTGGCGGACGAGGACGATGCCGGCGGTGCTGAGGCGGGCGCCCGCCCTTGCCTCGGTGGTCCGGCGGCAGCTGGCGACGCCTTCCGCATCGAGCACGGGCCGCAGGAAACGCATCGGGTGGTCCTTCAGCGACAGCCGCAGCGTCTGGTAATCGACCGCCACCTCCTCGCCGGCGGGCATCGCCGGGAGTGCCATGTCGGGCTCGGCGCCCAACTCGCGGGCGCGGGCGGCGGCGAACAGCGGCAGCTCGCCGTCCGGAGTGCGGCGCGCCTCCCACAGCGCCTGCCGCCGATTGAGCCCCAGCGATCCGAAGGCGTCGGCATCGGCGAGCAGGCGCAGCGCACGCCGGGGCAGCGCGGCGCGGCGGGCGAGCGATTCGATGCTGTCGAATGGGCCGTCCACGCGCGCCGCCGCCAGCGCATCGGCCCAGGCCTCGCGGAAGCCGTTCATCTGGCGGAATCCGAGGCGGAGCGCGAATTTGCCGCCGCCGCCGTTCGGTTCCAGGGTATTGTCCCACTCACTGGCGTTGACGTCCACGGGCCGCAGCTCGACCCCGTGCTCCTGCGCGTCCCGCACGATCTGCGCCGGCGCATAAAAACCCATCGGCTGCGAATTGAGCAGCGCGCAGGCGAACACCGCCGGCTGGTGGCACTTGATCCACGACGAGACATAGACCAGCCGGGCGAAGGACAGCGCGTGGCTTTCGGGAAAGCCATAGCTGCCGAAGCCCTCGATCTGCTTGAAACAGCGGGCGGCGAAGTCCGGCTGGTAGCCGCGCGCGACCATGCCGGTGATCAGCTTGTCCTGTAGCTGGTGGATGCCGCCGGTGTGGCGGAAGGTCGCCATCGCCCGGCGCAGCCGGTTCGCCTCCCCGGGAGTGAAGCCGGCGGCGGTGATCGCGAGCTTCATCGCCTGTTCCTGGAACAGCGGTACGCCGAAGGTCTGGCCGAGCAGGGTCCGCAACTCGTCGGGATCGTGCGGCGGCGCGGGGGAGGGGTACTCGACCGCCTCCAGCCCGCTGCGGCGGCGCAGATAGGGGTGGACCATGTCTCCCTCGATCGGGCCAGGGCGGACGATCGCGACCTGGATGGTGAGGTCGTAGAGCGTGCGCGGCTTCAATCGCGGCAGCATATTGATCTGGGCGCGGCTCTCCACCTGGAACACGCCGATGCTGTCACCCTTGCACAGCATGTCGTAGACTTGCGCGTCGTCGGCATCGAGATCGACGGTGAGATCGTGGTTCCCCAACCCGTGGCTGCGCATCAGTTCGAACGACTTGCGGATGCAGGTCAGCATGCCGAGCGCCAGCACATCAACCTTCATCAGCCCGAGCGCGTCGATATCGTCCTTGTCCCATTCGATGAAGGTGCGGTCCTTCATCGCCGCGTTGTGGATCGGCACGGTCTCGTCGAGCCGGCCCTCGGTCAGCACGAAGCCGCCGACATGCTGCGAGAGGTGGCGGGGAAAGCGCAGCAGCTGATCGACCAGTCCGCGCAGCCGGGCAATGTCAGGGTCGTCTACCGCGAAACCGGCCTCGGCATAGCGCCGCTCCTCCATTGCGTCCGAGAAGCTGCCCCACACGGTGCCGACCAGCCGCGCGGTCACGTCCTCGGTAAAGCCGAGCACCTTGCCGACCTCGCGCACCGCGCTGCGCGGGCGGTAGTGGATGACGGTGGCGGCGATGCCGGCGCGGTGGCGGCCGTAACGCTGATAGATATATTGCATCACCTCCTCGCGCCGCTCGTGCTCGAAATCGACGTCGATGTCGGGCGGCTCGTTGCGGTCGGCGGAGACAAAACGCGAGAACAGCAGATTATGTTCGACCGGATCGACCGAGGTGATGCCGAGCAGGAAACAGACGACCGAATTGGCCGCCGAACCACGCCCCTGG
>JBDSIY010000091.1:0-7554 GCA_039917735.1 Novosphingobium sp. | reverse complement strand
AGATGCAGCATCACCGCGCTGTCCTTGCCGACCGAGTACAGCATCACCGGCTTCGTGGCCTCGGCGACAACCTCGCGCAGGATGTGGATGCTCTCGGCTTCAAGCCGTTCAAGGTGGGTTAGCGTTCTTGCCATGATTTCCATCGCTGTTCTGGTGGGGCTTGTGACAGATCACCGGGCCTCACGCGCTGAAGATTAACTTTCGTCATTTATACATTACCGTCGGCGTGAGCCCGCGCCTCTGCCAGTTGCGCGCCGGCCGCCGCGATCTCGGAGCGCAGCCACATCGTCTCGCTCAGATTGGTGCCGCCGCTCTGCTCCAGCAGCGTTTCGGTCGCTCCCTTCTTGACCTCGATCGCCTGGACGTTCCCCGGTTCCGCGCCAAGTGCGATTTGCACCAGGTGCAGCGCCTCCAGCGGCCGCCCCTCCGCCAGCTTCGCCCGCGCCCGTTCGGCGAGCATGTCGGCGCCGCCGGCCAGTTCGGCAAGGTCCGCGTCGATGCTCGATCGCGGCACCCCATAAAGCTCGGTGGTGCCGTCCTCGTAGTGGAGCCAGCCCGAATATTCGCGCCAGATCGACTTGACCGCCCAGCTCGCCTTGCCGTGGAACTCGCCGATGCGCAGGTCGTCCGGAAAGGCGAATTCGCGCATCAGCGTGTGGACGGTCTTGCCCGCCTTCATCCCGTCGAGCGTGTAATCGCGCACATAGCTCACCGCCGCGTGGAGCTTGTCGAGGTCGGCGCGGATTCGCCCGGCCCCCCGGATCGGCTCGCCATGGCCGGTGATGACGATCTCGGCGCCGAGGTCGCGCACGCGCTCCAGCGATTTGAGATAGTTGCGCACCAGCCGGGGCTTGTCGCCGCGCAGTGTATTGAGGAAGGGCATCGACAGCCACACCGGGCCGAAGGTGTTGCCGGTGAAGACGATCTTTTCCTGCGGCATCCAGACGACGATGTTGTCCACTGTCTCGCCTTCGGGAGCGCTGATCAGCGCGAAGGTGCGGCCGCCGAACTCGATCGTCAGTTCGCGGTCGACGAGGATGTCGGGCACGACCTGCGGCGCCGGCTTTGGCGTACCGCCGCGCTTCAGCGTCGAACCCCAGAGCTTGCCGCTGCGTGGCCCGAAGAAGGGCTGCAGCCCCATCATGTCGGCGTTGGCCTCGTTGAAGCCCGGGCCGCCGACGATCCGCGTCCCTGCTTCGCGGAACTCGGGCAGACCGCCGTAGTGGTCGGCATGGCTCTGGGTCAGGACGATATAGCGCAGCGGCCCGGTGCGATGCGGCTTGAGCAGCCCCACATTGCGGTCGGCGTTGTCCATGAAGCCGGTGTTGACCATCAGGTCGCCGTCAGCGGTAGTCACCAGATAGGCGTTCGAGACATCGCTCGCCATGAAGATGAAGTCGGTGATCGCCACCGCCTCGGCCTGGGCGTCGCCGGCGCGGACCAGCCCGGCGAGCGGCGGTGCTTCCTTGGTGTCGCTCATGCTGAAGCGTCCTCGAACTGGATCATCACCTTGGCCGAACTCGGCGTCGCCGCGATCCTGAGGCCGTCGAGCACCTGATCGAACGGCAGGCGATGGCTGATCAGCGATCCGAGCTTGTCCTTGAGCCGCGGCATCGCCGCCAGCACGTCCGACATCTCGGTGGGGTATCCGACGGCGGTGGTGATCGTCATTTCGCTGGTCAGCATGCGGCCGACCGGGAACTCGATCGGCTTCATATAGGCGGCGGTGATGACCATCCGAGAATGGAACTTGGCCATCAGGATCACGTCGGTGAGGATATTCGGCGCGCCTGCGGCGTCGATGTATGCGTCGGTCGCCGGGCCATGGCGATTGAAAGAGCGCGCCTCGCCGTGGATGCGCATCAGCTCGTCGCGCAGGTTCACCCTGCTCGGGTCGAGAGCTTCACGCGCACCGAGCGCCAGTGCCAATTCGCGTCGCTCGGGCGCAAGATCGAGCGCGACGACATCGGTGACGCCGCGATCGACCAGCCAGAGTACCATGCCCAGGCCGATCGGGCCGCAGCCGAACACGACGACCTTGTCTCCGGGCTTCACCTCGGCGCGGTTGACGCCATGCATGGCGACCGCCAGCGGCTCGCACAGCGCGGCGATGTCCCAGTCGATGCCCTCGGGGATCGGCAGGATGCTCTCGCCGAGCCTGGCGTCGCGGATCAGCAGCTCCTCGGTGAAGCCGCCCTCGGGTCCGCCGCTGCCGATGTTGCCCGGCGTCTCCATGCCGTTGAACACGACCGCCTGGCCGACACTGACGCCCTCGACATCGGCGCCGACCTCGATCACCTCGCCGGCACCCTCGTGGCCGAGCGCGGTGGTGCCGCCGGGTTGGGCGGGCATGCCTCCGACCTTGATGTAGGACAGGTCGCTGCCGCAGATGCCGCAGGCCTTCATCCGGACGACGACGTCCTTCGGCCCGGCCGCTGGCCGTTCGTAGGCATCGAGCCGGACGTCGCCGACGCCGTGGATATTGAGGATCTTCATGCGTGCGTTCCTTTTTCGATGATCACGCGCGGATCATGTAGCCGCCGTCGAGGACCACCGTCTCTCCGGTCATGAACGAGGACGCATCGCTGCACAGATAGGCGCCGATCCCCTCGAAATCCTCGGGTCGGCCGAGCCGGCGGGCCGGGGTCTGCGGCGCGTAGGTCCTGGTCAGATGCTCCGCGACCGCCGGATTGTCGCCCATCATCGGAGTGAGGATCAGGCCGGGGGCGACGACGTTGGCGCGGATGCCGTATTCGCCAAGCTCGGCGGCGAGGCAGCGCACCACGGCGGCCGTCCCCGCCTTCGACGAGGCGTATTCCATCTTGCCGGGCAAGCCCTGGAACAGCGAGAGGCTGCCGCAGGCGACCAGGCTGCCGCCCGGCTCGCCGGCCTTGGCCCGCGCCACCATATGGCGCGCCGCTTCGCGCAGCGTGAAGAAGGCGCCGTGCAGCGCCACGCTCTGGAACTCGTGCCAGTGCGAGGTCGGCATGTCGAACACCGAATTATAGCGCGGCGAGGCCCCGGAATTGGCGAAGACGCAGTCAATCCGGCCGAAATCGCTGATCAACTGCTCGTAGCCGGCGACGATCGCCTGTTCGGTGGAAACGTCGACCTGATAGGTCAGCACCCGCCCGGCGCCGGCCGCTTCCAGCCTGGCCTTGGCCTCGGCGTTCTTCTCGGCGTTGCGGGCCCAGATCGCGACATCGCCGCCCATTCTGGCGACGCCCATCGCGAAGCCGAGGCCGATGCCGCCGTTGCCGCCGGTCACCATCGTCACCTTGCCGGTGCAGTCGAACAGGCCCTTGGCCATCCTTGATCCCTTTTTTGTGTCGCGGTTCGTGCGGCCCTGCGGCAGCGCTTCCGTGCCATCCGTTTCCCCCGCCCGGGCTTGTGCCGCAACCCTCCCAAGAGTAGAATTCGGGACAGACAATCCCGACAGGGACACATTGGATCGTGGTCCCGGCGGCGAGGGGAGTGGCATGACCGCAGGCAGCACCGCCCTGACGCCGACGATGATCGTCGAGGCCGAGCTTGGCAGCCCGGCAATGATCGCGCGGATCGTGCGGTTTGATATTCCGGCGCCAACCGCCACGCCGCTGCGCGCCAGCGGCTTCTACCAGATCAACATGTGCCTGACGCCCCGGCCGCTCAACGCGCGCGCCTGTTACAGCGCACGCTGGGGGCCACACCGCTTCGAGCGGCTGGGCGACATCTTCATGGTGCCGCCCGACGAAGAAATGTTCATCAAGGGCGAGAGCGGCCGCCAGGCAACGATCGTCTGCGATCTGGACCCCGACGCATTGCATGCCGTCGTCGGCCAGGAATTGCGCTGGAGCGACCAGCAGTTGGCGACGACGCTGGACATCACCAGCGCCCGCATCCGCGCGCTGCTGTTCCGGCTGACCGAGGAGGTGCGCCACCCGGGCTTCGCCGCGCCGCAGCTGTTCGAGTTCATGGCCGGAGAGTTCGCGGTCGAGATCGGGCGCTATTGCCTCGAGGTGCATGAGCGGCCGGTCACCGGCGGACTCTCCGGCTGGCGGCTGCGGCTGATCGACGAGCGGCTCGCGGACGAGGGCGCAGCACCGTCGCTCGCCGAGGTTGCCCGGCTGTGCAACCTTTCGGTCCGGCAGATGACCCGGGGTTTCCGCATCAGTCGCGGCTGTTCGATTGGTGACCATATCGAGCAGCGGCGGATGGAGGCGGCCAAGCGCCAGCTGATGCGCGGCGACAGCGTCAAGACGATCGCCTTCGCGATGGGTTTCGGCTCGTCGTCGAGCTTCACCTTCGCCTTCCGCCGCGCCGTCGGGATCAGCCCCAGCCAGTTCCGCGCCCGGCAGCTTGGAGCGTTGCGAGAGAAGTAACGCGCTGCCTCCCCGGCGGGGCGCATTGTCTGGCCCGATCTCCATCCCCTGTCCCGATGTGCGCAAGGATGCGCGTTGCCAACTCCGGCGCCTTCCCCGCTATTCGCGCGTAAGCCCGCGGCGGCCAGCCGCACGATAATGGGAGAGCTAGATCATGGCCCAGGATGCGATTGTCGCCGATCAGATCGTCGCGGACGCGCTCATCGAACAGGCGATGCGCGAGACCGGCATCACCGCCTTCGACAGCGACAGCTACCGCGAGGGACTGGACGTCCTGGTCGGCGATGCGAACAAAGGCATTGCGCGCGGCCAGTACACCGAGCCGGGCATCGCCCGGATGAAGGACGACGCGCTTCATTATCTGCGCGGCCGGCTGAAGATCTCGGATTACCTGCGTCGGAACCCCGAGTTGCTCGCGCAGCCGGTGGCGCGTCCGGTGTTCGTCATGGGGGTGCCGCGCACCGGCACCACGCTGATGTCGAACCTGCTCGCCGCCGATCCTGCGCGCCGCTCGCCGCTCACCTGGGAAATCGACGATCCGGTGCCGCCCGCGACCGGCGCGACGCTCAAGACCGATCCGCGCGCGCTCGCCCGGCTGGAGCAGGAGCGGGCCGAGCTTGCCGCCAATCCGGCACGCGGCAAATACTATCGCGGCTCGGCGATATACCCGAACGAAGACGTCTTCATCATGGCGCATGATTTCAAGACGCTGATGATCGAATCGAAAGGCAAGCTGCCCGAGTACAAGGAGTTCATCTTCTCCTGCGACATGACCTCGGCCTATGAGTACCACAAGCGGTTCCTGCAGGTGATCCAGTCACAGGCGCCGGGGGTGTGGAACCTCAAGAAGCCGAGCCACGCGCTCTATCTCGAAACGCTGTTCAAGGTCTATCCGGACGCGCGGGTGATTTGGACCCACCGCGATCCGTTCACCGCCACCGGCTCGCTGTGCAGCCTGATTTCGCTGAGCCACTACGCCTTCATGGGCAAGCCCGACACCGAATGGCTGGGCCAGGACTATTCCTGGCAATGCGCCGAACACGCCAACCGGATCATGGACTTCCGCGACAAGCACGGCGAGGACAAGATCATCGACGTCCATTACGACGACATGATGACCGATCCGATCGGCGTGATGCGCAAGCTTTACGCCACGCTCGGCGACGAGTTCACCGCCGAGGCGGAGGCCGGCATCCAGGGCTGGATCGACGACAACCCGCAGGACAAGTTCGGACGCCACGAATACAAGCTCGCGCAATACGGGCTGACCAAGGAACAGCTGGAACCGTTGTTCGAGCGCTACCTGTCGCGGTACGACGTGGCGCGCGAAGGCTGAAGGAAGAGCGATGTTCGAAGGTCATCTTTTCCAGCTCGGCTATATCTGCGACGACATCCAGGAAGGCATCGCCCAATTCCGCACCCGCGGCATGCGGCATGAGCCGAGGATCCTGGACATCGAGCAGCCGGTGGATTCGCCCCGGGGCGAGGTCGTCAACAAGATGCGGCTGGCGTTCATCTGGATCGGCGACATGCAATATGAACTGATCCAGCCGCTCGCCGATCCGCTCGGGATTTACGGCAACTGCGTGGCAAACGGCGGCCCGATGCGCTTCCACCAGACCTGCACCCGCGTGCCCGACTGGACCGACTTCCGGGCACGGGTGGCAAAGCAGGATCTGCCGATCGCGATGGAGCGCGACCTTGGCGGCGACAGCCTTAAGTTCCTCTATCTCGACGCGCGCAGGCAGCTTGGCCATTATCTCGAATATGTCTGGATGACCGATGCGGCGTGGGAGCAGAACCGGTCGATGTGAGCGGGTTGGGGCATGATCCCTCCTCGCGACGTGAGATAAGGTCGTTCGTACCAGGGGCAGGATTGATGAGCGAAGAGCGGATCGGCTTCATCGGCATCGGCAGCCAGGGCGGGCCGATGGCGCATCGTATCGCCGATGCCGGCATGCCGCTGACAGTATGGGCGCGCCGGGCGGAAGCCCTGGAGGCATACAGGGCCAAGGGCGCCAGGGCGGCGGCCAGTGTCGCCGAACTCGGCGAAGCCTGCGATCATGTCGGCATCTGCGTGGTCAACGACGGCGATGTCCGCCAGGTCTGCGATCAGCTGATCCCGGCGATGCGCGCCGGCAGCCGCATCGCCATCCACTCGACCGTCCACCCGGACACCTGCCTCGATCTCGAACGGCAATGCGCGATACGCGGCATCGGCTTGATCGACGCGCCGGTAAGCGGCGGCTCGCCGGGCGCCGAAGCCGGCACGCTCACCGTGATGTGCGGGGGCACCCAGGCGCTGTTCGACGCCGCGCGGCCGGTATTCGAAACCTTCGGCCGGCTGATCGTGCTGCTGGGCCCGGTCGGCGCGGGGCAGCACGTCAAGCTGATCAACAACGCCATGCTCGCGGCCAACATGGGCATCGCCCACGCCGCCTGCGACGCCGGCCAGGCGCTCGGGATCAACCGCGTGGCGCTGTCCGAGCTGATCCGCGAAAGCAGCGGCCGTAGTTTCGGCTTCGATGTCTATGCCCGACTGCCCGCGCCGAGCGCCTTTTCGATCGGCGCGCCGTTGCTGGTCAAGGACGTGAAGCTGCTCAAGGCGGTGCTGCCCGAAAACGCCGGCGCCGAAGCGCTGCGCGCCGCGGCGGAACCGTTCCTGAGCGCGGCGACGAGCGGCTAGAGCAGGGTTGCGTGAGCGCCTGACGATGCTCGCGGCCAACGCAATAGCCAACCAGGTCGATACATGCGGGGGATCCGTGGAGGTCGCTGCTGGGCCGGGCCGCGATGCGCGGGGAAATGGAGCGGTAGCGGGAACCGCAATATCGCCTGATATTGGCTGATTTCCGCCGATCCTTGCGGAGTCATTTTGGAAGTGGCCCCCAATGTGGCCCCCAAATCTCTTGGATAGAGGCGAACTTGGGCGGTCAGAACGGCGCTTCGGGCGGCGGATTGTTCCACGCCTGCGCCCTCAAACATTGGCCTCAAGCAGCGCGACCTCATCGGGCGTCAGGTCGAACAGCACGTAAACCTTCGCGTTTATGTCGGCTTCCAGCCGGGCGATCTCGGCGGTCAGGGCGTGAATTTCGGCGCGAGTGGTGGTGATCCAGTTTTCCCAGTCGTTGCGTTCCTGAAGGGGGATTTTCGCGTTCAGGGCTTTTTCCACTTCCCTGTGGAAGGCGGCGAAGTC